>CP070811.1:2381934-2390851 GCA_020343875.1 Anaerolineales bacterium | reverse complement strand
TTCATATTGGCTACCTATTCCAAGGCTAGCAGATCAGGAATTGCTTCCTAGGGAAGATCTTCGGTAGGCTTGCCAAGACCCCTCACCTGCTTGATTTCACCTTAACACTCAAAATGAGGCGCGTTGATGTCTGAAGCTGCTTCACTCCCGATTTCACTGAATAGCACGATCCGTTTGCACCCACTGTCCAAGCAAGGTGAAAACGGCGTGGTTATTGTGGGGCGGGGCGACCAGTTTCTGGAGCTGCCCAGGGAAGGGTTGGATTTTCTGACGTGGCTCGACGAAGGCCTGACACTGGCCAAGGCCAGGGAGCGTTTCGAGGCTCGTTACAATCCCTTCCCGGGTGAAGAAGTTTTGGAAGTGATCAACGCGTTTACAATTATGTGGTTATTATGGTCTTGTGGGGTGGCCTATTCATGGGCCAATTCCTGCTCATCAATTTGCCGATCAAAGTGCAGCTGGTCTGAGAGTCGTTTCTCAAGGTGTCGAACTCTGCTGCTGTAGCGCCCTCAGATTTAGCCGATGGCGCCGCCGTGCCCCTCGTGCGAGGCGTTTGACTTGTCAGCCAGAAAGTGATACACTAGGCTTAGTGCAGTTTCCATTGGGTTTGCGCTGCTCTACCACCGGGCACTCTAGTCAACTGCGTAATTTCTATCACGAATTCCACGCATGTTCTGATTTGGCATAGGCGCGACTGTCCCATGCGTGGCATTCGTGTTCTAGACTCTGGCTGGTAAAGAACGGCATTATCAATAATCTTGTCGCGCAACGTGCGTGGCCTACCGCGTAAGCAGATTCAAGAGTATGGAGGCCATTGTGTCTCAGGAACCAATGACCAACCGTACCCAAAACGGCGGACCACCCAACCCCCCCCTGGCACCGAAACGCCCCATCTTTCGCCCTGAGGCTCGCCAGCATTACCTTCAAAATAAAGAGAAGGTGGACCTACCCCGCCTGGTCTCCTCACGCGTCTTTGTATTTCTTTGGATTCTGGCCCTGCTGCTCACAGTAGCAGGCGCGATTATCGCATTTTGGCCCCTGATGGGGCATGCCTGGTGAGCGGGATATGAAGCGTGTGCCTGTCATTCTGCAGATGACGCCTCACGAGTGCGGAGCTGCCTGCCTGGCCATGATTCTGACCTATCATGGCCGTGAGACGTCTCTCAACGAATGTCGCAAGGAGTTGCCCAGTGGCCGAGATGGAATTACCGCTCGGGGCATCGCCCAGGTGGCACGCGACCTGGGACTGAACGTACGGGCTTTCTCGCTTGAGCCCCGCGACCTGGCGCAGGTACGCTTGCCAGC
Source organism: Anaerolineales bacterium (assembly GCA_020343875.1). GTDB lineage: Bacteria > Chloroflexota > Anaerolineae > 4572-78 > NAK82. The sequence goes on along the minus strand of CP070811.1, from coordinate 2,389,546 downwards.
CATTGTCCATTGGAATTTCGATCACTTCCTGGTGCTGGAACGCTGGTCATCCCAGGCCGTCGAAGTCACCGATCCAGCTATTGGGCGTCGTCGACTATCCGCACAAGAGTTCAACCTGGGGTTCACCGGCGTGGTGCTGACTATGGAGCCGGGCCCGAACTTCCGGCCAAAACGGGCGCGGGACAAACTATCCTGGCACAAGTATTTGAGACGTCTGCTCCAGACGCCGGGAATACGCGGTTTTCTGGCGCAGATACTGGCCGCATCGGCGTTGCTCCAGGTTCTGGGCCTGGTTTTCCCCTTGTTCACCTTGGTAGTGGTAGATACGATCTTGCCTGCCCAGGGCGTCTCTATGCTGGCCATGCTGGGCATTGGTATGGTCATCCTGGTAGTGGCTCAGCTCATTTTGACCTACCTGCGGGGCGCACTGGCCCTCTACCTGGAAACGCGCCTCGACATCGGGGTCATGCTGGGATTCTTCGAGCACGTGTTGAGCCTGCCTTTCCGCTTCTTTCACGAACGGACCAGCGGTGACCTGTTGATGCGCTTGGGCAGCATCTCCCTGATCCGCGAGGTGCTGACCAGCCAGACGGTGTCTGGAATCCTGGATGGCGCGCTGGTGGTCCTGTATTTGGCGATACTGCTCTTGTGGCAGCCCCTGTTTGGCCTGTTGACCCTGGTCTTCGGCTGCGCTCTGGTCCTGCTGCTGCTGGGCACAACCCGCCGTCTGTATGAGCTGACCGAACGTGACCTGGCCGCCCAGGCCGAGTCTCAGAGTTACCTGGTGGAAGCGTTGACCGGCATGGCTACCCTGAAAGCCGCCGCATCCGAAGACCGGGCCATGGGCCACTGGTCGAACCTCTTTTTCAAGCAGTTGAACATCTCGTTGCGGCGTGGCCACGTGTCGAACCTGGTTGAGGCGGGCCAGGACGCCATCCAGTCCCTGGCCCCGGTGGCTCTGCTCTGGCTGGGTGCCCTATGGGTGCTGGAAGGCAACATGAGCCTGGGCACCATGCTGGCGGTGGTCACCCTGGCCATGGCCTTCCTGGGACCATTGGCGTCTCTGGTGTCGACCGCTCAACAGGTCCAGCTGGTGGGCGCCCAACTGGAGCGCATCGCCGATGTGTTAGAGGCCAAGCCAGAGCAGGACAAGCGAAGGGTCATGCATGCGCCCGCGCTGACCGGTCACATCGAAGTGCGCAACGCCAGCTTCCGCTACCACCCGAATGCACCCTGGGCGATTCGTAACGTCTCCTTCACCGTTGAACCGGGCCAGAAGATGGCCATTGTGGGGCCCACCGGCTCCGGCAAAAGTACGCTGGCCATGCTGTTGCTGGGCATGTACCCTTTGGATCAAGGCAAGATTCTCTACGATGGCTTGCTGCTGCGACACCTGGATTACCGCACGCTGCGGGGCCAGTTCGGGGTAGTCCTGCAGGAGCCATATCTCTTTAGCGGATCGATCCGGCGCAACATTGCCGCCAACGATCCATATCTATCGCTGGACCAGATCAGCCAGGCAGCCCAATTGGCAGCCATCCACGACGAGATCGTCAGCCTGCCCATGGGCTATGACACGGTTATCGCAGAAGGAGGTATCGACCTGGCAGGTGGGCAGCGCCAACGGCTGGTCATCGCCCGCGCGCTGGCCCACGAGCCGACTTTCCTCATTCTGGATGAGGCGACCAGCCACCTGGACGTCTTAACCGAGAGTATGGTGGATCGGAACCTGAGCGAACTCGACTGCACACGCATCGTGATCGCCCACCGGTTGAGTACGATTCGCAATGCCGATCTGATCTTGGTGCTAGATGAGGGCGTCATCGTGGAACGTGGGGAGCATGAGCAACTGCTGGCCCTCGGCGGTGCCTATGCAACACTCGTACACGATCAAGATGCGAGGCTAGGATGGGATGTTGCACTTGGGCAACATCAGACCCAAGCTCGCTAGTTATTTACGCCAGGAGGGAGCATTATGCTGCGTGACAAGATTATCAAAGCCTGGAAGGACCCGGGGTACCGGCAAACCCTAAGCCAGGAGGAGCAGGAGCACCTGCCGGAGAACCCGGCCGGTGCCATCGAGTTGACCGACGAGGAGTTGGACATGGCCGCTGGCGGTTCATGGCGACAATCGCGAGGGTCTTACAGCCAGTCGTATCGCCCTTCGAACAGCCGACCGTCTCGCCCTTCGAACAGCCAGTCGTTTCGCCCATCAAACAGCCGGTCATGGAACAACCGCCCCAGCCAGTCGTGGCGGCCGTCATACAGTCGTCCCCCCGCCTACTCCTACCGCCGCCGCTACTAAGCGCAACAGAGTGCGGGGCAGGCACCAGGCCGGAGTTCCGGCCTGGCGAGGGCTCATCCGTGGAGGATGACCTGTCCCGCCTGCGCTTTGTGTATCGAATGTCTGGGAGAGACGTGTGGCCCCGGAGTGGTTTTTGTCCCCCGCGTGGTGCGATGCCCTGACTCTGGCAGAACGCATCGCACTGCTATCCAGCGAAGGCGCTCCTGATCCGCTGAGCGACCAGGACGTCGAGCTTGGACGGCGACGTCTCCAGAGCTGGCGCTCCCAGCCGCCATTTGACACCCAGTCCCATTTCGCACAGCGCCTGGCGTTAGAGAATATCGATGAGGAGTCCATCCTACCCATCCTGGGCCAGACGATAGAAGGCCTCCACAGGCGCTTGCCCCATCCCCCGGGCTGGCTGTTGGAACTGGCCGAAGCATTTGCCTACCCAGCCTCCGGATTCGCCAACCCTCCCCCCGGCGAGGAGATATTTAGCTTTCTCGATCTCATTCAGCCGCTGGTCGACCTGGCATGCGACCGCCTGAACGCCGGTATAGCCGCTCTCGAGGACCAGTGGCCCACGCCCCCCTTCGACCCGCAAACCGTCATAGACGTGCTGTTGATGAACCTGCCGGACCCCTTGCTCACCCGTTTGGGCCGCACCCTGGTGTTGGAACTCAACGTAGCCCGCTTGCAGGATGTGCTGGATGGTGAGACCCCAGCAGAGCGTTTCGAGAGCTTTATCCACCGCCTGCGCCAGCCTGAAGAGGCAATAGCCATCCTGGCGGAATATCCTGTGTTGGCCCGCCAACTGACCATATGTATCGCCCACTGGGTCGAGGTCTGTCTCGAATTTCTTGAGCGCCTTTGCGCCGACTGGGAGGCAATCCTGGACTGCTTCGGCCCAGCCCACGATCCGGGCCTGCTGGTGGAGCTGGTCGGCGGAGCGGGCGACACTCACCGGGGTGGCCGTTCGGTGATGATCGCCCGTTTCGATTCGGGTTTTCAGATGGTCTACAAGCCCAAGTCATTGGCCATCGATGTACACTTCCAGGAGTTGTTGGCCTGGCTGAATGGCCGCGGCTGCCAGCCCCCTTTGCAAACGCTGAAGATTCTGGATCGTGGCGCATACGGGTGGGTCGAGTACGTCGAGGTTCAGGCATGCACTTCGGTTGCGGAAATCGAGTGTTTTTATCAACGTCTGGGGGCTTATCTGGCCCTTCTGTATACCTTGAATGCGACCGACTTCCACCTGGAGAATCTGATTGCGCGCGGCCAACACCCTATGCTGATCGATTTGGAGACCCTCTTCAACCCCCAGTTTGATAGGTTTGACGGAGCTGAGGCCGGCGTGGTCGTGGAACAGGCCCTGGCGAATTCGGTCCTGCAGGTAGGCTTGCTGCCTCAGCGTTTGTGGGCGCGCGACGAATACGGGGGCATCGATATCAGTGGGCTGGGTGGCGACGAGGGCCAGCTATCGCCTGACCGCATCCCGCAACCCGCCCACGCCGGCACCGACCACATGCACTATATCCGCCAGCGCGTAGAACTGCCCGGCGAGGCCAATCGGCCCAGCCTGGACGGCGCCCAGGCCACTGCTCTCGACCATGTGGAAGACGTAGTCAAGGGCTTCGTGATGCTTTATCAACTGCTGATGGACCACCGGGTTGATCTGGTAGCCGACCACGGGCCACTGGCCCGTTTCGCTCTGGATGAGACGCGCGTCCTGCTGCGGCCAACGCGTACCTATGACCAGCTCCTGTTTGAGAGCTTCCATCCCGACGTGCTGCGTCAGGGCCTGGATCGCGACCTTCTCCTGGACCGTCTTTGGACCGCAGTGCCAGGGCGCCCCTATATGAGCCAGGTGATCGGGGTGGAACAGGCGGAGCTGCAGCAGGGAGACATCCCTGTCTTCACCACGCACCCCACATCACTGGACCTGACCAGCGGAAACGGCCAGACCATCCGGGGCGTTCTGACCGAGACCGGCATGGCCCTGGTCCAGCGCCGGTTACGTGCGCTCGACGAGCAGGACAAACGCCGGCAGGAATGGTTTATCCGCGCCACACTGGCCACGCTTGAATCTGGCATGCACCGGCCGCCAGCCGAGCCGATCTACCTGTGGCTGGAAGCGCAGACTTCTCTGAGCCGCGACCGGCTCCTTGCCGGCGCCCGGGCCGTGGCCGATCGCCTGGCCGAAACAAGCATCCGCGGCCAGGAGGACATCTCCTGGATCGGGCTTGAGCTGCTGGCCGAGGAGAACTGGGGCATCGCGCCGCTGGGAATCGATCTCTACAGCGGGATTCCCGGCATGGCTTTGTTCCTGGCCTATGCCGGTGCCGTCCTCGGCGAAGAGGGCTACACCACCCTGGCTCGGCGGGCGTTGAACAGCATATTGCGCCAGGTTGAACTGCTCAGTCCAGATATGCCGGACATTGGCGGCCTGGAAGGATGGGGCGGGGTGCTGTACACCTTGACCCATTTGGGTGTGTTGTGGGCTGAGCCGGGGTTGTTGTCCCAGGCCGAGGGAGTCGTGGAGGTGCTGGCCGGCTTCATTGGCCAGGACCAGGAATTTGGCCTGGTTCGTGGCGCGGCCGGCGCCATTGGCGGGCTGCTGGCTTTCCACCACTGCCTGCCATCCCAGAAGGCGCTCAATGCAGCCATAACCTGTGGCGATCATCTCATCGCGTCTGCACAGCCTGTCCAGGGCGGCCTGGGCTGGACCGTCCCCCGTCTTGGACCGAGGCCGCTGACCGGTTTTGCCTACGGCGCGGCGGGTATCGCCTGGGCGCTTCTGGAACTGGCGGGGGTGAGCGGGCACCAGCGCTTCCGGGCGGCCGCACGCCAGGCCATCGACTACGAACGGGCTCTCTACTCACCCCAAGCCGGAAACTGGCCCGATCTGCGGGAGGCTGGGGGGCCCGACTCCGCCCGGCGGTTGGTGGCCTGGTGTCACGGCGCGGCCGGAATTGGGCTGGCGCGCTTGCGGGCCCTGTCACACCTGGACGACCCCAAGCTGGGCGACGAGATCCAGACCGCGATAAACACCACCTTGAGCCACGGCTTTGGGTTCAGCCACTGCCTGTGCCACGGAGACATGGGCAACCTCGAGCTGCTACTCCAGGCCAGCCAGGTCCTGGATGACCACAGGTGGCACGCCCAGGTGGAGCGCCTGGCTCCCATGGTCCTGGACAGCATCGATCGCCACGGCTGGGCTTGCGGTGGGCCCGGAGCCGTCGAGCTGCCCGGCCTGATGCTGGGTCTGGCTGGCATCGGTTACCAGATGCTGCGGCTGGCAGAGCCCGACCGGGTGCCATCGGTGCTGCTACTTGCCCCACCGGTTTAGGAAGGTGTTGGGTCTGATGGCTCGATCCAACCTGCACGCTACTCCTACCTGGGGCCGAGCAGAAAGTACCCTTGAAGCCCTGAGACGGTTCTGCCCAGCGCTGCAACAACCCTCTCCGAAATCTGATTGATTATTTGCTAGATTGGCCGTATAATTGACCAAGGAACCGGTTACGAAAGGGGAATAGCACTTCATCGAAGGGCCTGGATGGGGTTGCTGTCGTTCGGGGGGAAAGTAGAGCGGCACAACATGCCTGGCGCGACCTCTGAGGCCGGAGCAGAACTCTGCAGTTCCCCTTTCGAAGTCAAGCAGGGGGGCACCATGACAGTGGCCGATTGGAAGCTGATCCACTGGTTGCAGGGCGAGTTCCAGTCTGAAAGGCTGCTGCCCAGCTTGACATCGGGGATATTGATAGGCATCACCGAGGTCATCGTCGCCCTTTCGCTGGGAAGCCTGATCTTCGCTGGCGAGCTGGCCCCTTATCTCCCCTACGGAATCGGTATGGCGCTGGTCACTGCCGCTGTTATGCTGATCGGCACAGCGCTCAGCAGCTTGGTGCCGGGTGTGATGGGCAGTACGCAGGACAGTCCGTCGGTCATCCTGGCAGTGATGGCTGCCGCGCTGGTCGCTACCCTCCCCGCTGCCCAGATGGACCATAAACTCATCACAGTACTGGTGGCGATTGGCGCCACCACGCTGCTGACCGGGATCTTCTTCCTGGCGCTGGGCTTTTTCAAGCTGGGGGGACTGGTGCGCTTCATCCCCTATCCGGTAGTGGGCGGCTTCCTGGCCGGGACAGGCTGGTTGCTGGTGCGGGGATCCTTCGGCGTCATGGCAGAAATCCCGCTCACCCTCTCGAACATCCCGGCGCTGCTCCAACCCGATCAACTGGTTCTGTGGGCTCCGGGTGTGCTTTTCGCACTCCTCTTATACGTTGGCCTGCGGCGCATCAACCACTTCCTGACCATGCCAGGCATCCTGGTCGGAGCCATCCTGGTGTTTTACCTGGCGCTGTTGGTGGTGGGCCTATCCATCGACGATGCGGTGGATCAGGGCGTGTTGTTGGGAGAGGTATCAGGGGTGGCAATCTGGCAGCCGCTGATACCAGCCAATCTGCTGGCCGCGAACTGGGCGGCCATCCTGGGGCAAGGCGGCAATATCGCTATCGTTCTGGTCTTGAGCGTGGTCAGTCTGCTGCTGAACGCTTCCGCCCTCGAACTGGCCATCCGACAGGACGTTGACCTCAACCGCGAACTACGGGCTGCCGGTTTTGCCAATATCCTGTCCGGCCTGGGTGGGGGGATGGTTGGTTACCACGCGCTGAGCTCGTCCACGTTGAGCTACCGCATCGGGGCGCGGGGCCGGTTGGCCGGACTGGTGGCCGGTGCAATCTGTGCTGTGATGCTCCTGGCCGGTTCGGCGCTGCTGGCTTTCTTCCCCAAACCGATCCTAGGTGGGCTGCTGTTCTTCCTGGGGCTGGACTTCCTTATCGAATGGGTGATCAAGGGTTGGGCGAAGCTCTCACGGGCCGATTATGCGGTTGTTTTGCTGATACTGGTGGTGATCGGGGCCACTGGCTTTCTGATCGGGGTAGGTGTGGGGCTGGTGGCCATGATCATCTTGTTCGTGGTGAGCTACAGCCGGATCCGTATCGTCCATCACGCGCTTTCGGGTGCAGAGATGACCAGCAACGTCGAGCGTTGCGCCTACCACCGGCGGGTGCTGACGGATCTGGGCCAGCACATCTATGTTCTGGAACTGCAGGGGTTCATCTTTTTCGGGACGGCCAATGGGCTGCTGGAACAGATTCGGGCTCGGCTTGCCGACAGGGAGCAACCGCCGGCGCGCTACATCGTCCTAGACTTCCGGCGTGTGACCAGGGTGGATTCCTCTGCGGTGTTCAGCTTCATCAAGGGCAGACAGGTAGCCGAAGCCCAAGGTATCACCTTGGTGCTGACCCAGGTCTCTGAACGAATACA
>CP070811.1:2379326-2381834 GCA_020343875.1 Anaerolineales bacterium | reverse complement strand
ACTCCAGTGTGACGTTCTTCGTCCTTCCCGCCGTCGCGCTGCTGACGTTAACCTGGGTCTATCTGGTTGCTTCGGTTTTCTTGTATGCCGGTGTTATGATTTTCATCGGTAAAGAGGAGAAGCAACTCACGCAGGCCTTTGGCAAGGAGTATGAGGATTATGTGGCAAGGGTTGATCGGCTGGTTCCATTCAGAAAACCTTCTAGAACAGGACGGCAAGAATTGAAGAAGGTACGAAAGCTCTTGCTGATCTGTGGTATCTTGTCTTCGCTGCTGTATGTCGCTACTGACGTGATGGCGAGCTGGCGGTATGAGGGCTACAGCTACACCGATCAAGTTTACAGCGAGTTGCTGGCCACCGGGGCTCCGACGAGGTCCCTCATGCTTCTGGTGAGCATCGCGTATAACCTGCTTGTGGCAGCCTTCGCGGTGGGCGTCTGGACGTCCGCTAGCCCGAAACGCGCTGCTCGGGTCACAGGTGCCATAATGGTCGGATACGCGGCCCTCAGCATGGTGACACCTTTGTTCTTCCAGATGGACATGCGTGGGACTGAGGTAACGCCGAGCGGCAGCTTACACGGTCCTATGACGGCTGTGATGTCACTGTTCATTCTGCTGTCCATGGGCTTCGGGGCCTTCCTACTCGGAAGGCGGTTCCGCTTGTACTCGTTCGCGACAGTCGTCATAGTCCTAATTTTTGGCGCTTTGACAGCCTTGCAGATTCCCCAACTTGATGCAGGGCAAGCCACACCATTGATGGGGCTTAAGGAGCGCATCAATATCTACACTACCATGCTATGGTTCGCGGCGTTGGCCATCGTCCTCCTGCGTGCCCAAGGCACCGTGGTCCAAGATCACCTCGGTGGGAGACGACCTGAAGCTCAACTACCACAACCCGGACCAGCGCCGGCGAATTTTCGCCCTAGCGGGTGATTTGGGAAGGAGAACATCGTGACAACCATTAAGGCCTTCATCAAGAGCCATCCGGTGCTGGCCTACTACATCCTGACGTTCGCGATCTCCTCGGGCGGCGTCCTCCTGGTTATTGGTGGACCCAGCCGCACCCCGGCGACTGCGGAGCAGTTTGAGAGGCTCCTTCCGATTGCGATCCCGGTGCAACTCGTGGGCCCCAGCGTCGCGGGGCTCCTGCTGACCGGCCTCGTTTATGGACGGGTAGGTTTTCGCGACCTTTTCTCCCGGTTGCTCAGGTGGCGAGTGGCCGCCCGGGAGTGCCACCCCAGGTCTTTTTCGCTCTGTCTTTCGACGGGTACACTCCGCAGGGCACCGTCACTTTCCACGAAGGCTTCAAAGGGGCGATACCTTGAACAACAAGCTTGGGCCCTATCGTGTCGTTGATCTCTCACCGGCGCGCCGAGTGTGGCTGAACACGCTCGACCTGCCCGGACCGCCGCACCGCATGGTGGGCCTGCTGGAAGTGGACGTGACCGTCGCCCGGCAGTTCATCGCTGAGCACAAAGCGCGCACCGGTGAGACACTTTTCCGCCATGTTGCTTCGGTGGCCACTGCCCAGGCTCTTCAAAACTTTGCTCCGCATGGCCGCGCGCCGTGACCCGACGATCCCCGTGTCCATGGCAGGCACCGTTGGCATTACCGCTGTCGGTATGTTTGGTAAGGGCCATAGCGGCTGGGGGATTTCTGCCGGTTCCCACGTGCTCGACCTGGTGGTGGGGAGTACTGCCTGGAAGCCGGCTGTTGTTGAGGGACGGATTGAACCGCGCCAGATCCTCCACCTGACGGTGCTGTTCGACCACGCTGTCATCGATGGGGCTCCAGCGGCCCGGTTTACGCGGCGGCTGGTGGAGCTGATCGAGAGTGGATATGGGGATGAACCAACCGAATGTTTCACACGAATGGTCTGAAGGGAGAAAAAACATGGATAAGAAGTCATGGCTCAGAGTCGCCGCTGGGTTGAGTTTTTTTATGGCGATATGTCAAACAGTAATTTCCCTTTCCCCTGCTGCCGCTGCCTATTTTCAGGCTCCTCCACCGCTCTTGCAGAACCGCCTGCAGCTTTTTCTTGTCGGAGAGGGAGCAGCGCTGATCTTGGTCATTTTGGGGCTGTACGCGTTATCAGGAGCCGGAAGTATCCGACATTTGCCTCTGTTACGTCTGGGGCTGATCGGGATTGGTAGCCTCTACCTTTTGCGCGGGTTATTTATCATCTTGACCGTGTTACAAATCCTGGGGATTCTAGAGGGAGAAATCCTGATCCAAGGGGTAATTTCAACCCTGGTATTTTTGGCGGCGGGAATCGCGTATGCGGTAGGGACTGTTTTGAATTGGAAAGAGATGCAGATTCGCAAGTAGATCTAGCCAGATCGCCAAGAAGAGAACCCTGTTCCCGTCCGGTTTATTTGGTAGCGTTTCGGGCATTTTCGGCCTGATTAAGCCGTGAGAACAGGAGGAAAGGCGAGGAGCGTGACCAACGCGGTCGTTTTGTATTAGTCTCAAGTCCCGCGTTTTGACGATGACAGCCTGGCAGCACTGT
>CP070811.1:2374680-2379226 GCA_020343875.1 Anaerolineales bacterium | reverse complement strand
TTTCATTTTGTATTGCGGGCAGCACCAGGGGAAGCGAAGCTTCGTTAGACAGTTACTAAACCAGTGATTCTATGAAAGTCGATCCGTTCACCATTGAGATTATCCGAGAACAACTGATTGCTGCTGCCGAAGAGAGCTTCATTGCCCTGGGACGAAGCAGCCAGAGTCCGATCATCTACGAGGTGCTTGACTACGCCTGCGCCATCACCGACGGTAACGGTGACTTGATCGCGCAGGCGAACGGCGTCCCCGGCTTTATCGGGACGCTTACCTTTGCCGTCAAGACCATTATCGACAAGTTTGGCCAGGCGAGGATGCATCCCGGAGACATCTTCATCACCAATGACCCATACACAGGAGGAGGCCAGCATCTGTCAGATGTGGCCCTGATAGCTCCCATTTTTTACCAGGGCCAGCTGATCGCTTTCAGTGTGAATAAGGCACACTGGACTGAAGTGGGGGGCATGGCTGCCGGTAGTTGGACCACAGATAGCACCGAGATCTATCAAGAAGGCCTGCAATTCCCGGCAGTTCTTCTGTATCAACAGGGAAAGCCCATTCAGGGGCTAATTGATCTGATCGCTGCCAATGTACGCACGCCTGATCGCACTTTGGGAGATTTGTATGCTGGCGTGGCCTCACTGCGTACCGCGGAGCGGCGGGTCGTTGAAATCTGTGGACGCTATGGCTTGGAGGTGTTCACCGAGAGCGTGGCAGCGTTTCTGGATTATGGCGAAGCACTGGCTCGGCGCGGGTTGGCAGATTTGCCCAAGGGAACCTATTTTGCCGAGGACTGGATGGACGATGATGGCCTGACTGAAGACCCAATCTACGTCTGCGTCACGGTAACCATCACTGAAGAGTCGTTTATCGCTGATTTCACCGGCTCTGCGCCTCAAGTGCGAGGCCCGATCAATTGTACCCGCACCAGACTCCATTCTGCGTGTCGCGCGATACTCAAAGCGATTACCGATCCAAAGACACCGGCCAACGAGGGTTGGTTCCGTCCCTTGCAGGTGATCTGTCCGGACGGCACGGTGTTTACTGCCCAACGGCCAGCGCCAGTTTCAACCTATTGGGAGACTGGCGCCTATGCCGTTGATTTGCTATGGCATGCTCTCTTTCCCGTGCTGCCTGATCGCCTGACAGCAGGTCACTCTCTGAGTGTTTGTGGGACGATTATCAGCGGCAAGGATGATGGGGGACAGCCGTATATCTTGGTTGAACCTCAAGCAGGAGGGTGGGGAGCCGGGGCCACCAAAGATGGCGAAAGTGGGCTGGTCGTGGTAGGGGATGGGGAAACATACGTTATGCCCATCGAAGTGTGTGAGAGTCGCTATCCGCTGTTGGTGGATCAATTCACCTTTAACGTGCAGCCTGCCGGGGCGGGAGAATATCGGGGCGGGTTTGGGTTAGTGCGAGATTATCGTATCCTGAGCGAGTCGGCTGAATTGACGACCACTTTTGGCCGGCACCGGTTCTTGCCCTGGGCAGCAGCCGGTGGGCAGCCGGGCTCTCCCAACGGTGTAGCCGTTATCCCCAGTGGTGAGAGCGAACCGGTGATTTGGAAGGGAAAGTTGGCCCGCTGTTCGCTCAAGCGAGGAGACGTGGCGCGGTTGGTGACTGGTGTCGGCGGCGGGTACGGCGATCCAGCCAGGCGCAACCCGGAAGCGGTCCGCCAGGACGTGCGCAACGAATTATTGAGCGGAGAGCAGGCACGGGACATTTATGGAATCGTCCTCGATCCGCAAACGCTCGCCATAAAGAGGCGCTGACTACAATTCCTGGCGTTCCAGGCGAGCCTAACCGTCGCCCCAGAGCCAGGAAGACTTCTCCGCACTCCAATATCCAAGAGTATACCAATGCGCTTACAGGGCAAGGTGGCAATTATCACGGGTGGAAACTCCGGCATCGGCCGGTCCACAGCTCAACTCTTCGCCGACGAAGGCGCCAAGGTGGTGATTGTGGCCCGTGATGCCCAGCGCGGCCGCGCTGCGGCCCGGGGGATTCAAGCCAATGGCGGTGCTGCGCATTTCGTGCCCTGCGACGTACGTCTCGCTGAAGACTGTCAACGCGCCGTGGGGACTGCCATTGAGGTTTTTGGCGGTCTGGACGTGCTGGTCAACAATGCCGGCATCATCTATCGCGGGCGTGATGTGCTGGGTACCACCCTGGACGAATGGGAGGAAACCTTCGCCGTCAACGTACGTGGGGCCTTCCTGATGAGCAAGTACGCCCTACCGGAGATGATTCGCAGGCGGGCTGGTTCCATCGTCAACGTAGCGTCGTATTTTGGGCTGGTAGGGGGCGGGCAGGTGGCTGCCTACTGTGCTTCCAAGGGGGCCCTGGTGCAGCTCACCCGGGCCATGGCCCTGGATCACGCGGGCGACGGCGTGCGGGTCAATTGCGTGTGCCCCGGCAGCGTGCATACGCCCATGATTCAAGAGGCGTGGGAGCGTTTCGGGGAAGGTGCCCCGCAGGTATGGGCGGCCAAGCATCCCCTGGGGCGAGTCGCCCAACCGGAGGAGGTGGCCCGGGCCATCCTTTTCCTAGCCAGCTCGGCTTCGAGCTTTGTCACGGGGGCGGCTCTGCCCGTCGACGGCGGCATCACGGCCGCTTGAGAGGGAGGGGCTGCTGCCCTGGCTGCGTAACGAACACAATGAAACCGACCTGGACCTAGAGAGGAGAAAGTATGACTCAATCTGATGCTCCTGTCCGCATCGGCATAGATATCGGCGGCACCTTTACCGATTTTGTGCTGGTGAACGAACGTACGGGCGCTTTGGAACTGGAAAAGACGCTTTCCACGCCTTCCGACCTGTGGCAGGGTATCCAGGCCGGCGTGGCGAAGCTGGGCGCCAACCTGGCCAACGCGCACCTGATCGTCCATGGTACGACGGTTGGCCTGAACGCTTTTCTGGAGCGCAAAGGCCATCCCACCGGCTTGATTACCAGCCGGGGCTTCCGCGATGTGTACGAGATCGGCCGCCATAACCGCATTGATATGTACGACCTGTTCTATCTCAAGCCTCAGCCGCTGGTTTCGCGCGAGCTTCGGCTGGAGGTGAGCGAGCGCTTAGACGGCCACGGCCGGGTACTGACGCCGTTGTCCGAGGAGGACGTGGTGGCTTGCGCCCAGGTCTTCAAGGCAGCCGGCATCGATTCCATCGCCGTTTGCTTCCTGCATGCCTATTCTAACCCAGTCCACGAGTTGCAGGCGGGTGCCATCATCAATCAGGTCTATCCGGAGGCGACTGTCTCGCTGTCGCATCAGCTGGTGCGCGAGTGGCGAGAGTATGAGCGTACCAGCACGACAGTCATCAATGCCTACATCGCTCCGGTGGTTGCACAATATCTGGGACATGTGGAGCGGGGTTTGGCAGAACAAGGCTACCGGCGGCCCTTCTTTATTAACAAATCCAGCGGAGGCATCATCCCGGCGGCTACGGCCAAGGCTGCGCCGATACACAGTATCATGTCCGGCCCGGCCGGCGGGGCGATCAGCGCCGTACACGTGGGCAAGCTGGAAGGCTTCGAGAGTGTCATTTCGTTTGACATGGGGGGCACCAGTACGGACGTAGCCCTTACCTACGAGGGGGTCACCCGCGTCACCAGTGAAGCGAAAGTCGATGGACACCCGGTGCTGGTTCCCATGATTGACATCCATTCCATCGGAGCGGGCGGTGGTTCCATTGCCTGGATTGGTGAGACCGGTGCGCTCAATGTCGGGCCGCAAAGCGCCGGGGCTGATCCGGGCCCGGCTTGCTACGGGCGCGGCGGCCAGGCTGCGACGGTAACTGACGCAAACCTGGTGCTGGGCCGGCTTGACCCAGCTTATTTCCTGGGCGGCGCGATGGCGCTGGATACTGACGCCGCGCAGGATGTCGTGACTCGGCAAGTTGCCCAGCCACTTGGCCTGGAAACCGTGGAAGCAGCCAGTGGCATCATCCGCATTATTAATGCCAAGATGGGACATGCCATCCGTGCCATTACCATCGAGCGCGGCCTTGACCCGCGTGAGTTTGTGCTGCTGTCGTTTGGCGGGGCCGGGGCCATGCATGCCTGCGCCTTGGCAGAGGAACTCAGCATCCCTCGCATTCTGATCCCCATGGCCACCGGCCAATTCTCGGCCCTTGGGATGCTGCTCAGCGACATTCGCCACGACTTAGTGCGTGTATCGCTCGGCCTGGCCACCGATCTGGTCGCTGAAACCGTAGAAGGCCGTTACCGGGAGCTCATCGCAGAGGCGAGACAACTGCTGCTCGACGACGGCGTGGTTGAGTCGCAGATGGCCTTCCAGCGTGCCCTTGATATGCGTTATGTAGGGCAGGAGTACACCGTGACTGTCCCAGTACCGCATGCGCTGAGCGGCGATTGGCTGTCGCCAATCCGGGCTGAGTTTGACCGGCGCCACGAGCGCACCTATGGCCACGCCTCGGCTGAAGAACCTGTGGAGGTGGTCACTCTGCGGCTGACAGCTTTTGGACGTATGCCCGAACTGAAGCTACAAACGCTGCCCGACGGTGGCCCAACTCCCCCACCGGAG
>CP070811.1:2370789-2374580 GCA_020343875.1 Anaerolineales bacterium | reverse complement strand
TCACGACGAAGGCACGGCTGGCATTACCCATGATAGTGCCCTGAGTGGAGATTCGCCTGTCAAGAATTGGGCAGGTGCTGGGACGGTAGATTTTCCCTCTGAGCGGGCCACCAAGATCACCGGTCAGACGATCGTTGAACTAGAAGGCTACAAGCCCTATGGCTGCTGGGGGTGCCCCATCGCCTGTGGAGGGAAGATGGTCCAGTCCGATGGCAAGTTTGCCTTGGAACTAAATGACGGGGTGGGCCATAAGCCGGAGTATGAGACCTTGTGCATGCTTGGCACGAACTTGCTGAACGACGACCTGAACTCCATCGTCAAGCTCAACGAAATCTGCAACAACCTGGGCCTGGATACGATTTCGGCTGGGGCGACCATCGGCTATGTCATCGAGTGCTATGAGAACGGTTTGCTCAGCAAGGAAGACACTGATGGGCTGGAGATGACGTGGGGGAATGCTGAGGCAATCATAGCCATGACTGAGAAGATGGGCAAACGTGAGGGCTTCGGTGACGTGTTGGCCGACGGGATCAGGGTCGCCTGGGAGAAGCTAGGCCGGATCGGCACTGAGTATGCGATCCACATTGACGGTGAGGAGGCACCAGCTCACGATCCGAAACATACCCCCGGACTGGCGACCACCTACTTGCTGTCCGCCACCCCGGGCCGTCACACCCAGGGCGGGGAGTTGCTGGAGCCAGTTGGCATCCAATTGCCTGACAGAGACAAGTACGAGTACACTGGCTGGGCCGAAACCCATCGAATGCTGGTGACGGCTATGGAAGTCTGCAATGCTGCGGGCCTATGTATGTTCGGCTATCTGAGCTACCCTATTCAGGCCATCCCGGAACAATTGGCGGCGGTCACCGGTTGGGGATTCGATATGGACCACATGTTTAAGACAGGCATGCGAATCTTCACCATGCGCCATGCCTTCAACTTGCGTGAGGGGATCAATCCCTTGAAGCGCAACATGCCGGCTAGACTGATTGGTGAACCGCCCCTCACTGAGGGCAACGTGAGAGGTGTAACTGTAGATTACCAGACCTTAGCCCGGGAATTCCTCGAGCTTGTAGGCTGGGATACTGACACGACCGTGCCCAGCCCGGAGAGCCTGCGAGAGTTGGGGATGGAGTTCCTGTTGGCGGAATAACGATGTGATCTCTCTTCTTATATCACAGGCGCGGTCATCCCGATCGACAGCGGGCTCACCGCGACGCAGCAGGATTTCACCGACCTGAGAATGAGGGGATGGACGTGACAACAGGGAAACTCAGCGGCAAAGCTGCGATCATAACGGGATCCACCAGCGGCATGGGAAAGGGTATCGCTGAACGCTTTGCAGGGGAAGGCGCGGCAGTAGTCATCACCGGCCGTGACGAACGGCGTGGAAACCAAGTGGTTGGCGGCATACGTGATGCAGGCGGGCGCGCTGTCTTTGTGAGGGGTGACGTCAGCCAGTTCGAGACCAATCAACTGCTTGTGAACGTGGCAGTTGAGAAATTTGGCGGCGTCGATATCATCGTCCCAAACGCAGGCATGTTGGGCATCGGCAGCGTCACGGAGCTGCCTGTGGAGACTTGGCACAGAACGCTGGATACCAACCTCAGTGCAGCTTTCTACCTCATCAAGCTTGGCATCCCGGAGATGCACAAGCGAGGGGGCGGCGTGATCCTGGTCAACGGTTCCATAGCGGCCTGGAAAGAATTCCCTGCTCACCCGGCCTACTGCGCCAGCAAGGCGGCGTTGGTTGCTCTGGTGAAGCAGGTTGCGCTCGACTACGGCCCGATGATCAGGGCCAACATTCTTTGCCCCGGTCAGGTTGACACACCGTTTCTCTGGGAGTCTACCAAGGCTTTTCCTAACCCTGAGGAAGTGGTTGCCCAGGTGGTCGAGGAGCATCTCGTCATGAAACGCCTCGGGACGCCGGAGGACATCGCCAACGCGGCACTTTTCCTTGTTTCCGACGACTCTTCGTGGATCACTGGCGCTTCACTGGTCGTCGACGGCGGACGGATCCTGGGGGGATGAGTTATGGGTGGAGACAAATCCAATGGGTCAACAACGCATGGAGTACCCAGCTAAGATTCTGGAACACGTTGAAGCTAGGCGGGAATACGCCATCGATTTTCTGCGCCGCATGGTCAATTTCGACAGCTCTACCATCGACCACGGCTTCGGCGGGCGGGAGCAGGCCATCCAGGAATGGTTGGCGGAGCGTTTGGCTGAATGGGGCTTTGAGACACGCCTCTTCGAGCCTGACAATACCAAGATGCAGGACTACCCCGACTTCAGCCGGGGGCACGATTACCGCAATCGTCCCAATCTGGTAGCCACTCTCAAGGGCGCTGGTGGCGGGCGCTCTTTGATATTGAATGGTCACGTGGACACCATGCCCCCCGGCGCCAAAGAGAAGTGGAGCTACGATCCGTGGGCGGGACACATTCAAGGCGGCGACATGATCGGCTTGGGCGTCTGTGACATGAAGGCGGGGGTGGCTGCCATGATACTGGCCGTCCGTTTTTTGCAGGAGGTCGGCCTACAGCTCAATGGGGATGTGATGATACAGAGCGTCGTCGACGAAGAAGGCGGCGGCAATGGCACATTAGCTTGCGTCGTGGAAGGCTACAAGGCGGATGCTGCCATTGTCACTGAGCCAACTCGCCTGCACGTCCAGCCCGCCACCCGGGGTGTGTTGCTGCTGCAGGTTGACGTGGAGGGCCGCGCCACCCATGCCTGCCTCAAGTGGGGCGGCGTCAACGCCATCGAAAAGGGCGTCAAGGTCATCCAGGGCATGATAGAGCTGGAGCGCCTCTGGCTAGCCCAGCGCCGCAACCCGCTCTTCCCCCCACCTACTATCACCATCGGTCAGATCCAGGGCGGGCTGGCCGGTTCGCAGGTGCCGGGTGACTGTGTGCTCAAGTTTGATGTGAAGTACCTGCCCGTGGAGATGGGCCCCCATGGCCAGGAGCAGAAGATCACCGGCGATATGGTTAAACAAGAGGTCGAGAACTGGATTCATACCCTTTGTGCAGGAGACATCTGGCTGCGCGATCACCTGCCTGGCCTGAGCTGGTACCAGCATTGCATCCCGCACTATCTCGACCCTCAGCACGCTTTGGTGCACATGATGCGTGGCCATGTGCAGCAGGTGGTGGGCCGGGGTATCATTTCCGGTTTCCCGGCCGGGTGTGACGCCAGGCATCTGCATAACGGCGCTGGCATCCCAACCCTGGTCTTTGGGCCGGGTGATTTGCAATATGCCCACAGCATAGACGAACGTGTCAGCCTTGAAGAGTATATGCAGGCCATCAAGGTTTTGGCCTTGACTACCTACCAGTGGACATGCCAGAACCAGTCATAGAAGCCAGGCATTGAAAGGAGAGCCTCATGATCACGGGAATCCCCAAGTCGGAGTTTCAGGAGAGAGCCAGGCGCGTGCAGGCCGAGCTGGCACGACGCGGGCTGGATGCGCTGCTTACCTTCGGCAACGAAGCCGAACCCCAGTTCGTGCGTTATCTGTCTGACTATTGGCCTGCCTTTGAGTCGGCTGGCGTGTTGGTGCCGGTGCAGGGTGACCCGGTGCTGCTCATCGGGCCCGAGAGTCTGACTTATGCCCAGAGCAGGAGCCAGATTAAAGAGATCCGGCAGGTCCTTGAATACCGGGAATCTTCTGAACCGGAGTATCCCGGCAAGAAGCTGGATACCTTCAGCAGCGTCTTCGACGAGGTCTCGAGTGGCCGAGGGGTCAAGAGGCTGGGCGTTGTCGGCTATCCGGTCACCAGCGCGCC
>CP070811.1:2367994-2370689 GCA_020343875.1 Anaerolineales bacterium | reverse complement strand
GGATTACAGGCAAGGATGGACAGGTTGTTCAACCGTCATGGTGACGGCCGTGCAGTGTGTGTCGCCGCGGACCACGGATATATGAGCGATGTCACCCCCAATGTGGTCAACTTGCGCCCGGTCACCGAGGCGGTGATTCGGGGAGGCGTGGATGGGATCCTGCTCAGCCCAGGCCAGGCGGTGCGGCTGGCGCCTTTATTCCAGGGGAGAGATGGGCCAGCGATGATCCTGCGTGCGGATTGGATGAACATGCCCCGCCTGGGGACCTCCAATGTTGCCAACGCCGTCCCACAGCGATTACTAACTCATCAGAAAGTGGTCACCGCCCAGCAGGCGCTGGATTTGGGTGCCTCAGCGATCACAATTTACCTGTTTCTGGGTTACAACGATCAGATGGAGATGACCGGAATCGAGGTTTGCGCCAAGTTTGTCCGTGAATGCCACCAGGTCGGATTGCCGTGTATCATCGAACCACTGGCCTACGGTGGCCAGGTGACTGGCGCCAACGTGGTTGAAATCCTCACCCTGGGGGCGCGCATGGCGGTTGAGATTGGCGCCGATGCCTTGAAGATCCCCTACACGGGGGATGTAGAGTCTTTCCAGGAGCTGGTTGCCGTATCCGGGGTGCCGGTGCTCGTTCTGGGCGGGGCCAGGTCGGATAACGAACGAGACGCACTGGAGCTGTTTGCAGAAGGATTGGAAGCAGGCGGCAGTGGCTGCTTGATGGGGCGCAACGTGACCAAGTCTCCCGATCCGGAGAATATGGTTTCCCAGTTGATCGGGATCGCGCACAAAAACTGGACAGTGGATCGAGCGTTGCGGGTGGAGGCCTGGGATTACCTGCGCTTGAAGGCGAACCATGCAAAATGCACCGGCTGCCAGCTGTGTGTCGTGGCCTGTGTTGCCACTCACGACAGCGGTGATTTTGGCGTCAACCTCTCGCGCTTGCGCATTGACCCAGGGCGGAAGATTGGTTCACACAGGGTGATGTTCTGCACGCTGTGCAAGAAATGTCTGGATGTTTGCCCCACAGATGCCCTGCGCTGGCATGAGCAGACCGGAGCGGTAGAGCTGCTGGTCGATCTATGCACGGCCTGCGACGAATGCGTCAAGATCTGCCCAACGGAGGTGATCGTCCACAGTGATGATGGCATCCAGATCGCCTCCGGTGAAACCCTGGAGTGGTACCCGGTGGTGTGCGATCTGTGCGGCGGAGAACCGGAGTGTGCCATCATCTGTCCTACCGATGCGATCTATATCGGCGAGCGGAAGGAGGTGGCCTGATGGCGCTACGTGATCGGGCGTTCTGCGACCAAATCTTGAGAGTTGACTTATCTTTGGGGGAGATATCTATTACCCCCTTATCAGCTGAAGCCATGCCATTGGTCCTGGGAGGCAAAGGCCTAGGTGCCTGGTTGTTATATCAGGAGGGCAATCCTGGTGTCGATCCGCTCTCCCCAGAAAATCTGCTGATCTTCCATAATGGTCCTTTGACCGGGACGACAGCTCCCACTGCAGGAAGGTTTGGCTGTACAACGATCAGCCCGGCAACTAAAACCTATAGCGATGCATACTGCGGTGGTTACTGGGGGCAGATGCTTAAATATGCTGGATATGATGCCTTGGTCCTGAGCGGGGCAGCAGAAGAGCCTACTTTGTTGGTCATCGATGATGGGATGGTTGACCTGCGACCAGCCAAGCACCTGTGGGGATCGAACATCTCCCAGACCGATAAGCGATTGAAAGAGGAGTATCCAGGTGACTGGCAGGTGTTAACCATCGGCCCTCCCGGGGAGAAGATGCGCAACCTGGCGGGCATCTTCAATGAATCCCGGGCCTTGGCAAGAGGTGGCGTGGGCGCGGTGATGGGCTCTAAGAGCCTGAAGGCAATAGTAGTTCGAGGCAGCGGATTGGTTAAAGTACACGATCCAGAAAGATACCAGCGCGCCCTGCAGCTCGCCTTCCGGGCGGTGCGTATGTCCAGCGAGACGACCCTGCTCAACCAGGAGGGCACGGTCAACATCCTCGAAATCATCAACGTGATGGGTGCCCTGCCGACCCGCAATTTCCAGCGTGGACAGTTCGATGCGGCTGATAACCTCTCTGGTTACGCCTTCAGAAAGCATGCATGGGTCAAAGATTATGCCTGTTTTGGTTGCCCGATCGCCTGCGGGAAATATACCCGTCCGCTCGAGGATGGCACCGTCATTGAAGGCCCGGAATACGAGACCACCTTCGCCATGGGACCTAACTGTGCCATTGGAGAACGGGAATCGATCATCCGCTTAAACTGGTGGTGTGATGAGTTTGGCCTGGATACGATCAGCACGGGCGGCGTGGTAGGGCTGGTAATGGAGATGTTCGAACGGGATCTGATCAAATCCAGCGAGCTGGATGGCATCGAACCGCGCTTTGGTGATGCACAAGCAGCCCTGGCGCTGGTGGAGAAAATGGCCAAGGTTGAAGGATGTGGGGAATGGCTGGCGCAGGGGGTGGCCTCGATTGCCGAGAAGTTCCCGGAGGCGCAACCCTTCGCCATGCACGTTAAAGGGCTGGAGATGCCGGCCTACCATCCCAACGCAGCCAAGGGCACCGCCCTGGCCTACGCCGTTTCAGAACGAGGCGCCTGCCACCTGCGCGGCGCGCCCCTGGGAGAATTATTCTCAGGGTCGGCAGATCCACTTTCCATTGAAGG
>CP070811.1:2363124-2367894 GCA_020343875.1 Anaerolineales bacterium | reverse complement strand
GCTATACCTGCCCAAGGGATGAACGACGCCGTGCGCGAAGGCTGCTCAGGCGGGGGTGGGGGTGAGGGTGAGGCTTGTACCGGTATCATTGCCACGGTCGCCGCCGAGGCGGTGGCTGGCTCGAAGGTGAGGGTTGTATCGCCTAGGTAAGCGATCGTTCCGGTCGGCAGCGGCTGCCACACATGAGCTTCGATGCGCAGGCCTCCGACGAAAGTGCCGTTGGCACTGCCCATATCCATGATCTCCAAACCTGTCTCGGCCCGCCGCACCTGGACATGGTGACGAGAGGCGCGTGGATCATTGAGAACTCCGTCGTTGTCGGTTTCACGGCCTATCCGAATGGGGGTTGTTCCGGCTGGGGGTATGGAAATCCTTTCCTCCCGTCCATCAAAATGGCCGATGACCAGGTAGTCTGTCGACTGCTGTGGGGTATCACCCATAGTATTCCCTCTGTGGCTGTGACGTGATCTCATTTTAACTGGAAACGGACAAATGACAAGTGCGGCGGAGCAGCCGACAGGGGAGAGAGCAAGTTAGGGGAACCAGGGTAAGCCGACTGTACACGGGGCTGCCCAGAAGAGCACCTGTTGGAGCGATGGCCTTATATGCGGCTGGTGACCCCGGTCCTTGTTTGGCCGGCTTCTTGCCTGGCTTCTGTGCTAGCTGGCTGTCGGATTACACTCGAAACAACTCTGGCGACGGTAGGCGGATGGAGCAACATGTTGGCATAGCTGGCATTGGCCATAGGGCAGGCGCATTCGCCGACGTAGATGCTTCTACGAAGTGTCGCCATACGTTGACCAAACCAGATGGGGCGGATGTCGTATCCATGTTCGCGTAGATTGCCCACTGGCTCGGCCCGGATGCAGCAACTCCATATGTCACCATTGGGTGCTATGTGACCACTGGCCCAACCAGCATAGCAAGGGATGACCTGTTTTTGCTCGTAGAGGATACGCTTGGCAAGCTGGTAATATTCGGCTCGGAAACCCTGGGTAATGCGGGCAATGCCATGCACCGGCCGCTGACGTGCCTGCTGGCTGAGAAAATCAGCGATGGGGGCGTACTCATCGGGATCAGGCGTGATGTTCCAGCCGACGGTGTCCAACTCGACGCGCTCTTCGGCGACTTCGGTGATGTAACTGTCTGGCTCCAAGAAACCCAGCCCGGCATAGATCTCGAAGAAGCGGTGCAGGTTGAATTTGCTGACTACGGTGTGGGTGGTCAAAACCAGGTTCTTGTGGCGTGCTTGTAGCTTCCCCAGCGCCTCCCAGGTTTCCATGGCTTTGTTCCAGTTACCAGGCACTTTGCGGATCGCATCATGCTCTTCTCCTATCCCATCCAGAGAGAGGTTTATGCCAATTTTGGTATGGGGGGCGCCAGCGCAGATGCGATCTACCTGGTCTACAATACGTTTGGTGAGGATGCCGTTGGTAGGCACTGTCACCACCGCCGGCCGGCAGTGATGGCAGGCGCTGAGTACCATTTCCGCAGTGTCCTTGCGCAGGAAGGGCTCTCCGCCGGTGAAGGTGATGTATAGCGGGCCGCGCCCCATTTTGGCGAAGACCCGATCCCACTCCTCGACTGTCATGTCGTCATTGGGTTTGCGCCACACGTCGCAGGTTTTACACTTGGAGTTGCAGCGAAAGCTAACGCTAACCACGATGCTAAAGGGCAGCATACGTGGCCAGCCAAAACGCCGAAAAGTCCAGTAAAAGGGTAGCTTAGGGATCAAGCTGAACATAGGATATTGCCTCAATCTTGAACGTAAAGGGTGACAATTACGTAGCACGCTTTACGTTTTATGCGCGCTTGCCTCGCCTTGGCAAATCTTCTCCTCGCTTGGGAAGTGTGGCGAGCGCACAAGCGGTTCACTATCAGGCTGCTTCTCTTTCGCCCAGGCCCAACAGCATGCTACCGGCCGCCTTCACATAGTACGGGAAACGCCGCCAGGTGTCGCCTCGTGTCACGATGCGGGCAATGCGTTTAGGGCGTAGATAGAAGCGACGGTGTGCCTCATGCCACTTCCGTTCGACGGTTTCCGTGTCCAGGTCACCAAAGGCAAAGTGAGCCTTGTCGTCTTGGATGGCGATCTGGCTCCAATCCATGTTGTGGGAGAAGACCTGCCCA
Source organism: Anaerolineales bacterium (assembly GCA_020343875.1). Taxonomy (GTDB): domain Bacteria; phylum Chloroflexota; class Anaerolineae; order 4572-78; family NAK82. Next base: position 2,365,764 of record CP070811.1, on the reverse strand, counting down.
TGCTTCTCCAGAATTTCCCACATCTCGGTACCGGGGAAGGGCGCAGCCATTAAAAAGTGAGCCAAGTCAGGGTCCAGTTCTAGCGCCAGCTGGATGGTTTTCTCCATCGACTCTTCTGTCTCGCCCGGCATGCCAAATATGAAGAAGCCCATCGTCTGCAGTTTTGCTTTCTTTGCCCAGCCGAAGGCCTGGCGCGCCATGTCCACCGTCTGGCCTTTCTTGATGACGTGACGCAACATCCAGTCGTCGCCGTTCTCGACACCGAACCCTACCCGTTTACAGCCAGCTGCTTTCATCAGGTCAAAGAGCTCTTGGTCGGTGTTGTTGACCTTCATCCCGTGGATGGTGACCCATGGCACGTGGTTGAGACGATTGTCGATCAGAGCCCGACACAGGTCCTTGGCCCGCGTCCGATCCAGGTTCCAGATATCGTCGGTGACACCGATTTCGGTGGCGCCCAATTCTTCCACCAGCCAACGCCACTCGGCGATCACGTTATCCACGCTACGGCCGCGCCAGGTGTCGCCCGTGATGGGCTTAGAACAGTAGGTGCACTTGTAAGGGCAGCCGCGCGAGGTGACGATGGTATAGGCTCGAGCCTTGGGGTCGAGCCCGTCAGTCAACGGGTTGAGGTTAGTGTATCGCTCAATCTTGAAGAGATGGTGGGCCGGGAATGGAATAGCATCCAGGTCGTCCGCCAGGGGGCGGTCAGGGTTGTGGTGGATCTTACCCTGCAGGTCGCGCCACGAGAGGCCCAGAATATCGCCCCAGCCCGCGTTGGGATCAAAGAGGCGAGGAGTCACTGGTTGTGAATCGGAAAGGGCCCGGCCCTGCTTGCCGGTGTCCTTATCTCTGCTTCCCAGAGTCCCCCGATCCCTCTCCAGAGCGTGCATGATTTCAATGATGGTCTGCTCGGCCTCGCCACGCACTACCAGGTCGACTTGGGGTTTTTGCATCGACTCGTGGGGCATCAGGGTCAGATGTGGCCCCCCAAAAATGGTGGTGGCGCCCTGTTTCTTGGCGCTTTCAGCGGCTTCCCAGGCGCTGACGATGAGGGGTGTGGGAGCTGAGATGCCCACGATGTCGTAGAGATCGCGAGCCAGGCGCTCATCGAAGCTCTCTAGATCTTCTTCCACGGCTGCGTCCCAGAGGTCTACCTGATACCCGTGGGCCAAGAGTGCGCCGGCCAGATAACCCAGGCCCATGTGGATGTGTTTTCGGCTGTTCCAAACGCCAGATTCAGGGCTAGCTAGCAATATTCTCATGAATTCTCTCCGTATCCGTTCCCGTCCGCGTCATAGTCATCCCAGCTCTTGGATATATTGTCGAAGTTTTCGCTGCGAGATCTTTGTGTATTCGTCCTTGATGACGTGCGCTACCTCCTCGGGTATGAGGCGGAGTCTTAGGATCTCGTAGGCATCCTCGGGGCTGGCCCCATAGGCCAGTTTCTTCTTTCCGTTTGTCATGGCAAACACGTAGAAGTAATGCGGGTTATTAAAACTACTCATGCTTTCACCAGGTCGTCTTGATAGACTCCAGACTTGCTCTGGGCATGGCTAGAGAGACCCCGATTGATCTCGTGATCATACTTGCCGGCGAGCAGGTCGTTATAGAAGGGATAGTCAATGCCCTTGACCTTCTCATCGTTGGGATAACGGTGGTAGTTGTCCTTAGACATCAAGCTCTTCCCCTCGGCGATCAACTGATAGCCCAGCGCCGATCCCGGATATGGGGCATAGTAAGCGATGGAAGGCATAACCCAGCGCATCCGTTTGAGCATGCGGATGGTGTCGAAAGCGTCCTCTCGAGTCTCGCCGGGGATGCCAAGCATGATATTGGCCCAGAATTTGGGGGGTTGCTCACCCTGGCGCTGGAAGTCTTCGCCAATCTTGTTCAAGAGATCAATCGTGAAGTTGTTGTCCTCTACCGTGCACTCTTTGTTAAGGATCCTGAGCACGCGATCGCTCCCGGACTCAAAGCCGATTGAGATCGTATTCCAGTTTGTCTCTCTAACAAGGGCCTCAAAAAGATCCGGCCATTGGCGGGCCGTATCCGAACGGGCGGCCGCCCAATAAGGCCAGGGTCGGTGCGCCAGGCGAGGGTACTTCTCCAGCCATTCCTGCAACCAGGTCGGTTGCTGGAAAAACATGGAGTCATGAATGACCACTGAGCCGAGCGGCCCGTACGTGTCGTCCAGGTAGTTGAGTTCCTCGATCACCATCTCCACTGGTTTGCGGCCCATGTTGGGGATGTAAGAGGCTTCGTTGCAAAAGACACACTGCCATGGACAGACCCGGCTGGTGATGATGGTAGCCACCGGGCCCGGCCCCCAACCGCACTCTGGTTCCAGAGGCCAGGGAAAACCTGGAAGGTTAGGGTCGGGCCACAGGGTACGGTCCATCATCGGCCATTCCGCCATAGACTTGGCGCCCACGCCCATCACTAGTCGGGGAAAGGCCAGGGGGTCTTCAACGAGATCGACGATGATCTTCTCGCCTGGCCCTTGGCAGATGCGGTCGAATTCCTCGATTTCCATCATCTCATCAGGAGCTACCGTCGCGTGCATCCCGCCGGTGATAACCATCCCCTTGGGGTTGACTTCTTTAAAGATCTTGGCAGCCTTGTAGGCGAAGGGGAAGG
>CP070811.1:2360169-2363024 GCA_020343875.1 Anaerolineales bacterium | reverse complement strand
GGTCTGGCTGGCCTGGCCATCGGGGCCTTGGTGCTGCGTTTCAGAGCTGCCTACCTGGCCCTGTTTACCATCGCCTTTTCAGAAATCCTGCGCACGCTGATCCGGGGCGAGCCGCAGATCACCCGGGGGGACCACGGGTTGAAGGTGGCGCCCCTCTTTGCGGAGAGCATCTCGCGGATCCCGTATTACTACGTCATGTTAGCGGTGCTGGTGGCTTCCCTGCTTTTCATGTACTGGCTGGCCAATTCAAAGGTAGGATTGTTCCTGCGTGCCATTCGAGAGGATGAGGAGGCAGCTGCAGCTCGGGGGGTGGACGTGGTGCGTTACAAGGTGTTGACCTTCGTCATTACCAGCATGCTTGCTGGCTTGGCCGGGGCTGTCTTCGCTCACTACGTGACCATCCTGAGCCCAAACATCCTGGTCTTGCCGCAAATGGGCCTGGTGATCGCCATGGCTATCATCGGGGGGGTGGAGAACCTGCTGGCCGCCGCCATCGGAGGGATGATCATTCAGATCAGCCTGGAGCTGCTGAGGGAATTCGACGCCTGGCGATTGGTTATCTTTGGGGCGCTGTTGATCATTACCTTGCGCTTTGCCCGCAATGGTCTGCTGTCGCCCCTGCTGCAACGCCTATCTGGAAGTGCGCCCCGGGCCGAGGCCAGAGAAGAGCCAGCCCAGGTTGAATTGGGGGAGGAGGTGGGGGCGTGATGGACCTGCAGCTTCGAAGCATTTCCAAGCATTTTGGAGGTATTCGGGCCTTGAACCGGGTCTCTTTGCAGATTTCGGGCAGCCAGTTAGTGGGTCTGATCGGGCCCAACGGATCGGGAAAGACCACCCTGGTAAATACCATCAGCGGTATCTACAAGCCTGACGATGGAAATATCGTTCTCAACGGGCAGGAGATTGGGCGCCTCAAGGCGAACGAGGTGGCCCGGCGTGGTATTGGTCGTACCTTCCAGGTAACGCGGGCCTTCCGCCGCATGACGGTTATGGAGAACATGTTGGTCCCCGCTATGGCCATCCCCTCTGGGAAAGGACACCGGGAGACACATGAACGGGCGCGCCAGATCCTGAATTTCCTGACCATAGACCACTTGCGAAACGATTATGCCCGCAGCCTGTCTGGCGGGCAGCAAAAATTGCTGGAACTGGGCCAATTGCTCATGGCCGATCCCGAGTTGCTGTTGCTGGACGAACCTTTTGCCGGCGTTCATCCCAAGTTGATGGAGACCATCTTCGAGTACATTACCACCGTCCATGCCCAGGGCAAATCCTTCATCATCATCAGCCACGATATGGCCTCCATTTTCACCCTCAGCCAGCGACTGGTGGTGCTTCATTATGGCGACATCATCGCCGATGGCCCGCCCGATGTGGTTAAAGAAGACCCGGCTGTCATTGAGGCTTATCTGGGAGAAGACGAAGATGATTGAGATAAAAGAGTTGCACGTAGGCTATTATAAGGACCTCGACATCTTGCGCGGCGTCTCGGTGAAGGCCCAGGAAGCCAAAATCACCACGGTGCTGGGTGCCAACGGGGTGGGCAAGTCCACCTTACTCAAGGCCATCTATGGCTTCCTGAAACCGCGCGCCGGACAAATCCTGTTGCAAGGCCAGGACATCCTGGGCACGCCTGCACACCATCTGATCGAGCTGGGAGTTTCCTACATCCCTCAGCATTCCAGCGTCTTCCCTCAACTATCGGTGGAGAACAATCTCAGGCTGGGGGCGTGGACGTTTCGTCGCGACAAGGCCCGCATCCAGCGCAAGCTTGAAGAGAACTACCAGCGATTTCCCATTTTGCGTGACCGGCGAAAGGACGACGCTGGCCTGCTGTCGGGCGGCATGCAACGCATGGTCGAAGTGGGCCGCACCTTGATGACCGATCCCAAGCTCATCTTGGTGGATGAACCCACCGCCGGGTTGGCCAAAATGCTGTCCGCAGAAGTCTACAAAATGCTGCGTAATTTACGCGACAAGGATGGCCTGACCATTATCCTGGTGGATCAGGAGATTCGCCAGGCTCTCAAGATTGCCGACTACGTGTATGTGCTGGAGCTGGGCCGCAACCGGGTGGATGGTCCCACCCAAGAATTCACCGATCTGAAGAAAGCCTTGTGGGATTAAGACCGTGGACGCCAAGAAGATCGAAGCCGCTTTCCATCAGCGTTTCCCCGATTCCATTCTAACCATCGACTCCCATGTAGGCGGCGAACCGGCACGTCTGGTGCTGGGCGGATTGCCATCCATTCCCGGGCAAACCGTGAACGATAAGCGCGTTTACCTTTCCCAGCATCTGGATGAGCTTCGCCTGCGCCTCACCCGAGAACCGCGCGGTCACCGGGACATGCTGGCCTCCATCCTGACCCGGCCCGAGAACGCTGAGGCCGCTTTTGGACTCGTGTATATGGACCCCCGGCGCTACCCCTATCTGTGCGGCCATGCCACCATAGCCGCCGTGAGCGCGATGATAGAGCTGGGGCTGATCGATGCGCAGTTACCCGAGACGGAGGTGATGGTAGACACCCCCTCCGGGGCGTGGCGTACCACGGCCCGCGTGCGCGAGGGGGGCGTCTCGGGCAGAGATGACGTTCGCCGTCGTGGGCCTGGGTCGACTGGCCTGGTGGTCGACTCGGTGGCAATTCGCCCTGAAGTCGCCTTCGCCTACTTGCTTGACCAGACAATCGACGTGCCCGGCCTGGGGCGTATCCAGGTGGATGTCTCTTTCACTGGTGGCTTCTTTCTCATGGTCTCCATCGATCAAGTTGGCCTCGACCTGACGGTAGACAATGCGCCCAGGCTGGCCCAACTGGGAATGGACATTATGGAAGCCGGCAACGCGCAGTTGAGCGTTC
>CP070811.1:2356778-2360069 GCA_020343875.1 Anaerolineales bacterium | reverse complement strand
CTCAGGAGCGCCGGTAACGGCTGTTGCATACTTCATGTCGAAGATATGGGCGAGGCCAAGGTTGTAGATCAGCGGACGCCCCGGTTCGAGCAACTGGTTGACGACGAAGCCGGAGAGGATTTCGGCATTGCCGACGACGATGCTGCCGGCAAGTGTCACGGGACCCGTTACGCCGGCCATCGGTTCTCCGTTGATCGTGGTGGGGATGCCGGAGCCGGCGCTTTTTTTGAAAATATCGAGTGCCAGGAAGGTCCAGCGGAGCGGCCCGTGCGCCGTGAATCCGATGCTGAGCCAGTCGCCGGGAAGCACTTGTTTCATCTCCTTGAGAGCTTCCATCCCGGCGGGACTGAAGCAGAGGGCGCGCACATGCCGGCGGCAGTTCTCAGCGATGACCCGGACCCCGACGAAGTCGCGGTGAGGGGGCAGGATATCGACGACCGCCATCCCCATCACCCCCTGGACATTGTTGAGGCCATCGCAGAGACGGGCAATCCTGGACAAGTCGGTCGTTGTGACCTCGCGAATCTGATCTCCGGGATCGAGAATCTGCATCCCCGGATTGGTCCAGTAGATCGACGGAGAGCTACTCGTCATCTGACCGTCTCCCCCACATCGGTCATCGAGATTCACCGATCGGGGAGCCCGGCTGAGGCACTCTTCAACCAGTTCCCGGGGAAATCGGACAACCCCGGCCCGGTCACCGGTTCTTGCCCCCGATTTCAGGAGCAGCTCGATGATCTCGTCGTGTTCGATAAGGACCCCGGTCTCCTCGAGAATCTTCAGAGTCGCTAGATGAATCTTCTCGGCATCTTCCTGTCGCATCCAACCTCCCCGGCCACCCGACCGGGGGATACCTTACCGCAGCAGCCTAGAGGCGGCAAGGTGGTGGTGCCGTGGGCCCCAAGAGTAGCTGACACCGGAAGGCGCGTCTCCAGACCCGCCCGGCAAGCAGGAAGGCGGGTCTCCAGACCCGCCACTGGCGAGGGCCACGACGAATCTCGTTGGGGCCGGAGCCCCGGAACGGGGCGCTGGAGGATAGCCGGAGACCTGGAAATGGTCTTCGTTCAGGAGGTGAGAATCCTCCTATAGAAAAGCCTTAGCCAGGCACTATGAAACCGAACTGGCGAAAGCCGGTGAGGGAAAGGACTGCGAGGTGAAGTGTAGGACACTGAATCCGACGAGCCCCGAAAGGACATCGTTGAGAAAGGCCGAGGGTGTGGCTATGCCCGCAGGCGAAAGGTGGGGAAGCGATAAGGCGAGCATCCCGACCCGCTCCGGGGTCGTAGGCGGCGTCGAGCAGATCCAGGGACGAAGATTGCAGACCAGGCGGGCCGTAAGGAGGTTCTTGGGAAAGTGACCTGACTGACCCGAGTAGGCGAAGACAACCGGAGACGGGAGTCGAGCCGAGGACCAGCGGTCTGCGATGGGGACCGGTTTAGCGAAGAAGCCGGGTAACGCTGGTGGAGTGAAGGTTCCCACGAGGTGAAACCATGAAGGGAGAAACATGCACCGGACACAGAGCTGGAGAATGACATGGAAACGAAGCTGGAATGGGTAGGAGAGCGGGCGCGGCAGGAGCCGAACTGCTGTTTCACGTCGATCTATCATCACGTGTACGAGCTGGAGCATCTGCGGCGCTGCTACAAAGAGATGGAAGGGGGCAAAGCCCCCGGCGTGGATGGAGTCGGTAAGGCGGACTACGGAGAGGACCTGGAGGAGAACCTGCGGGATCTCTCGCAACGTCTGGCCCGGATGGGCTACCGACCGAAGCCAGTCAAACGGGTGTACATCGAGAAGCCTGGGGGCGGAAAGCGCGCGCTGGGGATCCCCTGCTTCGAGGACAAACTGGTGCAGAAGGCGCTGAGCCGAGTCCTGGAGCAGATCTACGAGGCGGATTTTGTGCCGAGTAGCTACGGATACCGGCCGGGGCGCAGTGCGCACGAGGCGATCGACGAGTTGGGGCGAACCATCCAGCGACGTCGAGTCAGTTGGGTGGCGGAAGCCGATATTCGATCATACTTCGACCGGGTCAATCATGAATGGCTGCTGAAGTTTCTCGGTCATCGAGTGGGAGACCCGCGGGTGCTGCGGCTGATCGTGCGGTTCCTGAAAGCCGGCGTGATGGAGGATGGGTTGGTTCGAGCGAGTGAAGAGGGGACGCCGCAAGGCGGAGTCCTGTCGGCGCTGCTGTCGAACGTCTACCTGCACTATGCGCTGGACCTGTGGGTGGAACGCAAGTACCGGCGGCAGTGTCGAGGGGAGATGTACTACTTTCGCTACGCGGACGACCACCTCTGCTGCTTTCAGTATCACGGGGAGGCGCAGGCCTACCTGGAGGCGCTGGAGAAGCGGCTGGGGAAGTTTGGTCTCGAGTTGGCGAAGGAGAAGACCCGACTGGTGAGCTTTGGGAGGTATGCGTCAGAGCGGGGACCGCGGGGAGGCGGGTCGTCCAGGACGTTTGACTTCCTGGGCTTCAACTTCTACTGCGGGCGCACCCGTCAGGGTGGGTTCAAGGTGAAACGCCGGACCTCGCGCGCGAAGTTCCGCAGCAAGCTGAAGCAGTACAACCAATGGCTGCGGCAGACGCGGAACTTTCATCCGACCGCTGAACTAGTGAAGAGGTCGAAGCAGATGCTGCAAGGCCATCTGAACTACTATGCGATTACCGACAATGGAGCGAGGTGTGAGGCCTTCAGGAAACAGGTGTGGCGCTTGCTGTGGAAGTGGCTGAATCGACGCAGCCAAAGAAACAGCTACAGCGCTGAGCAGTTCGAGCAACTGCTCGCCTGTCATGGCTGGCCCTCGATCCAGATCCGACATCGTCTCTGTCCCTTTGCGCGTTGACTCTGAGATCACCCCGAGGAGCCGGATGTGGTAACGCCGCTTGTCCGGTTCTGAGAGGGCTGGGGAGACAACTGGCGACAGGATCGACCACGGTGGAACTGTGAACCCACTCCGCAACCGAAAGGGCGGAACTGGAAACCCTCCACCTAAAGCTGCTCCTGGCTCCGGAAGCTCCCCTTCTACTCGAGCAGGGTGACAAGCCGCCAAGGGCGGCGCCAGAACCCTGGGAACTCGGCCTCACCCCACCCTCGAGCCCTGTAAGGGCGAAACCCCAACCGCCCCCGGCCTTGATTGCAGACGCACACCTCCACGTCAAGGGGTGTTCGAACTCCAAAGGAAGAGGGCAGCGCAAACGAATTAGGTGCCAGCCGTCGATCTGAATCCATTGCTCACAAGGGTTTACGACCGAATTGCGAGCGTGTCACCCTATTTCGTGACCAAGAATGT
>CP070811.1:2342751-2356678 GCA_020343875.1 Anaerolineales bacterium | reverse complement strand
GCAAAGGCTGGCAGCACGAAGAGCGCTGACAGATTGTGACTGAGCAGGATTAGCGCCCAACTCAGCGCCGCCAGTGCCAGCCGGGGACCGTTGGGGGCCAACAAGAAGTGTACAAGGCCCCACAGCACCCAAGGGTAGAGAGCCACGCCGATGCCCTGAGGTGAACCTCGCTCCAGCAAATCATGTAGTAAAGGGAAAGCATAGGTATAGCTGGCAGCGGCAGCCAGCGCCCCCGGCACGCGCGCACCTAGCGCCAGCGCAAAGCCAAAAGCACCCGTTGACGCAGCCAACAACGTCAGCCCAGTCAACACCCGGTAGGCCAGTGTGTGCGGTAGGCCCAGCACGTGCAGCCCATCAATAATGTAATATTCCAATGGTGAGTACAGGGAGAATAGTGGCCCGCCCAGCCCGGCGTTGATAGACTGCACCCAGACGGGGAACCACCAGCCGTCGGCACGGGCCGCAGAGAAGACTATACTGCGATAGATGTGAAGGTTGGCCGCATCATGGGCATGCTCTTCGAGGGGCTGGGACAAGGCCGGCAACACCACAAAGAGCGGCAAGATGGCAGCCAATAGCCAACTATACAGAAGGCCACTGTGTTGCTTGAACCTGGATCGGACCAAAGGCATCGGAGCCTTCTGCGGTTTGTCTAAGCTCTCTTCGACAGAGCATTCACTTCTGGCAGATGGGTCCCCAAGCTTACTGCCCCCAAGAAATGCGCTCGTGGGTCCACCCACCATATCCACTGACCCAACCGGGGATGTCTATTGGCAAGCGTTGCGCAGTCCCACCGCCGATAGGCAATACCCATACACCCCAGCGGCCGTCACGATTAGATACGAACGCCACCCATTTCCCATCAGGTGAGATGGTGCCTAACCCGTCGTCAGCCGGGAAATTGGTGATATTGGTGCCAGCCCCGCCATTGATCGAGGTTACATAGACGTCCATATTGCCGGTAGAGCGGGACATGTACACCAGGGAATCGCCCTGAGTGTCGGTGGGTACAGCGTTATCACCTACAATAAATGCCGGGGGACTCTGCGGGGAGCCTCCAGCCCGTGTCATGCCAGAGTCTGCCTTATAAATGCCACATCCACCGCCTCCGCCAGGCTTCCAATAGTCGCACGCCCGGAAGAGAATGCCATAATCAGCAGCCCAAACGGGGAACAAGGGAGCCGAGCCATCGAATATATCACCTAGCAGCACATAATCAGTGGCCACAGTGCCAGTACTGGCCGGATTCATGCCATACTGAACGAAGACATGCCATTCAGTGCCGCTCAGCTTGGCGATGACCAGTTCGGGGTTGTCGTAGACAATGCTGTTGCCATCCGGGTTATAGAACGGATGCTGGTCACCGGGAGACGCACTCACAGCCCTGCCGCCACTGCCATCTGCATTATACTCCCACACATTCTCGTTCGAACCTCCCTCGCCGTTGACCACCAGCACAGCACCGTCGGGGCGAAAGTTGGGTTGACGCGAGCGCTGGATTTTACCCAGCACATTGCCACTAGGCAGCTGGTAGATGATGACATCGTAGTGTCCGATGCCATCGTCAATGGGAACCGCCAGCCTGCCGGTAATCGGCGGGGCCTGGGGGGTAGGCGTAGCCGTCGGCGGCAAAGGGGTGGAAGTCGCAACCACTACCGGCACCGGCGTAGGCGTGGGAGGAAGCGGGGTCGCTGTCGGTGTAGGTGCAGGCGTGGGCGTGGGCGGAGCCGAGGTCGGCGTATCGGTGGGCGGGACTGGCGTGGGTGTGTCAGTCGCGGGGAGCGGCGTGGGCGTGACGACAACAACACGCTCGGTAGGCGTAGAAGCTGGCGTATGTGTATTGGCAGGCGTCGCGGTTGGAAGCGGGGTTGGGGTATCCATGCCCTGAGCAACCGAGGTCTCCGCCAGCGCCGTCTGAGTGGCATTGATCGCCTCCTGTTTCAGTTCGGTGGTGGTAAAGAGACGAGTGCCAGCAACGGCCAGCGCGACCAAGCATACTACCAGGATAGCCCCGATTCCAATCGCAACGGGCAAAAGCGGCAAACCAGCGATGGTCGCCGGGGCAACAGTTTGCGTGGCTGTACGTGCCGCCGGAGACTCGGTCACCTGAGCTGGCGGAGGCGTGGGAGTGCGGTCCAGCCCTGGTTCCACAGCCACTTCTTTCACCCGAGGCACCGGTGCGATGGTAGCGATGGGCATAGCCGCAATGGTTTGATCAGCTGATACACCAACGGCTTCTCTCAGCGCTTTGGCCAGTTCCTTGGCTTCCTGGTAGCGATCATCGGGGTCCTTGCTCATCGCCTTGAGAATGATACGCTCCAGTGATTCCGGGATTTCAGGGTTGACCGACCTCGGCAACGGCAGCGGGTCGTTGATATGCTTCATGATAATCGCAAAAGGGGTATCGGCGTCAAAAGGGACCCGCCCTGTTACCATCTCATAGAGAACTACCCCTAGCGAATAGATATCGCTGCGACCATCTCCTCGCTCGCCCTGTCCCTGCTCAGGTGACATATAGGCGGGCGTGCCCGAGATGGCTCCGGTCATCGTGTAGCGGGTGGCACCCACAATACGCGCGATGCCAAAGTCGGTCAACACGACCTGCCCTTCAGCGGTGAACATGATGTTGGCTGGCTTCAGATCACGGTGGACCATGCCACGTGAATGAGCGTAGTCAATCGCACCCGCCAAGGCCGTGATAATACTCGTTGTCTCGGGCAGCGAGAAGATTTGGCCCTTTTGGCTGCGCTCCTTGAGCTCAGCCTTGAGCGTGGGGCCCTCCACAAACTCCATTACCATGTAGTACAGACCGGCTTCAACGTCGAAATCGTAGACCTGTACAATGTGGGAGTGACGCAAGCTGGCTACCGCCGTTGCCTCACGCTCAAAACGCCCGATGAAGTCCTCGTCGTCGGCTAGATGACCGTGCAACACCTTGACAGCCACGTATCGATTCAGGCCAGGCTGATAGGCCTTGTAGACTTCTGCCATCCCCCCCCGGCCCAGGCGGGCGACGATCCGATACTTACCCAGAGTCCTGCCAACTAAATCGCTCATGCTACACCTTTTGTCGTATTGAAAGCAGCCTACGCATGGCGGGCAACAAGGAATGAACCATTATCTATCCCTGGGTGCCCCGGGCGTAATTATATCAAACGAGCCGAGGGGCGTCAATGGTATTTATCTACCGCTTACCTCGACCAGCTAATGCGCTCCTCCAGCCAGCCTCTCGAATTATTGACGTCGAAGCCAACCAGGCCGTCAGGTGAGCCCCCCATATTAAAGAGCTTGCGTTGGTTACTGCCGTCAGGGTTCATGGCCCAAATAGCCCACACCCCATCACGGTCCGATACGAAGGCAATCGTGCTGCCGTCGGGCGACCAGGTAGGCAATCCATCGTTAGCACCATTAGTGGTAAGGCGTTTGACATTCCCCCCGCTGCTGCTCATGACATAAATCTCCCAGTTGCCAGCCCCTTCCCGGTTGAAGGACATAATGGCAATTTGGGTGCCGTCAGGGGATGGAGCGGGCGCTGTGTCGCTGGTATTATCAGAAATAAGATCGATAGCACCACCGCCAGGGCCGCTTGTGAACAAGCCGCACGCGCCTTCGACACTGCAGCCCTTGAAAACCAAACGCCCGTCAGGGAAAGTACTCACGTATTCACCCATCAGGCCCAGCGAGCGTTCTTCTCCGCTAGCCTGACTCACCTGATACAAACGAGATACCCGGTCACCTTCGCGGCGCGAAGCAAACGTCATCATCACCGAGTCGGGAGCCCAGCTGGGCAGTCCATCCTCAAGAAAACTGGCCAGCAGACCCTCACGACCGCCGCCGATCGTGATAAAAGCTACACCGCGCCGCTCGGGTTCCCAGCTTCGATAGGCCAATAGGTCCCCACCGGGGCTGACGTGCGGTTGGCTGGCATTAGGCATCAAAACCTGGCGATTGTTGCCTTGGGGGTCGCTCATCCAAATGTCATAGATACCGGACTGGTCTTGAAGGAAGCGATTGGGATCGTGGACAGGGAAGACTATCTTTCCACTTAGGACGGCCTCAGCCGGCGTCGGGGTGGGAACCGGCGTCGGGGTAACCTCAGGGGCCGAGGTAGAAGCGATTGTAGGCGCGGCCCTGGCAGTGGGTGTAGGTGTACCGGTCCTGGTCCGTACAGACGCCACAGAGCCCGCAACAGGAATCACTAACTCCTGTCCCACCTGCAGCCTGGTAGGGTCATCAATACCGTTGGCAGACTGTAGGGCTTCCACACTGACGTCAAACCGAATTGCAATGGCCCCCAGAGTATCTCCCTCTTCTACTATGTACATAGTAGGCGTGGATGTAACAGCAGGGGTAACCAGCGTCGACGTGACAGTAGGTTCTGCCGTGACACTGCTGGAAAGAGTAGCCGCCCGCGTCACAGTGGGAGTGCGGGTGGCGGCAACCTGGGGCACAGCGAACTGAAGGCTATCGAACATCTGCTGAAAGATTGGTGCAAATGTATCCCAATCGGTTGCGGGGGCCGCCGCCAGCAACGTGTACCCTGTGTCGTTATAGACGGTAGCCGCCACATAGGCGGTCATCTCTTGAGATTCATCTGTTTCCTGGAGCTTAACCTGGCTGATGGACCATTCGACTTGAGAGACAGTCCTAAACCCCGTTTCGACGGCCGAAGCATCAGTGGGCAATGCCGCGATCAGTTCAGCTAGCAGAACCGGGGGCTCTTGGGCAACATCTCCAGCCTGGCGCCCAATGACAAAAGTAACTCCTGGGGCCACGCTGGTATCATCAACAATGGAAGTAGCCAGCCCCTCTATGTCAGGTGCCAGAGCGACCTGTTGTCGAGTCTCTTTCACCCGCCAGTCGCCAGGATACTGCAGATCAAAGCCAAATGCACTATTGGAGTAACTTGTCAAAGCCACCGGTGTGTCCGTCGGCAGCAGGGTAGCCGTTGGGCTGGGAGTCGGGCCAAGGGTTGGCGTATTGACCGGTACGCCTGACGACAGAGTGGGCGTAGCAGCCTGACTGACAATCCCATCTCGCTCCCGGAGAAGGGTAGCCGCACCAATAATCAGGCCGGCGACTACCACTAACAACAACAAACCACCACAACCAGTGTAAAGCCAGCTTGGCCTTGAGGAGCCGGCTCGGGCTGAGACAAGTTCAGGCATGCCCCGGCCCTGATGCTTGGTCATTTGGGTTGGAGTCTCCTCAACCCATTTACGTCCATCGTAGCGAAACCATTTGCCGCTGCGAGCCCCAATGGTCCAATAACGCCCCTGCTCGTCCTTGAGCTGAAGGGCGCCTAGCTCATCTCGAAACTCCGCCTCATCGATCGTGCCCGCGTCGAACTGTTCCCGCAGTTCGTCGTAACGGCGCTGGAGGTCTTGAAAGTTCATCACTGTATGCATCTCCTTGGTTCAGGCATTAGAACGCAATGCCCTGAATACAGGCCCTATAGTATAACTAAATAGCGCAAAGAACAAATTCAGCCCGACCGTCGCGCGAAGCGGCGCGCACGTGCTGCCAGGGCATCCGGAAGCAAATCATCATCAGAAAAATAGTCAGCTGCTGCGCCTTTTGATTGGGATCAACCCCAAATTCGCACCCAGGTGTTAATTTGGGGTATCCCGTTCGACTTATACCTGGTACAGAACCAAGGCTTGCAGATGGGATACCTGTGTGCTATGATGTCGAACTGAGGTAACATGCATGGCATTGCGGCCCGCTGTATTCAAGCATCTTATCGATGCGCTATCCCACAGATGGCGACAGGCAATGGCCTTGCCAATCTTTACGCTGGCACTGGGCCTGTATGGATTTACGCTCGCCCCCTCGGTAGTCACCCTGTTCGATGACAGTTTGGAATTCCAACTCGTCACCTATCAACTGGGGATCGCTCATCCGCCTGGCTATCCCCTCTATACGTTGCTAGGTTGGCTCTTCACCCGGCTACCAATCGGCCTAGTGGCCTACCGGGTGAACCTGATGAGCGCCGTTTTTGGTGCAGTGACGGCATCCATGGTCTACCTGATTGGGCTAGAACTGACTACCGCCAGCAATCGCCGTGATTATGACACACGCCAGTCGTGGACCGAAGTTCTGGCAGCATTGATCGGGGCATTAGCGCTCATCGTCTCACCGGTCTTTTGGTCACAGGCGACAGTGGCCGAGGTCTACACGCTCAACGCCGCTTTTGTGGCCGGAATACTTTGGTTATTGGTGAGGAGAAGGCAAACAGAAGCGAGCCGATTGTCTTCTCCTTCTGGAAACTGGCTATTGGTCCTCCTCTTTCTATTCAGCCTGTCACTCACCCATCACCGGACGACAGTGCTTCTACTCCCAGCCATTGCCGTTGCCCTGTGGCGCGCGTCTCGAGACTGGGCATACAGACTCTCCCTTCCTGGCGGCATACCCCAGGTAGGAGCGAAGCTGGCTTCGGCTATGATTGCGCCCCTGCTGTTGTACCTGTATATCCCGCTGCGAGGACACATCGGCTCGCTGGATGGCGCCTATACCAATACGCTGGCTGGATTCTGGCGGCAGGTGACCGCCAGTGGTTATGGGATCTTCATCTTCCAGAACCCCCTGGGGGCTGAACGCGGAGCCGATTATTACTTCTCCCTGTTTCTGGCGCAATTCGGTCCGTTGGGCCTGGTCGCCGGATTGGCCGGCCTGGTGGCCCTACGCAGGCATAGGGCCTGGGCTATCACTGGAATTGCCTTCGTTACCTACTTTGCTTTCAATCTTCTCTATCGCGTGGCTGATATCCAGGTTTTCTTCATTCCCACCTTTCTCATCTGGGCAATATGGATTGGAGTGGCCGCTGGCTGGCTGCTGACCCGCCTGAGATCAGTTAGCTCAAGTCGCCTATTCTGGCTGCAAGCGCCTATCTGGTTGGCTGTGACTCTGCTTCTGATCGGTCAATCGGTCACGTTGCTCTGGGGCAATCTGCCTACACTGGACCGTTCCAAGGATTGGTCCGTCTACGACTACGGAGTGGACGTAGTGCAGCAACCAATGGAACCCCACGCTGCCATCGTGGGCATCTTGGGCGAAGTCACGCTGGTGCGCTACCTTCAGACAACGGAAGGGCGACGCCCCGATTTACTCCTCATCGCTGCCGACCAGGAATCCCAGCGGCTGGCAACCGTCGCCCACCTGCTGGATGAAGGACGAGGCGTATATTTGACTCGTGAACTACCCGATGCACCTACCCACTGGTCTTTGAGCGCCGTCGGCCCACTTATCCGTGTGAATCCACAGCCAGTCTTGGAGGCACCCCGTACGCCCTATTCTGCTGGATCTCACCTCATCCCAGAGATCGCCTTACATGGGTATGCCATCAGCCGGCCTCCAGCTCATTCCAGCCCATCTCCGGTGCGCTTGAGTCTGACTTGGCAGGTGATGGCTCCCCTGACGCGCGAGCTAAAAGTCTCGGTCAGGTTATACCAGCCAGATGCTTTGGCCGACGGGGGCGGCCGGCCTGTGGCGCAGGCCGATGCTGTGCCCGTCCACTTCGCCTACCCCACCACCGCCTGGCGACCTGGTGAATTTATCGCTGATGGTTACGACCTGTCCCTTCCCCCAGATTTCCAGCCTGGCACATATATTCCCCTGATTATCCTGTACGATCCGGCACAAGGAGCCGCCGAAGTCGGCCGATTAGCGCTGCCCCCCCTCTACCTCCCCATAGAGGGGCTGGAGATAAAAGACCAGAAGTAGATTCAACGATGACCGGGCCGATCGGCGAAATCGGGGGCAGGACAGCCAATACCTTTAGCTGCCATTTACGGAGAACGCAATGCCAGCCATCATAAGTCACCCCGAAAAGCAGAGGGTCTCTCTACGTAGCCTGCCGCGCAATGTGTGGGTGGTCACCGCCACCAGTTTCCTCACCGACATTTCCACCGAGATGATCATCAATCTAATACCCCTTTTCCTGGCCAATGTTCTTGGAGTGCGCACAGGGATCATCGGGCTGATTGAGGGCATCGCCGAGACGACGGCCAGCCTGCTCAAAGTATTCTCCGGATGGCTGAGCGACCGGCTGGGCCAGCGCAAATGGCTGACGGTGGCTGGTTATGCTCTGTCTACCCTTGCCAAGCCATTCTTGTATTTTGCCACCACCTGGGGCTGGGTGTTGGGCGTGCGCTTCGCCGACCGAGTAGGCAAAGGGGTACGCACTGCGCCCCGGGATGCGTTGGTGGCCGACAGCATTGATCAGCAACGCCGGGGGTTGGCTTTTGGCCTGCACCGGGCAGGCGATACCGCTGGGGCTGCGGTCGGCCTATTGATTGCGCTGGCAGTAGTCTGGGCAGCACAAGGAAAGGGGTTAACCCTGACCCGAGAGACCTTTCAAACCATAGCACTGCTCAGCATAATCCCTGCCGGCTTAGCGGTATTGGTGCTGGCCCTTGGCGCCCAAGACGTGCCCGCAAAAGTCACGCCGCGCCATACCAGCCTTTCATTGCAAGGCTTCGATGCCCGTTTCAAGGGCTTTCTCCTGATCGTCACCCTCTTCACCTTGGGGAACTCATCCGACGCCTTCCTGGTACTGCGCGCTCAAGAGAGAGGGTTGAGCGTACTTGGAGTAATGGGTATATTAGTGACCTTTAACCTGGTGTACACTCTGATTTCCGGCCCGGCTGGTGCACTTTCAGATCGGGTGGGACGTCAGAAGCTTATCGTGGGCGGCTGGCTAGCTTATGCAGTTATTTACCTGGGGTTTGCGTTGGCGGGGGCTGCCTGGCACGTGTGGGTACTCTTCGCCGCATATGGTATATACTACGGGATGGTGGAGGGTACGGCCAAAGCCCTGGTAGGCGATTTGGTAAGCCCTGAGCAGCGAGGCACGGCCTATGGCGTGTACAACGCTGCGGTAGGAGTAGCCGCCTTGCCGGCCAGTCTCATCGCGGGCGTGCTGTGGCAAGGCATCGGCGGCTGGCGAGGGTTGGGGCCGAGTGCGCCCTTTTTCTTCGGCGCAATATTGGCACTGGTAGCTGCTGCGCTACTGATACTATGGCTGCCGCCCAGGCCCATTGCCGGGTGACAGTCAACTGCTTATGAGAGCGAAAGGAGCACGATCAACTATGAGACTGGGAGCACATATGTCAATCAGCGGCGGCGTAGACACTGCCTTCGACCGGGGCCAGCAGGTCGGCTGCGAAGCAATGCAAATCTTTACCAAGAACAACAACCAGTGGCGGGCAGCGCCGTTGGAAGAGAAAACGCTGATGCGTTATCACCGCCGACAGGCTGAGACGGGTATCACACCGGTAGTGGCCCACGCCTCATACTTGCTCAACCTGGCCTCACCCAAGGACGAACTATGGCACAAATCTATTGACGCACTCCAGGTCGAGATGGAACGCTGCGACGCGCTGGCCATTCCTCACTTGGTCATTCACCCGGGCTCGCACGTCGGGTCAGGAGAGGAGGTAGGCATTGCACGCATCGTCGAGGCGCTAAACATCGCCCATGATCGCCTACCCGAGGCCCAGGTCAAGATCAGCCTGGAGACCACTGCCGGCCAGGGGACCAACTTGGGCCATCGTTTTGAACATCTGGCGTTAATGATTGAAGGGGTAGAAGCAGACCATCGGCTGTCTGTCTGTTACGACACCTGCCACACCCTGGCCGCCAGCTACGACTTCCGTACACCCGCAGGCTATGCTCAAGTGTTCAAAGAATTCGACGAGATCATTGGCCTGGACCGTCTGGCAGTCTTCCATCTCAACGACTCAAAGCAAGGTCTGGGTAGCCGCCGGGATCGGCATGCCCATGTCGGGGAAGGGTCCGTGGGTCTGGAGGGTTTTCGCCTTATTTTAAACGATCCCCGTTTCGAGGGAATCCCCATGTTGCTAGAGACCCCGAAGTCGAAGGACATGCACGAGGACATGGAAAACCTAGCCCGGCTCCGGGCGCTGATTGCCGTGTGAACGATTGCCAGGTCACATCACGCGCCACCCATCAGATACATTTCACCTGATTTTGGGAAGGATTCTCCATACAACAAGGAACACCACGCCCCGTCGGGCGTGGTGCAAGCGGAAACCCCGTGTGCTGGGTGAGTATCACATTATGCCCACTTCAAAAGCGGTGGCCGGCATTCTCGTCGGCCAAAGCTACTACCTCTCGTAGATCTCGAGCATGGCAAGCATTACCTCGTCAATGAAAACATTGATCTGCTGGTAGGTACTGATCAGATCAACATTTGACTTTTGCCCGACCGTCTCCGACATTTTAATGACTCCATCCGTCAGAAAGTCATGAAAATACAGGAAGGCGCGAACAGCTTCGGTGAGAGTCAGTCTGTTGACCAGAGAGCGCTCACCATATGAGCGGCCCAGCGCCCGAGCATCTTGGAGAATCGCCTGGCGATCGGAAGGTTGAGACAGGTATTGCGTTACCATTGTCATCAATTTGCGGCCTAACTCCCGGTGTTCGGCCTTGTCCGTCTCGTTGAAACGCTGATACCAGGCTTGCTCGCTTAGCTTGCCCCCGCTTACTTCGAGACGGGTACGCCCCAGCGCACTCTGCACCAATAGTTGAACACCAGACGGCTGCAACGGTTCCGGTTCAAGTAAGGATCGCACGTCGCTTTGGGCAAATCGGCGATGCCCCCCCGGTGTACGCACAGTGGGGATTTTACCCGAATCAGCCCATTGGCGAAGCGTAGAAGGATGTACGCCCAGCATCCGGCTCGCATCCTGCAAAGACAGCCATTTTACGTTGGACGGGAGTCCCAAATCCTTGTTGGACATAGCTACACCTCTGTCGAGTATCGCACCTTACCATCGTCCAGCCATGGCAAGGTACATCAAAAGAGCCTTGGACAATCACACACTTACTATAAAAATTATACAATAATTTCCACATATTTGCAACAGGCCAATGGTAATAGTGATAGAGAATATCCCGGATAGGGGAAGGGCGGGCGAGACAAAGCCTTAGCCATCCACAACTGTTGGGTCGATTCAATCGTCCACGATCAAAGCTTTCAAGGCAGTTGCGTACGCCTGATACGCCCGCCGCCCAAACAGCACAAAGCGCACTGTCTTGATCTCTGAGTGCCGACGCAAGTATTCAATGACCGTTTGCAAGGCGACTGGAGCTGCTTCTTCCATGGGATAGCCGTAGACGCCAGTGCTGATGGCCGGGAAGGCCACCGTGACAATACGGTGCTCCGACGCAAGTTGCAGGGCATGCCTGTGGACGCTAGCCAGCAGTTCGGCATCCCGAGGTGTGCCGCTGTAGATGGGGCCAACTCCGTGGATGACATATTTGGCCTTCAGCCGGTAGCCTCGGGTGAGGCGTGCCTCGCCCGGCGGACACCCGCCCAATGTCCTGCACTCAGCCAGCAGCTCCGGTCCAGCCGCGCGGTGTATTGCCCCGTCAACGCCGCCCCCGCCCAACAGGCTGGAATTGGCTGCGTTCACGATAGCCTCCGTCTCCTGCCGCGTGATGTCCCCTTCCACCAATTCCAACATCGATTCATTGACGCGGACTTTTGTCAAATTGGAATCAGCCAGCATTTTGTAGCCCTCTTTCTCCGTGTTATAATCGAGTTATGGTCCTTACACAGCTGTCTTTGATTAACTTTCGAAATTACACCCGCCTGACCTTGAACTTACCACCAGGCCCGATCCTCCTACGCAGCGACAATGCGCAGGGCAAAACCAACCTGCTGGAGGCAATTTACTTTCTGGCCACGACCCGCTCCACTTTCGCCCGCGCTGAACGCCAACTCGTCAACTGGCTGGCTATGGAACGGGACCCACTCCCCTTCGCCCGATTGGAAGGGCATGTACGCCGAAACAGGAGTACCTTTCAGATCGATATCACCCTCTTGCCTGGTCAGCAAGGAACAGTCCGAAAAGAAATGCGGCTAAACGCTGTCAAGAAGCGTGCTCTCGACGTAGTAGGCCAGCTCAACGCCGTCATCTTCTTGCCAGAGGACATCGAGTTGGTGACTGGCTCTCCCAGCGCCCGCCGCCGCTACATGGATGCCACCCTATGCCAGATTGATACTGGCTATTGCCGGGCCTTGGCCCAATACAACAAGGTGTTGACTCAGCGCAACGCGCTCCTAAAGCAACTGGCTGAACAAAGCGGGGCCGCAGTCCCGCGTAGCCGGGACGATGACCAGCTCCTTTTTTGGGACGAGCAGCTGGCCCAACATGGCGCGTTGCTGATCGTCCGCCGACAAGAGGCCATCGCTGAATTGGGACAGCTTGGACGCAACCGATATCGGCTTCTGGGCGATCAGAAAGAGGTGTTCCATTTGCACTACGCCCCCAGCTTTGACCCTCAACACCGCCCCCTGCTTGACTATCAGCACCCCCTTTCACTGGAGGAATTACTGCCCTCAGCACAGATGCCGCCTTCGGTACCAGAGGTTATTGAGGCATTCAAGCGACATCTACACCAGGCTCGACGTGAGGAGATTGCCCGAGGGGTGACAATTGTCGGGCCGCACCGAGACGACGTACATTTTACGGTCGACGGCGTGGACATGACGTTCTATGGCTCTCGCGGTCAGCAGCGCACCACGGCCCTGGCATTGAAGCTGGCAGAAGTCGATCTAATGGTCCGCACGACTGGCGAATCGCCTGTCCTTCTCCTCGACGACGTGATGAGTGAGCTGGACGCCAGACGCCGAGCGCGGGTGATGGGCATGGTAGATGGGGTAGAGCAAGCCATCCTAACTACCACCGATTGGACCGATTTCAGCGACGAGTTCCGCGCCCAGGCCCACTTGCTGCAAGCAACGGCCGGCCAGATACAGGAGGTCGGAACGCAGCACGCTTGAGGCCGCCACTGCCTCAGGCCAAGGGGCGTTTGGCAGGCATGCCCGGCCGGCGGGGGTATTGCTGAGGACTAGGCGAGACCTTTTCCAAAATCACCAGGTGCCGGGCGCCCGCCAAGCCCGGGACCGACACCGGCACAATTTCCTGCACCTGACCACCGAGTGTAACGATGGCCTTTTGGGCAGTCTCCACCTCAGCTATCGGATCCTCCCCTTTCTGAGCAACCACCAGCCCTCCTACCCGAACCAGGGGCAGGGTCAACTCGGCCAGCGTAGCCATTTCGGCCAATGCCCGGGCCAGCGCCAGGTCGTATTGCTCACGGTACGCCGGGTCCTGACCTGCCTCCTCTGCCCGCGCGTTTACCACGGTTACCTCTGGCAACCCCAGTCGCTCAACCAGAAGCCGAAGAAACTCTGCCTTCTTGCCGGTCGCTTCCAAAAGCGTCAGATGTAGACCAGGCCAGGCAATCTTCAGCGCGACGCCAGGAAAGCCAGCCCCGGCCCCCACGTCTATGGCCCGGGCGCCCTCCCAATCTGCCCCCAAGCTCAGTGCAATTCTGTTGCGCTTGATCACTGGTAAACAAGACAATGAGTCGAGAAAATGCTTTACCTGCACTGCCTCATAGTCGGTAATACGGGTCAGATTCACCCGCTTGTTCCAGGTCACCAGCGTCTCGTAATACGTCTGAAAGACGCCCAGTTGCTCATCGGTCAACGGGATATCCAGCTTCCGAGCACCATCTGCTAATTGCTGCACGTCCGCATATCCTCCCTACGCCGGCTAAGTGCCAATATTCGGTGGCAAGCGCCGCACAATTCGATTGCAGGCGCCGAACGCCTGCAACTTTGCAGAAATAGTATACCAGGCCCCTTGCCTCTTTTCAACTCCACCTTGCGGCCGGGTGCGTCCCCAAATATTTGGGAGCGGGGGGATTCCCCCTGTTGAGTCCATGGGGGGCAACCCCATGCCAAATGTCCATTTAAGTCCCCCCCCAGCTTGAAAAAAGGTGGTCCTTGGGTATTTCTCTTAAAACAAAAGTTTTAGGAGAAATCATATGGGTCACCCCGAAACCAGCCATGCGGATCGCGTGGCGATCATTGAACGACATGTGGCTGGCG
>CP070811.1:2340032-2342651 GCA_020343875.1 Anaerolineales bacterium | reverse complement strand
GACAACTTCAACGACTATTACGCTCCGGCTCGCAAGCGGGCTAATATCGCCCCTGCCCAAGGTCATCCCAACCTCACATTTTACGAAACTGACGTCCGCAACGCCGAAAGGATGGGTCAGATCGTGGCTGATCATCGCCCTGAGGTAATCGCTCACATGGCAGCCATGGCCAGCGTTCGCTATTCCATTGGGCGCGCCCCCCTTTACACGGACGTCAACCTGAATGGGACGGTCAACCTGCTCGAGGCGGCACGTGGGAATGGGGTGCCGCACTTTGTGTTCGCATCTACCTCCTCGATCTACGGCAAGACGGAGCGTATCCCCTTTCAGGAAAGCGACCCGTGTAATCACCCGCTGGCTCCCTACCCCGCCACCAAAAAGGCCGCCGAGATAATGGGCTACACCTATCACAACCTGCACCGGTTGAACTTCACCGCCCTCCGCTTCTTCAGCGTGTATGGCCCCCGGGGGAGGCCCGACATGATGCCCTTTATGGTTACGCACCGTATCGTCAACGACCAGGAGATTCAGCTCTTTGATGCCGGGCAAATGGAGCGAGATTGGACCTATATTGATGACATCGTCGCTGGCATAGTGGCTGCCATAGACCGCCCGCTGGGCTATGAAATCATCAACCTGGGACGTGGCGAGCCGGTGCTGATGGCCGACTTCGTGGGCATCATCGAAGAGTTGGTCGGTAAACATGCCATTTTATCCACGCCCCCCGCCCCGCCCAGCGAGCCCAAGACCACCTTTGCCGACACCAGCAAGGCAGCCAGGCTCCTGGACTACAACCCCAGGACCGCTGTGGCTGACGGACTGGCACGCATGTGGGACTGGTATCAACGTGAGATTCTATCATCCTAGTAGCCGGGTGCCAGGCGGCAGGTTGCAGGGAAGGGTAATGTGAACCGCGCCCGCCTCATTGCCATAGCCATTTTAGGCCTGTTGACCTTCCTTCTGCTGGTACGGCTGGGGGATATTGACGTCAGTGTAGAGACGCTGCGGCGTATCCAGCCCGCCTATCTGCTGGGAGCGATTGCTGTGCACTATTCGGGTTTTGTGATGCGTGGCGAACGCTGGCGGCGCATGCTGGCCGGAATGGGACACCAAGTGAGCTTCGGCTATGCCTTTTCGCTACTATTGGCCGGTTGGTTCATCAGCGCCCTGGTGCCTGCCCGCGCCGGTGACCTGGCCCGCGCCGGCCTCTTGAGACGTGACCGCGGGATACCTATGGCAGCTGGATTGGGCTCGGTCGCCGCCGAGCGTGCCTTTGACGCACTGGCCCTGGTCTGCCTGGCTGCGTTGGCGGGGATCTGGGCACTAGCCGGCCGCACGCCGGAATGGGTCTGGCAAAGTGTTGTCGCCACGTCGATCCTGTTTGCGGTAGCAATTACCGGGCTGCTCGCCGTTCCTCGCCTGCAAGGTCGGCTGACTCAACTATTCCCATGGCCCTTCTACCAGAGGGCATTGGGCTTTGGCTTTGACCTGCTAGCAAACGTGCGTGAGCTGGGCCGGAATCCGATCCTGTTGATCATAGTAGGTGCTCAAAGCGTCTACGTGTGGTTGTGCGATGTCTTCCTGGCCTACCTGCTGCTACACGGCCTGGGCAGCCCCCTGCCCCTGGCGGTAGCCGCCTTCACGGCCATGGCCGCAGACCTGGCAGTCACGGTGCCGATCACCCCCGGCGCAGTGGGCCAGTTCGAGGCTGCCTTCGTGGGGCTGCTGGCCCTCTTCGCTGTGCCCGCTTCTCAGGCCAGCCTGGCTGTGCTGCTCAACCGCTTCGTCAGCTTTTGGACGTTCATCCTTTTCAGCGGACTGGTCACCTACCTGACCGGATTGGGCCGGGTGTTGACCAGGGAAGGCCAGGTGGCAAACATGGGTAGGTCCAGCCCAAGTCTCGACCCGCAGTCCCCCCAAGACCAATAAGGCAGGACTTTATGCAGCGCGACAAGAAAGCATTGGAATTTAACCCGCCAGCCGAGCCAGCCAGCGACCGGGGTGAGTTCGCGCTGATTTTGACACTCTTCGTCGCCTTTCGGGTAATGGCGCTGCTGGCTTTCCGGCCTGGTGGGCAAGTGCTGGATCACTCTGACTTCTACTGGTATCGTGAGTTCGCCCAGCTCACCCGCCAGGGGTACATCCCCTATATTAACTTATGGACGACCTATCCCCCCCTGTTTCCCTTTTTGATGATTGGGTTGTGGCGGATCAGCAGCCTGCTGCCTCCCTGGGAGTTCCCTAATCTGTGGTTTTCGCTGCTGCTGGGTGGAACATTTCTCGTCTTCGAGACCGGTAACCTGCTCCTGATTTATGCTTCTGCCCGCCAGCTGGCTGATCGGCGCCGGGCGATGCGGTCAGCCTGGTTTTACGCAGTTCTGTTCACCCCCGTCTATACTCTTACCGGCTGGTTCGAAAGCTTCCCTCTCTTCTTCTTCCTGCTGAGCCTATATCTGCTGCTGAGAGGACGACCTCTATGGAGCGCGCTGACTACTGGCGTCGGCTTTATGATTAAGCTCATTCCGTTCATCCTGCTGCCCATCGGCACGCAAGTTGCCAGCCCGCAGCCCGAGACCCCAAGATCAAAATGGTGCTTCAGATTTCGATGGTTCAATCTTT
>CP070811.1:2333953-2339932 GCA_020343875.1 Anaerolineales bacterium | reverse complement strand
CGCTCGGCTCGCACAGCGGCAAGAGCTTGGTCACGCACTGCCAGGGCTCGTGTAAGCTCCTGGCCCATGGCCGCCTTCTCGCCTTCCAGCTTGTCAGCCAAGTCGAAGGCGCGGCAGGCTTCCGCGTTCGACTCGGTGATAGCTTTGGTGTGCTCGGTGAGTTCAGCGTCAAGCGCCTGCCTCTCCGCCTCGGTTGCCCGAAGCTCTTCTTGGGTCGCAGCCAGCTCGTGCCTGGTCCGCTCCAGCAACTCTTCAAGGCCCTCTACGGACTCTTGGAGTGCCTCTACGTTGTCTGGCAGCCAACCGTGGCGCTCTGCAAGACACCACCACTTGGCTTGGTCGGACAAGCTGTCGGCCATTCCTGCGTCCTCCGCGAGCCACGCAAGCAGCTCGTTGGGGTCCGCAAGTATGTCGACCTTGATGGCGTCGACCAACTCCTCGTAGAGGGTGTCGTCGTCGCCAAGCTCCCAAGTTTGGGGCAAGTCGATGGAGATGCAGTCACTTGTGCTGTTGCTGGCACCGTCAACTTCCAATGAAGTGTGGATGTCCACGCTGCAGCTGCGGCTGATGGTGAACTCGTTTTGGATTTCGATGGACTTGATGTAAAACATTGCGCATCTCCTGTGTGTTTAGAATGGTGCGCAGGTGCATTCCCACCCGCTCTGTCCGACGATAGGCAAGCCGCAGTCGCTGCAGTTTGCCGTGACGCCTTCGACCCCGGCGTCACATGGGGCTGCCCAACCTTGGGCCACTGGCAGGTGATACTCCTTGTACACCCGCCAGGCTTCCGACTCCGTCTGATGACGGGTCGTTATGTCGCCGAGTGGGCGCTCTGTTGTCACTTTCCACCCGTCAGGCAGCGCCCAACTGATGGTGGTCTGAAGCTTTAGCCCTGCCGCTTGGCAGAAGCTGACTATGTAGCGCATCGTTACTCCTATGTTGTGATGCTTGAGCCCCAATTGGCTCAGACGAAAACCCCCGCAGCGCTTACGCACAGCGGGGGCAGATGATAGTGGCTGGCTTTAGAACGTCAGGCAGTCCACACATACCGTGGAGTCGTCCTCCTGGACGAGGTAGGTTTCTGCTTCCTCGCCCTCCGCGTAGCCCATCCCGCACTCGTCACAGTGCAGGTAGTGGGCGTCCCCGCACCAGCGGCAGTCGCTGGGGCAGTGGTGCCCGCACTCTACGGGAGTCAGGTCCTCCCCCGTGAGCGCGGTGAACAGGGTGTCACCCCATGAGCGCCACACTTCCTTCATTTGGCACCTCTCACCAGCGCCATACAGTGGGGGCAGTAATGGCCGTAGCCGTGCTGCGTAAACTCCGAGGGTTTGCCAACGAAGCTGCAACGCATTCCGTGACAGTACACCTCCTCGGGTTCGCTGCACACTCGGCAGCCCGGCTTGCATGCGCCGAAGTCGCAGACCGCTTGCTCGTAGAGTGACGGCTGGCACAACGGGCAGGTGATGTCGCACTCGTTGAAGTGGCAGAGCGCTGCGTCGCGCCCCACCAAGTGGTGGGTCGTCACCTCGTCATCGACGGTCGCATCGCCTTGGTAGAGGTACCCCTCCGTCGACATTGTGCCGACGTTGGACTCCCAGTAGCCGATAATCTCCCGGTTCATTTGGCCTCCAGTGCAACATCGGCCAAGGTGCCGAGTTTGGCAAAATCAGCTGCCATATGCGCAGGCAGCTTGACGAGGAAGGCAGGGCCTCCCGCGCCGATGTTTACGCCCTTACCTTTCGGGACCCACAGTCCCTGAAGGAGGTACGCACCTCCGAGCAGGAACTCCAGGCGCTTTGCGCCCTTTCCGCTGAGACGGCGTCCTGGCGTGCCACCGAACAGCCAGATGCTGTCGGCGGTCGCGATGCGCGTGATAGGCGCATCGCTTCCGGGAATCTCCCAGAAGGAGCCATCGTCGTTCTTGCGCAAGAAGCGCAGTGCTTGTCGGGCGGCGGCCGTGTCGGCCTTTCGAAGTTGTATAGCAGCCATGTGTAATCTCCTGTGTGTTTGAC
Source organism: Anaerolineales bacterium (assembly GCA_020343875.1). Taxonomy (GTDB): domain Bacteria; phylum Chloroflexota; class Anaerolineae; order 4572-78; family NAK82. The sequence continues at coordinate 2,337,920 of CP070811.1, read as the reverse complement.
ACTTTGAATCGAAACTAAATAGAAATCCCCTCCTCAAGGGGCCCGCTCGCGGGAGTTCTGAAACGTAGAGGATGGGAATGGGGTTGTCTCCGGTAGGGGGTTCACAAACCCCCGCCCCCTACCGGAGACAAGCACAGTCACATCTTTGATGGAGAGGTATTTCCGAGAGAGAGAGAGAAACAACCGAGGGAGAAGCAGCACTGAATGCAGGCGTGGGCAGCTTTCATGAGGGCAATCTGAAAGAGTGCCCCATGAAACAACCTAAGCGCATGATACGCTGCTTGTACCGCTTGGCAGTGTTGGCCGGAGCTTGCGGAGGCCATAAACGGCGGCACAAGAGCCAATGCCATCGTCAGATTACTGGCCGTGGCCAGCCAAGAAGTACAGAGGGCAATCTGGAAGAGTGTCCCTGTACTCCCTTGGGCAACGAGCGGGTGAAGTACAGAGGGCTATCGCAGCGCGAGTGTCCCTGTACTCCCTCCCTAAGTAGTGAGTGATTCGCCCTGAGACAAAAGTGCCCGAGTACAGAGCGCAATCGCTTGCGAGTGTGCCTGTACTACGCACTTAGACATTGTCGGTTGTCGGTACGCGAATCTTTGCCTCATATCGAAGAGATGAGGTCCACTACTTGCGTGTCTGACGTTTAAGCACGACGTAGGAGTGCTTTGGCATGGGATTGAGGATTCGTGAGACCCTCTAACTCTAAGGGGCAGGCCCCGCATGCACAGACGTTCATCGAAGGCGGTGGACCCGGGGGCCATTCAAATGGGAGGTGTGATAGCGGTGTAGCTCCGGTTGGGGTTGGGGGGGTCCCGAGGGGGGGACCCGACCCCTTCCGGAGCGTGACATAGCATTGGCGGCATTTTCCATGACAACTCCGTTGGCGGGGAAAATGTGAGCCTTTGCGGTCGACTGAAGGCTTTGGTTGAATGGGGAGGGAGGGAAAGCGCTTTAGCGCCGACGAAGGAGGTGTCTTTCCTGGAAGGGGCCCGCATTCTACCTAAGTCGAAGCCACATTAGCTCGCTATGGCCACCCGAAGCAGGTCACAAGAGGGTAGCATCCTGCTGCTCGAAACTGCACTTTACCTGGGTGTGGCGCAGCAGAACGGTAACCAGCGCCGCAGGCAGAGCGGTCAGCGATAGCTGGCCAGCTCCGCGCGAAGCGCGGAGCCAAAATTTTGTCGTAAACCACCCCTCTCGGCTGATGATAGTCAGCAAGCTAACTGATTTATCCGCTATTGTTAACATCTGCTTGACATCCTGAGCGGTCGGTAGAACGATAGCGGGTTATATTAAGAGAGTGGAAAGGGAATGGACCCGACCACAGAAGGAGAAGACATGAGCAGAAAGCGTATGCCATCTGAAACTCAAGTGTGGGCAGTTCGCCAAGTCATCAAGTCTCGCCTTCCGTATGCAGACTTCTGCAGGGAAGCGGAGCCACTTGGATGGGACTGGTACTGGAGTGCACACATGGAGCTTTGGCAGCTGTGCGATGAGTATGGATGGTCGATGCCCGATGCAGCTGCGCTGCTGGGCATCCTGAGCCCTCGGGTCTCGGTGGACCGCAACTGGAAGTATCTGCATCACTTCGTCGAGCATGGCGAGCTACATCCCTGGATTATCCCCAGCGTCCGCGTCGGGGCGAATAGGCTCCTGCCCCACTTGGGCATGGGCCATGACTTGCCAACGCTGGAGCGCCTTGCAGGCACTCCGCGGCAAGTCAAGGTGTGGCCGTTTGCATCGAACATCCTGAATGCTGGGCTTGATGATAGAGTGACGGTGGACACGTGGGTCCACAAGTTTTTCGGGTTGCCTCCGAAGCTGAAGGCTCCGACCAGGCGGGCCATTCAAGTGGGGGTGAGTTGTGAGGCAGTTGATAGAGGCTTCACGCCTCCTCAGCTGCAAGCTGCGTTGTGGACAGTACAGAGAGGAAGGGTGTAATGAATCTCCGACAACTAACTAAGAAGTTCCCTTACCAGGCTCGTGAGTTCTTCGAACTCCGAGCACACTACCTCCTTCATGCTGGGCACTGTCCTTCGGACAAGGCCAGCTATGAAGTCGTCAAGCTCTACCTTGCGGTAGATGCCGCCTGGGCTCGCCTGTGGCTCGCGGCGGCCATTGAAAGAGCTGAGCGGTATGCTGAGAGCCATGAGGTGACAGGAACGGAGTTCCACTACCTTCCGGGCTTGGGTCTGTGTGGCGAGACCATTCCGGGTATCGACTGGTACACTCCAGAGCCACGGGGAGGGGAGGATGGCGTGTGACTGTGGCCGCTGGCATTGCGATGAGTGCGACCCTGAGTGGAGGCAGAAGTTTCGCTTTGCGGTAGCAGTGGAGAGGGCGAAGCTGCAGCTTGAGGATGAGCAGAAGAGAAAAGAACTTAGGAAACAGCTGGAGGCTATGCCTCCGCTGATGAGGGAGAAGTATGACTGGAAGTGGTGAGCCGATGAAGCTGGACAGTCGAGTCGCAAGACGGCGGTACGAGCTTTACGTCCAAGCGATGCGGGAGATACAGCTGGATGATGACTACTTCATGAGCTACGGGGAGTGGTTAGACTGGTATGCTCGTCTGAAGGCTTGGTATCGGCTGAAGTACGGGGAGGCTGGAGAGTAGAGTCGCAAGACGACAAGCAATAAGTGGTGGGGCTCCGCCCTGGGCCCTGCCACGGTGCTCGCGTATATGCAACAGCATCGCCAGTGTGGGTGTCGGGAACGGGTCTACCCTTCGCCACCCGTTCAAGACAGCCACGCTGGTGATGGTGAGCAGGAGAGAGAGTATCGTTAGGCGGGGAGAGGGAGGGTCAACAGGTCCTACAGAGGGTAACCGTGCAGGATGCGGCCGAGCTTGCGAGTGTCCAGCATCCTGCTCGCACGAAGGAGGCTTGCTCGCAAGTCGACTGAGTAGTCCAGCTTCGTTCGCGCCTTCAGGGCGAACGTTGCGTAGGACAAGCGATGCCGAAGGCGAGCGAACGCCCCGGCTATACCCTTGCGGGTAAGATGACGAAACCCCGAAGTAGGGTTTGCGATGCCGAAGGCGAGCCGTCAGGGTGTTACCCGTGGTATCCTGACTCGCATCCTGCTCGTCGGATTCCCCGAAACACCCCCCGGGGGGGAGCCCCAGGGGTGTGAAAAACAAGCTACCCCCAAAATATTACCACCCATACCCCCCAAAAAAGGCGCAGCATGACCAAAAAAAATAGCGCACCCAAAAACCAAATCCTGGTCACGTTTATTGTGGATGGAGACCCTGGAACCAAAGGAAGACCCAGGCTTGCAAAGAGTGGTCGTGTATATACTCCACAAGGCACGAAGGAATACCAGAATAAGGTACTGCGAGCTTTGAAAGCACAGCATAGAGAAGAGCCTTGGGGTTGCCCGGTCGGTATATCGCTTGTAATGGTATGTAAGAGACCGTCGAATCTAAGGAAGAGGGATGTGGAGAGAGGTTGGTGTCCTTACAGTCGGAACCGTCCAGACATTGACAACTGCCTGAAGGCGGTGATGGACGCTTTGAATGGTCATCTGTATGTGGATGACCGTCAGGTCTGTGAGGTGCATGCCAGCAAGGTGTATGCGGCCTTGGATGAGGAGCCGCATATTGTTGTTCAAGCATGGAAGTGTAGGGAGTTGTAGTGCCGCTGTATGAGTACAAGTGTGAAGAGTGTCGGCAGGAGTATGTAGAGCTTTGGAGCTATGCGATGGCGCCAACGGATATGGCGTGTTTGTGTGGTGGCCGGGCTGTTCGGAAGATCAGTTTAATAGCCCGCACGCCGAACAAGTGGGGGGATACCAACGGCTACTGGGACCCTGGACTGGGTTCGTGGGTTGCTAACTCTCAGGACCGAGACCGGAAGATGAAGGAGATGGGGGTCGTTCCTTTAGCGGACTACGATAAGTACTACGTGGAGGATCGTTTGGATAAGGAGGATGCGCAGATGATTCAAGCGGAGAAGGACTCTCAGGAGGT
>CP070811.1:2330736-2333853 GCA_020343875.1 Anaerolineales bacterium | reverse complement strand
GTCAAACTGCTCGTATCGCAGTCTTTTTAGCGCCACGTCCGCCAGGGGGCAGATATCGACCTGATGCCGATCACCCACCGCCTGCACCAGGGCCCGGCACAAAGCCATCGCGCTTTCCAGCTGGTCTTCGATGATCAGAATCCGCTTTCCTTGCATAGGTTTGTATAGCACGCCCTCCATGACTATTGGGATAGCAAATCAGGCTGTGCTCCTATGGTTGGATCGCAAGAACATGCTTGTCCAATGCAGCGCCAGCCTACCCCTAGCATAGCACATTTGGCCTCCGACCGAGATTACGAAACGGTTACAATTCTCCGTTTATGAAGATGCCCGTCGGGAATTCACGTAGTCTTCACGTTATATTTACCTTGTATTTACTCATCGCTCCTTCATTATATTGTAAACTGGAAACTGAGCGAGGGAAGCCGTGAAACTGTCTGGCAGGTGCAGCAACCGAATCACGCAACAGTGGCCTGGGATAGGCGGGCGTTTTCGCAGCCTGGTATGCCTGGCATTGACTCTGGCCATCTTTGTAGTATGGGCGGTACCCGCCCTGGCCAGCCAGCCATCCGCGGAGCAAGCCTTGGTCCTGTTGGCACCTGGCACACATGTCGACGCAGTCATCGAGGCCATCCACCTGGGGGGCGGGCAAGTGACTCACGTGTTCCCCCCGCAGGCGCTGGTCGGAGAGGTGCCCCCTGATATGCCACTCCTGGCCGGCGTCCTTGCCGTCCATCGCCAGCCGGTAGACGAGGCTACCCTGGCCACGCTGGCTGGCCCGGCGCTTCGCGCCGCTCAGGTGTGGAATGCCCTGCTGACTCCCCTCGAGGCGCCTATTAGCCTGGGCAGCCTGGAAGCTGAACTGGTTGACGATGCCCTGGTCGCTGCGCCCCCGGAGGGGATGCAGCCTCTGAGCATGGACCTTGCCCCTGATTACTATCAGACCAGTGAATTCTTCATTGGCCGTGTGGCGGTGGGCATCATCCTGCCTGAAAGTGACGGCAGCGTAGATCCTTCTACGGAAGATTGGACCGCAGCCGAACGGACGCAGATGCTGGGAGAAATCACCGCTGGCCTCGACTGGTGGGCCGCCCGTGAGCCAAATGCACACCTCACCTTCGTCTACGATGATGGTACCGCCGCCCCCATCACGACCGGTTACGAGCCGATCAGTCGCCCCTACACCGACCAGTCCTTGTGGATCGCTGAGGTGATGGCAAAAAAGGGCCACCCCGGCACTTCCTACTTTGATCAGGTGCGTAGCTACAATAATGCTCTGCGGGATGCTTACGCCACAGACTGGGCTTTCACTATCTTTGTGGTGGACAGCTCCAGCGACAGCGACAATCGCTTCTCCAACGGCTACTTTGCATACGCCTACCTGGGCGGGCCTTTCGCCGTGATGACCTACGGCAACGCTGCCCACGGCCCCGACAATGTGCATGCTGTCGCCTCCCACGAGATCGGCCATATCTTCCTGGCGCTTGACCAGTATTACTCCGCCTATCAACCCTGCACGCGCAGGTCTGGCTACTTGGGCGTGGAGAATCAAAACAGCCAATACGGGGCATGCCTGTCGGACGAGCTCAGCATTATGAGCGACCAGTTCGCGGCTTACCGCGCCGGCGCTGTTGACGAATACGCGCGCGGGCAACTCGGCTGGCGTGATTCGGACGACGATGGCATCTTGGACCCGATGGATACCACGCTGGGCGTCATCAGCGCTGATTATGTGGCCGACCCGGAGCACCCCAACGTTCTGGCCTTCACCGGCAGCGTACAGGATGCTCCTTACCCTTCGCCGCTCCGCCGCAGTGCCACCATCAACACGATAGCGCAGGTGCAATACCGGGTGGCAGGCGGCGAGTGGGCGGATGCCCAGCCGGCCGACGGCACGTTCGATACCTACCTGGAAGCTTTCAACTTCAGGACGCCGCCCTTGCCCACCGGCGAGCTGGAAGTCGACTTGCGAGTGATCGACTCAGCTGGTAACCAGCTGAGTCAAGCCATCGACACGGTGTCCGTGGTAGACCCGGTAGACTCAATCTTGGACACGACGTTGACCAGTCTGGAGCAGCAAAGCGATGGGGGGGAAGCCACCCAAATTTTCTATAGCGGTCAGGGAATCTCGTCCCTGAGTTACATTGCCGGCATTTACTACCGAATCGATAATGCTGCCTGGCAGCCTGTGGCTGCCGAAGACGGAGTCTTTGACGAGGCCATGGAGAATTTCATTCTGACGATAGATCTGACACAACTGGCTCCCGGGGAACACCAGATTCAGGCCTACTCGGTGGACGGCGAGGGCAACATGGATCCATCTCCAGCTACCGACCCCATTTTCCGTCAGGCATCCACCCATTACGTATTTCTTCCCTTGGTGATAGCTGCTCGATAGGTCGCCATCAGCTACCACTGCCCCTCCACTTCTCTGGAATCGCCTCTGCCTTTGGGTCCCTCAGCCTGAAGACAAATACCCGCATCTACTGCCAGGGCATCATACCAGGATCCCTGATTCTGCTCTGGCTGGGTATTAAATCCAGCGGCGTAGAGCCTGGATTGGCAAATCCAGGCCGAGCAAAGTGGACAAGAATTCAAAATATTGTGTTCGTGCGATTGGCCTGCATCTGGTGCAAAAACAGATTGTAGCCCACTTAATTTTGGAGTATAATGAGATGCTTTGAGATTCTTGGAGAGGAAGTACCGCTTCGGGCCATGATTATTTATCCTGCCATCGACCTGCGTCACGGCCGCTGCGTACGTTTAGTACAAGGTAACCCTCAGGCTGAAACCGTCGTCAGCGACGACCCGCTCGGCACTGCCTTGCGCTGGGCCGGCCTGGGCGCCGAATGGCTGCATGTGGTCAATTTGGATGGTGCATTTGGCGACCAAACCAGGTCAGGCAAAAACATTGAGGCGTTGCAGGCCATCCTGGCCGGTGTGGCACTGCCCATTCAATTTGGAGGCGGGGTGCGCGCCATGGCCGATATCGAAGCCGCACTATCCCTGGGCGTGGCCCGGCTGGTGATTGGCACAGCGGCCATCACCAACCCGGCCTTGGTCCAAGAGGCGTTGGCGCGCTTTGGGCCTGAACGCATCGCATTGGCTATTGATGCT
>CP070811.1:2327717-2330636 GCA_020343875.1 Anaerolineales bacterium | reverse complement strand
TTCTGGTAAATCTGGCCCAACGCCCCATGCACGTCCAGATGAATGGTGGGTTGATAGTCACTGCCCGCCAGTTGAGGGATACGCTCGCGCAACCAGCGGGCGTAACGGGCCAGAATCTGGCCGTCTTCCCCCAAGTGCTCGGGGATATTGTCCACCAGGGTGTGAGGCAGCGAGGCCACGCGTCGCATTATCATCTTGTCGGCACCCGCATAACGATCCGCCCCGCACTGAGCATGGATAGGAACCAGCTTAGCAGGTACAGGCAAGCCGTATTCCTCGGCCACCACTTCGGCCATCGTCACCCCTCGCGCCAGCGAGACTGCCGCCAGCAAGGCCTGGCTGACGCCATAGCGGACGGCAGTGTGCAGCCGACGCTCCACGCTCACCTGCTCGGTAAGGCCAGCTTCCTCTTGAACCGCCTCCTCTGCTGCGCCCGTCCGCAGCAATCGTGCTGGTGCAGCCAACAGCTCCCGGCGGGAAAGCCTTTTGGATTGCCCCTCGGACTCGCTTCCGGGCTCGGGTGGGGGTAACGGGCGCATGATGTCCACCGATTCGAGCAAGGCATCCACTTCCGCCGCCAATTCGCGGAAGCCAGTCAATTGCTGACCACGCAGGGCGGGGGCTACCACTTGCTGGACGGTGGACAGGCCCTGCTCGGCACGGAAGAGGGGATCGCGACCAGCCTTGCCACTGAATTCCACTGCCACGCAATCGCCCCAGGCAACCATATTATCCTCCAGAACCAGGCCCACTGAGACAGCTTGGGCTACCTCACGAACCCGGCGGAAACCGGGTGTGGCTGGCTGGGCAGTGTATCGTTCGGCCAGAGGCATTGGGTTGGCCTGCAAAGCAGCCAGGTCATCGTAATAATATGCGCCCACAGCAGGGACAGCCAGCACCTCTCTGATGGTTGCTAAAATGCGCGTCACTCCCTTCTATGCACAAGCATGCCTATGCCAGCAGCATCACCGTCAGGCCGGCTCTATAGCCAGAGCCAGCTCTTTCCCAATGCGTATCACCTCGCGCACCAGAATGTCAAAGTCGTCCCGGCGGCTGCGGTGATTGGTATGCGCTACCCGTAGAACGTACTTGCCCCTGATAATCGTTCCGGATGGCACGGCGATGCCTTGTTCGTGTAGCTCGGTCAAGATCTGCTTGTTGAGCGCATCCAGCCCGCCTTCATCCAAGCCCGGCTCGAGGTAGCGGAAGCAGACAACATTCAGGGTAACCGGGGCCGAGAGTTCTAATTGCGGCGAAGCATCAATCAACCCCGCCAGGTAGCGTACCTGATCTATGTTCTGCTGGATCAGTCGAGCATACCGACGGCTACCATGCTCCTTGAGGGACATCCAGGCCTTGAGCGCCCGGAACCCACGCGAAAGCTGGAAGCCATAATCACAAAACCAGGGCAGATCACCACCTGTCATGCCGCGCCCGCCTTCACCGTGGGTCAGGTAGGCCGGGGTCAGGGAAAAGGCTTTACGATGTTCCTCCTCGTGCCGGACCAGCACGCAGCCGATTTCATAGGGCATGTACATCCACTTGTGCAAGTCAAAGGCCAGCGAGTCGGCTCGCTCCATGCCAGCCAACTGGCTTCTAACGCCAGGCGCCAATACACCCCACGCTCCAAACGCACCGTCAACGTGGAGCCACACATTCTCCCGTTGGCAGATGTCGGCCAGTGCATTGAGGTCATCAATTGCGCCGGTGTTAGTCGTCCCGGCTGCACCTACCACACAGAATGGCAAATGGCCGTCTTGGCGATCCTGGGTGATGGTCGCCTTCAGCGCCTGAAGATCAATCTGAAAATCATCATTGACCGGCACGTAACGAAGCGCATCACTGCCCAGGCCCAGCAACTCCACAGCCTTCTGGACTGAGCTATGGATTTCCTGGGAAGCATAAAGCATCATCTTGCGCGACGCGCCCGGGATGCCATCCCGGCGCACATCGAAGCCAGCCTTGATGTCGCGAGCCACAGCCAGCCCGATCAAGTTTGCAGCCGAGCAGCCGCTGGTCAGCAGACCACTGGCAGAGGCGGGAAAGCCCAGCATCTGCTTGAACCAGTCGATCACCTGCTTCTCGACGTGGACGGCGCTGTGATGGTCAAGGCCGCCGGCGTTGGTGTTCATCGAGGCTGCCAGCAGTTCGGCAAAAGCAGCCAGGGCAGTGCCTGTGCCAAAGACCCAGCCCCAAAAACGTGGATGAATGTTTCCGACTGGGTAGGGCAGAACGTTCTCCAGAAACTCTTGGTAGATCTCCTCCGGCGGCTGAGGATCAAGTGGCAAAGGCTGGTTGAACTGAGCCTTGACCTGCTCAGGAATATGTCGCCAGGCGGGGCGCTCCCGCACAGTTTTCAGGTAATCTAGCATGTCGTCCAGCATGCGGTGGCCAAGCGCCCGCAGGGATTCCCAGTTCTGAGGGTCAAGCGTCTCTTCTGCAGGCAATGGATTCTTCGATGCCACGTAATCTGCCCTCCCGTGAGCATGGCCCCATTCCCATGCCGAGTCGGGGGCTACAAGCCCTCACAGCGGGTGGCTGAACAGTCACAACAGGAGGTAAAGACGCCTTTATGCACGGGCCGGTTGTGCAGCAGCCAAGGCATCCGGTTTCAGTTCAGCCAGGATACTCCGGGCAGCTTGCCCAAGCATTATCGTATCTACCCCGGCAATGATCAACGTGTAGCCCTTCTCGATGTACGGTTTCACTGCATCGGCCGATACCCCGAAGATACCGAGGCGAACCCCAGCAGCGTGACACGCCTGGGTAACATGGTCGATGGCGCTGATGACGTCAGGGTGGTCAACCTGTCCCAGCCTGCCCAGGCTGGCCGAAAGGTCGTAAGGGCCTACCAATACAGCATCTATGCCAGACACCCCAGCAATCGCCTCAATGTTTCTGACCGCATGGATGTGCTCT
>CP070811.1:2325096-2327617 GCA_020343875.1 Anaerolineales bacterium | reverse complement strand
GCACACGCCAGCGCCCGGGATGACTACGAAATTAGCTGCCCCGAGCTAGAGGTCCTGGTGCAGGCAGCCCGCCAGGTGGATGGCGTGCTGGGAGCCCGCCTGACCGGTGCCGGCTTGGGCGGCTGCATCGTGGCCGTGGTTCATCAGGACGCCGTGTCCGACTTTGAGGCCTATGTCAGCCAGCAATACCAGGCCAAGGCAGGCCGTCCTACCCATATCTTTGCCTGCCAGGCTGGCCCTGGGGCCGGAGAGTGCTCTCTTCCGTAGAACAACCCGGCGCCGGTCTTATATCAGGTGGTCGCTCGCCAGTAGGCCGGCGCCCTGCGTTCCTGCCAACCGGTTCCTCACACGCCCGCCCCAGCCAAAATCTGTTCGATAGCGACCGCTGTGATCGAATGGTAGCCACTCCGGCACCGCTCGAACAGGGGCCGGGCGAGTGGGCGGGCCCACTCTGTCTGGACCATGCTCCGGTAGAGTGGCTTCAGGTACAGCCCTCGACCGACCCTGCCCACCAGCTCCTCCACGTTGGAGAACACATCCTGGTAACCGCTTCGAATGGCGATTGTGTAGAAGGCCGACAGAAGGTCAAAGTCCCGGCTCTCCTTAAAGCCGAACAGGGACTCAAAATAGCGACAATCGTCCACCGGGATCTGCTCGGGCAGCATCCTCAAGAAGAGGTGAATCTGCCCCGGCCGCCAGTTGGCCACTTCCTGGCCGGTCGGCCGCTTCCCGGTCTGATAGGCCTGGATGCGGCCGACCGCGTCGTCCAACAAGGTGGACCGTATGGCTGGCGCGCTATCCGGGAAACCGGTCCCATATAGCCATTCCTGAATGTCAACCTGGTCGCCAGTCCGGGGCAGCTCCCGTTCCAGGAAGGCCACGAACCCCTCCGTGGTCAGAGACTGGAAGCGGTAGGTAGTGATATACTTCTTGATGAATTGATCAAAGGCCTGTCGACCGACCGATTGCTCAAGGAGTACCAGGAAGGCATAGCCCTTTTGGTAGGGGATGTTGGAGAACACAGCGTCCGGGTCAACCCCCTGCATAGAATATTTCAGGCGGGTCGGATCGGAGTCCATGCCAAATAGGCGCATGTTTTCCAGCATCCGCTCGCGCTCGATGGCAGCCGAGAGTTGAGCGCGATCGCGCCCCTCCAGGGCTTCGTCAATGCGCATCTGAGCGTAGGTCGTCCAGCCCTCGTTCAACCAGAAGTCCTCCCAGGTAGCATTGGTTACCAGGTTACCCGTCCACGAGTGCGCCAATTCGTGGGAGACCAGATTCGTCCGCGAGCGGTCGCCTACCAGCAAGGTGGGGGTCAAGAAGGTCAGGCGGGGGTTTTCCATGCCACCGAAAGGGAAGGCAGGCGGCATGACCAGCAGATCATACCGATCCCAGACGTAGGGACCAAAGAGCTTTTCCGCCTCCTTGAGCCGCTGCTCGGTATCCGCAAACTCCCAGGCTGCGGCTTCGAGCACTTCCGGCTCGGCATACACACGGCAACGCGGCCCCACATCTTGCCAGGCGATATTTCCCACCGCCAGGCCAAACAAATACGCAGGAATCGCTTGAGGCATGCTGAAGCTATACCAGGTAGTCGCCGCCCCCGAACCGGCTTCGGCGGGCGCGGCAGCCATGACCGCCACCAGCGGCTCGGGCACCTGGAGCCGGGCCGTGTAGGTGAAGCGCACCGAAGGTGTATCCTGGCAAGGGAAGATACTCCGGGCGTGAATGGACTGGCACTGGCTGAACAGGAAGGGGTGTCGCCCACCGGCGGTCTGCTCCGGTGCCAGCCATTGTAGAGCGCTGGCCTGGGCGCCGCTGGTAAATTCGATGCTGAAGCTCGACACGCCGTCCAGGCCCTTGAGATGCAGGCGCTGCCCCAGGATGGGGTCCGACCGATCCAACTCCCATTTCAGATCATGTTCCCCCGCATGAACCCGTTCCAGCCCCAGGCTGCGGGTGTCCAGGAAAAACGAGTCATGCGCCGGCCTGTCCAGCCTGTATTGAGCCTCACCCCGCAAGCTGCGAGACGAGAAATCGACGTCCATGACGAAGTCGATGTGGGTGATCTGGCCCTGTTCCAGATCGGCGAAGGAATGAGGATCGATGATTTTCACGCAAGTCCCTCCCTGGGCGAGTGAATTCCCCCCGCAGCCGGGTTAAATGAGGCCCCATTATACCACCGACCTGACTGCTTCGACAGCCGCGCAATAGCTCATAGATGGGTTGAACGAGGCCTGTAGTGTTGGGTTTCACGTTGTTCGACCCAACCTACCAACTAGGTGGTTGGGTCAAGATCTAGCTGAAGAGGGATAGAGTGGGGTGTGTTTTACTTGCAAGGTGTTCTTCAAACTCAGCCAACTCGTCGAGTAACGCTTTGGCCTAATGCGAACCCAGGCTGTCAATGCCCTGATCGCACAGCAACCAGGCCCGGGTATACAGACAGCCCACCTCCGGGTCCCCAATGCCTTGGACGGCCTGCAACGACATGACCAGACCGGGGCCCAAGCGCCCCTACATG
>CP070811.1:2315760-2324996 GCA_020343875.1 Anaerolineales bacterium | reverse complement strand
TTAAGTGGTGTAGGGTCTTGTTGGGTTTCACGGGTTGCGGGGTTCGGCCCAACCTACGACTATGGCTACGACCTGTTGGGTTTCACGCCCTGCGGGGTTCAACCCAACCGACGACTGGGCATCCCCCCGAAATGCACGCGTTGTTATGGATGATAGGTCATGGTATACTTGGGGCTGGACCCCTGTTGAGATTTCCAAGAATGGAGCGCTTCTGTTGGCGGACCCTTCAACCGGTTACCCTAATACCTATCCGCTGCTGCTTACCAAAGCCTGCCTTCCCCCCGCCTGCTCCCAGTTGATGGCCTACCTGCCCCTGCAAATTGGTCCCTATCGCCGCATGGCCTGAACTGCCCAGGTGCTTGAACGAGGAAATGTGCCAATGCCGCCCAGTAGCTATTCCCGGACAACAATAGAAGATGCTCCCGGGCGGGCTTACCAGCCCGAGTCAGCCGTATCCCACAATTCTCCTGTTGTGTATGGGCTGGGCACTTTTGGGCTGGAGTCCACGTATAAGGTGTTTGTGGGATTCTATGTATTCTTCTACGTGGATGTGTTGGGGCTAACTGTGGCCCTGGCGGCGGTCATCAACGTCATTTACGCTATATGGGACGCGGTGAACGACCCGTTGGTGGGCTATCTTTCAGACAACACCCGCACCCGCTGGGGACGGCGCCGGCCCTGGCTGTTGACCAGCCTCCCCTTCTACGGGGTGTTCCTGGTGCTCATTTACGCGGTACCAGAGGCCTTTCGCGGCGGGGAGGCCCTTTTCTGGTATGCTCTGGTTGCGATATTTCTGTTCGAAACGGCGTCGACAGTCTTAAACACCAACTACGATGCGCTCTTTCCAGAGCTCTTCCAGCGATTTAGGGAACGGACGCGTGCCAGTGCGCTACGCCACGGTTTTGGCATGGCAGGTGAATTGGTCGGGTTTGCCCTAACACCCATCATATACACCCAGTTCGGATTTGTGGGTATGGCCTGGTTCTTCGCCATCATGGCTGGCATTCTGTTGACGTTCTCAATCTTGAGGAATTCGGAGGACCCAAACGCTCAGAAGTTGCCCCCAGTAAATCTGAAAGGCGCCTTTGGGGATGTGCTTGGGGATCGTCCCTTCTGGTTGTTTACCTGGGTGGCCACCCTTCTGTGGTTCACCACCGGACTTTACACCCTGGCCACTCCGTTTTGGGCCAGGTACACGCTGAAGGCTAGCCCCCAGGCGCCATCCCTGATTTTTGCCACCGTTTTTCTGGTCGCTATTTTGTCGGTCTCACTATGGAGCAAGTTGGTCCGGGATTGGGGTATCCAGCGCACCTGGCTGTGGGCCATCGGGGTGATGATCTTATCGGCTATTGTATTGGGACTGGCCTCCAGCCTGGCAGTTGGCGTGTTGGCGGCTGTAGTGGCTGGTTTGGGGCTGGGAGGAGTCAAGGTCTGCCGGGAAATGATCTTGGCCAGCCTGGTGGATCAGAGCATAGCCCGTACGGGCCGCCGCCGTGAGGGAATCTACTACAGCTTGAACCGGTTCATCGGCCGGCTATCCAAGCTGCTGGAATCGCTGGCTTTGGTTCTGTTAGGTGTACTCTTTGGCTACGTCAGCGGCGAGAACCCGGGCCCAGACCCGGAAAACGCCTTCCGCTTTCTGATCAGTGTTTTCCCTTTCATATGCCTGGTTCTGGGTTGGATGTTGGCTCGAAAGCTTGATCTTCAGCATGAGCGGTGAAGTGCTGGAAACACTACAACGAATTGGGAAAAAGCGAATTTGGGGAGAAACGAGTTGGGGGACAATCGGATTGGGGAGCGAGGACGATCAGTAATTCGTTCTATTCTAAATTCGTTGTAGTGTGTTCACCAGGGTAACCCCATGCCCAACACCTTACTATCCACCAAACTGAATATCCCCCCTCGCCGCCCTAACCTGGTGGTACGCCCACACCTGACCGAGCGGCTGAACGCGGCGCTGACATGCAAACTGACGCTTGTCTCTGCGCCGGCAGGTTACGGCAAAACGACGTTGGTGAGTGAGTGGGTCCATCAATCAGGCAGGGGCGGGGTGACCAAAGCTTTCCCTATTGCCTGGCTGTCGCTGGATGCATCCGACAACGACCCGTCTCGTTTCTTCAGCTATTTAATCGCTGCCCTGCAGGCCATCCATCCAGATATCGGGGCTGAGATTGAGCCGATCCTGGAGGCAGATTCTGACCCTCTGGCTGAATTTGAACCATGGCTGGTGGCGCTGGTGAATGACATTGCGGCCACGGGACAGAGCTTTGTCCTGGCCCTAGATGACTACCACGTGATCAGTGAACTCCAGATTCACCTGGCGCTCGACTTTCTGCTCGACCACATCCCACCCGGCATGCACATAGTCATCATCTCCAGGGCAGACCCCCCCATGCCATTGGGGCGCTTGCGTGTCCAGAGGGAATTGGTGGAGTTCCGCGAGGCTGATCTTCGTTTCGGGGTTGACGAAACAGCCGCCTTCTTGAATGACTTGATGGGGCTGGCCCTGTCCCCAGAAGACATCCGAAGCCTGGAAGCGCGCACCGAGGGCTGGATCGCCGGGCTGCAGCTGGCGGCCCTGACCCTGCACGACCGCCCCGACCAGCACAATCAGGTCGTCTCGATTACGGGCAGCCATCGGCATCTAATCGACTACCTGGTTCACGAAGTCATGTCACGCCAACCCGAACCGGTGCGGGCGTTCTTGCACCAGACCTCAGTCTTGGAGCGGTTCAACGCCTCGTTGTGCGACGCCGTGATGCTCGCATCAGACAGCAGAGACATGCTGTCAGCCTTAGAAAAGGCCAATCTTTTCCTGGTTCCACTGGACGAGGAACATCAATGGTACCGCTACCACCATCTCTTTGCCGACTTTCTGCGCCAGCGCCTGCACGCAACACTGCCAGGCATAGCCACGGAGCTTCACGTGCGGGCCAGCGCGTGGTATGAAGCTCAGGGCATGCTGGATAAGGCGTTTCAACACGCGCTGGTCGGCGAAGATGCCAGGCGAGCGGCGCGCTTGCTGGATGAGAACATTGAAACGCTCATTCTTTCCAGGGCCGCAGTGAACCAGGTGATTGGCTGGGCGGACAAGCTGCCGGTGCATGTGCGACGGGAATTCCCCCGCTTGTGTATCTACCATGCCTGGGCCCTGCAATTTGAGTACCAGCTGGAAGCGGCTGAAGCAGCACTGGCGCTGGCCGAAGCGCACCTGGCGGAGCCTGGGGGCTGGTTGGGATCGTTTCCGGCCAGCCAAGTCACCAGCCATGCCGCAGTTATCCGCGCCTATATGGCTGCACACAGGGGTGAATTTCAGCAAGCTGTTGACCTTTACCACGCGGCCCTGGGGGCGATGCCAGAGGACGATACGCACGGAATGCAAGTGGTGCGCGCAGTGATTGCGCTTGGCCAGGGAATAGCGAACTACGAACTGGGTCAGATGGAGACTGCACATCAGACTCTCGAGAGCGCCTTGACCTTGAATCAACAAGCTGGCAGTCGCTACCCTGCCTTAGCCTGCCTGCAGTATTTGATGCTTGTGGATTTGGCGCGTGGTGCATTGAACCAGGCCTATGCCAGCGGCGAAAAGGGGTTATTCTGGATAAAGGAATGGTCCCGGTTGGAGGGCCGGAAGAGACGGCCGGCGCGCATGGCGGCCCATTTACGCTGGCAGATGGCCAAAGTGCAGTATGAAAGGAACGATCTGGATCACGCCACAAGGAATTTGAACATGGCCACCGAGTATTATGAGTTGGTAGGCAGCTGGTCACGCGTGCAGGGTTACCTGCTCTTGGTGGATCTGCACCAAGCCTTGGGAAATGTGGTGGCGGCTTTGAACTATTTGCGAAAAGTGAAACGCCTCAGCCTTACGCCAGGGTTCTCCCTACCCAACGTACCTTGGGCTGCCCAGGTGGCCGAACGGAGCCTGTTACTGAGCCGGTCCCGCCCGGACCTGAATCACCTGTCGGCTGAAGCCGGGCAATGGGCCGAGACATCCGGCCTGAGCCCGCGCGACGAATTCCGATACCAGCAGGAATACCAGTACCTGGTCCTGGCTCGAGTCTTGGTCGCCCAAGGCAACCTCGAGGCGGCCACGCCTCTTTTGGAACGTTTAATTACGTCGGCAGAAGGTGCCGCCCGTTGGGGCCAATTAATCACCTATTTGTCTCTTCAGGCGGTGGCTTATCATACGCAAGGCAAAACCGACACGGCACTCAGCTACCTATCGCGCGCCCTGGCTCTGGGCGAACCGGAAGGCTACCTGCGCACCTTCGTGGACCTGGGGCCACCCATGCGAGATCTGCTACACATCCGGGCCGGACAGGGCATGGCACCACGCGCAGCGTACCTGTCCAGGCTGCTGGCCGCCTTTCCGGATGTTGAAGCGGATTTCATCCCTTCCCCCTTGGCTGCAGCAGCCCAGGTCGATATCGAAGGCCTGCTCGAGCCGCTTAGCGAGCGTGAGCTGCAGATCTTGCGTCGACTGGCCGCCCGGCGCTCCTATCAAGAGATCGCGGACGAGCTTTACCTCTCATTGAACACCATTAAGTGGTATGCCAAGAACATCTACGGCAAGCTGGGAGTCCGTGGCAGGGACCAGGCTGCCTCCCGCGCGCGTGAGTTAGGCCTCCTTTGACAACGAACACCTGCGCTTGTCACCGCAGGTGCAAGTGTTAGAGGATTAAGCGAATACGAAAGGGGGCAGGTACCCCATTGGAGTACAGATACCCCCGCCGAGGAACGGAGGCAGTTCGTTAAACCCTTGAATTCGTTGTTACATTGTTTTTCCAGCCACCGCCCGGTCAGGGTGGTGGTTTTTCTATGATACCACCCTTTTCGGGTGGTGACTCCCCACCCTTTTGTCTGCTATATTGGGTGCAGGCCTTTCGTAGCAATGCACTCCAGCGAATTGGGAATAAACCGAATTCTCAATTGTGTTGCAAGCCTGCTCAAATTCGTTCCTTTCTTAATTCGTTGTAGTTACTCCGATGGAGAGACCCATGAACCCACCCAATTTCCCTGGACGCGGCACGTATGAGATCAAGGTCAAAGGTCATCTCGACGAGAGGTGGAGCTATTGGTTTGAAGGGATGGCTATCAGCACCGACTTCAGCGGGGATGGCACGCCGGTCACCACCTTCACCGGCCAGCTCGTGGACCAGGCGGCGCTGCATAGTGTTCTGGCCAGAATACGGGATATCCACATGCCGCTTATTTCGGTTAACCAAATCGAGGCGGACTTGAAAGATGAAGCGTAGGTCTGTTTAGGGAGAAAGAAAATGTCTGCGACAACAAACCGTTTTGCGACCATCGCTCTGTTCTTCAGGCGCATTGGGAGTTGGTTCGCTCGCGCCTGGGGAGCCGTCAGGCCGGGACCGCGCGCCTGGAAGGGGGCGGTGTTTGGCCTGCTGGCAGTAGCCCTGATCTTCATGACGTGGGCCTCTTACGCGGTCTTCCTGGCGCCGCCCCGTATCGTCAGTTTCCTGATGGGGGGCATCCAGTTCATCGCCATTGCCGCCCTCGTCGCCGCGCTGGTGGTTCTGCTGGTCGCCTTGCTCAAGAAGATTCCCGCTTTCTACGGGTGGGCGCTGGTTCTGGCACTGGTATTGCTGTACGTGTCCTTCTTCATGGAGGGCATCCCAACTCCAGTGGGTATCGTCGTCACCATGCTGGCGGCGATCCTGGTCGCGTCGCTCGTAGGTGCGGCGGTATGGGTGCTGGCTCGCGGCGGCTGGAAGGATACCACCGAAGTCCAGTTGGCTATCACGCTGGCGGGTCTGATGCTTGGCCTGATCGGGCTGGGGTACGGAGCCTACTGGCTGCTCAATGCCGGGCCGGTTGTCGAAGCACCGCCCAACGCAGCCGCTATGGCCGCGGCCCAGGTGACCCCGCTCGGCATGCCCGATCCATCCCGGCCGGGCCAGCAAAAAGTGCTGACCTTGTTTTACGGGAGCGGCCAGGATCGGCAGCGCCCCGAGTACGGCCCGGACGTAGACCTGGTGACCAGCACGGTGGACGGGTCGCCCTTCATCGACGGGTGGAATTCGGGGCGGACCAGGTTCTGGGGTTTTGGCCCCGAAGCGCTGCCCATCAACGGGCGGGTATGGTACCCGGATGGCGAGGGACCGTTCCCGCTGGCCCTGATCGTGCATGGCGATCACCCGATGTATGAGTTCTCTGACCCCGGCTACGATTACCTGGGGGAGCTGCTGGCCAGCCGGGGCTTCATCCTGGCCTCCGTGGATGCAAACTTCCTGAACCGGGCCGCTATGGGTGGGTTAGAAGATGAAAATGACGCCCGCGGCTGGTTGCTGTTGGAGCACCTGCGCTTCTGGGAGGCGTGGAACGAGACGCCGGGTAATCCTTTCTACCAAAAGGTGGATATGGACAACATCGCCGTCATGGGCCACTCACGGGGTGGGGAGGCGGCCCCCATCGCGGCCGCTTTCAACCGGCTGCCCTACTACCCGGATGACGCGACGGTGACCTTTGACTATCGCTACAACATCCGCTCGGTGGTGGCCATCGCCCCGGTGTTCGAGACGTATACGCCCCGCGGCCAGCATCTGCCGCTGGAGAACGTGAATTACTTTGTGCTGCAAGGCTCCAACGATCAGCAGATCTTGACCTTCAAGGGATTGGGCCAGTACGCGCGCGTGGCCTTCACGGATGGCGATACCTATTTCAAGGCGGCGCTCTACTTCTACGGGGCCAACCACGGTCAGTTTAACACCGTCTGGGTCACCGACCAATCAACGCCAGCCAAGGGGTTGTTCAACCAGCGGGCGGTGATGCCTTTTGAGGAGCAGAAGCAGATCGCCCAGCTGTACATCACCGCCTTTCTGGAAGCGACGTTGGGCGGCGAGAGCGGGTACATTCCCCTCTTTCGCGATTACCGCGTCGCCAAAGGCTGGCTGCCCGATACCATCTACCTCAACCAGTTCCAGGACTCGACCTACCAACTGGTCAGCACTTACGAGGAGGACATGGATGTTGAGACGACGACCATGCCCGGCGGCAAACAATCCGGCGCGAACTTGAGCGTCTGGCGCGAGCATGTGGTCGAGCTCCTGGGGTCGGAGCTAGTTGGGCCAATTGATACCAGCGCCGTGTATCTCGGTTGGGATGCTGCCGCGTCGGGTGAGGCGGCCAGCTACGCCATCCGTCTGCCGGCCGAGGGTCTGGCGCTGGATGAACGGAGTGTGCTGGTCTTTTCGCTGGCCGACGCCAAAGAGGACCCCACCCCGGGCGCTGACGACAGCAAACAGGCTGGCCCACGCGGGCCCATCGACCTGACGATCGAAGTGATTGATGGGGCGGGTCAGGCCGCTCTGCTGCCGCTGAGCAGCTTCTCCTACTTGCAGCCGCAGATCGTTACCGTCATCAGCAAGGCCCCGTTTATGAATGTCGGGGGACCCTCTCCTTCGGAGAGCATTTTCCAAACCTTTGAGTTCCCGCTGGTGGCCTTTGGGGAGGTCAATCCCGCTCTCGACCCGGCGGACTTGAGCACCATTCGCTTTGTCTTTGACCGCACCCCGGCAGGCGTCGTCGTCCTGGACGACTTGGGGTTCCGGGACTAGGATACGACAGTTCGTGGAATTGCTCTGAGGATGATTGGAGTCTACTGGATGCTGCTCGGTCGCTGGGTGTGCGTGTGTTCTTCCCTGACACGTGGTTGGTATTCGTGGTCAGTGCCGCAGTGGTCGTCCTTACCATGCTGGTCCGTGTTGTGGTATGCTTGCGCTTGGCCAGATACGCGAGGTCTGGCTCCTGCTGAACGACGTCAACCAAAGCAAACCCGAATTCACTGACCAACAATTCTGAACAAACGAGAGGAAGAATATGTCACCTAAAAACAGAAGGCGACAGCTTGCGATGTTGGTTGTGATCTTCACGCTTCTGATCCTGGCGTTGGCGGCCTGCTTTGGTTCGAAGGAAGCCCCCCCGGTTACCGTGCCCGCAGGGGCGCAGGCCGGGGACTTGGTGGGCCTGGAACCCTGCCTCTATGAGGCCGGCGACGTGGAATACGCTGCCGACTGCGGCACGCTGGTCGTTCCGGAGAACCGGGGCGACCCTGACTCGCGGCTGATTGCACTGCCAGTCATCCGCGTTCGCGCTACCGGGAGCGATCCTGCTGAGCCTATTTTCTACCTCCAGGGCGGGCCGGGTGGTTCCAATATGCACTTCCAGTACCTGGGGGGCGTGGTCGAGAACCACGACTTTGTGCAGGTCGGGTATCGAGGCGTGGACGGCTCGGCCGTTCTGGACTGTCCAGAGATCAGCGACGCGATCAGGAACGCGCCTGGCGGCCTGTTGAGCGATGCGGCGCTGGTAAGCTATACCGAGGCCGGTGCAGCCTGCGCCGGGCGATTGCAGGCCGAAGGCGTCGATCTGGCCGGCTACACCCTCACCGAGACCATTGACGACATTGAAGACGCTCGCGTTGCCTTGGGCTATGACCGCATCAACCTGCTCGGCGAAAGCTACGGCACGCGCTTGCAGATGATCTATGAATGGATGTATCCCGACAGCCTGTTTCGCGTGGCCATGCTGGCCGTCAACCCACCCGGTCACTTTCTGTGGGAAGCCGAGGCCATCGACGCGCAAATCGAGGACTATGCGGGGCTGTGCGCTCAGGACCCTGCTTGCAACGCCCGCACCGACGACCTGGCGGAGACGATGCGCCATGTGTCCGAGGATATGCCCGACCGCTGGCTATTCATCCCCATCGACGAAGGCGGCGTGAAGCTGATCACCTTCGTCATGATGATGGAATCAATCCAGCCCCCGGGCGTGCCGGTACCGTTGTACGGCCCGGCGGCAGTCGATATGTGGTTGGCTGCTGAAGGGGGCGATGCCAGCGGGATGGCGCTGGCGTCGCTAAGTCGTAATTTGTTCCTGCCGACCATGTGGTCCGCCTGGGGTGAGGGCCTCTCACTCTCGGCCAGCGTTGACGACTACTATGATCCTGCCCGCGATTACCGGAGCGAGTTTGAGGCACCGGACACGATTCTCGGCACGCCGTTCTCGCTCATGCTATGGAGTATGGGAGCAGAGTGGCCGACTCACCCTATCCCACAAGAATACCTCCAGGTGCAACCCACGGACGTTGAGACACTGCTGATCAGCGGGAGCATCGACTTTTCGACCCCACCGCAGTTTGCCACCGAGGAGTTGCTGCCGTACCTAAGCAATGGCGAACAGGTCATCCTCAAAGACTTTGGCCATACGTCCAC
>CP070811.1:2312806-2315660 GCA_020343875.1 Anaerolineales bacterium | reverse complement strand
TATCGGCAGCTTGGAGACATCATATCCAGCCAGCTCCAGCGGGCACTTGCCCCGGATCCGTGGCTGGGCATCCTCCGAGAAGGGGGTCAGGCGGTACAGTTTCTCGAAGACACCCAAGTAGATCTGCGCTGTTTCGATATGCTCGAAGCCGCAGAAGTTTTGGTAGTGCTGGTCGAAGCGGCGACTCACCAGTTCCACGGCATTGCACTGCCCTGCGGCCAGCACGGGTTGGTCCTGGGAATGACCTGGCTCTCGATGCCGTTCAGCAACTTTGGCCAATGACGCTCGAGAAAGTCAAAAATGGCAGCGGCCTGCGGCTTGTTTTGCACGTACTGCTCGCGCAGCGCCATGACCGCGGCATAGCGCTTTTGGGCGGTGCGCTTGGTCTTGGCCGCAAAGACGGCCTGGATCGCCTGCTGTAGTTGCTCGACCTCGGGCTGGGTCTCGGCGTCGTACCTGCCGTAGATGTCGCGGCACGAGCGGCTCACGTCCTTCATAGCATGGAAGATGCATTCGTGGTGTGTGGCCTTGGGAAAGACATGGGCGATGTTGTGGGCGTAGTCCTGCCGCAAGTCGGTGACCACCACGCGTGGCTGATAGCCTTTGGCGCGAAGCGCCAACAAGAAGGCAAGCGCGGTATCTTTGTCGTTGTGGGCGTAGATGGCGATGTGCAATAGATCGTAGGTGTAGACGTCCACCGCCAGGTAGATGTACATCCAGCGCCGCATCTTGCCCTCCGGCTTGTCGCTCTTCGGCACCAGCACATACTTCTCGTCGACGCCGACCACGCCACTCGAGCGCACCATGCCGAACAAGGCCGCCACCGGCAACAACTCATGGCCCCAAGCGCTGACCCAGCGGTAGATGGTCATCCCCCTCACGCCCATCGCCTGTCCCGTCCGCCGGTAGGTGCTGTAGCTCCAGGCATTCATTTGCACTGCGCGCAGTTTGACCTCGGTCCGGTAGCGGGAGTAGGGCACCAGACCGGGCGGTAAGTTGGTAAAACTACCCTTGTCACAGGCCTGGTTGCGGCAGTAGTAGCGATACACCCCAACACGCTGCAATTGACCTTCGGCATCGTAGTAGCACTTCAGGCGCGGCTGTTTGCTCTTACAGGCCACCTGGGTCGAGCCACAGTAAATGCAGCGTACCTGGTCATCCGCTACAGCTTGCCACTCCCCAAACAGCACCTGCTCGACCCGCAACATCCACGGTAGCGCCTTCAGCGGCGGAGACAGCGCTACCCCTATCTCGGCCGCCAAGGCCCGCACATCGTCGACCGCCAGGTGTTCTTCCGGCGTCAGCCCCCCCAGTGCTTCCAGGCGTGCGATCAACTGCTGTTGTAGGGCTAAGACTTGCTCGACCAGCCAGCCATCCCGCGGCCGAAAATCCTGCGCGCTGAAGTGGTAACGCTGACCCAGTGTCTGGCGCAATTGGCGCCAACCACTCTCGCGCGCCGCCTGGCATACCTGGTCATACGTCACTTTCACACCTTGCGTATGCAAGTCGTCATACACTTCCAGCATTGTCCGCCAGGGAAAGGCAGCCAATACCCCCACGATCCGCTCCCGCAGCTCAGGGGTCAGTACTTCAGCACTCTTCAGACTCAGCAAATTCGCCCAATCTGCCGTTCGCCAATAGCCCTCAATCCGACTGAGGTTCGGCTGGGGCAGGCCAAACCACTCGGCAATCTGCATCTGGGCCACGAAGGGGGTGCGGCCATCCAGCGTGCGACACCCCCGTCGCTGCCGCCCCGGCTCGTCCAGCAACCGCAAAAACAACCACAGCAGCCGTATCCGGAAGGGCTCATCGCCCGCCACCCGCAGCCGGAAATGCCCACACAGCTCGGCCTGGTAGCCGCCATCCGCCTGGCGTTCGGCGGTGACCCAGTTCTCCTCGCGACCGCACACCACGCAGCCTAGTCCGAACACCAGCGGCACATTCCCTTCTCCGCCCCAGCCGGCCAGTTGGATAAACCCGTCGCCGGCCGCATTCAACCCTTGGCTGAGCAACAGGCCCAGCCCGACCGCCCACGTCAACCGCTGCCCATGCCAGGCCAGCCAGTTCACCGCCTGCCATTCCGGTTGGCGTCTCAGCCCCGGCCACAGATGACCAGCGCTTTGCCACCACCCCACCAACCACGGCACCCCGCTCAGCCACACCAGTTCCCACCGATCACTCAGCAGCCAGACGCTCCGCAGCGCCAGGCTGCGCAGCAGGGGGATGTGCCAGGTGGCCCACACCCAGGACCAGGTGCCCCTGTCACCGCCCCACCCCCTTTCTTTCCCAGGTTGCGCCCGACGCCTATCCGACCTGACTACCAGTGCCGACGCCATCGGAGGCGGCCAACTCGCCCAACCACCACTGCTCTCCGGCATCTGTCCGAGCAGGGCTAACACCAAACAACTCAGGATCACCAGCCCGTGCATGCGCACCCGGGCCATGTGCAGCAAACAACGTTTCGTGGTATGCTTCATCCTTAGAGCCAGCTATGTGTGCGGTTTTTGCCAATAGGGTAAGTTTACCCTTTTCCGCCAGCTGGCTCAACTTTTTTATATCTAACAGCCGGTCCCTTTTGGGGCCGTTTTACGAAGCAAATCCCCCCCTTTTCACCTACCGCTGTGTCCCCAGTCTGTTACGCTCTCGTAATCCGCCTCGGCCCTTCGAGCGCCCACGGTCGAGCCAATCTGGTGTCCTTTAACTTCTTCAAAGAAATGGGCGTTTTTGCACGAAATGCAGATACAGGCAGGTACCGCGTCAACTTCGATGCAGTTCAGGAGGCAGTCAGCACCCTGGCCAACCGCCTTCTGCGCCTGCAAGGTGACGGCGACTATGAAGGGGTGCTGGCGTTTAC
>CP070811.1:2307880-2312706 GCA_020343875.1 Anaerolineales bacterium | reverse complement strand
TGTGGTGGGGTACTGGCTCATCATACCACATTCGGCGAGAAATGGTCAAGACCTGCCTGTGAGGGGGTGACTCTTGGCACATTGACACACCCTGGTACTTGTGCTATTATTGTTATAACTTGCAAAAGCTACTGGATTTCTAGCCTTTTGCAGATGCATTTCATTCTTGCCAGTCTCTAGTTTGAGGGCGAAAGGAGAGAGGCACGGCTATGGCATCGCGTACTGAGCAAATGGTGGCCCGCCTAAAAGATTTGCAGGCTGGTACCGCTGACATAGAGGCATCGGCGGTGGTCAGTGTGGACGGCTTGATCATGGCCTCATCGCTGCCTGCTGATGTCGAAGAAGATCGTGTCTCGGCAATGTCGGCGGCTATGCTGTCGCTGGGCGAGCGTATCGCCACCGAGTTAGGACGTGGGACCCTGGATCAGGTGTACATCCGGGGAGACGATGGCTACGTAATTCTGATGTCGGTCGGGGAAGAAGCAGTGCTTACCGCCTTGGCCCGCAGCGAAGCCAAGTTGGGCCTTATCTTCTTGGACATGAAGCGCGCCGCGGAAGATCTGACCAGATTTGTTTGACTTCTTCACCTTGCACAAAAGCGTCCACCAGCTGGGTGGGCGCTTTTTTTATGGCCTCCTGGCTAGTGCTTTGTCGAGGCTCGATTGACGGGCAATCCTGACACCCATGGTGTTGGACTCTACCCCTCAAATCACCTCTGACAAAGTACTAGGAACCTTGGAGAGGAATGAAGTTGTCGCCGTAGGCGCCCCGGTTGGGCCCCAGCTCGCTGACGTTGCGGAAGGCCCATTCCTGGTCACAGGCGCTACACTTGAGGCAGCCGGCGGGCGGGCAGGCTATGGTCAACTCATCCCGGAAAGCACGGCGCAGATCCCAAGTGAAGTAGGCTTCACTCACGCCAGTATCTACCACGGACCAAGGAAGCACTTCTTCCGGCATCCGTTCGCGCAGATAATCTTCTGGCGACAGACTTTCTGCCTTCAGGGAGCGTTCCCATTCGCGTAGGGTGGTCTTCCGCATTTGAGCCAGCACTCGCCCCAACCGCCTGTCGCCCCGTGCCAAGACCCCTTCCATAGCTGCCCAGGCCGGGCTATCCGAGCGGACGGCTACTCCAGCTGGCTGCAACCGCCGCTCCAGATACTTCACCCGGGTCTCCAGCGTTTCAACTGGGGTCATAGCCGCCCATTGGAAAGCGGTGTGTGCTTTGGGCACGTAGGGGGTAGCAGTGATAGCCAGGTGACGCGGGAAACGGGCGCGAGCTGCCAGGGCCAGGTCGGCGATAGCTTCCACGTCGGCCTCAGTCTCGGTCGGCTGGCCAACCATGAAATACATTTTTAACTGTGGGAAGTTGTACCTGGCGGCCAGGTCCACTGCGTGGAGCAGTTGCTGGTCCGACTGAGGCTTGTTGATAACTTTTCGCATGCGTACCGAACCTGCCTCGGGCGCGATAGTGAGGGTTTGGGTACCGCTCTCGGCCAGCGCTCGGATCAGTGGCTCGGAGATGGGATCCACACGCATAGAAGAAACGGCGATTTTGGCGCCCATCGTCCGCAATTCGGTGGCAATCTGGTCAATCCACGAGTGGTCGCTAACGGCAGCACTGACCAGCCCGATCTTTTCGCGATGTTTCAGACTGTGGCGGGCAATAGCCAGGATGGTCTCCAAGTTCACCTCCCGCATGGGGCGGTAGGTGTAGCCTGCCATACAGAATCGGCATCCTCGGCCGCATCCGCGCGCAATCTCAATCAGCGCCCGGTCCCCAAATTCGGTGTCGTGGGCATAGATCTGGGTGGTGGCAGGCGTGGTATCCAGGTCATGTACCCATACGCGGCCAACCGGCCCATTTCCCAGAGCCGGGACATACATCCCTGGCACCTCGGCCAGGATACGTGCTCCCTCGTGACGTGGGGCTTTGCCCGCTTCCCACAGAGCATCTATCAGGGGCGGCACGATGACTTCCCCCTCACCAATGGCGAAGGCGTCGAAGATATCGGCCAGGGGCGCGGGGTTGGTATAGACCGCTGGCCCCCCGGCAATGATCAGTGGCCACGACTCGTCCCGGTCTTCGGCTAAAGGCGGGATCCCGGCTCGCTTAAGAAGCTGAACTGCGTTGAAGTAGTCCATCTCGTAAGAAATGGTGAAGGCGATGACGGGAAAATCAGTCATCGGACGCTGTGATTCTATGGAGAGAATCGGTTCATCGCTACGTGGTGGGCAGCGATAGCCCCAGAAGGCCCGCTCGCAGACGACGTCAGGCTGATCATTAAAAAGACGGTACAGGCTGTGTATTGCCAGGCTACTCATCCCCAACTGGTATGTGTTGGGGTAGATCAACACAATCGGCAGCCGCCCTCCCCAGTCCTTACGAACAGTGCCCTCCTCGCGGGCTAATGCTTGCTTGGCTTGATTTATGTATCGATACTTCAGTTTCATGCGCACCTGATTCGAAAGACGATGATTTTACTCCAAGAAGTATAATAGCAAAGCAGAGATTAGACAAAAACAAACCGGAGAGTCACTGGAAAGCTATTGGCTAGGGGGGCTTTCAGCAGCGCGTCGGCGGATCAGCGCGGTTGTCAGATCTTTGACTTGCGCATGGTCAGGGTCGATACGCCTGGCCTCTTCCAGGGCACTGGCAGCCAGTTCATACCGTTTAAGGTTGAGATATGCTGCACTCAATGCCAGGTGACAATCAATCTGGGGGGGCATTTGGCCAACCGCTCGCCTCAGGTGAATGGCAGCCAAGGCCCACATTTTGTGCTTGGCGTAGTAGCGACCGCTGTCCAGGAGGGCAGGGCCATTGGTCGCATCCCGGTCAGGCTGCAGAAGGAGGCGTTTCTGGTCAAGGAAGAAGTCATCCGCAATCTGAAGGACCAGCAAGAACATCATCAGTGCCAGGATTATGCCGCCTCCGCCGCATAGAGCACCCACTCTCTGGTTAATCACTATCCCTTCCCTGGGCAGGCCTAACCCGATGCCCAAGCCCGCGATGGCAGCGCCCAACAGCAGGAAGGTGTTCAGAAGAAAAAAGTAGAAGACTGGCTTCCAGCGTAGAAACAGGCCCACCAGCACCGTTAGCGATAGTAAGACAAAGAGCATAATGGGCAGGGCATATAGCCGCGGTACCGCTTCGAAGGCGGCCTCGGCGACCTGGGGTGGAACGTTGCCAGGTAGACCCAGGTATGCGGGCACCAGCCTGAAGAAATTGTCGAGTCCAATTTCGTAGCTGGCGTAGAAGAGCATCAGCATCGCGATGCTGGCCGGCCAAATTGTGCCAGCAAATTGCAGGGTCAGCGCGACCCATAGCCACGAGGAACGTTCCTCACGCCGCCGGACTTTGATCCATAATTTATTTCTGCAGGCGGGGCATTCTCGGTCCTGCGGAACGGTCTGTGCAGCGCAGTAGGGGCATTGGTATTCATCCCCAAACTCATCTGGAGCTGGAGGGGCCGGCGGCTCCAGTTCGGGCTGGGGCGTCGGTTGGCGGCGGGCGAAATCTTGGTGCAGTACGGCAGCCGCTGGCGAGACGGGTTTCCTGGGCTGAGACGACTCAAGGGGTGGAACATCTTGCGGCGAGGACGGAGTGGGCATCTTCTCAGGGGAGGCTGATGGTCTCCGCTCTTTTTGCTGGCGCACCCAGCCCAGCTGTTTGCGGGCCTGATCGTGAGTTGGGTCGAGGCTTAGCACGTTCTCCAGGCAGATCTCCTGGTCTTCCAGACTATCTACCACCCCACTCAACCACAACCAGGCCCAAACGTTTCTTTCGTCCTGCTCCACAACCCGCGTCAGCAGACTACGAGCACGCTCCCGGTGACCTGATTTGGCGGCGGCGATGCCCTCACGCAGCAAATCGTCCACTTTGGTTACCCCTGCCCCCAGCAGGATTGGTTAAGGGGTGAGCTCACCTGCCTGCAAGTCTATGACTCGCCCAATAGGCGTGCCAGCTCTTTGTCGGCAACATCCTCGTCCAGCTTTCTGAAAAGGGGCGACGGTCTTTGCAGTTCCTGGTCAACTGGCAACTGGCTTGGCTGCCACCTGCCAATCGCCTGGCTGGAGTCATAACATAGTGTCGCGTGAGAACGCTCATTCTCGGTAAAGCTTTGCGTGTATTGCCGGCCAAACAGTTGCCCCTCATAGCCCAGCATTTCGTGCAACCGCTGGCTGGTGAAGGGTAGAAAAGGCGAGAAGAGCACCTTGAGATTGTCAATTGTGCGTAGGATGACGTACACCGTCGTGGCGGCCGCGGCTCGATCTTCTTTGATTTGGAACCAGGGCGCCTTCTGGTCCAGGTAGACGTTGGCCGCCCGGGCGATGCCCATCGCCTCCTCCAAGGCGGCTTTCAGCCGGACCGATTCGATCAACTCGCCCACCGACCCGAAGCCAGCCTCGGCCCGGGCCAGGATGTCGCGATCTGCTCCATCCAGCTCCCCCGACTGGGGGACACGTCCCTCGAAGTGCCTGTAGGCAAAACTAAGCATCCGATTGACCAGATTGCCCCAGGTCGCCACCAGTTCGTCGTTGTTCCGGCGCACGAAGCCGTCCCAGGTAAAGTCTGCGTCGCGTGTTTCGGGGGCGACGGCGGTCAGGTAGAAGCGGATCGGGTCCGGGTCGTAGCGCTCCAGCATATCGGGTGCCCAGATGGCCCAGCCGCGGCTGGTGGACAGTTTTTGGCTCTCCATGTTCAGATACTCGTTGGCCGGCACGTCGTAGGGCAGGTTGAGCGTCTGGGTTGGATCGTCGGCATAGAGAGGCCCGACCGCCATCAGTTCGCCCGGCCAGATGACGGTGTGGAAGATGATGTTGTCCTT
>CP070811.1:2297071-2307780 GCA_020343875.1 Anaerolineales bacterium | reverse complement strand
GCCAGCTTCTACGCCTACCGAGCGCGTTGTCGTCATCACGCCCACGCCACTCCCGGCGACTGACACACCCACGCCAGTCCCACCCACCGATACGCCGACCTCGGCTCCGCCCACGCCCACGCCTGCACCTACATCGACGGCGACCCCGCTTCCTCCCACGCCTACGCCGGTGCCGGTTGTGGTTGCGACTGCCACCCCTTTGCCGCCGACGGCCACGCCTACCCCCCAGGCTCCGCCGATTACCGGCAAGCTGGCGGTTCCCATTGACGATGGCATCGGACACTACGATGTTGTCATCTACCAGTTACCTGATGGCTACGTGCTGGGTAAAATCCAGCGCTCGCGCCAACCCAACTTCCGCCCCGACGGCGCGGCGCTGGTGGTCAATGGCGAGGGGGGTTCGAACGAGAATGTGTGGGAGTATAACGCAGATGGCAGTGGCGGCAGGGCTGTGAGTGCGTCTCCCGGTGACCAGCATCCGTTCTATAACCCGGATGGTAACAGCATTGTCTACGACAACCCCGAACTGGTCATCGCCAAGCTGAGCGGCACTGAATGGCATGTCTTCGTTCAGTATGGCATGAACCCGGCCAGTACTGGCACTGTGGCCACTGATTATGTGCTGCTAGGCGACATTTTCGATGGCTCGGCTCCCTTGTTTCCCGTTTGGGCTGCTGATTATGGCATTCTCTTCCGGGCGTGCGACTATTGGAAGCCTGGTGGAGGAGGTGGATGTGGTATTTATAAGGCAGACTCTGGCATGACTCGGGCTGGAGGCTCCCCACAGAGTCCCCCGGCATTTATTGTAGGCGATAACGCCGTACCCACCGACACCCAGGGCGGCTCCTTGGTGTACATGTCCCGCTCTACCGGCAATATGGACGTCTATGTGACCTCCATCAATGGCGGGGCTGGCACCAATATCACCAATTTCCCGGCTGACGATGGGTTAGGCACCATCTCGCCTGATGGGAAATGGGTGGCTTTCGTATCCAATCGTGACGGCCGCTGGGGTGTATGGGTATTGCCAATCGGTGGTGGGACTGCTCAACGCTTGCCAATAGACATCCCCGGTTGGGTCAGCGGATATGGTGGGTGGACCCACGAGCGCATTTCTTGGGGGCAGTAAGCTTGGGGACCCATTTGCCAGAAGTGAATGCTCTTTCGAAGAGAGCTTAGACAAACCGCAGAAGGCTCCGATGCCTTTGGTCCGATCCAGGTTCAAGCAACACAGTGGCCTTCTGTATAGTTGGCTATTGGCTGCCATCCTGCCGCTCTTTGTGGTGTTGCCGGTCTTGCCCCAGCCCCTCGAAGAGCATGCCCATGATGCGGCCAATCTTCACATCTATCGCAGTATAGTCTTCTCTGCGGCCCGTGCCGACGGCTGGTGGTTCCCTGTCTGGGTGCAGTCTATCAACGTTGGGCTGGGCGGGCCACTATTCTCCCTGTACTCACCACTGGAATATTATGTTATTGATGGGCTGCATATGCTGGGCCTACCGCACACACTGGCCTACCGGGTGTTGACTGGGCTGACGTTGTTGGCTGCGTCAACGGGTGCTTTTGGCTTTTCGCTGGCGCTAGGTGCGCGTGTGCCGGGGGCGCTGGCTGCCGCTGCCAGCTATACCTATGCCTTCCCTTTACTACATGATTTGCTGGAGCGAGGTTCACCTCAGGGCATCGGCGTGGCTCTCTACCCTTGGGTGCTGTGGGGCCTTGTACACTTCCTGTCGGCTTCCAACGGTCCCCGGCTGGCACTGGCGGCGCTGAGTTGGGCGCTAATCCTGCTCAGTCACAATCTGTCAGCGCTCTTCGTGCTGCCAGCCTTTGCTCTATTAAGCCTGATTCTGGCCTGGCACAGGGGCTGGTCAGTGTTGTGGCAGGCAATACTCGTTCTTGTCGTCGGGTCGGGGCTGGTCGCCTTTTCTATCTTCGCATTTTTGGATGGTCAGCGGTATGTCCAACTGGACAATTTGTCACGAATTGAATACGCCCGCATCGCTGATAACCCCCTGCTGCTGTTGGATCTGTTGAGATTGCCTGCAGCTTACGATATAGGTTTTGACAACAATTCTATGGCAGATCGCCTAGGCCCATTGCCTGGCGTGGCTATGCTGATAGGCCTGGCGGGTGGTTTGCTGTCTCTGATCAGGCATCGACGCCGGCAGATGGCTTTCGTGATCAGCTTGGGGTTGCTGGGGCTGATTGTCCTCTGGCTGCAAACCAGTAGTGCTAACTGGCTGTGGCGGACGATCCCTCTCCTGTCGCTGGTCCAATTTCGGGCTCGGCTGCTGAGCCTGGTCAGCCTGTCGGCCGCGGTGGTGATCGCGCTATCTGTAGAGACTCTTGGAAGGCGCCGGCAGTGGATGGTAGCAGCAATAGTCATGCTGGCAGCTATCCTGCCGGCCCTGCCGGTTCTATACCCGCAGCTTCAGCATCGCTACGCAAGGTTCGGATCGCCCCTTACCCCCTCAGAGGTCCAGGTCGCCGCGTTGCAGAACAATGTGCCTGGCCTGACAGCTTTCAACGAGTTCCTGCCAAAATGGCGTTACCAGCCCTTTAGCCAGGAAGAGGCACAGCGAGTGGCTGCCTTGCCGCTGGCCAACTTGCCCGCTGGCGGGCGCATCCTCACCGACGAACGACGTACCGGGTTGCTCCGCACAAAAATCGAAACGCCCGTTCCTTTCGTTGCGGCTATGCACGCCCTTTACTTCCCAGGTTGGGTGGCAAGACTTGACGATCAGCCTCTTGCTGTGCAACCTGCTGAAGGCACTGGTTACATCCAGGTTGCCGTGCCTGCCGGCCTACACACGATCGAGCTGAGTTACGCGGGAACGGCGGCGCAACAGGCCGGGGTGTTGGTCAGCGGTGCGACGCTGCTTGTGCTGCTGTTGGCTGCCTTTCTGTGGCGAGGAAGACAGGGGGATGGCAGCCCGCCCGTCATTTATCCAAGCCCTCGTTGGTGGCTACCGTTTGGCTTGGTGCTGTTGCTGGGCCTCAAGACTTTATGGCTTGATTCGCACACGACGCTCTTCCGCCTGAATTCAAGCTGCCAGGCCATATACGGTACCACAGTGCAGACCAACGTTCGTTTCGACGGCGGCCCGCGCCTATGTGGCTACTCGCTCAATAGCAGCCACTTCCGACCGGGTGAATCGCTGAGAATCACCCTCTACTGGCAGGCTGGGTCGCCACCTACCGAGGCAGCCGAGAGCTTTGTCCAGTTCTTGGGCACGACCTTCAATCCGCAAACCAACAACCCTCTGTGGGGCCAGCGGAACAAGCAACTGCCAGGAGGTCATTTGCTAACTGGATGGGTGCCTGGTAAGCTGTACCGCGATGTCTATGAATTTCAGATAGCCCCTCATACGCCAGCGGGGGATTATGAGCTTGAGGTGGGTTGGCGGCTGCCTTCAACTGAGCAACGCCTGCAACCACACTTGATGCAGGCTAGTGATCGTCTTTCGGTCTCGCACCTTGATTCATTGCTTATCTCTGGCTTCGTCGTGAAATGAGCCAGACGATGTACGCTATGAAGAGTCCCCAGCAAGTTCTCGAACGAGTTCAGCAGCGGCTGGACTTAAACCTGCCGCTGATTTGTTTGTTCCTGTTGCCTGCGTTTCATCCCTTGCTTAAGCCAACTCTCACCCTGAGTTCCGATGGGCTGGTCCATCTCTATCGCCTTGTGGCGTTGGACTCTGCGGTCAACCAGGGCCTGCTATTTCCGCGTTGGATGCCGGATCTGACCTTCGGCTACGGACTACCCCTTTTCGTATACTATTCTCCTCTGTCCTACTATATGCCTGAAGTGCTCCATATCTTCGGCCTGAACGCTGTCTACGCCATGAATGCCTCACTCGCCCTATCGCTGCTGGTAGGGGCCTGGGCGATGTACCTATTTGTACGGGATGTATTCAATCCGATGGCTGGCCTGGTAGCGTCTGTTGCCTACGCGTACGCGCCTTTCCAACTCCTGAACATGTACTCGCGTGGCAGCCCGCCGACTGCCTGGGGTATGGCGTTTTTCCCGTTGGCGTTGTGGGCTTATCAGCGATTGATTCGCTCCCAGCGTGCCGCCCGGGTGCATTTGCTCCTGGTCGCACTAATCCTGGCTGCCCTGTTCCTGTCTCATAATATAACCACCCTGATCTTCAGCCCCCTGTTGGGCGGCTATGTGGTGATCTTCCTGTGGTTCAAAGGAGACCGCCAGCGGTTGGTGGGCGCCAGCTTGGCAGCGGTGCTGGGAGCGAGCTTGGCTGTCTTCTTCCTGCTGCCTGCTATGGCTGAGCGATCCCTGGTTCAGTTGGATCGGCTGACTACACCACCTGGCTTTGACTATCATTTTCACTTTTTGACTTTGTCCGATTTGCTGAGGTTGCCTCCACCGGTCAATACCGGTCATTTGAATCCCGAAGCGCCATCCAGTATCGGCTTGCCGCAACTGGTCTTAGCATTGTTGGGCCTGAGCGGAGCCTGGCTTTATAAGGGCCGCGCCAGGCGGGGCATAGTCTTGTTCAGTGGGGTCTGGCTATTCGTTTCAATCTTCATGCTTTTGCCCGCCTCTGTTGGCCTGTGGGACCGGCTGCCTCTTCTGGCTTTTGTCCAACGCCCCAGCCGCTTGCTCAGCCTGTCCGCGTTTCTGATGGCTGTTCTATCAGGCGCCTTGTTTGGTGCCCTGCAAGCCCGGGCTAGGGAGAGCCGGCTGGCGTGGCTGACCTTCCCCTTGACGGTTGTGGCGTTACTGATCATCGTCGGCGGAAGCCTCTCGTTACTTTATCCACGTTATTATGATCTGGCTTCTACCAGTCCAACGCTAACCGACATGATGGCCTACGAGCACGCCAGCGGGACCATCGGCACCACCTCTTTCGGCGAGTACCTACCGGTCTGGGTGCGACAGGTGCCACAAGATTCGCCTCTCGAGAATCTGTACCGTTCAGGCGGGACGCTGGATCGGCTTGATCGATCCTACCTGCCGGCTGGCGCGCGGGTCGAGTCGGCCATCTTCGATGCCAATCGGGCTCAACTTACGATCATCTCGCCCCAAGCAGCCCAACTGGTATTCCATACATTCTACTTTCCTGGCTGGCGAGCTACCATCAATGGCCAAGAAACCGGCACCTTCCCGGTTAGTGAGCGCGGGTTGCTTGGATTGGCTGTTCCGGCAGGTGAGAGCAGGGTGGAGTTGCGCTTTGGCGAGACTCCCACCCGCCTGATTGCTGATATGATATCAGCGTTGGGTGTCAGCATATGGCTGGCTCTGATGATGGTTGCGATATATCAAAAGCTGAATCGGCAAGCCAGCCCTCGGCTTATCGAAAGGGGCAGGTCGGATATTGCCGGGCCGGGCGCCCCGGTTGTCCAGGGTGCGCAGGTTGATGTGGTGCACAGAGAATTCGCGCCGGCCCAGGCAGCAATCATGCCACTCTGGCAAGTCACCGCCCTGGTGGGACTGGCCCTGGCACTGACGCTGTTCAAGTCACTCTACCTGGATCGCTTTCCGAGCCCTTTCAAGCAGCATTTCGGTGGCTCGCAGGATGTCCGGCTTGAAACTCGCCTCGACATCAACTTTGGGGATCAATTTGTTCTGCTTGGCTATGATCTGCCTTACTCGACTGTGGTCGCTGGAGAGCCGCTCGACCTGACTCTCTATTGGCAAGCTCAGAAGCAACAGCCTACCACCTACAGTAGCATGGCTCAATTGTTAGACAGTCGGGGAAATGTGATCAGTGCGCAGGACAACTTGCACCCCGGTCAATACCCGACCAATCTGTGGCAACCGTGG
Source organism: Anaerolineales bacterium (assembly GCA_020343875.1). Classification (GTDB taxonomy): domain Bacteria; phylum Chloroflexota; class Anaerolineae; order 4572-78; family NAK82. The sequence goes on along the minus strand of CP070811.1, from coordinate 2,301,995 downwards.
GGATACGTCACCGATCCGCACAGTCTCCCTGTGTCGCCCGACACGCCTCCCGGTCGCTATTTCCTTAGCGTAGGATTGTATGAGCCAGACACGTGGCGCCGCTTGCCGGTAGTGGACTCTACCTACCCAGAATGGACTGATGCGATTCTCATTGGCCCGGTAACGGTTGTTTCAAAATAGATGATTTGTGTAGCTGGACGGCTTCATTCTGCGGTCTCTTGCTGTGAGCCTTCTACGTTTTGGGCGTGCCCAAAATCCCGGGCAAGTGTATACGACGAATCTCTTTTGACGTGTCAGTACCCCTCTGCTATAATGCCTGCGACTCTCGGAAGTTGCGGGTCGAGAGCCAAGAGGTACCTCTTCTTTTTGGAAAGGATTTAGGAAATTCGATGGATGATGGAAATCTCCATGCCCACTCGACCATGGTGGGGCCGTCTATTGCACCCACGCTGGAAATTGTACGCGGCAATGAGCAGGGCAAAACCATCCGTCTTAAGCTGACGACTCGCATTGGGCGTGAGCGCGACAATGACGTGGTTCTCACGGATCCTCGTGTCTCCCGTTATCATACCTTGATTGAGTTGGTGGAAGGCCGTTGGGCCATCAAGGACCTTGAGAGCGCCAATGGCACGTTTGTCAATGGTGAGCCAATCAGTGACGTATATCTCCTTGAGCCGGATGACCGCATTGTCGTGGGCGATACGGAGTTGGCGTTTCAACCTTCACGCGTCGGCTTGGGTGCCGGGCAGCCCGCCCAGGCTCCTCGGCCCCGGAAACTGACACCCGCACAGGCACCTCCGGATACCTCCCCCCGCTGGGGAAAAGCATGGATCGCCGGCGGGTTGGTGCTGGCAGTTGCCCTGGTAGGGATGACTCTCTTTGCGTTTTTTGGATTTGGGGGGAAGGGTGACCAGCCGCCCGCGGCCACAACTGACTTGGATGAAGGTGTTGAGGGCTACGTTCTGGTTTATGAAGACGATTTCAGTGACCCCAGCAGCGGGTGGGACGATGCCTTTGACCGTTACACGACGAAACAGTATGGTAACAACAAATACTATATCGATATGAGCACTAGCAACCTGGTTGCCTGGGGTTTGGCCAACCGAAAAGTGTCTGACTTTCGACTGGAGGTGGATGCGGCCCAGGAGTCAGGCCCTAACAACAACGGCTACGGGATCCTCTTTCGTTTTCAAGACCGTGACAATTTCTATCGCTTCGACATCTCAGGAGACGGATTCTTCTTGCTGAGCAAATTCCATAATGGCGAGTGGGTCACTCTAATCCCCTGGACTGCCTCATCTGCCGTCAATGTGGGCCAGGCCGCTAATCGCCTGTTTGTCGAGGCCATTGGTAGCCAGATTCGTGTGTATGTTAATGAAGCTCTGTTGGCTGAGGTAAAGGATGATGCCTTCACCGAAGGAAACTTCGGCTTCTTCGCCAGCACGTTCAGCGAGCCTAACCTGACCGTTAGCTTCGACGACATCAAGCTCTGGACACCCAAAGGGGAGGCGCTGGCCATCATCCCTACGGTCACCCCGACTCGCTCTAGACAGGCGACGCCCACCGTTGCGGAGGTGGCCCTTGAGAGCGAAGCGATATCATCCACCGAGACTCCGGCGCGGACTGAGAGCGCCAAGGCTGAGGCAACGGCTACCTTGCCTGCCAGCCCGACTGTGACACCTACCCCTGAGCCGCTACCTGGATATGTTTCGCGTGACCTGCCGCCTGCTCGCAACGCAGCAGCACTCACAGGCCGGCTAGTCTTCCCTGTCTTCGACGCGACCGCAGGTACCTATAACATATTCTCGGCCAACCCCGATGGAAGCGATCGGGCGCTATTGGTGTCCGAAGCTAGCCAGCCGGCGCTTAGTGCCAATGGCCAGCGTATTGCCTTCCGTTCCTGGAAGGCCGATGAACGAGGGCTAATCGAACGGGCCACTGAGGGTGGCGATACTTGGCGGTTTAATACCTTCTTTGAATCTGCCAGGCCCACCTTTGCGCCAGATGGGCAGACCTTCCTTTTTCATTCGCGGGAGGCAGGTGAGGCGCCGGCTGTCTATCGCACCACTGGGGCCGAATATCGGGTGCTTCGTCGAGACGGGGCTCCCATACAGGGCGAGGCACCGGCGTGGGCGCCGGATGGCGACCGCTTCGTCTATAAGGGTTGTTTGAATGGGAGCTGCGGTGTGATTCTGAGCAATCTCGATGGCAGTGCTCCATTCCAACTTACTTTTGACCCCAGCGACGCCAATCCTGCCGTTTCCCCTGATGGAGAGCTTGTGGTGTTCATGTCTCACCGTGGTGAGAACTGGGATGTCTATAGCGTTGGCATTGATGGCACTGGCCTGACTCGGTTGACTACCGATATCGCTAACGATGGCCTTCCTACTTGGGCGCCCGACGGTAAGACGATTGCTTTCGTATCTGATCGAGACGGTGCGTGGGCTATGTGGGTAGCAAACGCCAATGGCAAGAATCAACGTCCTCTCTTCGATTTGGAAGGCTCCATCGATGGACAGGTTGAAATTGATGTGCAGAATGCCTTTGGGTGGCTAGAAGAGCGCATCGTATGGTCGGTAGATGGAAGTGATACGCAGTAGACGGCAGCCAGCATCCTTATGAAGGATTTGCCTCGCGCAGCGTTGGTCGATAACCTGCGCCTGTTCACCGTCGCCGTTGTATTGGCGTTGCTGGTGGGCTTGGTTGCAGTCATTGGGCAGGATCGGATGACGGTTGTCTCGTTGTTGGGCACAGCCACGCCTACGTCCACCAGCACCCCTACTTCTACGCCCACCTATTCGCCCACGCCGACAGACACGGTTACTCCCACTGCCACCCATTCACCCACGCCTACGGCCACTTCAACGCCCAGCCCCACACCCAGCCTGACCGCAACGCTGGTTTTAGAAATAGCCTCTCCGATACCGACCGAGACGGCTACTCCCGCCGGTACGCCCACTCCTACCTTCACGCCCACCCCAACTCCTACTCCTGTGCCGCGTACTGTCTTGGCCAGTAGCCTGGGCCTGCCCGATCCGTTCCAGGCCGAAGATCATTTCTGGTTTACACGCCCTTTTACAGATGCCCACGCCACCTGGGGCAGTTCGTATTACCCCTTTGGAACCAATAACCGAGGACAATATCTGTGGCACCATGGCATTGATATCCAAAATCCGATGGGGGTACCTATTTTGGCTGTGGGCGACGGCGTAATTGTTCGGGCCGGCCCGGACCATGAAATTCCATTCGGCCCTAGCCTGGACTTCTTTGGGCAGGCTGTCCTCATTCGCCACGAACAGGGATGGAACGATCTGCCGGTGTATACCTTGTATGGACACGTTTCGAGGGTATTGGTTCAGGAAGGGCAGCCGGTGAAAGCAGGTGATCTGATAGCCGAGGTAGGGCAAGGGGGTGTGGCATTGGGCCCGCACTTGCATCTGGAGGTGCGTGTGGCAGGCCTGAACTACAGCGATGTGCGAAACCCAGATTTATGGGTGAAGCCTGATCTCGGCTATGGCGTGATCGCCGGGCGGGTGGTAGACGCTGAAGGATACATAGTGCCCCAGCAGCCGGTCTTCTTGCATCGTGCCGAAGAGCCAGATCGCTACTGGCGCCAGACTTTCACTTATCCGGACGACGTGGTGAAACCCGATCCGGTATGGGGAGAGACCCTCACCTTCGCTGACGTGCCCGTCGGCGGCTACATGTTAAAAACCTACTTCGACGGGCGTCTTTACACGCGCCCTATTACCGTTACTAACCAGGCGACAACGTTTGTGCTCATCGAAGGCGTAGCGCCTTCTCCTACGCCAACGCCAGCGCCTACCGATGATCTCACTACCCCTCAGCCTGACCAGTCTTCTACTTCGACTGCAGCCGGCATGTCTGGGCCGAAACGACATTCAGTCTGGAGTTTCGCAACTGCGCATAGGCTAGCGGAATCCTGACTCTTCCCCGCATCTCCCAGCCGCGAGGCTATCAAGTTGGATGGTATCTGCACTCAGACTTGACCCAAGCGCAGCTTCAGACGCCTGTGCTGCCAGGCTAGCCTCGGCCTCAATCCGTTCATACAAGCGAAAACCATAAAGAATCTGAGTTGACACCAGAACACATGTTCTGATATAATAACAGGTGTCAGAACATATGTTCTTTTTGACGTTTCCCGCGAGGTGATCTCCGCACGGAGGCGGAAAGCCTGCGTGAGAACACCCAGGCAGCAGTGAAAGGAGTCTAGCTGTGGAGGAGCACTTGAGCAACCGGCAGAGGAGGATACTTGCGTTCATTGCCGAATTCCTCGCTGAGAATGGCTATCCCCCTACCTACGAAGAAATTCGATCAGGCTTAGGAATCAGCACCAAGTCACTAGTCTACCATCATCTGGACGTTTTGGAGGAAGCTGGCTGCTTATCGCGCGCGCCAAACACGCCACGTGGCATTCGTCTGTCGCAGGCGCGGACTTTCCGGGTGCCAAGATTGGGCACAATTGCGGCCGGGCAGCCTATTGCGACTGGCGACGCTGATCCAGACGACTACATCGAATTGACACGTGACATCATCCCTGAGCAAGAGGGTCTATACGCATTAAGAGTCAACGGCGACTCGATGATTGATGCCTTGGTCAACGATGGTGACATTGTCATTTTGAAGCACCAGAACCAGGCCTTGAACGGCGAAATGGTCGCGGTCTGGCTGCGCGACAGGGATGAGACCACACTCAAACGGTACTATCGGGAGAGAGGACACATTCGTCTTCAACCGGCCAATCCAAGGATAGCGCCGATTGTGGTTCACCCGTCGGTGGTGCAGGTGCAGGGGCGGGTGGTGGCGGTGATACGGCAGGCGGGTTGAGGGGCAGGGGGGAGAGGGAGGTGTGAGGGGATGCGCCGAGTATTGGAATACCAGGCGGACCAGATCGAGATGGTGC
>CP070811.1:2281476-2296971 GCA_020343875.1 Anaerolineales bacterium | reverse complement strand
GTCGCCAATCTCGCGGCAGATACGCTGGGACTGCCTGTAATAGGCTGTTGCACCGGCATAGTCGTCCTGAATCTGGCAGATAAGGCCGAGGTTATTGAGCGCCGTATCCTTGCCGAAACGGTCGCCAATTTCCTGGAAGACACCCAAGGCCTGCTCCCAATAGGTCTTGGCCCCGGCGTAATCGTCCTGCCGACGGGTGGTGATGCCAAGGATGTTGAGGGCTTGAGCCTCGCCTCTCCGGTCGCCAATCTCGCGGGAGATACCCAACGCGCGCTCGGCATACACCCTGGCTCCCGCGTAGTCGTCCTGGCGCTGGGAGACAATGCCCAGGCCGCGCAGGCACTCGGCCTCCAAATGGCGCGCCCCCGAAGTTCGGGCCAGGGCCCCCTCAAGCTGGCACCGGGCCGCTTCGTACGCCCCTTGACGCGAGAGCGCCCGTCCCCACATAAGATAGCCCGTGGCCTCGCCTTGCGTATCCCCGGTCTGATGGGAAAGTCGGATGACCCTCTGGGCAGCATCCACAGCCGCCGGGTAGTCGGCGGTCGCCTCGGCGTGACGGGCCTGGCGCAGGGTCACCTCGACACGTTTCTGGACCTCATCCAGGACCTCTGCCAGCCTCTCCAGGGCCGCCAAATCTTTCTTCTGGGCCTGGCGCTCGCCGCGCAAGTCATAGACCTTCTCGCGGGCCAGGGTAAGAGCATAGCATCTGGTCAGGTCATCCGCTGGAGTGAGGTCGAGGGCACGGCTGAAGTGCGCGATTGCTTCCTGGCTGGCGGACATGCGGGCCGCCCGCTTCCCGGCCAGGAACAGGTAGTCAGCAGCCTTGGTCAACAGTCCAGCTGCCTGAAAATGGCGCGCCAGTCGCACCGGGACTTCGGCGACCACCTCTCCATACAGGCTCTCCAGGGCATTTCCGACCGCCTCGTGTAGGAGCGACCGCTCTACCTCGTCCAAACTCTGGTACAGGTACTTCTGAAACAGGTGGTGCCGGAACCGGTAGCGGGACAATCGCCGCCCACCGAGTCGGTGCAGGCTGTCAGCCACCACCAGTCGATGCTGTTTGCTCAACTCACCGCTCAAGAAGCGGATGATCTCCCCTTGGTCGGCAGCCTGCACCCTAGCCGCCACCTCGGCCGTAAACACCTCCCCCTCAACACTGGCTATTTCCAAAGTCGCCTGCCATTGGGGGGGCAAGCGCCTGAAGCGTTCGGCAATCACTGCCTCCACCCGCACCGGTAGCCGCTCCCAATCCAGCGTCAGCCCCTCAATCCAGCGCCCCCCGCCGTCCTGGACCAGCTCCCTGCGCTCTTGCATACCACGCAGCAGCTCAATGGTGAACAAGGCGTGCCCCCTCGTCTGGCGGTAGAGCGTCTCCCGAAACTGGGGCCCCAGGCGATTGGCTTCGGTGTCCAGGAAAGCATCCACAAACTCCCGGTCCTGGGCCTGTGCCAGATCGACTTCGATGTCTCCAAAGCTCCGCTTCAACTCGTTGACCACCGCTTCTAAAGGATGCCGCCCGGTTTGTCCCAGCTGCGCCCGGGGCGCACCTGCCTGGCTGGCCTGCGCCTGCCGGGCAAGAACCGGCGGACCAGACAGAGCAGGCCCAGCTGAGCCTGTTGAAGCGCCATCTCCAGCCAGTGCGACCTCTTCTGGGCGGTAGGCGCCCAGGATCAAGATGCGATGACCTGGCAACCCTCGGCTCAGGTGAAACAGCAGGCTGATGGAACCAGCGTCCGCCCACTGGAGATCGTCGATCGCCAGCAGCAACGGCCCCTGGCGGGCCAATGTTTGCAACACTCGTGTGTATTGCTCAAACAAGGCGCTCTGCAACGTCTCAGTCGGGCCAGGTTCGGCCGAACGCCGCCGGGTCAGCTGGGTCAGCCGCTTCAGCCAGCCTGCCCCACCAGGGGCACACGTCTTGGCACGTTCAACCAGAGCGGTACCCGGTATGAAGGTATCAACCAACTCCGGGCCGCAGTCCACCAGCACCTGAGTGGAGCGAGGCATGGCGCGCCACAAGCGGAGAGCCTGTTCCCGGCTGATGGATCCAGCTCCCCATCTGGCTTCAACATCACCCGTCAGCATGCCCAGGATCTCGCGGAAGGGCAGATAGGGGTCGCCCAGGCCGGTGTAGGCGTTGGCGTTGCCTATGGCGACCAGCAGGTCGGAGTGTGCCTGCATAGCCTGACCTGCAAAGGCCTGGATCAAGGCCGTCTTGCCTCGGCCGGCCCCGCCGGTGATCAAGACCACCTGTCCACGCCCAGTCAGCGTCTGATCGAGAAAAGCGTCCAGAAGCGAAAGTTCGCGCTCGCGAGCAACGAAGGGTACAACAGGTGGGGAATGGGGCAGGGCCGTGGACAGAAAGGGCGGCTGGGCTGTAGTTGGTGGAGCCAACATCACCAGCTCTGGCGTTGCTATGTCCAGTTCTCCATCACGGATACGCAGGTACAACGCCTTCGTTTCCTCAGCCGGCTCGACGCCCAGTTCCTCAGCCAGTACCCTGCGACAGGTCTCGTACTGGACCAAGGCAGCGCTTCGCTGCCCGCTCAGGGCCAGCAATAGCATCTTCTGCCGGTGCGCTTCCTCCCGCCAGGGGTCCAACCCCAGCAAGCGGCTGGCAAAATCCAGGCCTTGCGCATACTCGCCACAGGCAGTGTGGTGGGTGATGAGAGCTGTCAAACTCTGAGCGACCTGCTGGCGCCACGCTTCCTGTTGCGCCACCAGCCAGGTTTCGAAGTCGGGGCAATCATCCAGGTAAAACCCCTGCATAAAATCGCCCCGGACCAGCTCCACAGCCGAGGTCAGGGACTCCGCGTCGCCCCGCGCCGCCAGGTCGTTAAAGGCGTCCAAGTCGAGCCACAAGGTAGCAGGATGGCGACATTCAACCGTGTGACGGTCAGCTCCCAGGCAATCTGGCAAGAGAGTCGACAGGTTGTGTAGCACCCGGCTGAGATTGGCTCGCCCCCGAACTTCCGGCTTATCACCCCAGAACATGTCGGCCAGGTGCTCGCGGGTGAGGGGTTGGTCGTGCATGGCCAGGTAGCAGAGCAGGGCCAAGGCCTTGCGCGACTCGAAGCCGCGCACTGGCATCCCCTCCCGCTCCACCTGGACAGGGCCTAAGAGCCGCAGACGAAGGACATCCCCCATTTTCCCCGTCCTTGGACCAGACTATCACATACAGCTCTTCGATACAGGCGCTGGATGAAGTGCGAAAGTTACGAAGGATTTGCGAAGAGTTTGTGAAGTGTTATCGATTATACTATAACATAGTTTAGCCCAGACGACAACAGGTCAAAACGGTGACTGTGCGTGTGGGCGGCCAATATTCTGTCACAACTTTGGCCCAGGGCTTGAGAAGGGGGAGCAGCCGATGAAAGCCAGGAAGGTCGAAGTCGTAAGAGCAACCTCGGTGGGGGACGACGGTGTCCTTGTATTGATCGTGTTCTTCAGATGGGCGCGGGATGTTCTATCATGGTGGTGGAAGTTCCGCCAGGCCCAGTGCACAGGTTCTGACTGAGGTTGGGGCGCAGGCAACCGTACCAAGCTGGAGGGCAGACGCCTCAGCTTTGGCCTGTCAATGCTATGCCAGGCCGGCTAAAGCCGAGGCGTGAATTCGGTTATCTGCCACAGGCACGCCGCTCAGTCAAATTGAGCGGCGTTTTGATTTGTCAAGAAGAAAGTGCCAATGCACAGCGTTATCGCGAAGTGCGACAAACCAAGCGTCACCCACCCCCCATGCCGACTCCAGCCACGGGCGCCCCACAAGTGGGGCAGCGCCCGTCACGAACGTGATTCTCGCCCACCCAGTAGCCACGTCGCCGGATCAGGGTCCGCCCACATTCATGGCAAGCAGTATTTGACTCACCCGCCACGTTCCCCAGATAAACATAGCGCAACCCTTGTTCCCAACCGATCTGCTGTGCCAGCTGCAGAGTTTTGACAGGCGTAGGCGGGCGATCAGTCATCTTGTAAGTAGGGAAAAAGCGACTGATGTGCCAGGGTGTCTCTGATCCCAGATCCCGGGCCAAGAAACGTGCAACATCCCTCAGCTCGGCTGGGTCATCGTTGAGGCCTGGGATCACCAGCGTGGTCACTTCCAGCCAGATACCCAATTTTTTCATGCGCTTCATACTGTCCAGCACCGGCTCCAGGCCGGCTCCAGAGTAATGGTTGTAGGTCGTCTTGCGGAAGGCCTTCAAGTCCACGTTGGCGCCGTCCAGGTAGGGGTGGAAGGTGTCCAACATCTCGGCCGTCATATAGCCATTGGTGACGTAGACATTGGCGATGCCAGCCGCATGCGCCAAGCGGGCGGTGTCGTAAGCATACTCGAAAAAGACGGTCGGCTCGGTATAGGTATAAGCGATGCTCCGGCTTTTGGTCGCGCGAGCATCAGCCACAATCTGGGCTGGAGTGGCTTCATAGCCCGCAATCAAGCCCTGTTCCCGCGGCATGTGGGCGATATTCCAGTTCTGGCACCACTGGCAACGGAAATTGCAGCCGGGCGTGGCGATAGAATAGGACTTTGACCCAGGATAGAAGTGGTAAAGAGGCTTCTTCTCAACCGGGTCTACTTGCTGGCTGATGGTGCGATCATAGACCAGGGTATACAGGGTGCCCTTCCGGTTCTGACGTACCTGGCAGACGCCTAGCTTGTCCTCCGCGATCACGCAACGGTGCGCACACAGATGGCAGCGCACGCGGCTTTTCGACAGTTTCTCGTAGAGTAAGGCTTCTTTCATCCAACAGCCCTCCATACACCCTGATTTCGAGACATGAGGCCCAACCCACAGGCATCCTGGGTGACCACCGCCTCAGGGCACCCACGCCTGACACCAAGTTGACAGCTGGCAAGAACAAGCTCATGCGCGTCATGTGACAACCCGGGTTCAGCACCTCCATTATATCATGCTTAGCAGCCGCTGTGCAGAGGCAATCTTGGGAAACCTTGACTTTTGCGAGTTATTGTGATACAAGGAACTGGTAAGACTATTGGTGCTTTCACCGCATCTCCGATCTAATCGCCGCTCGCCCGGAATAAATCTCAACAAGCGCACTGCTTTTGCCTCTCACCCAGATCAAAAAGAATGGAGACGATACCTGTGAGCCAAAGAAGCCTAAAACAGGTCGCCGAAAAACAGCCGTTTCGTGACTACGCTGAGTGGTGGCACATGGGGCCAGCATTCTCCAAATTCATGTCTGAGGCCATCGTTTCTCAGTGGGCTGGACTCTACGATAGCGGAAATTTAGAAGTAGTAAGAAGCTATGTTTCGGAATACCTGAACATCGTATATGGTAGAGAAGCCAAATTGTCTCTGGTGGAGGATTTTGTTTATAAGTCGTCTTCCCAGCCCCTCCAATCTGGGGAATTTGATGCGCTATCCTATTCTTTTTTCAGATCGGCGTTCGAGCTACTTGAACGCCATATCGAAAAGTACGATAATTCGCTTGAGCGAGAAAGAAGGCTGTTTACCGAACGAGTTGGAGAAGTATTCTTTGGACTGGTTCGCAGCCATTTGGGGTTAGAGTTGCCCCACGACTTGAATGATGAACAGAACTTCGTTAGATTAAAGGACTGTATCCAGCAGCTGGGCGCCTTTTTTGAGACTCAAGGGTACTTGCGAGATTACTTCGAATTCCTGTTTGCAGTTGATGTAGAATATGCTGGCAGCAGAATAGTACAAGCGGAAACAGATTTCATACGAAACTTGAAGAGCAAAGGTTTGGCTTATGCCTTGTATGAGATGCGGTATCCAGTGATTCTACCTTCTGCAGTGTATCTCTACCAAACCATCGGAGAAGCTCAACACCACTCCTCACGAACAATTGAAGAGCTATTCAAGTCAATTGGCTACGACGCAAAGGAAACTGATGATTTCGATCCCAGCCATCATCCATCGGACAGAGTAGTTGAACTCTGGGAAATCAGCAAACTGGCTTAAACCCCCGCAGCGAGGAAACCATGAAAACGATAAAAGGCCGTGTGTGGAAATATGGCGACGATGTCAACACAGACGTGATCTTCCCCGGCAAATACACCTACACCGTCAGCGACCCCAAAGAAATGCCCCAATATGCCCTGGAAGATCTGGACGCCCGCTTTGCAAAAGAAGTCAAACCGGGAGATATCATTGTAGCCGGGAAAAACTGGGGCAATGGCAGCTCGCGGGAGCAAGCCGTTACCTGTCTCAAGGAAGCCGGTGTGGGAGCGATTGTGGCCCGCTCATTCGCCCGCATCTATGGCCGCAACTGCATCAACAGTGCCCTGCCGGCGTTGACCTGCTCGGAAGCGGTAGACGCCATTCAAGATGGCGAGGTGATTGAGATTGATATGCAGGCCGGCCAAATCCAGTGTGCGGCCGGCACATTTCACTTCCCTCCCCTGCCCGCCAATGTCCTGGCTATTGTCGAGGCTGGAGGGCTGATTGAATACACACGCCAGCAACTGGCCGCTAAAAAGCAAAATGAGGCATAGCATTACCGCCACCCTGGTGGCTATCGATCACTCGGGTAGGGGGTCACATCCGACTCAAAGCAGTTAGGCCAGTCAGGATTGTGTTCAGCATAGGCTACCTCAGGGAGGAAAACTTGAGCAATATAGGCACTGCAGGGAATAAGGGCGCAGACATTCGTTCGGACTGTTTGGTGACCCTGGAATTAACTGAAGGTGGCGGCCTGTGCATCAATCTCGAAAGCAAGGTAGAGGCCCTTTACAAAGATTCCATCATCGAATTGGCCGAGGACATGCTAGCCTTCTTCGAGGTAGAAAACGCCAAACTCCAGATTGAAGACAGCGGCGCACTGCCCTTTGTCCTGGCCGCCAGAATAGAAGCAGCCATCAAACAATGCGCCCAGACAGACAAAGAGTATTGGCCAGAACTGATCCTAGAGAATCAATACCAGACCGAAAAAGATCGCTATCGCCGCTCCCGGCTATATCTGCCCGGGAACACCCCCAAGCTGATGCTTAACGCGGGCATCCACAAGCCGGACGGCATCATCCTTGATCTGGAAGACTCTGTGGCCCCGGCCAAGAAAGATGAAGCCAAGCTACTGGTAAGAAACGCTCTGCGCCAGATCAACTTCTACGGCGCAGAGCGCATGGTGCGCATCAACCAACTTCCGCGAGGACTGAACGATCTCCCGTGTGTGGTGCCTCACCATGTGAACCTGATTCTGGTGCCAAAATGTGAAACCCCTCAGCAGGTGAAGCAGGTTGATGAAAGAATCTCGGAAATCGCCGCCGAAAAGGGGCTGACGTACCCCATTTACCTGATGCCGATTATCGAGAGCGCGCTGGGCGTGATCAACGCTTACCAGATAGCCTCTGCTTCGGAAAGGGTGGTCGCTATGGCAATCGGCCTGGAAGACTACACCGCCGATTTGGGTACCCTGCGCAGTAAAGAGGGCCGGGAGTCCTTCTTTGCTCGCAGCCAACTGGTTAATGCTGCCCGGGCCGCCGGCATTCAAGCCATCGATTCGGTCTTCTCCGACGTGTCAGATATGGAGGCCCTGCAAGAGGTGGTTCTCGAGTCAAAGGCCTTAGGGTTCGACGGCATGGGCTGCATCCATCCCCGCCAGATCAAAGTTATTCACGAGTTCTACGCCCCCAGCCAGCAAGAAATCGAAAAAGCGCAGAAAATCGTACAGGCTTTTGACGAAGCCACTCAAAAAGGATTGGGCGTGGTTGCTATTGACTCCAAAATGATTGACCCGCCCGTGGTCAAACGGGCGCTGCGCACCATAGATCTGGGCATTAAATCGGGTAAATTGCCCGCAGATTGGAAGAGTGGCTATGACAACTAGCTATGAGGAAAACGCTGTCGGCAGAATGATCCCCCCTGAAGTCAACGACCAGCCGGCCATCCCCTTTAAGGGAGTTGGTAAGCATAAGCCAGCCGGCAGAAAATACGGCCCTCCCATTGCTACCTGCGCAGAGTACCCCGACGATGGCGACAAACGAGTGCCAGATCTTAAAACTGCCCTGGTTGAGGCGGGGCTGAAAGATGGCATGACCATTTCTACCCACCACCATTTCAGGAACGGTGACCTGGTTGCCAACCAGGTTTTCGAGGCTGCTTCCCAGCTGGGAGTGAAAAACCTGACATGGTTCCCTTCCGCCTCCTTCCCATGCCACGAGCCAATCACCGAGTATCTTGAAGATGGCACTATTCACCACATTGAAGGCAGCATGAACGGCCCCCTGGGGCGCTTCGCCTCGCAAGGGAAGATGAGAGGAGTGGGAGTTCTCCGCTCGCACGGAGGGCGCTATCAAGCAGTGCAGGATGGGGAGGTGCAGATTGACATCGCCGTTATTGCGGCCCCCACCGCCGACCCCTTCGGCAACGCCAATGGCTTGACCGGTCCCTCTGCCTGCGGGCTGCTCGGCTTCGCCCTGGCCGATTCCCAGTACGCGCACAAAGTCATTGTGGTCACCGACAACCTGATCCCTTTTCCCTGCATACCATGGCAAATACACGGTAACTACGTGGATTATGTAGTCGAGATGGATAAGATCGGGGTACCCGAGAAGATCGTGTCCGGCACCACCCGCATTACCAAGAGCCCGGATCGGCTTTATATCGCTGAGTTGACTGCCCAATTCTGCGACGTGGTCGGGATCATCAGGGACGGGTTTTCGTTCCAGACTGGCGCGGGCGGAACATCACTGGCCATTAGCAAGTACTTCGGCGATATCATGCGCCAGAAAGAGATAAAAGCACGCTTTGCCAGGGCAGGCAGCAACCAGTACCTGGTAGATATGCTGGAAGAGGGCCTGATTGACTATATCCTGGACGGACAGACCTTTGACCTGGAAGGGGTTCGCTCGATGCGAGAGAATCCCAATCATGTCAACACCAGTCCTTTCACCAGCTACAACTATCATGGCAAAGGCAATTTCGCCTCCATGGTGGACGTGGTCATCTTAGGTGCGACCGAAGTCGACGTCAACTTTAACGCGAACGTTGTTACCCATTCCGACGGCTACCTGTTGCACGGCATCGGCGGCTGGCAAAACTGTCTCTTTGGCAAAAACGTCATCCTGCCCATTCCCCTCTTTCGAGACCGCATCCCCATCATCCGGGATGAGGTGACCACCATCTGCGGACCGGGTGAGTTGATAGATGTGATCGTCACCGAGCGTGGCATTGCCATCAACCCACGCAGGGCCGATTTACTGGAAGCGGTTAAAGATTCTGATCTCCCCCTAAAAACCATTTACCAATTGAAGGAAGAAGCCGAAAGAATCTGCGGAAAACCCAAATCTGCCCAATTTGAAGATAGAATCATCGCCGCCGTCAAATGGGTTGACGGTACGGTGATAGACGTGATACGGCAGGTCAAAGAATAACGTTCCGGGCGCTGGCCGAAAATGGATTTTGGCTGCAGGATATTGCGTCGACCTACGTCGGCGATTAACTCGGGAATACCAACCTCTTTACAAATCGGGAGGATACACCATGTCAAAGCGCACTATCGTTTCGATGCCGGGTGACGGCATTGGCAAGACTGTATTGCCGGAAGCCATTAGAGTTTTGAATGCCGTCGGCTTTGAGGCTGACTACGTGCATGCCGACATCGGCTGGGAGTTTTGGTGCCAGGAAGGCAACCCTCTGCCGCAGCGCACCCTCGATCTGCTAGAAGAGCACAAAATCGGCCTGTTTGGGGCGATCACCTCTAAGCCCAAAGCCGAGGCAGCAGCGGAACTGGACCCGAAGCTAAAAGATAAGGGCTACGTCTATTACAGCCCTATCGTCGGCTTGCGCCAACACTTCAACCTTGACATTTGCATCCGCCCATGCCGCACGTTTAAAGGTAATCCGCTCAACTTCATCAGAAAGGGAAGAGGCGATACAATCGAGGAGCCGGAAGTTGATGTAGTGGTCTTTCGTCAGAACACGGAAGGGCTATATAGCGGCGTGGAGTGGACCAACCCACCCGACCAGGTCTACAACGCGCTGATGACTCACCCCCAAATGAAAAAATTCGCCTCAGCTCCCAGGCAAGAGCTAGCCATCTCGACCCGTATCTTCACCAAAAAAGCCACCGAACGCATCGTCCGGGCCGCCTTTGAACACGCCAGAGAATTCGGATACAAATCGGTGACGGTATGCGAAAAACCCAACGTCATTCGCGAGACCTCCGGAATGATGCTCAGCGTGAGCAAGCAGATTGCCAGAGGGTATGCAGACGTTGCTCTATGGGACACCAACATTGACGCCCAGATGATGTGGCTCACCAAAAACCCGGAAACTTACGGAGTGATTGTCAGCGGCAATATGTTCGGCGATATTATCTCCGATGGGTTTGCCGGACTGGTAGGCGGGCTTGGCTTTGCTTGCAGCGCGAACATCGGTCAGGACGTGGCCGTATTTGAACCCACGCATGGCTCGGCGCCCAAATATGCCGAGTATCAAACCCCTATTGTCAATCCTATCGCTATGATCCTCTCCGCCTGCATGATGCTGGATCACATTGGCGAAACAGAAAAAGCGGCAAAGATTCGGGGCGCCATTGCCCGAGTTGTGGAAGAGGGCCAGGTACGCACGTATGATATGATGAAGCTGCCTGGTTCGCCGGATGTTATTGAGCAAGGCGCAGCCTCCACCACGCAAATGACAGATGCCATACTCGAGCGGTTGAAGTAGGAGGCACTCATGGATGATCTTAAAGAACTCTGGCCCGAACTGGACTGGATTGAGAGCGACGACCTCAGGCAGAGAACGGCCAAAACCTGGCAAACTGCCCTGGAAAGGAGCGTCTTGACTGCCGAAGACTTGCAGCGCATTCCATTTACCTTGCTGGCCGGCCCTGATTTGCAGGTAAGCTTTATGGCTCATAAGCGGGCAGTGGTTCATGTGGCCAAAGAAAGCGCGCTTAAAATGAAAGAATTCTTCAAGGAGGACCTACCCATCAACCTGGACGTGGTCATTGCCGGTGCAATTCTGGCCGATGTGGGCAAGCTGCTCGAATATGAGCTGGATGCAGACGGCAAGTCTATTCAGGGAACATATGGGAAATATCTTCGCCATCCTTTCTCCGGCGTCTCCCTTGCGGAGGAATGTGGCGTTCCGGCGGAAGTGTGCCACGTCATCGCAGCTCACGCAGCAGAGGGTGATCTGGTTAAACGTACTACCGAGGCATACATTGTTCATCACGCTGACTTCATGACTTTCCTGCCATTCAAAAGCAGATTGGAGATTTAGGATTCCCCCAGGAGATGACCATGTCCCAAACATTTGTAGAGAAAGTCTTGGCCAAAAAAGCGGGACTGGCGGAAACCAAACCGGGTCAGATTGTTGAAGTGATCCCGGATGTGGCCCTGTCTCACGATAATACCGCCCCTATCTACGGAATCTTCCAGAAGATGGGGGGAGAAAAGGTCTTCAACCCGGATATGCATGCCATAACACTGGATCATGCCGCACCGGCACCCAGTACCCAACACGCCGAAAACCATCGCATCATTCGCCAATTCGTCAAGGAACAAGGCATCAACAACTTCTTTGAGGTTGGACGTGGCATTTGTCATCAGATTCTGGTTGAAGAGGGACTGGCACTGCCAGGCGAAGTAGTGCTGGGATCGGACTCGCACACACCGCACGCCGGGGTCATGGGAGCCTTTGGGGCTGGAATTGGCCGAAGTGAAATGGCCAGCATCTGGGCACTGGGAAACCTGTGGCTGCGAGTGCCGGAAAGTTTGAAGATCGTGGTCAACGGCCAGCTCAATCCAGGCGTCACCGCCAAGGACCTGGCCCTGTACGTAATCGGTGATCTGGGCAACGATGGCGGCTTGAGCATGTCAGTTGAATGGCACGGTGAAGCCATCCAAGCGCTCAGCTTGAGCTCGCGCGCTGTGCTCCCCAACATGATGGCCGAAATGGGAGCCAAAAATAGCTATGTTGCTCCCGACCAGGTCGTCTTTGACTACCTGAAAGGCCGTGCCAAACGCCCTTATGAGCCACTCTACCCAGATCCGGATGCCAGCTACGCCGGCGTGATCGAGTATGATGCCAGCAAACTGGAGCCGATGGTGGCTGCCCCGCACAGAGTAGATAACGTGCGGCCCCTTTCGGAATATGCAGGGACCCATGTAGATCAGGCATTTCTGGGGACCTGCACCAATGGCCGGCTCGAAGACCTGGCAGCAGCAGCCGGCGTGTTGACGGGGCGCAAAGTTGCGCCAGGAACACGTTTGATTGTCATCCCGGCTTCGTCTCAAGTCTACTTAGAAGCCCTAAAAGCGGGCTACATCCAGATTTTTATTGAGGCCGGGGCTGTGGTCGAAAGTCCAGGCTGCGGGCCATGTATGGGCAACCATATGGGCGTTCCCGCGGTAGGCGAGGTCTCCATCAGCAGTGCCAACCGCAACTTCCGGGGCCGCATGGGTACCCGCGAGAGCGAAATTTACCTGGCCAGCCCAGCAGTTGTAGCCGCTTCAGCTGTTGGGAGAAATCAGGCACCCGAAGGACCTGTAGGTCATATCACTTTCTCCCATTGCCAGCCCAGTAGACCAGCGATTGCCCAGGTGGGAAGGCTGGTTAGTGCCATCTGGCAGCAACAAACAGCCAATCAAAGACAAGCTACCCAGGACTCAAGCCCTACCCTGCGACAAGCCCGAAAAGTCCATGAAGGAGACAAACCATGACATCAATCAGCCGAAGAATGGCTGAATTTGCGGCCAGTCTTCAATATAGTCATATTCCAGCAGATGCTATTCACGAGGCCAAGCGGTTTCTGCTCGACAGCATGGGCTGCGCCCTGGCCGCTGTTCACAACGAAGATATGCAAGCTATGTACCGCTTTACCGAGAAGTTAGGCGGCACTCCAGAGGCGACTGTAATTGGCACTGGTCACAGAACAAATGCACCGAATGCAGCCTTGATGAATTGCCTGCTAACCCGTGCCCTGGATTACAACGACATCTACTGGGAGCAAGATCCCAGCCACCCCTCTGACATCATCGGCGCCGCCCTGGCGGCGGCTGAAGCCAACGGCAAAGATGGGCGGGCAGCACTGGTAGCAACCGTGATTGCCTATGAGCTGGAAATGCGCTGGTGTCACGCCGCAGAGCCGGGTATCCGCGAAGTGGGCTGGCACCATGCCACCCTCACCCAGTTCGTGAGTCCACTGGTGGCCGGGCGAATGTACGACCTGGATGTTGACCAACTGGTCGCGGCAGTTGGCATTAGCGGCAGCAGTCACTTCACGCTAGGGGGGGTAGTGGCTGGCCATCTAACCAATATGAAAAACACGGCTGACCCTTTGGCCGCACAAGCTGGCGTCCTAGCAGCACTGATGGCCCGCGAAGGTTACTCCGGGCCGGTCGAGGTGATCGAAGGTAAGGAAGGCCTGGTTGAAGTTTTGAACAATGTCACCTGGCATCCCGAGGAGTTACTCAAAGGATTGGGCCAAGATTTTCTGATCACTCGCTGCAGCTACAAAGCATTCCCCACTGAAGCCCTGACTCACCAGCCAATTTCAGCCGCATTGAGAATCCGTCGGGAACACAACCTGACCGCCGCCGACATCGCTGAAGTGCTGGTGGAGACCACTACGCGTGGCGCGGACATTCTCTCCGATCCCAGCAAGTACAAGCCGGAAACCAAAGAAACGGCCGACCACAGCCTGCCCTACGTGATTGCTGTCGCTTTGGCGGACGGTAACGTTCTGCCCAAAGCCTTTGACGAGGAGAAACTGAAAGACCCGGCCATCTGGGATTTGCTTGACAAAATCAAGGTAGTAGCCGATCCCGAAATCGATGCCCTATTCCCGCGGGTCAAGCGGGCACGAGTGACCATTACCACTAGCGCCAATAAAAAACATACCGCCCAAACCGATGTAGCTAAGGGCGCACCAGAGGACCCCCTCACCGACGAGGAGATCGTGGCTAAGTTCCGGGCCAACGCGGCAGATGTGCTCAATCCTGCCCAGCAGGACCAGGCAATTGAAGCCACGTGGCAGTTTGAAAACGTCTCCGACATGGGTGACTATATGCGCCTATTCATCGCCAGATGAATCACTTTCATAAGGAGAAAAGGCTATGAAAGCACTGTTAGCCAAACTGCAGATCAAAGAAGTCAACCCCAGCGCTTGTACCGGACCCGATAACTGGATTGAAGAGCCGCATGGTAGGAGGCTGGCTTCATACAACCCGGCCAACGGCGAGCCAATTGCCGAAGTAATCCAGGCCACTCAGGGCACGTATGAGGCCGTGGTCAGGGAGGCGGATAAGGCCTTCAAGACTTGGCGGACCGTGCCTGCTCCCCAGCGAGGACAGGTAATCCGTGACCTTGGCGACGCCCTGCGAGAATTCAAGGAGCCACTCGGAGAGCTGGTATCTCTAGAGATGGGAAAAATCAAGGCTGAAGGTATGGGCGAAGTGCAGGAGATGGTTGACATCTGCGATTTCGCGGTTGGTTTGTCACGCCAGCTATATGGTTTGACCATGCACTCCGAGCGTCCCGGGCATCGGATGTACGAACAGTGGCACCCCCTTGGTCCAGTTGGCATCATCACCGCCTTCAACTTCCCGGTCGCCGTCTGGTCGTGGAACGCAGCTATTGCTGCTGTTTGTGGAGACACGATGATATGGAAACCATCCTCCAGCGTCCCGCTGACCGCCATTGCGGTTCAGCATATTGCAAACAAGGTAGCTGCCGACCACGGCCTGCACGGCATCTTTAATATCATCATTGGCAGTGGCCAGGAAGTTGGCGAAAAGATGATCAATGATCCCCGAATTCCTCTCATAAGCTTTACGGGATCAGTCAGAATGGGGCGCCACGTGGCAGAGGCCGTGGCTGGTCGATTGGGCCGTTCCATTTTGGAACTAGGCGGCAATAATGGCATCATCGTGGCCGAGGACGCCAATCTGGATATGGCTGTTCGAGCCATCTTGTTTGGTGCGGTGGGCACAGCGGGACAGCGCTGCACCACTACCCGTCGCATCATCGTGCACAGAAACATTGCTGATGAGCTCAGCAATCGCCTGGTGCAAGCCTACCAGCAGGTGCCAATCGGTAACCCCCTGGAAGATGGCATCTTGATGGGGCCTTTGGTCAACGAGTGGGCGGTTGAAGATATGATGGCAGCCTTAGAGGCGGCCCAGGCCCAAGGCGGGGAGATTATCTACGGCGGGAAGCGCCTGCTGGACAAAGGTGCCAATTTTGTCGAACCCACCATCATCAAAATGCCGCAGCAAACACCGCTAGTTAGTGAGGAGACTTTTGCTCCCATCCTGTACTTGATGGAGTACGATGATATAAACGAAGCTATCGAGTGGCATAACGAGGTTCCGCAGGGGCTGTCGTCAGCGATATTTACGACCAACCTCCTGCACGCCGAGACGTTCCTGTCACACCGTGGTTCGGACTGTGGTATCGCCAATGTCAACATCGGTACATCCGGGGCTGAGATTGGTGGTGCTTTTGGTGGTGAAAAGGAGACCGGCGGTGGCCGTGAGTCAGGTTCCGATGCCTGGAAAGCATACATGCG
>CP070811.1:2269458-2281376 GCA_020343875.1 Anaerolineales bacterium | reverse complement strand
GCCAGCCGGGTGCGAGACCTGTTCGACCAGGCCAAGCGCAACAGCCCCTGCATCGTGTTTGTGGATGAGATAGACGCAGTGGGTCGCCACCGAGGAGCAGGGCTGGGCGGCAGTCACGACGAGCGGGAGCAGACCCTGAATCAGATCTTGGTAGAGATGGATGGCTTTGACACGGACACGAACGTGATCGTGGTGGCAGCCACCAACCGGCCGGACATCCTGGACCCGGCCTTGTTGCGGCCGGGTCGCTTTGACCGGCGGGTCGTGTTGGATAGGCCGGATTGGAATGGACGGGAGAAGATACTGGAGGTTCACGTGCGAGGCAAGCCCATTGGCCCCAACGTGAACCTGGAGGTTATTGCCCGGCAAACACCAGGCTTCGTGGGGGCCGACATTGAGAACCTGGTGAATGAGGCAGCTATCCTGGCCGCCCGCCGCAACAAGAAAGTTATCGAGATGACTGATTTCGAGGAGTCCATCGAAAAGATCATCGCCGGGCCAGAGCGCAAGAGTCGGGTCATCAGTGACGAAGAAAAACAAGTCATCGCCCATCACGAGGCAGGACATGCTCTGGTGATGAAGATGCTGCCTGATTGTGACCCGGTTCATAAGGTTTCTATTGTGGCTCGAGGTATGGCCGGCGGCTATACGATGACAATCCCCGAAGAGGATCGATACCTTCAATATCGCAATAAGTTCAAAGCCGATTTGGCGTCGTTGCTGGGCGGGCGTGCCGCTGAGGAGATTGTCTTCCAGGACGTGACCACCGGCGCCAGCAACGACCTGGAACGCGCCACCAAGTTGGCCCGAGCAATGGTCACCCAATATGGCATGAGTGAGAAATTGGGCCCCATAACTTTTGGCCAAAAGGAAGAGCTGATCTTCTTGGGACGTGAGCTCAGCGAGCAACGAAATTATAGTGAAGAAATCGCGCGCCAGATTGACCGGGAAGTGCGGCGTCTGATTGAGGAGGCATACCAAACTGCGAAACGGATTCTTGTTGCCAATCGCGGCAAATTGACAGAACTCGCCGAACGGCTGGTGCGCGAAGAGACGATCGATGCAGCGACCTTCGAAATGATGTTTGCCTGAAGGGGTTTGTCCCAGATTTTAGGAAATCGGGACAAACCTGGGGAGAATACGCCCCTGTGCTTCCCCGTTCTTGGGGAAGCACCCGCCTGAGGGCAGCCAGTTGGCAACTGCATAGAATCTGTGGTATACTACAATGTGCGCTCGGCTAGGAAGAGCCTTGTTTCTACCGAAGCGTTATCTTTTCCCCAGGCGATTTCTTTATTCAAGAAAAGGACAGACCCCCTGCTGTCTCTTGTTCCTAAATTCAAATAAGGTGAAGCTCAATGGCCGAACGGACTCGCACTGAGAAAATGGTCGCCTGCCTCAAGGATCTGCAGGTAAGCAGCCCCGACATAGAGGCTTCGGCCGTGGTCAGCGTAGATGGGCTGACGATGGCTTCATCGCTGCCTGCCGATGTTGAAGAAGATCGCGTCTCAGCTATGTCGGCGGCCATGTTGTCCTTGGGGGAACGGATTGCCAGCGAACTAGGGCGTGGCATCCTCGACCAGGTTTATATCCGGGGCGCAGGTGGCTTCGTCATCTTGATGTCAGTGGGCGAAGACGCTGTGTTGACTGTCCTGGCCCGTTCACAGGCCAAGCTGGGTTTGCTGTTTCTTGATATGAAACGGGCAGCCGAGGATTTGGCAGCGATAGTCTGAAAGGAACAGTGCCCGGTGACTGGATCCGGAGGTTGGAAACGTGGCACGTGAGAGAAGCGGACTTTACTACAACAACCTGATGGCACGCATCTATCTGGACGCCCTGGAAGAGGTGATGGGCAAGAATGGAACAAATGCTGTCCTCAACCTGGCTGGCCTGAGGCACCTGATAGACAACTACCCCCCTAACAACCTGGGTCGCGAATTTGACTTTGCTGATTTTGGCGCACTGGGGCAGGCCATTGATGATATGTATGGGCCGCGTGGGGGACGCGGGCTCGCCTTGCGGGCCGGGCGGGCGACTTTCGCAGACGCGCTTTCCAAATTTGGAGCGATGATCGGAATAGGGGAATTGGCGTTTAAGGTGATTCCGATGGGCACCAAAATCAAGGTCGGTCTGCGCGCCATGGCTGAAACCTTCACCAAGTTCAGTGACCAACACAGTGAAGTCAAAGAAGAAGATGATCGCTTTGTTTACACGATCTACAAGTGCCCGGTTTGTTGGGGTCGTAGCAGTGAGCGGCCCATTTGCTACGGTGCAGTCGGCATTTTGCAGGAAGGGCTACGTTGGGTGACTGGCGGCAAGGATATGCGGGTTGAAGAATTCGAATGCCACGCGCAGAGTGACGAGTATTGCCGGTTCAATATTTTCAAAGAGCCGCTAAACTGAACCAGGTGCCCGCCGTGAGCACCAGATTCAGGGGCTGATTACGCTTCGGCTGCAACCGCTTTCAGTCAATTCTACCTAACCGAGAGCAAAATGGACACAAAACACACACTCCTCATTGTGGAAGACGATCCGGATACTCTGGAAATGCTGCGAGTGTACTTCGAGGCACAGGGCTACCAGATCGTCACAGCTATGAGCGGACACGAGGCGCTACAGAAGGGCCAACAACACCCACCGGATCTAATTTTGCTGGACGTTCGCCTTCCGGATATTGACGGGTTTGAAGTGGGAAAGAGTCTGCAAGATGATGTGCGCACCAACCGGCTGCCGGTCATCTTCGTCACGGAACGGGGTGAGCGAGATGACCGCATCACGGGCCTTAAACTTGGCGCCATAGATTACATTACCAAGCCCTTTGACGTGCAAGAGCTCCGGCTGCGTGTGCGCAATGCCCTGCGGCGTGTCGGTAGTCAGAACAATGCCGTCACCGGCCTCCCCGGCAATAAGCTTACCAACGACCGATTGAGCCTGTTGCTGGAAAGAGACGACTGGTCTGCCATTTCGGTCAATATCACCGAGCTGGATACGTTTGATGAGATCTATGGCTTCGTGGCTCGTGATGACGTGTTACGTGCAGTGGCGCTGGTTCTGACCAGCATCGTTGATGAATTGGGCACCATGGACGACTTCGTTGGCCACCCCAGTGAGTCACAATTCCTGATCACCACGATTCCGACCAAGACCGATGACCTCAGCCAGCAGATAGCAAAACGATTGGGGCAGGCAATGGCCTATTTTTACCCCATCCACGACCGAGAAGCCGGCTATGTGGCCTGGGGTGACGACCAAACGCGCAGGACGAAAATCCCGTTTATGGGGGTGGCCACCGCCACCATCCAGAGCACGGATGGCCCTTTTGAAGATGTGCAAACACTGCGGCGTGTGCTGCAGCACAGACTACGGGCGGCCTAGTGCCTTCCAGCCTGGTGCCGTCATATACGGGGCAGTGTTCTCAAGAGACACTGCCTCTTCTCTTTTCCTCGATTTGGCGGGCAGCTACCCGCGATCGGCGCCCCCTTGTTACCCCAGCCTGGTTCACATTAGTGCTTGGTCAAGGCTCGATTGACAGGCAATCTTGACAGCCATGGTGTTGGACTCTACCCCTCAAATCAACCTTTGACAAAGTACTGGCCACAGGCGCTGGCCGGTGAATGCGCCTGGCCCCAGCTTGCCTCTTTTGGCTGGCCTTGGGAGGCAAGTACTATTGCTTATAGCCCACTCAGGTGCTAGAGTAGTTCTGGACAACCCCGCTGGACCTTCCGAGCAGCCATACCTGACTACCACCCAAGCCAAGAGGAGGCGATGACGTTGGCCCACAGGCGCGAGCGGCCTGGCACAGAAGTTGACGTAGATTTACTGGTATTCATTGAACGATATGCCACGGATCTGCTGAAGTGGGATCTCATCAGCTTCTTTGCTCAAAACCCGAACCTGGTCGACACGGCCGACAACGTGGCACGCTGCATTGGTCGCAACCCGCGCGTCGTGCGCTCAGAGCTGGGCAACCTGGTGATGCTGGGTGTCCTGGAATGGGATCGCCTGAACGGCAATCACATGTATCACTTGACGCAACAGCCAGACCTCCGCAAGCTGGCACTCAGATTCGCCCGCCATCTAAACAGCTCCTGACCCGAGGAGCAGCTGTCAACTGGCCCCACGAACCGTGGACTCCCCGGCCAATTGAAGCTCAGTTTCAGAAACAGGGTGTAATGGGCATGCACCCTGCGCGTTGCCTGATGCCTGCATTTTCCCCTTTTTGTGCAAGTCCAGTATAATCAGAAGCTGAACTACGGATTAGAATGCTGCAGGAGGTCTAAGGCACCCTATGGAAATTAGCTGGTTTGGCCATTCTTGCTTTCGGCTGCGTGACCGGAATGCAACAATAGTCACCGACCCGTTTGATAAATCTTTGGGCTATGGATTGCCGCGTGTTCGTGCAGATATTGTGACGGTGAGTCACGACCATCCACATCACAACCATGTGGCTGGTGTCAAAGGCGACTGCAAAATCCTCTACAGTCCTGGCGAATACGAGATCAAGTCAGTGTTCATCAGTGGGATTGCCACTTATCCCCCAAGGCGCAAGCGCAAGAGCGATGAAGGCGGAGAGGAAGACGACGAGCGGAATATCATCTTTGTCTTCGAGTTTGACGGATTGACTATCTGCCATCTGGGGGACCTGGCACAAGTCCCCACTCAAACCCAGGTAGAGGCGCTCAGCGATGTTGATGTGCTTTTGGTCCCGGTCGGTGGTGGCACTTCGCTGAAAGCAGCCCAGGCGGCCGAGATTATCAGTCTAATCGAACCTTACATTGTAATCCCCATGCACTTCAAGACCGACGCAATCTCGCTCAAGCTGGATAGAGTTGACAAGTTTCTCAAAGAGATGGGCACCCCGCGGATCGAGCCGATAGATATGTTGAAGGTCACCAAAAGCAGCCTACCTCAAGAGACGCAGGTAGTGGTGCTTGACTGCAAATAATCGCCGGCTAACAACCAACACCCCGGCAAAAGGATCATGACAAAAAGAGGGGCTTCGCTCATACCCCAACCAATGTAACGGGGCACCAAGAATGACCAACGAATTTGAACACAACGATGTCGCTTCTGACCCGGAGCCTGAACCAGCGGTGACCAGCCTTTCCCCCCAGCCTGGCTGGCTGCCAATTGGCCTGGGGTTGGTGGGGGTGATTTTGATCCTGGTTCTGGCATGGCCCAGTCTTCGCCAACAAGTGTTCACCTGGCTTGGTCCAGCTGACGCGTCTCTCAGGGAACTTGAGCAGGCCGCTGCCGCCGATCCGACAAACGAGACGCTGCAGTACGAGTTGGCCGGTGCTTACTACCGGGCGCATCGCTTTGACGAAGCCTGGGCCCAATTTCGAGTCGTTGACGCCTACCGATCAGCCGCCGATGCCGTGCCGGAGATTGGCGAGGCGGAACAGGCGGTCCAGTCCGACCCTGCATCCAAGGTTGGACACTTCAAGTTAGGTACAGCCTGGGCTCGTGCCCAACTCTTGCCCCCAGCTGAGATTGCATTCCAGGAAGCTATTGCCCTCGACAGCCAGTATGTGGATGCCCACACCAATCTGGGCGTGGTATATTATCAAATGGGCAGACTTCCTGACGCGTTGTCCGAATACGATGCAGCGCTATCCACCAGCCCGGATGACGCCGATATACATCACAACAAAGGCGCCGTATTCGTACAACAAGCGCTACAGACCTCCCCGCCCGATGAGGGCTTACTGGACCAGGGCCTGATTGAGTTTCAGCGTGCTCTGGAGATCAACTCGGATCTAGCCCAGGCGCATTTTAGTCTGGGCGTCGTTTACATGATGCGGGGTCAAACACAAGAGGCCACTGCTGAATTCGAGCAGTTCCTGGAGCTCGACGACGGTAGTGACCCTCAGGCCACCGACGCCGCCCAAAGCTACCTGACGCAGCTTGAGCAATAGCCTGATCTGATAGTATCTGCATCATACAAGCATTCGTTCGTTAATAACCTGGCATTTTTGACCGATTAAACGCGGCAAGAATGCCAAGTTTTTTTTGAACCTGCATACAGGGCGGAATACTGCCTGTTTACCAATTCTTTACGTCAAGTTTACACAAAAAGACGCTTTTTATGTTATAATGTTAGCGTGCACTATCCTCCACCTTACCAGTCATCCATAACCACCCTCTGATCAGCTATGCCCTAGTCGTAGATCCTCTCGACTTGGCCCATTTGAGCCGTTTGCACCTCCGGCCAATTACCCACAGGTTGATGCAAGCGGTTCACCATGGCATGTTGGATCGATCCCAGTCTTTAAGGCGCAGACAAATTGTGCCCGCCGTGGCAAGCCTGCGTCCCCTATCACGGAGCCTTTACCATGAAAATCTGCCAAGGTTTTGCCAGAAACAGGTGGCTTCGCCTGGGGTGTTCCATCACCCTAGCCTTTGCACTGGCCCTAGTCTTGCTTCTGATGCCCGTCACAGCCGGAAAAGTAGTCCGGCTGCCCATACCCGATCTAGCCCAATCCGGGTTACCATCTCCACCCAAGCGCCCCTGGCCCCCCGGCGGAGGCATTAATTTGTCTCTGCCGTTTGGGGTTGAACTGGTACGGGCCACCGGGGGACTAACCATCACCAAAAGTGTCAGTTCCCCTACGGTGGACCAAGGAGGATTGTTAACCTACACACTGCGGATTACCAACGGGACCGACATACCGATTACAGATATAGCTGTGACTGACACAGTTCCGCCTGACACAGACTGCCAGGCCATTTATGATTCATCAGATGGTAGGTGGATTGGCGTTGAATCTTCATGCGATACGCGCGAAGTGAAGTGGATTTTCGCAGAATTTGTGAGCGGGGTTTTTGCCAATGGCTCTAGCGTTGAGCTTGTCTACACGGTGGTGGTTACTGAACCTTTGCCCGATCAGAGCCAGATTGTAAACCCTGCCTTCAGCTATGGTGTCAAAGCAATTTCGCCTACCACCTACGTCGATTCAGGCGCTGTAGGTGTTACCACCACCGTCAACGCCCCCGAATGGCAAATTAGCAAGTCAGTCGCCCCCGACTCCAGCGTGGAGCCAGGTGACCTCTTGACCTACACCATAAGCGTCTTGAACGATGGTCACCTGGACACCGACGGCCTGTATACCATCACGGACGTGATCCCACAATACACCAGCTACGTCACTTCGACGCCGCCAGCCGCCCAAGATGGTAACGTCCTCACATGGCTGTTTAATCAGCCGCTGGCCATGGGGGCCAGCCGGGTGGTGACGTTCGTAGTCCAGGTGGATGATCACCCCTTGGCAGATGGCCTGTCCATCGTAAATGACACATACTCAGTTACTGGTGCCAATGTGTATACCGGTGCAACGGGTTCTCCGGTGGCTGTCACGGTGCAAGCCCCGGACTTGCACATCACCAAGTCGGACTACGTTGACCCCATCTGGGCCGGGGGGACACTGACCTATACCCTGGCCTATTCCAATAGCGGCGGGGCGGATGCCGTGGGCGTTATCATCTCCGACACCATAGATGGGATAACCGAATTTGTGGGCAGCACTCCAATATCGGACAGCAACGTAGGCGACACCTATTACTGGAATATCGGCCCCCTGACCGCCGGCAATTCCGGTTCCATCGTCATCACGGTGTCTGTCCCTTCCCCCCTGCCCAATGGGACGCTTTTGACCAATACGGCCGGTATCAGCTCCCCGATGGGGTATAAAGACCAGGCCATTCAGACGACCACGGTGTCGGGAAGCCCCGTACTGCACCTGCTCAAAGAGGCCAGCGCAGAGATTGTTGAGCCGGGGGAACTCATCACCTATAGCATCAGTTACTCGAACAGCGGCAACGCCCCTGCCTTTGGCGTGCGTATTACGGATACGATTGACGGGAACACGTCTTTCGTTGGCAGCGACCCGCCCTCGGATGGGGGAAGCTATTACTGGGACATCAGCGAACTGTGGCCCTCGGACACGCATCAGATCACGCTGACGGTACGGGTTACCGACTCCCTGACCAACGCAACCATCCTGACCAACCAGGCAATCATCCGAGATTCAGGCGGTGTTTCGGACACCAGCCAGGTGACCCTCAGCGTGCAAAGCGCCCCCATCCTGCACGTGGTCAAGACGGCCGATACGGAGATTATTGAGCCGGGAGACACGCTGACCTACAGCCTGTGGTACTCCAACACGGGTAACGCGCCTGCCACGGGTGTGGTCATCACCGACGATCTGCCAGCACAGCTGCACTTCTTGAGCGCCGAGCCGTCTCCATCCAGTGGCGGGGATCAACAGCAAGTTTGGACCATGGCCTCGGTGAATGTCGGCGGTCCGTACTCGATCACCCTGGTGGTGACTTCTAGCAACGTCATAGCCGATATGACCGATCTGCCCAACCAGGTCACCATGTCGAGTGTGGAAACTGCCACCGTCATGGCTGAGGAGACGGTAACTGTGCATGCCGTGGAACTGAGCGTGGACAAGGCAGCGGCAGCGGACCTGGTGAAGGCCAACGAGTTCATCACGTATACCATCACGGTGACCAACAGTGGGCATGCGATTGCGGATCAGGTGCGCATTACGGATACCCTGCCTGTCAGTATAGTTCAGGCCAGCGTCGTTTCCTCGGCCAGCCCCGGGGTTGTCTTCGAGAGCACGACTCCGCCCGAATACGTTTGGACAGCGCCAACCCTGGACGCCCTGTCGCAGTTGACGGTCACCATCAGCGGGCGATTGATTACCTCCCCCTGGACGGCCAGTGGGCAGGTGTTCTCCAACACGGTGCAGGTGGGTTCTGAGAACCCCGAATTTAATCTGGCCAACAACTCTGACCAGGAGCCAGCCACGGGCCGGCCTGGCGATCCGTACACCATCACGCTGACTGCCGCAACCACTGAGACAGTGGTGGGTGATACGGTCGTGGTAACGGCCACCGTCAGTGACCCGTGGGGCAACCCGGCCTACGATGCGGAGACAGTTTTCTTCGATAGCTCTCTGGGGGTGACGTTGCCCGCCTTCGCCAATCCGGAGAACGGCGTGGCCACTACCACCCTCTCTTCCCTACAAGCTGGTGAGGCTATCGTTACAGGAACTGTCGGCGGCATTGACGCCACTACCTCGGTGGCCTTTCTGGCTGGCGCATTAGACCACTTTGCCGTCAGCGTCACCAGTCCTCAGACGGCTGGCATCACCTTTAGCACAGTGATCACCGCCCTAGACCAATACGGCAACCTGGTAGACTTCGACGGCACGGTGTCGCTGACCGATACCACCGAAACCTTGGTCCCCACCGGCTCGCCGTCCATGATCAATGGACAGGGGGCTATCTCCGTGACGATCTACACCGCCACGCCTGCGGATGTGATTACGGCCACCTGGGGCATCACCCCCATTATCGGTGTCAGCGGCCCATTCCTGGTATTGCCTGGGGAACCAGGCAAGCTGACAATAACGGTGGAGCCGACCACCATCCGGGTCTGCCAGACAGCAGCCGTCACCACCGCCATCAGCGACCAGTGGGGAAACACAGTGCCCAACCAGACGGTGAGCCTATTGGTAATCCCTGGCCCCTCACCGAATGGAGCGGCTAACTTATCGCCGGATGGGGGAAACACTGGGCCAGCAGGTATCTTTGCTTCAACTTTGCAGGGCGCTGGCGCCGGTAA
The DNA here is from genome assembly GCA_020343875.1 of Anaerolineales bacterium. Lineage (GTDB taxonomy): Bacteria > Chloroflexota > Anaerolineae > 4572-78 > NAK82. The sequence continues at coordinate 2,271,742 of CP070811.1, read as the reverse complement.
TGCTCGGATCTATGGCCAGAGTGGCTCGCTAGAAAACCTTACCAGCATGCCAGTGGTCAGCATCAGCGGTCCACCCATGCCCACCAGCCTGAGCCTTAGCGTGGCGCCTGATCCACTATACACGGGCGGGGCGACGGCGGTGGTTACGGCCACGGTGGACGATTGCCTGGTCGATCCGCCCACAGGACAGGTGGTCACCTTTACCGTGAGCAACCCCTCCCTGGCGTGGTTCCCCGGTCCATCCGATACGGTTGTGGCTACTACCAATGCCAGCGGGATAGCCACGGCCACTCTCACCTCGAACTCGACACCGGTGGCCGGCACCCTGACTATCACCGGCACTGTTGAAGGACAGGTGGATGTTACCAGCCTCGACATAGCATTGGCGCCCACTACATCGTTAACCATCACCAAAACGGCCAGCCCCCCCGGAGGTGACGTGGAGCCCGGCCAGAGTTTGAACTACACCCTGGTCGCGCGCAACATAGGCGGGGCAGAGGCGAGCCACGTTTTGATCAGCGACACGCTGCCGCCTGGCGCAGGGTTGGTCTCCATCATCAATTCAAGCGGGACTGTTAGCAGCACGAGCCCTATCAACGTCTTCGCCAACACCTTGGCGACTGGTGATGCCCTCACCGTCACTATCGAGGTCACGGTCACCAGCCAGGTCAGCGGCACCCTGTTGAATAACCAGGCCAGCGTGGACAGCGCTGAAACTGAGCCAGCCTTCAGCCAGATCGCATCACATCAAGTGGTCACCAGTACAGCAGGCAAGGTCTTTCTGCCCATTATCCTTAGGAACTGGGACGGCACCACCCCGCCCACCCCCACCAAAGCAAACCTGGTGATTACCGACATCGGCTTTTGGGATAAGGATGGTAATGCTCCAACTACTCCTCCAGGAATAGGCCAAAACTATCACGTGTATGTTGTGGTGAGCAATGTCGGCACGGACCCGGTGCCCCATGATTTTTGGGTGGATTTGTACCTCAATCCTGTCGTCGCGCCCACAGTTAACCAGCCATGGCAGCTTTTGAGCCAATCCGGAGAGAACGGGGTGGCAAACTGCCCCACAGATACCGATTCTTGCTTCGGGCGTGCCTGGCTGGTGACGACTGACCTGACTCCTGGCCAAGTCATCACCCTGAACACTGCGATGGCCACCGACGTGCGCTTTGACCGCTGGCCGGCTGAGGAGGGGGTGCCCTATTACAACCGGCATAAGCCCATCACCGCTCTGGTTGATTCGTGGAACGATAATAGCATGTGGTTTGGCAATGTCTACGAAAGCGATGAAACGGATAATCTGCCCCAATCAGTCATTAGTTCTATGGGCAGCGAAGAGGTGCGCTCGGGGAGCTTGCCATCTTCATCTCTGCCGTTGCGGGGTGTACGACCACCTTTGCCTGCGTCTCAAGAGTGATTCTGACTGCTCATAGCCCACACGCCCGCCCCAAGAGCTCCTGGGGCGGGTTTCTTATTACATAAAGGGTTGACAAAAGGCATAAGTTGGCATAAAATATAGACATAAGGCGTAAAGTGTTGCTCTTTACCATTTCGCCAAAAAGGAGTAGGGCCATGCGCGGGCGAACTCGATCTTTTGGCCTCAAATCAGGCAGCGCGATGCTCGTCGTCCTGTTTTTGTTAGCGACATGGTTTGTCCAACCCGTGGCGGGTGCGACTCCACCCCAGCAAGAGCCTCGCCCCACCCTCCCCCCGCCCCCACCCCCCGTGAGTCCGGGCGGCGGCTCGGGTGGCGAGGGCCAGGAGACAGGTGTATCCTCGAACACCTGCGCCGGCTTGCGGGGTACGGTCATCAACTGGGGCTTCCAGAACGAACCCGGCGTCACCCTACGACTAAGCGACAGCAGCTGGGAAGTGAGGCAGATCAGCTCCTCTGACGGGCGTTACCAGTTCGGGCCACTGGGCCAGGGGGTGGCCTTCCTCTCAACAGAGCTGACCTCCTCCCAGGCTGAGACGTTACGCCCTATGGCCGACCATGTGGCTGTCCGGCTGCGCTGCGACTTGGAGGTGGTGGCTAACCTGGGCCTGTACAGCAGCTCCAGCCGCCCCGACCCGCCGGCCACGCTGACCATGGGCGTGTCGCAGGCCACTGTCCTGCCGGGTGGAGCGCTTACCTTTTACCTCAGGCTCCAAAATGGTATGCCACATGCCATCAGCCATGTCTTTGTGACCGACTACTTGCCGCAGGGCCTGACTGCCATCGACGCGACAACCACGCGAGGCACGGTTGAGGTATTGAACGGGCGGATGGTCACGGTGG
>CP070811.1:2264622-2269358 GCA_020343875.1 Anaerolineales bacterium | reverse complement strand
TTGAGCAGGGCTGGATGGGAGGCCGCGGCTTCCGGGGTCACGGCTGCCGGCCAGGAGGATTCTTCAATCCTGAGGGCAAGGACCAGCCTCAGGGGATGAGGTTCCAGCGCCCCTTCGTCGTGCCGGGCCAATCGCTGTAGGCCGGCGTGACAAGCGGTGCGGACCAGCCTGAATCGCCCGCGCCATTCGATACGCTGCACGTGACAGGGGAGGTGCAAATTGGCCTCCCCTGTCAAATTTCTTATTACCCGGTGATTCTTGATAAAACGGGTGTTTTTAATATAATATCTATTACGTAACCCCTACTCCAGGGTTAGGAAGCCTGGGATGTTCAAGAGGCAGATCATCTTCACTGCGAGGTGTCACAAACAATGCCAGAGTCTCAGACCAAAGTCCTGGACGCATTTAAGCCCATCACCAAGTGGCTCGTATTCATAGGGGGGCTGTTGCTTGTAACCGCTTGTGGTGGCAGCGGTCAGGCGGTCGAATTGGCGCCAAGCGCGACTCATACCCCGGAGTCCGCAGTCGTTGCCGTGGCTACAAGCACCACCACTCCGACCCCGACACCAACGCCACGCCCCAGCCATACCCCAACTGCCACCTCAACGTCCACCCCTCTTCCGACTGCCACATCGACCCCGGACCCAACGCACACCCCTACCCCAACGCTGACCCCGACGCCACAGCATCCTCTCATGATTGAAAACATGCGTCAACAGGCGTACCCGGGTAGCCAGATTACCCTTGAAGAAAGACTTGAACCCGGCTCTAATTACGACCGCTACATTGCTTCCTACTTGTCCGAAGGCCTGAAAATATATGCCTTGTTAACTGTTCCGCAGGGAGAAAAGCCGGACAGCGGCTGGCCGGTGGTCATCTTCAATCATGGCTATATTCCCCCCAACCAGTACCGAACCACCGAGCGTTACGTGGCCTACGTGGACGCTTTCGCCCGCAACGGTTACATTGTTTTTCGCTCCGACTACCGGGGGCACGGCAACTCGGAAGGAGAGGCGGCGGGCGGCTATGGATCGCCAGCCTATACGATCGACGTGCTGAATGCCGTCTCAGCCATCAAAGGCTTCTCAGATGCTGACCCTGACCGGATCGGCATGTGGGGCCATTCGATGGGCGGGCACATTACGCTGCGTGCCATGGTCACCACATCCGACATCAAAGCTGGTGTGATCTGGGCGGGGGTGGTGGCTTCATATCCTGACTTGTTCGAGCGCTGGCGGCGCCCAGACAGGGATGGCGACAGCCCCGCCCCAACGCCTGATCCAAACAGCCGCAGGGGGCGCTGGCGACGGGAGCTATTTGAAACACACGGCTCTCCTGAAGAGAACCCGGAGTTTTGGGCTGCCATCTCTCCCAACTCTTACCTGAGCGGCTTATCGGGACCTATCCAGCTTCACCACGGAACCGCGGATACCTCGGTCCCTGTAGAGTTTTCTGAGACTTTGCTGACCCAAATTCAAGCGCTGGACAAGCCGGCTGAGCTTTACCTTTATGAAGACGACAATCACAACATCTCGGTCAATTTTAGCACAGCCATGGGGCGCTCCATTCAGTTTTTCGATATCTACGTAAAAGGAGCGGGGAAATGACTTGGGGCGAGCGACTCAGGCTTGGCTTAAGCGGCATCCGTAGAAGTGAGATAGCTGGGAATCCAAACAAGGTGAAGACGGCATACATATTGGAGTACGGTAGAATCGAGGCATATTGCTCTATGAGACGGAAACTTATAGTCCCGTTCACGATGTTCATATTGCTGTTGGCGGCATGCACCTCAGCCTCGTCGCCAACGCTGGGCCCCGAAATGCAGCCGGTTACCCCACAGTCCTCGAGTGTGCCAACACCGCCCCCCACTTCCCAAGCCATTGGTTGTGACAGAACGCTCACACCAGCGCAAACTGAAGGGCCGTTCTACACCCCCAACTCGCCCGAGCGCAGCACTCTGGTTGAAGCTGGCATGGGCGGAACGCAGTTGCTGGTCACCGGCAAGGTAATTGATCAGAATTGTGAGCCGATGGCTGGCGTGATGCTCGATTTCTGGCAAACCGATGACCAAGGCGAATACGACAATGTCGGCTATCGGATGCGCGGGCACCAGTTCACCGACGAGAATGGCCAGTATGCGCTTGAAACCATTTTGCCGAGTCGCTATCCGGGACGGACCCCGCACATTCACGTCAAGGTGTTCGCGTCCGATGGTCAGGAGTTGCTGACAACGCAAATCTATTTCCCAGGCGCTTCTGAACAAATCCCTGACGGAATTTTCCGCCCTGACCTGCTGGCACGAGAGTTGGAGCCGGACACAAGTGGGCGGCGACGTGTCGAGTTTGACTTTGTCCTGCCCGATTGAACCAATACACATCCATAATACACATTCATATCGAAAGCGGCGGAGACTTGTGGCAAGCACCACCTGCCCATTTCCGCCGCTTTTGTGTTCCATCGCCTGCCAGTGGGGCTCGAAGGTAATGCGAGGTGAAGCCTGGGGTTTTACAAAACACCCAACAGTTTTCCATCAGTTTTCCATAATCGGCTGCTAGAATATAGATAACACCAACAAAACGGGCCCAGGCCCGATAGCTGAAAGGAGACTGATGTGAACAAATTCTTGAAGGTGTCAGGTATCGCCACGCTAGTCGCAGTGGTGGGGGTGGTGGCTGTGGTGGGTATCGCCCTGGCCCAGGAGCCCACCCCCCATGGTTGGCTCGGTTTGGGGCGCGGCCTTGGTATGATGGGCGGCCGAGGCGGCTGGGACATGTTCGACGCCACAGCGGAAGCCCTGGGGCTTTCTCCCGCGGGGCTCTTTGCCGAGTTACACGGGGGCAAAACCCTGAGTGACGTGGCTGAGGAGAAGGGTGTGGATCTGCAAACGGTCTACGATGCGGTGGCGGCTGTCAGGAAAGAGGCCATGCGCCAGGGCATCGAGCAGGCCGTGGAGGAAGGGCAACTCAGCCGGGAGCAGGCCGACTGGATGCTACAAGGCCTGGAGCAGGGCTGGATGGGAGGTCGCGGCTTCCGAGGTCATGGCTTGCGACCAGGGGGTTTCAACCCCAAAGCCCAGCCTCAGGGATCGGGCTTCCAGCCCCCCTTCGTGGAGCCGGGCCAATCGCTGTAAGCCGGCGTGACAACCGGTGCAGGCCAACTTGAATCATACGTACCGTTCGATAGCCTGCGCTGGGGCGGGGGAGGTGTAAGATCGGCCTCTCCCGCCCAATCTCTTGCCAGGATTGGTGGAGAATCTCAGGGAACTCCAGCGGCCAACCAGCCACCACCAATCAATACACTCAGAGAGGCTTGGTCGGAAGTGCCAGAGGCTTGCCGCACAGATCGTTGGTCGGCCTTGGGCACTTTAGGCGCCCTGGCCCTTGTCGTAGATCCTATGAAGCACGTCGTGTAGCTAGGGGTGGTTCGGGCTCAGGAACTTATGCGCTAGTTCCCTGAGTTCTTGGTCCCCAATGGGCACCAATTCGCCGATGGTCGCTGTATCGACCAGCGATTTGGCGCTGAATTCCGCAACTTCCAGGCGGTCAAATGCCTCCAGCACGCTGGTCCCTGTGGTCATGATACAGTCGTTTTGGATGAGCAGGACTGGCGTGTTCTTTGACAGGGCTTCCGCGATCTGTTGTGGTGCCCGGTACTGAGCCCCAAACGGGACGGTGGGGATATCTCGGAGCATAATGTAGCTCTCCGGAATTGTCTTGGTAGCGAATTTGTGGGAGGCGATGGCATAAGCGGTCACGTTGGGTGACTGGGCTGTCATCACACAGCCGATTTCCGGGTGCTGCTTGTAGATGGTTGCGTGGAGGCACACCGAGCGACTGGGCAGTTTGCCCGCTTCGCGTTGGCCATCTTGAACAAGCACAATATCTTCGAGCTCCAGGCTACGCCGGTCAAAGCCGGTAGGGGTAATCAGGAAACGCTGATTATCGATGCGGGCGGAGACTACCCCTTCAGTGCTTATCATCAAGTAGCGGTCGTAGGCGCGGTGTACGATTTCAACCATTTGCTGGCGCAACTCACGCTCCCGGCTGGGATGTTGAGCTGGCCTAAACTCTGGCAGCAGATTGTCTCCGTGATCCACGTAGGCAACCTGTTCGTCTGTCAGCTTTCTGATCGGGCCCAGGCCTTGTGCGCTGAGCAGCGTTCGGGCACAGAAGTCTAGCGTCTCTAAGCGCTGGAACGCGGTCAGCAGGTCTGAACCACCGGTCGCAATGCCGTGATTCTCAAGTAACACCACGTTGTAGCCCTCAGCGAACGTGGAGGCGATGTTCCTCCCCAGTTGCTCGCTGCCCGGTAGCGCATACGCTGCGTAGCCCACCGGGCCGCATATGCGGTTTGCCTGAGGGATAATGTTGGTGTCAGGTACCTGGCGGGCGATACTGAAGGAGATGAGGGCCGGGGCATGGGCGTGCACGATGGCACTCAGGTCCGGGCGCTGGGCATAGATCGCGCGATGGAACGGGTACTCAGAGGAGGGTTTGTGCGGGCCCTCGATTGTGCTATCGGCTCGCACGCACATGATGTCCTTGGCAGTCAACTTGCCTTTGTCAACCCCAGAGGGCGTTATCCAGACATCGCCGTTGTCTTCCTTGACAGACAGGTTCCCGCCTGAGAGGGTCGTCATGCCGTTGTGGTAGATTCGGTTCATTATCGTGACCAGTTGGTCTCGCGGGTGTAGTAGGTGAAATCTCACACTTGCCTCCTTGTCCGCGTCTCGCACA
>CP070811.1:2248215-2264522 GCA_020343875.1 Anaerolineales bacterium | reverse complement strand
CCGACCACCTTCCGGTGCTGTCCCCGCCAGGAAAAGGCTGTTGGCTGAATCCTCCCGTCAGGAAGGTAGTCAGCTTCTACCCTCACTATCTCGTCTCCAACCCACACATCGCTCATAGCGTGCACCCGTTCGCGAAAGCAGGCCACTACCTGGGCCAACACTTGGCTATCGAATGGTAAGTGTCTGACTGCGTTCAGCGGGCGTTATTGCGATCTGCTGTTCCCGGCCAAAGGATGTCTATCACCCACGGCTGGCCCGCTCACGCAGGTAGGTGGCCAGCATTTCCAGTGCTGCCTCAGCCGAGCAATCTTTGTTCCTGGCCCGGTCCTTGCCCCACAAAAATTGGTGGCACACCTCCTGATCGCGCGCCGAAAGAGCGACGTACGCCAGTCCCACTGGTTTGCCTGGCATCCCGCCGCCTGGTCCGGCAATCCCCGTCACCGACAGGGCCACGTCGCTGCTCAACAGGCGGCGTACACCCCGGGCCATCTCCAGTGCCGTCTGCTCGCTCACTGCGCCAAAGTCGTAAAGTGTGCCGTGCCGCACGTTCAAAACTCGTTCCTTAGCTTCGTAGGAATAGGCTACTACACCGCCCACGAAGTAGTCTGAGCTGCCCGCCACATTCGTCAGCCGGTGACCCAGCAGTCCGCCCGTGCACGATTCGGCCACTGCCAAGGTCAGCCCTTGGGAACGCAGCAACTCACCCACCTCGTTTTCCAGCAACTCGTCCGCCATAGCTCTTTCCCTTCTACTCGCTCACTTCAACCGATTCGCTGGCGGCCACCACCGGCAGGTTAGGAATATCTTGGTAGTAGCTCAAGAAGCGGCCAATTTCTGGAGCTTGGTACTGGCTCAGATTATTCGCCCAGCGATAGTCTATTGACTGGTAAAGCAACTCGGCTGTCACCGTGAATGGCCCATCCGCTCCATTCACGCCAACAGTATATTGGATCTTGTCCCCATTGCCCAATAGGTCCTGGTCATCTGCCGCCAGCCCATAAACTGCGATGTAACCCCCGACAGGCAACACGCGCTCCGCCGCAATAGCGGATTAGGACGCGCAGATTATATCATATCTACTTCACTCCGGCAACGGACTCGTGCTGGTTCTCACAAGTTCTAATCTCGGCTTGTGGCTGGTTGCGTTTGGCTCTCATCAGGCACTGGCCAACCATTAGATGTATTTCGACTGGTGTTGGGGGAGCAACCCTTTAGCTTTGGCTTTAAATGTGCTCATTTGCGTGTAGTGGAGGCGTGGGGTAGAATCCATTCCCGGATGGGGCCTGCTTGTAGAGCTATGCCCAACTACCCTTTGCATGGTATAATAGGATAGGTCCTTGCAGCGAGCCAATCCTCAACCAGCCAAACCCCGGAGGAAAGAGGTATGTCACGTAGACATTGGGCTCTTGTCGTCGTTCTCATTTTGGTCAACTACATTGTTTTTGCTTCCCTTTTCGACGTAGTCTTCAGTAGTCGGCCTGGCTCGGCGCAGCCCACGCGCACTCCACTGCCCACCTTCACGCCGGCACCTCCGCCCACTCCGTTGGTGTTGGCACCCACCAATACGTTGGTGCCGCCATCACCTACGCCTACACCTACGCTGGTTATGGTTACACCTGACACGCCCACCCCGGAGCTACCCCCGCCGACAGAACCGTCAGGCTCCACCACCGAATCCCCACCGGCCGAGACCCCTGCTTCGAGTGGCCCCTCGGTGACGGTGGATGTGAATCTGAATGTGCGTACCGGCCCCGGCACCAACTATGAACGGATCGGGGCCTTGGCCGAAGGCTCTACGGTGAACATCACCGGGCGCGATGTGAATAGTGCCTGGTGGCAGATTCCCTACCCCGACGCGCCTGGCGGTAAGGGCTGGATTTCAGCCGGCTATGGTGCTGCCAGCAACACCGATGGAGTGCCAGTCGTGGAAGCGCCGCCCACCCCCACACCCGCTGCACCTACAGCGCCTCCCACTGCCGAGGCGCCACCTCCAGCCGCGACTCCCGCATATCAATACACGCCTACCGGCTGGTACGGCGACACCAATTATGGGTTGACTCGCTTTATGGGTGATATAAGGGATACAGCTGGCAATCCGGTAGACGGCGTCTTTGTACGAGCTGCCTGTGGAACGTTTTCGACCATCTCGTATCCTTCCGGTCCAGTAGGGTGGGGGGGGCAGGGAGATAGCTCCGACTGGCCTCCTGGATTCTATGACATCGCGGTAGACAGCAAGCCTGTCCCGTGTATGTGGACTCTGCAGGTCGTTGCCACGGATGACCGGGTCAACGTCAAGAGCGAACTGTCGGAAGCTGTGCCTGTTGAAGTGACCATGGATCAGTCTATCATCCAGGCCAACTGGCAGAAGAACTGGTAGCCTACTTCGTGTGATGGTAGGACGACCAGGGCCTCCTGTTCGCTTTTCGAGCTGGTTATCTTCTGATCTACGAGACTGGAGAGGTAGACTGGATTGAAACGTCTTACGTTTGCGAGCGCAGTCATGCTTGCCGCCCTGTTGCTTGGGGGGGTGGTTGCCCAGATCAGGGTGGACGCTGCGCCTGCTGTGCAATCCACGGATGTCCTGCGCCGCACGCCGACCGCCACAGCCACGCCTGTCCCCGCTCCCGCTATTATGGGTTGGCGTGGGCGTATTGCGGGCAACACTCCATACGCCACCTCGGGCGATGGCTCTATCGTGCGTGTCTACGTCTTCGAGCGGGCGGATGAGCCCATCACCCTGACCTATTATGACACCAGCCTTAGTGGGCTGAGCGGGTCCAAATCAGAATATGGCCCCTACGCGGCTGAGTTTGCCCCCATCCCTGCAGGGCGCTGGACTGTCAGCCTGCCAGAGCTGGGGGCGAGCATTGATATCGATGCCGACGGCTACAACTTGATTGTGGTCGAGTTCGCACCCTACACGGTTGCCGAAGCGACTACGGCTGCCCGGATCCCTCCCACCTTCACGCCTATCGGCGGCGAGCCCTGGGAGGGACGGGTGCTCAGCGTGAGCGACGGCCCCTTGTCCGAGGGGGCTATTTTGCGCGTGACGGTTCAGGGCCAGCAAGGGCACACAGTCCAGGTCAGCACGCCGGCAGATTTTGTCAGCCAGGGCACTACGGGCACGAAAGAAGAACTGGGATCCGATACGGCTGAGTTTGCACCGTTGACTGCGGGTCGTTATATCGTAACCCCTGCCGGACTGAATACCAGCCTCACCCTTGATTTGGACCGGTACACCATTGTTGTTGTTGAGTTTCGCCCTGTTTCCGGCTGGCCGCGCCCGACGTCCACGCCGACGCCTATCCCTGCCACGCCGACGCCCACCCCTACCTTGACTCCCACCCCTTCTATGCAATGGGTGGGCGCTGTGCTGCGCCACGACAGGCCCTATCAGGGCCAAGTCTTTGCGGCAGTTGCCGTTCGGGTAGCTGGCCTGAGCGATTTGCCGGTCACCCTCACCTCAGGCGATACTACCCTCACCTGCACTACCGGCTCGAAGCCAGAATACGGAGACTACGCCTGTGAGTTCGGGGGGCTGTCGCCTGGCACCTACTCTATCCGTGCTCAGGGCTTGGAACCGGTCATCCCGGTGATGGTCGGTCAGGGTGATTTTGTCTTGGCCGAGTTTCGGCAGGAGCCGCTCCCGCCTGGCCCGACCGTGTGGCTTGGGCGTGTCTTGCGCAACAGCAGTCAGCCATGGCCGGGCAATGGCGTCTCTTCGGCCATTGCCGTCAGGGTCGAGGGGCGACGCGGTCAGGTGGTGTCATTACAGTCCGCAGGTGGTTGGCAGGCTTTTTGTGACACTGGCACCAAGCCCGAGTATGGCAACTACGCCTGTGAGTTTGGCGGATTGTGGCCCGGCGTCTATGCGGTTTCGCCGGTGGGTATCCCGGCTGAGATCCGGCTTTATTTGGATGGGGTGGGCTTTGCTGAGGTCGTCTTTGAGTCTTTTCTGGCTACGGCCACGCCGGTTCCCACCCCTACTCGCATCATCGGTGCTGGTGCGCTGCCAGCCGGCACACGGGCCGCTGCGAGCGGGGCGACCCTGGCCCCCACTGCCACCCGAACGGCGACCCGTATCGTTCGGGCAGCTACCGCCACGCCCACCCGCCTGCGCCTGGCTGCTACAGCCATCCCCACGCCTACCTTTACGCTTACCCCAACCCTCGCCCCGCCGCGGGGTTGGGTAGGGCGCGTGGTGCAGGATGAGGCGGGGGTTGGCATCGGCACGATCGTGGTGCAAGTGCTGGGCCTCCAAGGTCAACCGGTCGTGCTTCGCTCGGGGCCTTGGTCAGAGCGAGGCCTCACGGGCAGTAAGCCCGAATATGGCGAACAGGCTGTTGAGTTTGGTGGGCTCAACCAGGGTGACTTTAGTGTGGAATTGGAGGGTCTGGGGGCTAGCCTGCCAGTCCACCTGCGGCCCGGGGGGTTCTTGATGGTGGAGTTTCGCTATGACTTGCTCCCCACGCCTACGCCTACCTCTCAGCCTGGTGTGTGGGTGGGCGCTGTTACCCAAAATACCAGTGGAGACGTGCCAGGCGGCGCGTGGTCTACCATCATTGTTAAGATTCCTGGCGTGGACAGTCTGCCCGTCACCCTGGATAGCGGGGGTTTTGCCACTACCTGCATCACCGGCACCAAGCCGGAACATGGCCCCAACGCATGCGAAGTGGGCGGTCTGTGGCCGGGCACATATCGCGTCACGCCACAGGGGTTGGGCCCCAGCGTGGACGTGTGGCTGGACGGTGCAGGAAGCGCCACGGTCGAGTTCTGGGTTCGGTAGGCGACTGATCCTTGAGATGGCTCTCCCGGGGGTCACGCACCCCCGGGCGGGTGCGCCCCGAAGAATGGGAAAGCACAGGGGGGAGCGGGGGGATTTCCCCCGTATCCCCCCAAAGTTTGTCCCGATTTCCCAAATATCTGGGACGTGCCCTCACCAGGAGGGGATAAACACTACTCAACTGCTTCGATGTGCACTGTCTCACGTAGCTGGGCGCGGAGTGCGACGATTTGATCGGTGATGCTGCCAATCTTATTGAATAAGTCTTGATTGGCTTTGATCCCCTCGGTGATGAGGAAAGCTGCGCTCTCAGAACGACTCTTGGTGATGTCGGCTTCGACCAGCATGTCCATATGCTTGAGCGCGTCGTCATTCACCCGAACCATCACTACGTTGGCCCGATCCTGCAAGGCCGCCGCCAAAGTTTTGCCCAGGGTCTCGACCCGCTCCAGGGCATCTTTTAGGGCAGCCGCTGTGGCCTTGGGCTCGGCGCTTTTCTTGTCGTCGATCGCGCCTTCGCTGGACATCTCCGTTGCTTCACCTTCGATGACAATGTCTTCGCTCATTTCATAACCTCCCCATGTTTCAAATGTTTAACCTATTGAGTGAAGTGTCTGTGTAATAGAATTACACGTATTAGTGTAAGGCACTTTCACTCTTTTGTCAATACGTTTGACTGACGCTCAGGCGACGGGTATCTGACATGTGCGGAGGATTGCGAAGGCTTCTCCTTTGGAGTACAATGCTTCGACCAATAGGTGGGCAGTACTGACTGCTGCATCTATCCGAGAGTCTCTGCCAATGTATTTTTTGTGTCTCGCTATTCGACTTGCCGCCCTGGCGACGATTCTACTGCACTTGATGGCGCCTCTTCTGCCCGAGGAGGCAGCGTGGAGTGTCTGGCCTTATACCCTGGTGCCTGTGCCGTTGAACTGGCTGGGAGGACTGGCTGTTGCTTTGCTGACTTTGGCGCCGGTGAATGATGCGCTGGGCCGATGGTTTCGGCGCCTGGGGACAGCCCTATCCGCCAAGGCTGGGGCATATCTTTTCACCAGAGATAGACGGGTGTATTTTGGGATTATGGCTGCCAGCGCGGCTATTCCTTTCTGGTTCTTTCGCATTCGGCATCTGGGCTGGGGCGATGCCTATTTCATTGTAAGGGCTTTGTCATACACCGGGGCGGATCGCCCGGTCTGGACTATCTATAATTGGCAGTCGCCTCTCAGCATTTTCACCCACGCCCAACTCTGGTTCTTACTGAACCCGGTTCCTGGCCTGGGTGTGGACACTCTGTATGCCATCACCAGCGTGCTGTCGGGCGTTGGCTTCGTGTATGTCTTGTTCCAGCTGGCCGATTCATTGGGCCGCTACCGGTCGGAGAAGGCTATGATCTTTGGATTGGTAATCACTACCGGCTCGATGCAGCTCTTCTTTGGCTACGTAGAGAACTACACCATTATCTCCTTAGGCCTTCTTCTCGCCTTATACTTGGGGGTGCGCAGCCTGCGAGGGGAGATGAGCTTGGTTTGGGCGTCCCTGGCCTTGGCCATAACCAACGCTTTTCATCCCTCGACTATTGTGCTATGGCCGGCGATGGCATACGTCGGCTGGAAGATAGCCGGTCGGCAGCCGACAGCGGGGAGCAAGGCGTCTGAGTGGGCCAAGTTGGCCTTGCCACCTGTCCTGGTCTTTGTAGGGTTGGCGACTCTGATGACGGCTGGAGGTCATGGCCCAGCAGCTATGCTGGTTGACGACCGACCGGGTGGCGCCGATGGGATCCCTTTTGTGCCCTTATTCCAGGTGACTAGTGAGTGGCAGCATTACACGATGTTCTCACTTGCCCATTTGCTGGATTGGGCCAACGAGCATTTTCTTATTTCTCCTTTTGGGCTGTTCCTCTTGTTCGTGGCTGCCGCGATTCGCCTCGCTCGGAAAAAGTCGACAATATCACCAGGCGATGACCAGTCAAACCCCGCTTTCTCGGACGTGCAGGTCGATTCGGTCGGCACATTTTTGACCATCGCCGGCCTTACTTACTTGCTGCTCACCTTCGTTTGGAATCCCGATTATGGCGGCCGCAAAGACTGGGATTTATTTGCACCCTCAGCCTTCGTATATACCCCCCTGGCCGCCTACCTGCTAGCCCGTCAATTGAGAGACCGGCCAGAAACCCCGGTTGGGGCTTGTACTTTAGCCCAGGTCGCTCGTCTGCTGATTCCAATTTCGACGCTGCACACTGCCGCTTGGATTTACTCCAATACCATTTCTTGATCGACCGGGCTTTATTAGACTTGACATCCAAAACGTTTTGGTCTATAATGGATATACCTCCAAAACGTTTTGGCCAGGCAGGCGAAAGGCGGCGAAAGTCCTGGTGACTATCACCCTTAAAGACATTGCCAGGCGCGTCAATCGTTCTGTGACCACCGTTTCGCGGGCGTTGCACGACTACGATGATGTGAATGAAGAGACGCGGGAGTTGGTCAAGCGCACAGCCCGCGAGCTGGGATACATGCCCAATGTGGTGGCCCAGCGATTGCAGAAGCGACGTGCCGATACCCTGGGGTTGATCCTGTCCACTTCTGGGCCTCGTCTATCTGACCCTCACTTCGGGGAGGTGTTGGCTGGAGTTAGTGACGAGGTCGCCCAGGTTGGCTTTGATCTGCTGATCAGTATCTCGGACCCCAGCTTGGATGAATTGGAGTTATATCGCCAGAAAATCAGCGGGCGACGCGTGGATGGTGTGTTAGTGGTGCGCACCCGCTGTCACGACGAGCGGGTTGAGTTTCTTTTGAGGCACAATGTGCCCTTTGTCGCGTATGGCCGCACCCTGGATGGCAGGGATTTTCCCTACGTGGATGTGGATCACGCGGCGGGCATGCGTGCTTCAGTGCAACACCTAAGTGATCTGGGACACCGGCGGATTGGTTTTGTGACCGGGTCGCCTGATTTCACCTTGGTTCACTACCAGATGGAGGGGTTCCGGCAGGCAATGACTGCCTGTGCTTTACCGGCGGATGAGAGTCTTGTGGTTGAAGCTGACCTGACTCAGAGAGGAGGATATGGTGCAGGGCAGGCATTGTTTAGCCAGAGCGATCCGCCCACCGCCATTGTGACCAGCAATGATCTGATGGCATTGGGCGTGATGAGCGCGGCGCAAGACCAAGGACTTGATGTGGGGCGGGACATCGCTGTGTCGGGTTTTGACGACATTCCCCTGGCTGAAACTTCGCACCCCACTCTGACCACGGTTCGTCAGCCTGCTCACCGATTGGGGCAGTTGCTGGGCCACATGCTGGTTGGCCTGGCCCGTGGCGAGCCGCTCAGCGAGCAGCACGTGCTGATACAACCGTCGTTGATCATTCGCCAGTCCACTGACTTGGATTTGTGGCTTTGAGCTTCCAGCTCGCGCCTGACTTGTGTTTGATGCCTGGCCTCGCGGAGACTGGGCCGCTATACACTATATTAGAAACCAAAACCATTTCCTAAAGGAGGAGGACCAATGGCAAGTGTGACCTACGATCAAGTTACGAAGCGATTCGGAGATGTGGTGGCGGTAAACAATTTAAACCTCGGCATACAGGACAAGGAGTTCTTGGTGCTGGTTGGACCGTCAGGCTGTGGCAAGAGCACGGCGCTGCGCTGCTTGGCCGGGCTGGAGGAGATCTCCGAAGGACAGATTTTGATTGGTGACCGGGTGGTGAACGACGTTCCGCCTAAGGACAGAGACATCGCCATGGTGTTCCAGAGCTATGCTCTTTATCCACATATGTCGGTCTACGACAACATGGCCTTTGGGCTGAAGTTACGCAGAACGCCCAAGGCCGAGATCAATCAACGGGTTCAGGAGGCAGCCAAGATTCTGGGTATCGAGATGCTGCTCGACCGCAAGCCCAAGCAACTGTCCGGCGGCCAGCGACAGCGTGTCGCTTTGGGGCGAGCCATCGTGCGCGAGCCAGCCGTATTCCTCTTCGACGAGCCGCTCTCCAACCTGGACGCCAAGCTGCGCGTGCAGACGCGGGCCGAGATCACCAAGCTTCACCAGCGGCTGGGCACCACCTTCATCTACGTTACGCACGACCAGGTGGAGGCGATGACTATGGCCGACCGCATCGCGGTCATCCGGGATGGCATCTTGCAGCAGTCGGATACGCCGCAGAACCTGTATGATTATCCTGCGAACGTCTTTGTGGCTGGCTTCATTGGCTCACCCAGCATGAACTTCTTCGACGCCACCATCACGGGCACCGCAGATGAGATGTACATTGACACGGGTACGTTCCGCATCAAGGTCAGCGACAGCATTAAGGCGCGACTGACGGACGGCTTGGGCAGGCGGGTAATCTTTGGCATTCGGCCTGAAGATATCTTCCACCCAGGCTACGTGTCAGCTGGGATCAACGCCGTCAAGGTGGAGTCGACCGTGGACGTGACCGAGTTGATGGGCAATGAAATTTTCCTGTATCTGATGGCTGGCGATCATTCCTATATCGCCCGCGTGGACCCACGTGGTCACGCGCACACCGGCGACAAGATTGAAATGGTCTTCAATGCCGACAACATTCAGCTCTTTGATGCGGATGCTGAGAATCAGCCGTCAATGCTGAAACTAGGCTGAGGCGGCACCAACCGCGGAACGCGAGCATTGATAGGGGGGATTAGTACCACCGATAGTGGTGCTAATCCCCCTTTTGTTTTGGTTACCCGAGTCACCAGGCGCGATTGGAAAATCACACCTTGTGACGCGCGCTCGACTGGCGCACCGGATTGGTACACACCTGGTTAGTTGACCGGGCGGTTGTCCAAGCCCTTTTGGACTTTTATGTTGCGTGGATGTTTAGCAAATCAGCCAGCAGCGCGAAACCGGTCTCCGGTCGGCCCGCGCCGGGACCCACCAAGGTTACCTCACCTAGTAAGTCGGTGACGTAGGTGATCGCATTGGTAGCACCGCCCACCCCAGCCAGGGGGGCGTCTTGGGGGATAGCCTGCGGACCAACGCTGGCCTGCAGCTGGCTTCCATCGCGCCGGAGCTGGGCGATGAGCTTCCAGCGCTTGCCTTCCGCCTGGGCCCGTTTCACGTCGTCGGGGGTGAGATGGCTGATGCCCTGACAGGCGACGTCCTCCCTGGCCAAGGGAGTATCCATCACTACCGCAGCCAGGATCAGCAGCTTGCCCAGGGCGTCGTGTCCTTCGACGTCGGCGGTGGGGTCAGCTTCGGCGTATCCCAGGCGCTGGGCTTCGGCCAGGGAGTCGGCATAGGATGCTCCCCCCTCCATTTGGGTGAGAATGAAATTGGTGGTGCCATTCAGGATACCGCGTATTTCGTTGATGCGACAGCCGGCCAGGGCGGCCTGGGCCAGGCGCAGCGCCGGGGTGCCCGACATCACGGTGCCCTCAATGCCCCAATGAAGACGGTGGCTATCGGCCAGGCGCCTGAGCTCGTGGTAGGCCAGGGCCGCTGGCCCCTTGTTGCTGGTCACTACGTGCTTCCCGCTTTCGAACGCGGCCCGGACGTGGCTGATGGCTGGCTCACCCGTCTCCAGGTCGGTCCAGGCTACCTCCACAATGATGTCCGCGTTACTGTCCCGAATCGTCTTGATGCTGTCCCAGCCTCGGACTAGACCGGGCAGGTCCGGATAGTCATTCAGCGAGCCTTGTTCCTGGACCACGGTCAGGGCTGTTTGGATGTCCAGCCCATCTGGGTGGTAGATGGCACCTTTCACTGCATCCGAAATGGCCACCACCTGAGCTTCAAAACCGTATCCCTCTCGAAGCGCATCTGCCTTGTCCCGTAATATCTCGGCCAGTCCCTGGCCAACTGTTCCAAACCCAATAAATGCAAGCTTATGCGGCACGACATCTCCTCCCCTCTGTGCGGTCTAATCAAAAGACCGGTCAAGCTTCAGGAGCCCCAGCTTACGGTGCCAGGGCTCCCTTCTTATCTCAGGTTTCTCAATTATGCCACAATGACTCTTGGCTACCAAATCTGAGTATGCATAGATTATGCAGCCCCATCCCCGTCGGGCTTTAGGCCTGTGTCTGCAGCAACCGATACAGCGTACGCCGGGCCAGGATGTCGCTGCTGATAACACCCAGCACCCCTTCGCGATCTACCACCGGCATGGCAGAGATCTCGTAATGCTCCAACTGGCGCACCACGTCTAGAATGTTATCCGTGGGCTTGGCCGTAATGACCTCCCGCGTCATGATCTCCGGTAGCGGCATATCTTCGGCACAGGCGGTGGCCGATGCACGGGTGATGTCCCACTCGGTCACGACGCCGCTCAAGTCGCCAGCCTCTGAGACCACGGCTAGAATTTCGCTGTTCTTCTCCACCAGTAATTGCGCCGCATCACGGACAGTACGATTTTCGGTGATGGTGGGGATGGGCTCCATCACGTCAGCCACCGTCCGATAGCTCTCACTGGAGGCGATGCGGTTGATGCTGATGCTCTCGGCCGCTTCGCATGGCAACATGTCAGGGTCAGCCACCAATCGATCCACCAGTTCCTTCATGTTGCGGCGGATGACTTCGTTCCGTTTGGCCTCTCCGGCCAGCCGTCGCTGTTCGGCCAGTACCTCAAGATCAGCCTGATGGTTGACCAGCCAGTCCTCGACTGCCTGTCGATCCCCCAGCATCGCCTCCGGAATGCGCAGATGATCGGGAGTCTTGATCATGCGCTCCTGGGCAGCGAAGATGACCCCCCCGGAATTGACCAGGTAATCGGTGGCGATCAACGCCCCCGCCTGCCAGTAAACGGCCCGTTCCATGCGGGCCCGGGCAGCCTTGCGGGCCGGGTCCGGGGAGTAGGTATTGGCCCCTTCTACGATCATGGCCCATTTGCCCATCCGATCTACTGTCATTGAGGGCTGGGAGGCAGGGTCCACGTCCAGGTAGTTGGCAACCGGGGCAGCCGGTACAAAGCAAAAGGCTGATTCTCGCAGCAGGTCGTTGGGGGCGTTGGAGAATTTGGTCTGAGGATTGGGGGTGTGAATCTCGATCAGCCGTTCCCGGAAGTAAGGGAAGGTGACGATGCCATGCTCATCCTGCATTTTGAGCAATTCCTGGATGGGCAGTCCTCTTTCGTCGTAAAGGTAGCCGGTTGCGTCACTCAGGCCGACGATACGGGGGGCATTGGCCGGGCTACTTTCTCCCAGCTTGAGAGCCACGTGCGCGCCTACTGCCCCGAAACCCTGGATCAGCAGGCTTATCTCGGGCCAGGCAGGGACCTGTAGACTGGCGAATTGGGGTAGAGCCTTCAGGCGTTCTATCTCGCCCAGCAAGGCCTCTATGGCGATCACCACGCCCCCGGCTGCAGCTCCCAGCTGGTCAATCCGGTTGCCTCCCATGTCGACCGGCTTAGACAATGCACAGTCAAGACCGTTTTGGATAGCGATAGTCTTCATGTCGGCGTCGTTGGTGCCTACGTCAGGTCCGGGGAGATATACGTCGCGGTAGCCATGGATAAGCTGGGCAAAGTGGCGTATCACCTCCGTGCGCTCTCCAGGCGACAGGTCACGCGGCGCGACAATGCCGCTCTTGCCGCCCCCATAGGGCAGGTCGGCCGCCGCGTTTTTCAGTGTCATGCCCCGGGCCAGGTTGTGTACGGCGGCTGGGTTTACGTCAGGTAGCATGCGGATACCGCCCATCGAGGGGCGCCCCATGGCCAGGTTGTCCACTACCAGGTAGCCGCCGACTTCCAGCCGGCTTACCTCGTGCCACATACACACCACCAGCCATGGCCCCAGCCGGTCTACTTCGATGCCTAACCGCTGGAGACGGTCCACGTCGAGAGGGCCGAACTCCATAAAAGCCATTGGGCCCTCTCGCCGCAAACGGTTGCGCCAAGTGCGCTTGGGCAGCACGTCGTGCAGGAATTCGCGCATTTGCTTTGGGATCATGAGACGTTTCCTCCTCGAAGAACGGAAGACTGCAAAATATGAGGCATCATACCAGTCTCCCAACCCCCCATCGACTAAACTTCCGAGCCCTGGATCTGCCCCCTATCCATGCAAATTGCGGGCAGCGACCAAAGCGAATCCATGTTCGGTCAGGGCCCTGGCAGTGCGGTTGAGTGCGTCGTGTTTATCTAAGTAGTTGCGCTCCAGGAATGGCATATCCCCAGTTTCTTCGACCTCAGCCTTGTCGCGGAAGTAGTCAAGGATGTCTGAAGGGTGCTCTCGAGTCTGTTCCAATTCGGGGTCGCCCCCCTCGTGCTTGGCAGAGATGTTTGCCACGTGGCCGGCGATTTCCACCAGTTCATCCCGACGCAGATAGGGTTGACGAACGATGCTCTTCCAGGTTTCGGTGATGTGATGCTCGAAGCGTACCACGTCTTCAAAACCCAGCGCCTGGCGCACCTCGGCTGTGATTTCCATAGTTTCGTTGTTGACGGAATTACTCCAGTTGAAACCGATGAGCGGCGAGCTGCCGTCGGCGCGAGAGAAGAGCTTGGCCCCTATGAGTGTCCACAGGGCAGCGTAGGGGTTGTCGTTTCCCATAAAGACGGATATCTTGAATTCGTTGTCCACGCCCAGCTTATGCAGGAAATAGCCCAGCAGCACGGTGCCAGGGTTGATGTTGAGCACCTGCTTGATGCCGTAAGTGGTATAGTAGTAAAGGAACTCATCCAGCCACTTGAGGGCGTACTGGTTGGGCTGGCCAACGCCACCGAAGTAACCGGTGATGGTTGCCGGCCCACCCAGGTGGACGTTAGAGCCATCGGTACCTTTTGTGTCCAGCGTTTCTACGTAGCTGGCGCCGATGATCTGCATGGCGGCGGCGACAGCCAGGATGTCGCCGTTGTCCGCCTCTTGCTCCTTCATCTTGCGGACCCGGATGAAGCGGCCGGGCATCAGCTCCCTGTTCTGGATGGCTTGCTTGGCTTGGGCAATCAGCCAGGGGAAGTACTGGAAGGCGCTGATTTCCAGCGTAACTGCCAGTTTTTCGTCGAAGGTCACAGTCTCGGCCCGTTCACCCAGCACCGCCCGCCGGTAGTCGGCGCTGGAGATAAACGCGCCCCGATCACGCTGCTCGATCAGCCACTCCACATGGGCCAGATAGGGCGAGTTCATGTCCTTCAGCCGGGCCATTAGATTAGGGATTTCTCGTGCTTGTGCGGCCTTTCGGTTTATCTCTTCAACACTGCCGTACTTTTCGACTACTGCCAGGAAGTCGTTGATGACCCGGCTGTTGGGATCAAGCAGCAAGGTATTGATCTGTTCCAGCTGCGCCTGCGTAACTCTAAGTCGTTCTCTGAGATCCTTCTGCATGGGAGCGCCTCCTTCCTAATAAGCTATCCAGTCTGCCGGTCGGCTGAAGCTACCATCGATCGGTGGCGTCTCATCGCAATCACCAGGCCCCAAATTACGGCCAGGTATGCCAGATTGAACGAAATCTCGACCCACATTCTGGCTGCTTCAGGCATGCTTTTTGTCTCCTAGTCACGGCTTCATCATCAACCAGTGTCCCTGCCTAACAGTTGGAGCAATTCCTCATATTCTTCGTCCTTCATACCGAACCAGTTCTCTGGCTGGGGGAAACTCCTGTGGGTGACCTCTTGCACATATTGTTTGAGCCCATTCAGGATGACCTGACCGGCATCGGCATACACTTTGGCCATGCGGGGCTTGAAGCGCGGGTAGAGTCCAAACATATCGTGGTATATCAGCAGTTGGCCGTGGGCTTGGGGGCCGGAGCCCAGGCTGATGATGAAGCAGTCCTTGGCCCGCTCGGTGATGAGGCGGCAGACCCGATCGGGCACCATCTCCAGCAGGATAGCAAAGGCGCCGGCTTCTTCCAGGGCTTTAGCGTCGTCCATGATCTTCTTGGCTTGCAGTGCGCCCTTGCCCTGCACGCGGAAGCCGCCCAGCGCGCTCACGCTTTGTGGGGTGAGTCCCAGGTGTCCCATGGTGGGAATCCCGGCGGCCACGATGCCAGCCATCCGGTCGGCCATCTCAGCCCCTCCCTCCAGCTTGACGGCGTCGCAGGCCGCCTCGGCCATGAAGCGACCGGCATTGCGGATGGCCGCCTCCACCGAGGGTTGGTAGCTCATATAGGGCATGTCGCCGATCAGCCAGGCATTGGGCGTGCCCCTGCGCACCGCCTGCGCGTGACGGATCATGTCTTCCATAGTCACTGGCAGCGTGCTTTCGTAGCCCAGCATAGTCATGCCCAGGCTGTCGCCTACCAGCACCATGTCCACGCCTGCCTCTTCCTGGAAATGAGCCGTAGGATAATCGTAGCAGGTGAGCATCGTGATGGGCTGGCCGTTCGTCACCTTCTCAAAGAGCATGGGAAGCGTTACTTTCTTGCGTTCAGACATGATTAGGCCTCCTTAGAGTTTTCTTGGCATGAGTGTTTTATCCCCGTGTTGACTGGCTGCCTCGTGGCCTGGTTCCTCATATATCAGTCTCCAGCAACAGGGCCGTGCTCTCGAAACCCAGTTGGCGGTAGAAAGCCTGAGCCTTGACGTTAGCCTGTTCAGTGCTGACTTCGACTTCACTACAACCCTGGCCCCTGGCCCAGTCCAGGGCGGCCTGGATGAGGGCGCGCCCTACGCCTTGACCGCGTGCTTCCTCGTCCACGATCAGTTCCTCAATGATCATGCAGGGGCCAGCGTGCCACAGCGTCCAACGTAGACTGGCACTCAGCAGGCCCACCGCCAATCCCCGCTCGTCTTCGGCCACGAAGATGGCATGCTGGGGCAACTCCAGCATAGTCCGAAAGCGATCCTCCACACCGGCGTCTACGATCTCGCCAGCGTACTCGGCTAACTGAGTCATTAAGTCAACAGCGGCGAGGGCGTCGTCTTTGGTGGCAGGGCGAATTCTCACTTGCGTTATCACCTCTCTGTGTTACAATTGCCTAAGATCAGCAAGGACCAAACCATGGCACGACCTGGCAAGGTTTGAACCGTCCGATCGGACTTAATTGTGACGGCTTGGCGCCCCAAAGGAGTTGGAATAATTGGTATCCGAAAAATTGCAGGTGTACACCATCGGTCACAGCACCCTGGAGATAGAGAATTTCATCAGGCCACTCAAGGAAAACTACATCCAAGTCCTGGTAGACGTGCGCAGCCAGCCCTATAGCCGCTTTAATCCCCAATTCAATCGTGAGTCATTCGAGCATTCGATGGCCCACGTGGATATCGAATATGTCTTCGCTGGAGACTACCTGGGCGGTCGACCTGCTGACCCCACCTGCTACAAGGATGGCGTGGTGCCCGACGGCAAAGCCGATTACCTGCGGCTAGTTGACTACGCCCAGGTGATGAAGCGCGATTGGTATCAACGTGGCATTGAGCGCCTGCTTCAGATCGCTGGCGAACAATTGACTGCTATCATGTGCAGCGAAGAAGACCCCATGCAATGTCACCGTCACCATCTAATCAGCCAAACCCTCCTGAAACGTGGCGCCACTGTCTGGCATATCCGGGCCAATGGGGATGTCGAAGAAGCCAAACTCTTGCCTGAGAAAATTGAGGCCCAGCAACCCCCCTTATTTTAACTGAGCGAGGCT
>CP070811.1:2239817-2248115 GCA_020343875.1 Anaerolineales bacterium | reverse complement strand
GTTTGCAGCCGGTGGCCAGGCATCTAACGGAATGGCTGGGTCCGGTTATCTCTCCAGCGCAACTGCCGCAGTTTGAGATTTCCTATCGGGGGGGAAAAACCGAATATCTCAAAGTGTCACTGGACGCCGAGAGAATGCTTTCAGCCAGTATGCTTCCGGCGGACCTATCCCAGTACGATCTGGTTCACGTGACCCCTTTAGGCGACGCGTTAACGCAGTTGTCTGTGATCCAAGCCTGCCGGGGGCGCGGCGCGAAGCAGATTTCCGCTGGAACGGGTCTGTTCATCGCGGACAGGCAGGCGTCGGTTGTGCGCGATATCATGGAACAGGCCGATTACTTCTTTATGAACGATCTGGAAGCCAGGAGCGTGTTTGGTTCCCTTGAATCTGTCCGCACCCAACCCGGAAAAGCTTTGTTTGTCACCCTGGGCGCACAGGGAGCCTGCATCATTCAGGGCGATACGTCCACATTGATTCCGGCGGTTTCATGCAGGGTACTGGATCCGACCGGCGCGGGCGATACTTTTTGCGGCGGGACGCTGGCCTACCTGCTTCAAAAGGAACACCCCATCATGGCAGCCCGCCACGCCGCAACGCTGGCAGCAGAGATGATCACCCAGGTTGGTCCGACCGCACTTCTGTCTGAGGACCCGCCCCCGGAGGTGCCTCTGGATGGGCGTGTTCAAGTCAATCAGCGGCAGGTGCGGGTAGTTGCCGAGATGATCTCAACGATCCCTGAAGCATCCCCGTTTGCATTTGTCAGCCCTGAGCTTCCCCCCGTCGGCCATGCCAAGGCGCTGGATTATTTCTTCGCAGCCACGCTGCAGCAATTCAGTTTTTGGTCCGAGCGAGACAACCGGTACGACCAGCCCCTGGTGGCCAGGATCGGCGGCGCCGCGCTGAAAGGCTCGGTCTATTTGTTGGCAGCCTTCATGCGCCAGGTCGAGCGAGATGCCGATTTTTGCTCCCCAGAGCGGCAGGCGAATTTGAGTCGGGAGGAATTGCTGGAGGTCTTCCGAGCAGACAACGGAGATGATCCCATGCCCGCCCTGGACCTGCACCTGGAACAGGCGCGCCAGTATGGGCGGGATATGCTTGCAATGAACCTCACGCCACAGGCTGTGCTGGATAAAGCCCTGGCATCGGCTGAACCGCTGGATACTTTCCTGGTTACCCTGGATCAAATTGGCGGCTACAAGGAAGATCCCTTGCGCAAGAAAAGCAGTTTGCTGGCTTTGATCCTCAACCAGCGCCCCGAAACGTTTCTACCGCTACAGGCCGATGAACAGGTGGCGCCGGTGATAGACTATCATGCGTTGCGTTCCTGCTTACGGGTGGGGCTGATAGACGTGGTTGATGAGGAATTGAAGGATAAATTGGTCAACAGGCAGATCGTTTCGCCGGCCGAGGAATGGGCAGTCCGGTATGCGGCATATCGGGCCAGGCAACAGGTTGTGGTATTGTCAGGCAAGAGCGAAGGTGCCGTGGACTGGTTTTTCTTTGGCGCACGCAAACGCTGCCCCGAAATGTCTGAACCGGAATGCAGGTTGTGTCAGGTGGATCCCGTGTGTGCCCATCGGGTAGAGCTGTTTCAACCCGTCTTGCGGACAAGCTTTTATTAACCTCAATTCGACAATTTCCCCCTTCGCTTTGATTTGGAGCTCTTGGACCTCTTAGGTTTCGGGCGGGCGGGCGGCGATGTTCTGAGGTAGGGC
The DNA here is from genome assembly GCA_020343875.1 of Anaerolineales bacterium. Classification (GTDB taxonomy): domain Bacteria; phylum Chloroflexota; class Anaerolineae; order 4572-78; family NAK82. The sequence goes on along the minus strand of CP070811.1, from coordinate 2,246,400 downwards.
TGTCCGCCTGCAACGCCCGCGGATTGCGCCAGCCAATCCACCGCTCCTGGCGTCCGCCTCCAGTGAGATAGATGATGGGCGGCGTAGCTCACCGCTTCGTTGTCATCTCCCCAACCAATATATTCGGGCAGGCGGGCAGGGATGCGTTTGCGTCGAGTCAAGTAGGCGGGTACGTGAGGGTTCATTCCTATGGCTTCCTGCAAAGCGTCTTCTGCGCCCTGGCTGGCGCCACCGGCCCGAAAGGCGAGCAGGGCCCGCGTGTAGAGCCACTCAGCCATGCCGTCCTCTGCGTACTGCTCGAGCAACTCCGCGGCCTCAGCGTCGCGGTTCAGAGTCAGCAGCAGGTTGAGCAGAACATAGCGGATGCCCTGATTGTCGCCAGGGTTCAAGCGCAGCATCTCCCAGTAGTGCGGCAGCGCCTCTTCTTTTCGGCCCAGCTCCCACAGGGCATTGGCCAGGCCCAGACGGGCACGCATATAGGGCCGGGTTTCGAGTAGGCCCCAGAAGTGGCCGGCATACTCCTCAAAGTAGGCCTTGCCCAACGCCCGTTCTCCCACTTCCACCCCTCTCTGGTAGTATTCCAGGGCACGCCCGAGGGTGTCGGCTTCCTCCTCGGCCAGGAGCACGAAAGCATCAGCACAATCAGGCGAAATGTCCAGCGCCTCGTGGGCCAAGATGATCCGCCGGCCGGGGTTGTGTTCCTCCCAGGCTCGATACATCAGATCCTGGGCCTTTTGCAGTGCGGAGGATTCAGAATGCCCGACGATTTTCGCCATCATCCCCTCCATGGCCCGGCGGTCAAACACCAAAAACTCGTCCCCGGCCTCCGCTTCGAGCGCGGGCCATGCCCCCGTGTCGACCGGGAGGCTTTGCCTGGATAGGGTGCCGCCCGGGTATCGGATGTGTACACTCGTCTCGCCAGCGTAGGTTGGCACCAAAAGGGTGGCTTCGACATGGAGATAATCACCCTGACCGTCCGGCCTGAGATGGTCACGGGCGAAGATAGGGATGGCGCGTAATGCCGCTTCATACCACTTCAGGTCGGCCCGCGAGGGGCGCTCTACCTCGCTTTTGCGCTTGTAAACAATAGGGATAGGATATGCCTGGTGGTCAGCCACCTCCCAGGCGTAGCGCTCAATCGCTTCCAGGTCGTCGAAAGGCACCAGGGTAACAACGTCAAAAAACAAAGAGTGCCCGCCCTCTGGGGGGAACATCTCCACCGGATGATCCACCGGACTAAACATAAGCTCCACGTCTTTCCAACGCCGGTACATGACCAGGCCGTACTCCACGCCCCCGGCGCCCATCACCTGGGCGAAGCGAGCCCGACGCTCCCCAGAGATCTGCACAGCCAGAGTCTGTTGGTCAGTCAAGTGCACCCAGGGCGCGGCACGGTAGAATTCGGCGGCTGCCGCGAAGAATCCCCCCACCAGATCCGGCGTAACACCCTTCACCGAGAGCAGGGCCGGCAGTTCCGGCTTGCCGCGCAGATGGAGCTCCAGGTCGTGAACAATCTCATCTATTGCCTCGGGACGAGGATGGTGCTTCACCCCAATGCCGACCTTCACCAGTTCAGACGCCAGGGCCGCTGCCAGCTCAGCATCTTCCATCTCGATGTGCGAAGGACGATGCGCAATTTGGCGTGTTCCCGTCGGTGGCTCTTTCATGGCCTGGAAGAGCATCCCCCCTATCTGTTCTGGCGTCGGGGGAGCAGGCACCAATTCGACCTTTTGGACCGTCCCCGCCTCCAGGCTCACGATCAGCACGACGAACGGACGCGAGGGGTCTTCACCAGGCGGGGTTATCCAGATACGCAAGGACCGTACGGCTACATGCCAGGTTTCCGAGTGCTGAGGCAGGTCAGAGGCCGACCGGCGGGGTTTTCGTGGCATAGGCTATCTCCAATCCATCGAAAAGTATATCCTGATAGTCGTCGGACGCGCGGCGTGTGTGCGCAGTATTGATTATACCATCCAAATTTCCCTTGACAAGGCTCTCCGCCCCATGATATATTACCACAAACGATCACGCGATCATTCGTGGAGGATGGGGAACACGATAACGGCCCGCCACGTGGTGAAATATGCCCGCACCTGCTTACAAACGTGATTTCACCTGCCTCCCCTGCCACCCTGACAATACCTCAAGATTCTTCTATGTGCCTTAGTTTTGGCCTGCCATCAAGAAAGGATCGCCTCGACGCAGGCGGGAATGGCTGAACTCCGTGATCTCTTCCTGTTGCGGCCGGACGTGGTGTTCCTGAACCACGGCTCCTTTGGCGCCTGTCCACGCCCGGTTTTCGAAGTCTACCAGGACTGGCAGTTGGAATTGGAGCGCCAGCCGGTAGAATTCCTGGGCCGCCGATTTGGGCGGCTGATGGGCGAGGCGCGGCAGGCATTGGGTGATTTCGTTGGCGCCGACGCCGATGACCTGGTTTACATCCCCAACGCGACCACCGGCCTCAACCAGGTGGCTCGTTCGCTGCCTTTGACGCCCGGGGATGAGGTGCTGGCAACCGATCACGAGTACGGTGCGCTGGACCGCACCTGGCGCTTTGTCTGCGCCCGGCGCGGCGCACACTACGTGCGCCAGGCGCTGCCCCTCCCGATCACATCCGCCCAGCAGGTGATCGAGGCGGTGTGGTCCGGTGTGACAGAGCGCACGCGGGTGCTCTTCGTCAGCCACATCACTTCGCCCACGGCCATCACCTTGCCGGTGGCGGAGTTGGTCCACCGTGCGCGGGAGGCAGGTATCACGACAGTCGTGGACGGGGCCCACGCGCCCGGGCAGGTGCCGCTGAACCTGGCCAGGCTGGGGGCTGATTTTTACGCCGGCAACTGCCACAAGTGGATGATGGCACCTAAGGGCTCAGCCTTCTTATACGCCCGGCGTGAGGCGCAGCCACTGCTGGAACCGCTGGTGGTAAGTTGGGGTTGGCAGAGCGACACGCCGGGGCCATCCCGCTTCATCGACGAGTTGGAATATCAGGGAACGCGGGACATCGCCGCTTACCTGGCCACCCCGGCGGCTATCCAGTTCATGGAATCGCACGCCTGGCCCGCCGTGCAGCACGCTTGTCACCACCTGGTCCGCGATGCCCGCCGAAAGATCACCGGCTTGACGGGATTGGCACCTGCCACCCCCGATACGCCGGCCTGGTATGCGCAGATGGGGGCCTTCCCGCTACCGGCCTGCGACGGGGAGTTACTTCAGCGCAGGCTCTACGACGAGTTCGCAGTGGAGATTCCCATCACCACCTGGAATACCCAGCACCTGGTGCGCATCTCGGTACAGGGCTACAATACCCCGGCGGACGTAGAAACCCTGGTCGAGGGCCTAACCCGGCTGCTGCCGGAGGTAACGCGCTAGAGATTCTTAGAGGGGGGATAAGGATGAAGGATCGAACCACGTTGGCGCTGACAGGAGTAGCCCTGGCTCTGGCTGGAGTGGCCTGGTGGCAGGGCGGGCCGGAGCTGGCTCTGAGCGGCCTGGCACAGGGGGGCAAGACATTGCTCAGCGTAGTGCCACTGCTGATCGCCGCCTTCCTCACGGCCGGGCTGGTCCAGGCCCTGGTGACCCGAGAAATAGTCGCCCGCTGGCTGGGGGCAGAGGCGGGCTGGCGAGGGATCGCCCTGGCCTGCCTGGGGGGAGCGCTGATACCCGGCGGGCCATATGTCTATTACCCCATCGCAGGCGCGCTCCTGCAAACCGGAGCCAGCCTGGGGGTGCTGGTCGCTTTCGTCACGGCCAAGAACTTGTGGTCGGTGACCCGCCTGCCTATGGAGTTCGCCCTGCTGGGGTCGCACCTGACCCTCATCCGCATGGGGGTGACGCTGGCCGTGCCGCCCCTACTGGGCATTTTGGCGGAGATGCTTTTCGGTCAGCGAGTGGAGCAAATTCGGAAAGCGGTCGCCCCATGAACACGGCCACGGCAATCCTGGCCACGTGGGCAGGTGGGCTGCTGATCTATGCCTGGCGGCGAGGCGACGGCAGCCACCGGCGCGGCACGCAACAGGCATGGCAGACCGTGCGGCGCACCCTGCCTCTGCTGATAGTGGCCTTCATCATCGTCGGCTATGTGAATGTGCTCTCCCCCCAGAGCCTGGTGCAGACCTGGCTGGGCCCCAATTCCGGATGGCGGGGGCTGTTGCTGGCCGAGGGGGTGGGCATGTTTATGCCTGGCGGCCCTTATGTCATATTTCCCCTCATCTCCGCCCTGTACCGGAACGGGGCGGGGCTGGGATCATCCGTGACCATGATCACCAGTTGGGCAATGCTGGCCGTCATCAGTGTAACCTTCGAGTTGCCCTTTATGGGCTGGCGCTTCGCGGCGGTACGTTGGGGGCTGGGCCTGGTGTTTCCAGTGCTGGCAGGGGCCATCGCCCAAGTTTTCTTTGGAAACCTGTGACACGATGGCCACCTGCATGATTTGAGTGACATGATGCTTCGACTGCTGTTAACCCGACATGGCCAATCCCAGTGGCAAGTTCTGGGAGATGAGGCAGGCCCTGACAGCCCCTTAACCGACCTGGGCCGGCGGCAGGCCGATCGCCTGGGCCGCTGGCTGGCCGGCCACGCGGCGGTGGATCACATCTACGCCAGCCCTCTCAAGCGGGCCCACGAAACTGCCCAACTGGTGGCAGCTCAGCTTGACCTGCCAGTCCATCTGCATGAGGCTTTGCAAGAGGCGTGGTTCTTCACGGCTCCAGAGCTGCCCAACTTCCCGGCGCCGCTGGATATCCTCAACAGGGCAGATAATCACCATCAGGGGGCAGAAGACTACCGGGCCTTTCGATCCCACGTGGCCCAAGCGCTGCGAGACATCTTAGGCCAACATCAGGCGGGGACGCTCTTGGTCGTGGCCCACGTTGGCACCATCGCCACTGCCATCCGGTTGCTGGTCGGCAGCGACGCTTTCACGATCAGCGTGGGCAACACGACGCTGCACAGCCTAGCCTGGGCCGGGGCTCGATGGCAGGTCGAGTACATTGAGCGGCGAGACCATTTAGCAGACTCCTGATTTACCTGTTGCCTACACCAGGAGAACAGCCTATTGACCACCTGGGAAAAAAGCCCTTGACTCACCGCAATCTTTATGGTATACTGTGCACACGTGTGCAAACCCTCTGGTGAACCTCCTCTTTGGGTAAATTTGTGGTTGTCAGCTATGAAATTAGCCGATTTCCATGGTAAAATAGTGATCGAGTAATCACATTCTTCGCTCGGCGACGAGCAGTGCATGCTAAGCGCACAACGTGTCGCAGACTGACGTCTTGAAAGCTCATCGTCGAGACAGTTCACGCCTTAGCTCGCGGACTTGGCCCACCGGGGTGCCGTATGAGAGCCACAGCCATCGACTGTTCGGACAGCATATCAGCGGTTTGTTGGATTTCGGCCGTCGTTGCGAATCATGAGAGGCATATCTGGCTACAGCCATCTTGGACGTAGCAGAATGCCTCTTTGCGTTTAATGGGGAGAAAACAGATTCGGAGCTCTGATCAAGGCAGGCATGGCTGACATCCTGACACCGAAGCCCCGGCTGTGCATTTTGCCTGACGCGCCACGGAATTCCTGAGGAGGGGGGTATTATGCAGTCTCAACCAGCTACGTTGATGCGACTCCGCTACAATTTGGCCAATTTCCCCGAGTTAGTGGCCCTGATTAGCTTCCTGATCGTGCTTTTCTTCTTTACCATTGCAGCAGAGCATTTCCTGAGTCTGGTGGCCATCTCCAATATTCTGTCGTTCGCCAGCATCCTGGGCATTGTTGTGATTGGCGTGGCCATGTTGATGATCTCCGGTGAGTTCGACCTGTCAGTTGGGTCAAATTTTGCGGTGGCCAGTTACGTTTTTGCCCTGACCATGAGCGCCGGAGTCCCGCCCCTACCGGCCATGCTGCTTTCTGTGCTGATCAGTACGCTGTTAGGGACGTTGAACGGCGTAATCGTAATCCGAACTGGTATCCCCTCCTTTATTGCCACGCTGGGCACCATGCTGGCCTATCGGGGTATTGCCCGGGCCATTGGCGGCGGTGGTCTGGCCAAATACACCGGCCCCACCCCGGTATTATTCGGTATCCTGAATGGCGCAGTCGATCCGCTTAATCAACGCTTTCAACCAGTGGCCAACTTCCGTGTGTCCATACTCTGGTTTGTCCTCATCGCGTTGTTGATGATCATCGTCTTGAGGCGCACCCGGTTTGGCAACTGGGTCTTCGCCACCGGCGGCAACCCGGGCGCCGCGCTGGCCCAAGGGGTGCCGGTGAGGTGGGTCAAATTGATGACCTTTACCATCACCGGCTTGCTGGTCGGCCTGGCCAGCGTCATGCAATTCGCCCACCGCACCAGCGTAGACCCCCTGCGAGGGGAGGGGTGGGAGTTGATCGCCGTGGCCTCGTGTGTGATCGGCGGCGTGAGGCTGACCGGCGGGGTGGGCACCATCTTCGGGGCCATCATAGGCATCCTGTTGCTGCAGACGCTGGAACAAGGCCTGGTATTGATGGGAGTCTCGGTCCAAATCTTTCGATCCGTGGCAGGCCTGATCTTGATGCTGTCGGTTATACTCAACACATACCTGAGTGGGCC
>CP070811.1:2236779-2239717 GCA_020343875.1 Anaerolineales bacterium | reverse complement strand
CCTGCTGATAGCAACCTGGTCAGGCTTCCTCGCCTTCCGCTTACAATGGCATAATGTGCGATTCTTAGTGGGGGCGAAACCCCGCAAATATTGTGAGAATCAGCACAAAATCATTGAAATTAGGAGGCAAGTGTGCTATACTGGGCTGGATTTGGTTGGGAGCTGGTCTGAATCTTCACCGGGGGGTCGCGTGAAAGCAGCGGTTTTTCTGGGCCGTGAGCAAATCCAAGTGCAGGAAGTTCCAGTCCCCGAATGCAGGGCACATGAATTGCTGCTGCGGGTTGAGCTGGCTGGCATATGTGGCACGGATGTGAAGACATATTTTCAAGGGGCGCGTGGCAAGCTGAGGCCTCCCCACATCATCGGCCACGAGATAGCCGGGACGGTGGCCCAGGTCGGGTCCAACGTGGCAGGCTACTCAGTCGGGGATCGGGTTGGGCTGGCCACAGAGGTGGGTTGCGGTCATTGTAACTGGTGCACGCGGGGTCTGTATAAGTTCTGCGAAGAAGGGGGACCGATTGGCTGGCTCTATCCGGGCGGCTTCGCCGAATACATGCTGGTGCCTGAGTTGGCGATGCGGCAAGGGAATGCACTCCGCATGCCCTCAGATATCCCTTTCGAGGAGACGGTCTTTCTCGAGCCCCTAGCCTGTTGCATCAGCGCTCAGCGTTTTCTCAACATTGGCTGGGGTGATACCGTGGTCGTCATGGGGACTGGAGGCGTGGGTTGCTTGCACGCCTTGCTGGCCGGGCTGGAGCCTGTCGGTAAGTTAATCCTCATCAACGCCTCTTCGGAGAGACGATTGGAGTTGGCTCGCCAGGCAGGGGTGCAGGCAGACTTGACCATCACGGCGGCGATGGAGGACCCGGTGCAGCGGGTGTTGGCGGAAACCCACGGGCAGGGAGCGGACGTGGTTATTGTGGCCGCCCCGTCGCCAGTAGCCCAGGAACAGGCGCTGCAAATGGCGGCTCGCCGGGGACGAGTCAGCCTCTTTGCCGGGCTGCCGGCCGATAGTCGTTCGGTGGAGTGTGACACGAACGCCATTCACTATAAAGAAGTATCCGTCTTCGGTGCGTTTTCATCATCGCTGGCCGACTTTCTTTCAGCCAGGAGCCTGATTGCCAATCGGAAGCTGGCTCTGGCCCCGCTGATCACCCATCGCTTCTCGCTCTCGGAGGTGGTCAAGGCTCTCGAGGTTGCCAGGGCAGGCGAGGTTTTAAAAGTGGTCATTCATCCGCAGGCAAGTGGAGGGGGCTGAATGGGGGGCAGACTCGAGGGCAAGGTAGCCATGGTGACAGGGGCAGGCCAGGGCATCGGGCGTGGCATTGCTCTTTCCCTGGCTCAAGAGGGCGCCCACGTCGTGGTCAACGATATTGTGTGGGACACAGCTCAAGCGACTGCCGAGGAGGTAAAGCGGCTCGGCCGCCAATCCTTGGCGGTGCAGGCGGACGTGAGCCAATCTACACAAGTGAGCGAGCTGGTTGACCGGGCCTCAGAGGAATTCGACGCCGTCCACATTCTGATCAACAATGCCGGCATAGCTGTGCCGGCCTTCATCACGGAACTCAGCGAAGAGACGTGGGACCGCACGCTGAGAATCAACCTCAAGTCTATGTTCCTGTGTTCAAAGGCGGTTGCGCCCCTCATGATGGAGCAGGGTTATGGAAAGATCGTCAACCTGAGCTCAAAGTCGGGCAAGAAAGGGGGCTTGTGGCTGACCGCCTACTGTGCCTCGAAATTCGGGGTGATTGGTTTCACCCAAAGCCTGGCTTTGGACCTGGCGCCCTATGGGATTAACGTGAATGCCATCTGCCCTGGCACCGTGTACACGCCTCTGTGGGACAATGTGCTGAAGGACGCATATGCCAGGAAACTTAACATAGACCCTGAAGAAGTGCGAGACTACTACAGCTCCAAAATCCCCCTGGGGCGAGAAGTAACCATGCAGGAGATAGGGAATGTGGTCGTCTTCCTGTGCTCAGATGAGTCCAGTTACATGACCGGGCAAGCCATCAATATCACCGGTGGCCAGGAGATGACTTGATTTTTGTGGGGTCGCGCGTATGCTTGCTATATTGGGCAGATCACACAAGTCTGATTAACTCGCGAAGGGAGAGCCTGTCGTGAACAAACCGTTTCTCATCGGCGTTGATCTAGGCACCATGGGCACCAAAGCCGCCATCTTTGACACAGCGGGGAATCTGCTGTCCAGCGCGTTTGAGGAGTCGATCTTGCATTATCCCAAACCTGGCTGGGTGGAACAGGACCCGGATGACTTCTACACCTCGTCAGCTCGCACGATCAAGGCGTGTGTGGAGAAGAGTGGGATAAACCCTGCCGACGTAGCAGCTGTTGCCTTCGATGGGCAGATGGCTGGTATAGGAGCGGTTGATTCGGCTTGGGGAACCCCCATCCCTTATGACTCCTGGCTGGACACCCGCTGCAAGTCCTACATCGATGTCATGAAGCGCCATGAGCATCTGGTCATCCAGCGAACCGGCGGGCCGCCTACCTATTGCCACGGGCCCAAGATCCTGTGGTGGCAAGGCGAGCGGCCTGAGGTTTTTGATCAGATTCGCAAGTTCCTGATGCCGACTACCTACGTGGCAGGCCGCATGGCAGGCCTGAAAGGCGACCAAGCCTTTATTGACTACACGCATCTCAATTTCTCCTCCTTTAGCGATACGGCCAAAGCAATCTGGGACTCAGAACTCTGCGATCTCTTCGGGGTCCCCCTGGACAAGCTGCCCCGCATCGTGGAGCCCTGGGAAATCATCGGAAAAGTAAATGCATCGGCTGCTTCAGATTGCGGTCTGCTGGAGGGCACGCCCATTGCGGCTGGCTGCGGCGATCAGGCGGCGGGTATGTTGGGCGCAGCTATGGTGGAGCCTGGCATGGTCTTCGACGTGGCAGGCACGGCGTCTGTCTTTGCTATCTG
>CP070811.1:2232834-2236679 GCA_020343875.1 Anaerolineales bacterium | reverse complement strand
CGGTAAATCGAGCCAAAGCATCCGCTTGATGGGCTAATCCCAAGGGTAGGGACGGACAACAGCTCCGTCCCTACCCAGGCAGGAGGCAAGACACGATGGCTACAATTGCGGCCCGGCTACAACCTGCACGTCGCTGGATCATTGAGTCCCCTATCTCAGGGCCATTGATCACCCTGGTTGTCGTCCTTATCCTTTTCTCTTTATTCGTCCCTAATTTCCTGACGGTGCGCTCGATGTCGGGCATTGTCAATGCGGCTACCTTGACCGGAACGATCACCGTCGGCGTCACCCTGCTGATGATCGCCGGGGAATTTGACCTGTCCGTGGGACCTATGATGGCTATGGGCGCTTTCCTGTTTGGCCTCACGGTCGAGGGTGGCAATCCTGTCCTGGCCTTGCTCTTAGCCTTGCTGGTTCCAGCCTTGATGGGGGCCATCAATGGCTTCATCGTGATCCGGACACGTATTCCATCATTCATTACCACTTTGAGCACCTTGTTCATATACCGGGGGATCGTCTGGCTGTTCTCCGGGGGGCAGATGTTCCAGACCATCCAGGAGGCTGTGATCTATGACGTCTTTAACGGGCGGTTGGATTTCCTCGCCGATGCGATACAGGGCGCTAATTTCCGCACCGCCGCCCTGTGGTGGATTGGTCTGGTGCTGGTCATGCAATATCTCCTGGTGCGCACCAAGTTTGGCAATCACGTGTTTGCCACCGGCGGCGGCATAGGCGCCGCCGCGGCACAGGGCGTAAATGTACGTCGGATCAAAGTGATTTGCTTCATCCTTTCAGGCGTAGCAGCCGGTTTTGCCGGCGTGTTGCTGTTCAGTCAGTTCAAGACGGTGCGGATCGCGACGGGGGCCGGAGAAGAACTCAAAGCCATCGCCTCGGCAGTGGTGGGCGGCACCTTGTTGACTGGAGGGTCAGGTAGCATCGTGGGTGCGCTCCTGGGCGTTTTGATCATCAGCATGTTGCGCACGGGTGTGGTGCTGACAAACCTGATCCCGGCCGATAATTTTGAGGCCATCGTGGGTGTGACGATCGTGGCTGCCGCCATTTTCAACCATTGGGTCCGCGAGCAGTCCTAGTGCTTTGTGGAGGCTCAATTGACGGGCGATCTTGACACCCATGGTGTTGGACTCTACCGCTCAAATCACCTTTGACAGAGTACTGGCCAGGGAGGAGAAATATTAAAATGAGCGACAATGGAAAAGACATCCCCGTGGTGCGTATGGAGAACATCGTAAAGCGCTTTGGCACCATCACCGCCTTAAACGGGGTGGATTTCAGCGTGCACCGAGGCCAGGTAGCAGGCTTGCTGGGGGACAACGGTGCCGGCAAATCCACGCTGATCAAGGTCCTGACTGGGGTTCACACACCTACCAGTGGCCAAATCTACTTTGAGGGCGAGCTGGTGGACATCCCGTCCCCCCAGGTGGCGCGCGCTATGGGGATTGAAACCTGCTACCAGGACCTGGCTCTGGTCAACCAGATGAGCATCGCCCGAAACTTTTACCTGGGGCGCGAACTGGTGCGCCGTATAGGACCCGTCCGCTGGCTAAATGTGCGGGGGATGAGCCAGAAGGCGCGCGACGCGCTGCGCGACATCGGCATCCATATCCGCTCCCCCAATGAAAAAGTCGGTAAGCTGTCCGGTGGTGAACGGCAATCCATCGCCATCGGTCGGGCCAGATATTTTGGCGCAAAGCTCTTGATCTTGGATGAGCCAACTTCGGCGCTGTCGGTGGGCGAGACGCGTAAGGTGCTGGCTTACACACAAGCTGCCAAGGAACGTGGGCTGGGTGTCATCTTCATCACCCACAACGTCAGTCACGTCTACCAGGCAGCCGATACGTTTACCATCATCCGGCATGGGGAGTTGGTGGGCACCTATACCAAGGATGAGGTGACAGAAATGGATATCGCCGACCTGATCACCGGCGAGCGTGAACGGTAAGGCCGAGTGCCAAACCTGCCCTGCCACTCGAACTGGCAAGCTGTGTCTGATTGGGCCCAACCCGGCCATGTCATCTTGCGCTCGAACCCAGGAACCGTTATTCGCGTAGCCAGGTAGCTAAGCTCATCCCGCTCAGAGCAACCAGTCCCAGGGCAAAAAGCACCCCAGCCACAGCTCAATCAGAAAGCCAGTGTGGAAAAGGAGGGCCTATGTTCCAGTTCAAGAAAGTCCTAGTGCCGTTAGATGGTTCAGAGTTTGCAGAAACAGCCCTGGAACCAGCTCTGGCGATTGCTGAGGCTATGGGGTGTGAGGTGGTCCTGTTCCGGGTCGCGCAACCCATCCCCCGCACCCGGGCGCTGAGAGAGATGCCGGATGTGTACAATGAGGTGGTGGCCGCCGCGTACCGCGAGACTGAGGATTATCTTAACAATCTCCGGACGCAACTGCCTTACCCCAAAATATCGGTTGAGTATAGACCAGCAGCAGAAGGGGTTGCCAGGCAAATACTGGACTATGCCGCCCAAGATGGCGTTGACCTGATCGTGATATCCAGCCACGGGCGCTCCGGCATTGCCCGCTGGACGTATGGCAGCGTCGCTGAGAAAGTGTTGCAGGGCGCCTGCTGCGCTACCCTGATCATGCGCGGTGAACAACACGACCAACAGCCAGGCATGTGATACGCCGCAAACAACTATGTCCTTCAAGGATCACCCAATTCCCGCCTGGCATTCCTTTTCAAGGCCAAGGGTGCGTCCCCCAAAATGGGGAAGCACCGGGGGGAGTGGGGGGATTCCCCCGTATCCCCCCTTGGTATGTCCCAGCTTCCCCAAAATCTGGGACACACCCTCAGGCCAATCCCAAGGAGCACTCTCTTTGCACGTTTGATGCGATTGTTAACCTATTGCGGAATTCGGTACCATATCTCGTATTCCAGACTGAAAGTGCACCACCACATATTATGCCTTTTTGAAAAGTGCAAAGATAGTACAAGGAGATGTCGAGCGATGAAAGCAGCGGTATTACGTGGTGTCCATGACCTGAGGTTGGAAGAGCTCCCAGACCCGCGGCTCACAGACGACGAAGTGCTCATCCGGGTCAAGGCGGCTGGCGTATGTGGCACCGACGTGCATATGTGGGAGGGCACCAACACCGAAGGCACCTTTCCCTTCATCCCTGGTCACGAATGGGCCGGGGAGGTGGTGGAGGTGGGTAAGGGCACCAGAACGCTTTCGGCCGGTGACCGGGTTGTGGCCGAAGTACCCATCAAGTGCAGAGTGTGCCCCAACTGCAAAGATGGCATGGACCCCAATATGTGCCCCGACTTTGAGCTGTACGGCTTCTCGTGGGAGCATCCAGGCGGCATGGCCGAATACACCCTGGCCAGAGAAGAGCGATTGTTCAAGATCCCCGCCAACGTGAGCTACGAAGAGGCAGCCTTGGTGGAACCTCTTTCGGTGGCCTACCATGGCGTGTGGGGCTCAGGGGGCGGCGCAGCGCCTCACGACCGGGTGGTGGTCTTCGGCGCCGGGCCCATTGGCCTGTTTGCCATGCTGACGTGCCAAGCATCAGGCGCGCCGGTCATGGTCGTTGAGCCCCAGGCATACAGGCGGCAGATGGCGCAGGATCTGGGAGCTGAGCTGACCATAGATCCCAAGGCGGGAGATGTGGTAGCTCAGATCTTGAATCACACGCAGGGGCGAGGGGCGACCCTGGTCCTGGAATGCTCGGGCAGCAATGCAGCTTTAGAGACAACCCTAGACGTTGTGGCCAAACAGGGCCGCATCGTTCTGATCGGCCAGAGCGTGGGACGCAAAATACCGATCGAAATCGGCAAAACCATCTTTCAGGGTGCCACCATTGTGGGCTCAAGTGGCAGCCCCTACTT
>CP070811.1:2225610-2232734 GCA_020343875.1 Anaerolineales bacterium | reverse complement strand
TGCCGCGGCGATGGCCGCCAGTGCACGCGCGCGGTCAAATGGATCGCTGATTTGGGCGGCAGTCGCCCATGCCTCCTCGAACTGGCCGACGCGATACAATGCAGCGGCGCGGGCGTCGGGGTAGGCTGGGTCAATTCGGTCAGCGAGGGTGATGTCGCCAGAGGCGGCAGCCAGGTCGCCCAGCGCATAGGCCAGGGGCGCCAATTCGACGCCGTCCAAGGCAGCCAGCGCCTGGTCAAAGAGAGCCCGGTCTCCGGAACGCACAGCCAGTTCGCGCAGCGAGCGGGCGCGGTCTACCGGATTGGAGACTTGGCGAGCGGCCTCAGCAGCCTGATCGTAAAGGGACTCGTCGCCGGTAATTCCAGCTATCTCCCACAGGGCCCAGGCACGCAGGGCGGGATCATACACCCGGTTGGTGACAGCCAGCCCTCTGGCGGGGTTGATGGTGGCCCACGTGACAGCGATAGCGCGCACGTCCAACTCACGATAGATTCCGGTGGGGGCAATGCCTGGTGCCTGCCCGGTAGCCACGTCCAGCGCCTGGCCCAGTATCTGCTCGGCACGTGCCGGGTCCACGGAGGCCCACTCGGCAGCCACAAGCCGCAGGGCCCAGGCACGGGAGTTGGTAGCATCCAGGCGATTGGCTGCCAACACGGCTTGCTCCTGGTCGGCCAGCGAGCCGACCGTCCCCTCTTGGGCTGCCTGGGCCTCCCCCCACAGGGCCGCAGCGCCCATTTGGGTCTCTTCTGCGGCAACCAGGGCAGCGCTCAGAGCATCCTCCCCCCTCTGGAGGTCCCCCTCCGACCAGGCAGCGCCCACACGGGCCAGCATCCACGAGCGAGCCAACGCCCGGTCAGCGGCATCGGCCACCCGGCCGGCGGTGTCGAGGGCCGCCTGGCGAGCCTGTTCCTCCTCGCTGCTGCTTTCCACCTCCTGCGGCGGAGTGCGGAAGATGGGCAACACGAACAGCACCCAAACCAGGAAGAGGAAGAGAACAACTTTGAAGCGTGGGCGAAGCGGGCCGATCCATTTTGCGGTGAATTGGGCCGTGTTGCGCAGGCCCCAACCCAGCGATACGAGCAAGACCAGCGTCACCAGCCCGGCGAAGAGCAACACGCGCCCCCGCTTGAGAGCGTCGCGCACCTGGTTGATCCAGGTATAACTCTTGCCGAGCCGGAAGCGGAGTACCTGCGCCTCAGAAGTAACAGCATCCAGGCTGGTGACCGGCGTGTCGAGCAGGCGGCTGTAGGTCTGGCGGGCGGCGGCGATCCGGGCGTCGGTTTTGCTGGCGTCCACCCGGCCCGGCAGCTCGGCCCGGGCGCGATCAATGGCCAGCAGCAGCCGCTGGGTGTAATACACTTCTTCGCGCACCCGGCTGGCGGCCGCACATCCGCTGACGATCTCCCGGTCAATACTCCCAGTCCAATCCATAACGGTTTCCAGCCGGTCGTCACCGGGGGTATGACAACTGATGCAATAGTTGCCTGGCTGGACTTGCGCGAGTCTGGGAGATCGGGATGGGGTGTCCGCATGCCCCACCGTCGCGGGCACTGCGGCCAGCAGAGTCACCAGCGCCAGCAAGGAAACTAAGGACAGTACGCGAGCTGGCCTCATGCTTTATCACCTCCCACCTGGGCTGCAAAAGCCTCTTCGTCCCCCGCTTCAGCCTCTACCAGGACCGGATCAGGTGGGGCCGCCTGAATCCAGCGCAGCATATAAACGTAGGCAACAAGAATGGAAAAGCCCACGGCCAAGACGATGATAGAGCCAATGCCGGCAGTGTCCATCAACCAATGTCCCATACGTATCCTCCCATGATAAGTGACGAGTGAATGGTTGCCGAGCAGTCAGGTAACCGCTCATCACGCGATTGACCTATCGACCCGTGGCCGGTCACCCCGTCTGATAAGCCAACTCTTCAGCCTTGCGCCGCACAGCCTCAATCACCTGGCCTTCTTCCACCTCCCAAACAGACACAACCGGGAAGATCTTGAAGAAGAGCAGGAAGAGCAAGGAGAACAGAGCCACCGAGCCCAGAGTGATGGCCACCTCGGTGAGGGTAGGGGCGTAGATGGCCCGCTCGAAGCCCAACGAGGGCCGGGTGAGGCTGGGCGCGACGATGGTGAAGCGCTCAATCCACATGCCGATGGCGACGCACAGAGCTGCAATAAAGGTGCCAGTCGGCGTGCGCCCCCTGCGCCATAGCAGAATAGCGAAGGGGAAAATCAGGTTACAGGTGACCATGGCCCAGAACCAGGGGGCATATTCACCAGCCAACTTGGCCTGTATCACATGCGCTTCGTGAACCAGCGACCCGTAACCGGTGGTCAGGTATTCAGCCAGCGTGAAATAGCCCCAGAAGGCGCTCATAACCAGCAGCAATAGTCCCAGATAATTGTACTGCTTGGCCCCGATCCACTTCTCCAGGTGCCAGGCTTTGCGGATGAGGGTCATAAAGATAAACAACATGGCAATGCCGGAGAAAATGGCGCCGACCACGAAATAGGGTCCCAAGATGGTACTATGCCACATGGGCTGCATGGTCATCCCAAACACCCAAGAGACGACGGTATGGACCGAGACGGCGATGGGGATGATGAGAATGGCCATAATGCCGATGCCCTTCTCCAGCCGCCGGTTCTGCTCGTGACTCCCGTGCCAATTCAAGGACATGGCCTGGTAAAGCCAACGTCGCCAACGGGGCGCATCCGTCATATGATCGCGCATACGGGCCAGGTCAGGTATCATAGGCAGGTACAGATAGAGCGTACTGCTCAGCAGATAGATCCCGATGCAAGTGAAGTCCCACAAGAAAGGGGACTGGTAACGCCCCCAGATGAGGGGATAGAGGACACGCTCCGGGCGGCCCATGTCAATCCAGATCTGCAATCCACCCAGGACGAGCGCAAAGAAAGTGATGGCCTCGGAGACGCGGGTGATGGGCCGGCGCCATTCGGCCTGGGTCACGCGCAATATAGCTGAGATGAGGGTTCCGGCGTGGCTGATCCCGATGAAGAACACGAAGTTACTGAGATAGATACCCCAATAGACGGGCCGGCCCAGCCCGGTGACTCCCAGGCCTAGCAGCCACTGGCGGATGAGCGAAGCGGCACCCCACAAGAACACCAGGCCCAAGACCCCCAACACCAGGTAGAATTGCATCGTCGTTTGGCGCAACGGATTGAGAACAGCTCGTTCCAACTCTGACTCGCGATAAGGTTGGCTCATACCACTCACTCCCCCTCAAATCCTACAAATCTGCAATCTTTATCTACCACACGTTTGCTAATTGGTGGGTGTATTGTTTTGCCGACCCGCCCCTGCCTACCCCATATGGGATGCGGGGGCGGGACAGGTGTTTCCAGATTCACTACCCCTGCTTCAAATAATATACCTTTGGCTGGGTACCCATCTCTTCCAGCAGGCGAAAGGCGCGGGGGCTGGCTGCCAGTTGGGACACCAAGCTGTTGGGGTCGTCCAGGTCGCCAAAGTAGCGTGCACGCCCGGTGCAGGTCTGCACGCAGGCGGGGGTGTAGTCGGTGGCTGTGAAGGGACGCCCCTCGGCCTCAGCCCCTTCGCGTGCCTTGCGCAGCCGTTGGATGCAGAAAGTGCATTTCTCCACGACCCCCTTGGGCCGGGGGGCAACCTCCGGGTCCGGGTTAAGGTGTTCCTTGAGCGCCTCAGGCCACTCTGGCCTGTACCAGTTGAAATATCGAACCTGATACGGGCAGGCGACCGTGCAAAAACGACAGCCGATACAGCGGCCATAATCAATGCACACGATGCCCTCTTCATCTTTATAGGTCGCTTTGACCGGGCAGACTTTGGTGCAGGGTGGGTTGTCGCAGTGTTGGCAGGGGCGGGGGATGAGCGCCATCGTCACTTCAGGATATTCCCCTTCTACAAAGGGTAGCACCTCATTCCACAGGATCGCCCGGCCCCGGGATGCCTGGTCAGGACCGGCCACCGGCGTGTTGTTTTCCATGCGGCAAGCCAAAGTGCAACTTTGGCAGGCAAAGCATTTGTCCAAGTCGATGACCATTCCCCATCGAGCCATAAAAGCCTCCAAAGATCAGATTAATGAAACGAAGGCGGACAATATGAGGGTTCTATGCCAATCCTTCATCCCTAGCGCCAACCTTTACGCTTTTAATCTTACGTTTTATGCATCAGGCCTTGTATATCCGCACCCGGGTCGGGCTGAGCGCCGCCAATCCACCCAGCGGCTCAGTGTCAGCGACCAACAATTTGTTCGCGTTAGCACCGATGACCACGCTCACCTCAGAATCGCGTCCCCATTTGACCAAGGTGCGATGTCCCTGACCAGGGGGCATGTAGACTGCGTTGGGCCATATTCCCTCGTAGAGACGAACCGGGGCTTTCAGCCGCCCCACCGCTGATTCCACCCACACCAGGTCGCCGTTCTTTACGCCCAGCGCTTCAGCGGCACGAGGGTTGACCTCCACCCAGCTTGACCACTTCATATTAGTCTGCAACCCATAGGCCTCCTGCAAACTGGGGACAATCCCCTCCCAGCTCCGGGGTTGAGTGATGAGCGTTTGGGTGACGAGCAGAAAGGGATAGGCTCCTATGTCGGCGCTTTCACCGGTCACAGGCAGTTCGAAGCGGGGCAGGCAGTCATTATCATGGGGCGTCGCCATGGCTGCAAACAATTCGCGCGAGAAGAAATCAAAGCGACCATCCTTGGGCGCGTTAAGCCGGTCACGCCCGACCACATTTCCCCAGGCTGGGCTGCCCGGCGCGGCGTTGAAGTAGACCATCTCTGACCAAGTTCCATTCTCCTCGAATTTGGCCCAATCCATATCAAGGCCAGAGAGGCGATACTCAACCAATTCTTTGTAGTCCCGCCAGGGGAGGCCGTCGCCTAGCGGCCCGCCGACTTCGGCAGCCAGGCTCAACAATACGTCGCCGGGGTTGCGCGTGTCGTGGACCGGCTCAACCACAGGCCGGCGCAAGGACACGCCTGCATAGCCGGTCCCTTCAATGTAGTCGTCGCCCCATACCTCAAGGAAAGTGCTGGCAGGCAAGATCAGGTCGGCGTGGGCGGCGCTCTCGTCCAGCGTGGAGGCGAAGCTGACGACAAAAGGCACCTTCTTGAGTGCCTGGGCGAATCGATCGCCGTTCGGCGCATCGTAGACCGGGTTGGCGTTGTAAAAGAAAAGGAGGTTGACTGGATAGGGTTCATCGGCCAGGATGCGATCAGCCACGTTCTGGTAGGCCGACAGTGCCAAAGGCATAACGTCCGAGCCAGCGCCGTCAACCCGCTCTTGGAGCAGGCTGGCCTCGCCCGCTGTGTCAGGGGTGACCTCGGGCCAGTCGGCCAGGTTAGGAAAACGCTGTACCAGGACACCCCCGGGCACATCTATTGAGCCGACCAAGGCATTCAGCGCGTGGATGGCCATGCCCGTATATGAGCCGTTACCACTGGCCAGCCCGCCGGGCTCGGTGGGCATCACTGCCACCGCCGGCCGGTTGATGGCAAATTCCCCGGCCAGACGGGCAATGTCAGCAGCAGGAACGCCAGTGATGGACTCTACCCGGTCCAGTGGGTAAGCCTCCAGCACCAGCCGTTTGAAGCCCATATGCAAAGTCCCAGCCTCGTCCTCAAAGTCGTCAAAGCCAAAGGTAAAATCGCGGACGAAGTCTGCGTCGTACAAGCCGCTATTGATGATGACGCCGGCCATGCCCAGCGCCAGCGCGCCATAAGTGCCGGGGCGAATGGGCACCCACTCGTCGGCCTTGGTGCCGGTCAAGGACATGCGCGGATGGACGGCAACCAGCTTGCCCCGCTGGGGTCGGCCACGTCGCATAAAGGCCAGCGAACTCAGGTAGCTAATCACGTGTCGGCTCGCCTCCAGCAGATTACCACCGAAGGTCATCACGTAACTGGCGTTGTTCAAATCGTAGACGGGAATACCGTTGATACCCTGGGTTAGGAACATAGCCAGACGTGCTGCTTGTTCGTCCAAGCTATCTTGCGAGATGACGTTGGGCGAGCCGTAGGCAGCCATAAAGCGGTTGATGAGGGCCCGCATCTGGCCCCGGGTCTCGCCGTGGATGAAAGCGACGGTGTGAGCCTGCCCAGACGCCCGCAACTCAACCAGCTTGTCAGCCACCAGCTTCAGGGCTTCGTCCCAAGGAATCTCCTGCCAGTCGCCGCCTCCACGCCCACCGGTTTGGAGACGCGAGTGTTGGATGCGTTCCGGGCTGTAGAGCACCTCCGGTGCAGCCTGCCCCTTTAGACAACAAACACCCTGGTTAAGCGGATGGAGCGGGTTGCCCTCCACTTTTACGGCCTTGCCATGCACGACTCGCACGTCCAAGCCGCAACCGGAAGGGCAGAGGGCGCAGGTGGTTTTCACCCAGGTCTCAGTAAAGGAGGTGGCCGCCGTTGCGCCGCTGTGGTCAGTCGCTGTCGCACCTCCCTGCTCTAGCAAGGCCCGGGTGCCGCTGGCCGCTGCTACTGCGGCCCCGACGGCTGTAGCAGTGCTCCCTATCTTGATGAAATCTCGTCGCGAAATCTTATCCATATTTGGACTCCCGCACCAATCGGCAAATCAGCAGATCAATTTAAGATTTGTGCAGATTCATGGATTTGCTGATTCTTTCTGCTAATTGCCTTCATAATCCTTCAGCCAGTCGTGAGCAGCTCTGGCCTGTCCTGCCTTGAGGCGAAGTGGCTCGGCGGGTGGAATCGACTCAGGAACGGTGACGTAGGCGCTCTCATCAACCTCCAGATGAACCCCCAACAATTCCAGCGATTCGGCCAGGTCAGGCACAGCGCCAGGTTTGCCAGTAGCTACCCAGGCCTGGCCGCGCGGGGTGCGCAAGCCTCCTCCAGAGGGGCTGTTATGACAAGTGGCACACGGTTCACCAGTCTGGGTGGAATATTCTGGCAACGCCTGAACCGGCTGGCTAGTGAGCGCCAGCGTCAAGATGATAGTGATAAACAGGGTCAGAAGTAGCAAGTTTCGCATCATCACTGCTCACCTCCGGTGCGTCCTGCAATCGGATGCCCCCTGGCCTGCTTGAGGAGGTCCAGTTGGGTTAGTCACGCTATCAAACCGTTTAGCTGGCCAGGTCTCTGCCGCGAATCCGGTGTT
>CP070811.1:2222504-2225510 GCA_020343875.1 Anaerolineales bacterium | reverse complement strand
TGAACGCCGGGGCGATCAGTATGTAGCCAAATTTTTCAGCAAAGTCAATCCAGTTGGTGGCATAATACTCAGCATTCCATTCAGCTGTTTCATCTTTGGGAGGCGTGCCGTGCACCAACACCAAGATTTGGGGCTTCTCCGAGACAGTCGTTGGCACATAGACGTAGAACGTTCCAAACACATCTTCGCCCTTTGCCAGCTGGCCCGGTTCGTGTGCGGTTGGCACTTCAGGTATTATCGTGGAACCACAAGCTGACAAAACGAGGATGGGTATCAGCATAATCAGACTCTTGATGATTGAAACCACTGCTACTTGCGCAACCGACCCCACCATGCGTTGTACCTACCCTAACACACAAGATATAAAACGAAAACTGGCGTCGGCTGTGGCCCCCTACCGGTTTGCCCCAACCCCGCCTCAAGCGCCATCAGCATCAACGTGGCCCGGTCCGTGGCATGCACCTTAAGCAACACGTTCGAGATGTAGTTGCTGGCCGTCTTGGGGCTCAGGTTCAGAAATGTGGCAATTTCGGCGTTGGTCTTGCCCTGGGCGATCAGCTCAAGTATCTCACGCTCGCGTGAGGTGAGTTCGTCAAAGATACCGCCCGACACATCGGGTGGCGGCGCACTAAGATAGCCTAATACCTTCTGTGCGATACCAGGGCTGAAGATTGCGCCGCCACCGGCCACAGTGCGAATGGCGCGCAGGAGTTCGTCCCGCTGGGTGTTTTTGAGCAGATACCTACGCGCCCGGCCCGAATGGCCGAGAAGGGCGAGGTGTCGTCTTCAAAGACGGTCAGCACCAGAATGCTGATAAGCGGGCTGGTACGATTTGTCTAACCCTCAAACGGGCTGCCCGCCAAAACGGCTCTCGCTTCCCGCACGCTGTCTGGATCCCTATGATCGACGTAATCGGGCACATCCAGGAAGTCAAACTCAGCCGGGGATCTGGACGTCGTCGTTTCATCTTTCCAGCTCCGGCTCTCGAAGGGGTTGCCGGACTCCAGAGCCTGCAGCCGCCGGTTCAAGTCGCCAGCCACACTGGCGGCGATTTGCTCCCGGTCCGGTCGAGTGAGATAGGTTGAATCGTTTAGCGCCTGTGTGAACTGAGGCCAGAGTGCGCCCAGGCGCTCGCGCTTTTGCGCTACACTCAGGCCCCCGTCCCGCATGATGGCACCGAATTTATCCTGGAATTCGACCAGACCAGGCAATCCCGGCCAATCATCCCGGCTGGTCCTGCGTTCTATCTCGAGCACCATGTAGTCGTGATCTTCGTAGGGCTGGCCCACAATGGGATCAACGCCCTTGACCAACCGTCCTTCCTTTAGCCAGAGTTGATCAAAGATGACCTGGGTGATCGGCGCGTTAATCCCTACGTAATAGCCGGATTGTAAGGGATTGTTCTGATAAAAAGTATCACGAATGCCCAGCTCCAGCCTGGCTTCATTCAGGCCCACGATGTTCTCAACGCCGGCCTTGACCACGTTGACAATTTCAACGCTTGGGCCAAGGGCGATGCCGCCCAGGCTGGCTACAGTGCTCACCGTGTCCACCAGCGCCTTGACGGCTTCCTGGCCGGGCACAGAATACAGGCCTACCAGCAAAGAAACGTCACCCCCGTGATAGGCAGTTGGCCCGGTCAGCCGATAATTGAGATTGACCACGCGATCCAGGTTTGTCTCGGATAGCTCCCGCAACTGGCCTGGTCCGGCCACAGCGTGGGTCTCAGCCCCGCCGTATTCTACGTAGCCGTGCAGCATAGGGTAGAACCTGCGCCACAGCCTGCGGGCGGCGACCAAGTACATTTCCTTCATACGGACCACGAAATACGCCTCGTCCTTTTCGATAGCCTCCCCGCTGGCCACGTCTACCACCTGAGCCGGGTCTAGCCGCTTCCAGAATAGATGCTGCGCCTTGCTTTGAAAAAGATCGCGGATATTCATGGGCTCTCCTTGTTCATAGAGATGCTTAGTAGCCCCCTTCAGCACTTGCCTTAGCTGGCCGCTCCAGGTCTCTAGCGCTCATTTCCAGCGGGGGTCAAAGTCCATATTTGGTCAATAGGTATGCTACGCGCCATCTGAATCAGGGCAGTATCGGCTGTATGAGTTGCCAGCCGGCGGACGCTCTCGGCCAACACCGGAATCTCCGCATGTGCAATCAAATCCGAGAAGATCTCCTCCCGCTTGTGCTCATGAGCCAAGCCATAGATAACGCGGGCGTCGGGAAGCTCGCCAAAGAAATGGTAGAGATTATCTGCGGTAACCTGCATCAGATGCTGATTCTCGCGCACATCCCGATCGGCCTGGGCCAGGTCTGGTTCCATCTCGTCAGCTCGCCGGCGGGTGAAATAGGCCATACACCCCAGAATCGGATCGGTCCACTTAGCATAGAGCATCTCCGTAGCCATGTGGTAGCCCTGTTGGCTCAGCCTCTGATTGACGCTGATCAGTTCGCCACTCCGGTAGAGCTGTTGACTAAGCTGCAGCTCGCGCACCATGCGGCCATACGAGATATTCGGTACCATTTCTCCCGCGTAGAGATCCTCGCGACCCGGAAAGCGCAGCAGATTCTGGCTGATATCCAGGCTGCCGTCGGGGCGCAGGGTGAGAGTAACGACTGTGGCCCGTCGTCCGATGGCGGCACTGGCCAGCCGGAAGGCTCCAAAGTGGGGGGACTGCCAGTCAAGCCAAAACGCATTAGCCGGTGCCCCTGTCAACGCCAGGCCGATTCGCTCAAAGCCGGTGCCGGTCTCCCTTCCAGCCCACCGATCCAGCACGCGCCTGGCCAGGGGCTGGAAGGCCAGTTCGGCCGCCTGCTGAGGGACGCCCCCGCTCGGGTCGCTGGCGACCAGCCTGCACCGAATACTTCTCAGGATCTCCACGGGAGAGGCCGGCCAACGGTTCCCATCCACAGCCACCACCACGGAGAGGGGTCGCAGGCCGAAATCGGAGGGATCACGGGCAGGGATCAGTTCTTCAAACTGGTGGAACAGTTGCTGCTTAAGGT
>CP070811.1:2213422-2222404 GCA_020343875.1 Anaerolineales bacterium | reverse complement strand
CCCTTGCGCCCGATGACTTCACCCGGCTGGGACACCTTACCTAACATACATGTCTGCATAACATCCTCCTGCCAATTCAACTGGTTCGTCCCGTGTGTATGTGCACATTATACCGCACCGCTCGAACAGGCGCAGCCAAATGCGTTACGCCCCGGCTGTGGAATCGGTAACACACAGTCGTAGCTTGGGTTGAATCCCAAAGGGTGTGAACCCCAATAGCAGGCTGCTGTAGACCCCAACAGCCCCATGGACACGATAAAAAGCATCCGAGTTAACCTAGATTTAAGGTAGCCTTAAATGGGGGTTAACCATCAGCCGGTTGGAATGTGATATAGTGCCCATGTCGTATTGGAAACGGTGTGCGGTCTCCATCAGCACAGACCGCCCATCGTTGAGGATGTTACCGGGAGGCCACTATGTCCAGACCCATCGCCCTTCTGATTTCAGGAATCTTTACCTTGTCGCTGCTGGCGGTAATCGGATTGATTACCCTATGGAAGCCAGCCACGCCTGCCGCTGACCCGGCCGGAGAGAGCGTAGCGCTTCCGAGTGCCGAAGATGCACAGGCAGTCTACCAGGCCAGTGTCGAAGAAGCCCAGGCGGCCATGGCCGAGCGTGAAGCTTTGTACCAGACCCGCCAGGCCGAACTGGAGCAGATGGCCGGGGAACGAGAGGCGGAATATCAGGCCCGCTTGAGCGAGGCTGAGGTGCAGCTCGTTACCTACCAATCACAGATCGACCAGCTTGTCGAAGCAGCGGCCGCTGTTCAGAATCAGATCCCCCAGTTGGAGCAGGCGCTCCAAGAGCGCTACACCCTATTTGAATCCCAGCGCCAGGAGTTTGAAACGCAACGCCAGGCCCAGTTGGGGCAATTGCAGGCCCAGATCATAGAAGGCAAAGTCAAGTTGCAGGAAGCCAATGCCCAGTTGGGGCGATAACAAGCGTATCCATACGGAGTTGAAAAGATGAAAAGAATTCTTGGACTACTAGTTTTCGGCGGCGCGGTCACCTTCTTAGTCGTGGCTGGGTTAGCCTTCGGGCTGACGAGCCTGGCCCAAGGCAGTTCGGAGGGTGCCTCTCAAGCCTTGGCCGAGGAGCAGCCGGTCCCCGACCCGTCGTCAGCAGCCCAGCCGGCCGACTTCGAGACGCATCTGGCTGAATTCGAAGCGTCGCTTCAAGAACGAGATGCTGCCTACCAGGCCCAGCTGGGTGAGGCCGAGCAAGCGTTGCAGGAACTGGACGCCGCCTACCAGGCCCAACTCCAGCAAGAGCAACAGCAGCTGGCTGCTCAGCAGCAAGCCTTCAGCCAGGCGCAGACGGAGCTGGAAACCATCCAGGCCAACGCAGCCGAACTCCAGCAAGCCATCTCGGCTGCCGATGCCTCTTTCCAGTCCGAGATGGAGGCCAAGGTAGCCCAGCTGGCGAATGAAGAGGCTCAGTTGCGAGCCGAGCTGGAACAGGTCATCAGCGAATTGCAGGCCGCTTACGACGAGATTGCCTTGCGCCAGGCTGCAGCTGCCGGCGGGGGTGACGATGGCGGCAGCGGGCATTATGAAGACCACGATGACGATGATGACCACGATGACGATGATGACCACGATGATGACCACGATGACCACGACGAACACGAAGATGACGACGACTAAAAACTCAAATACCCGCCTAAAAAGAGGAAATAGAATTGGCCAGGGCTTCAAAGCCACCTTCGTCGCTTTCAGCCTGATGGGCTCCGTCATACTGTGGGATCTGGTGGCCCGCCGCGACGCAGCCAAGGCGTTGGCAGAGATTCCGCCACCGGTGCCGTCTCCCACGCCCAGGCCCACCCTGACCCCGTGGCCTACCTTGACGCCGGCGCCCACCCTGGCGCCGCTGCCCACCTTGCCCCCCATGCCTGAGTTGGCAGAGGTAACCCTAGCCGATGGCGGAGCCTTGACAGGTAGCGATCCGCTGCTCACAATCAGCCTTGCGCCGCCGCCTTCCCTGCCGGCCATGCCTACCATGGCCCCCCTGCCCGAGATGCCAGCCCCGCCGCCGCCTCCGCCCTCTGGAGGTGGGGGAGGGGGAGGTGGTGGTGGCGGTGGCGGTGGTGGCGGCGGCCGGTCGGGAGGTTCGTGAAGATGAACGTCTCGGCCTGGGGCTGGCACGGCCTCTGCTTTCGAGCCATGAACACTCAGGTAGAAATCCAGCTATATAGCGACACTCAGGACCCCAGGCTGGAGGACATACACCGCATGTTCCTCAAAGCAGAGAAGCGCCTGACCCGCTTTGACCTGTCCAGTGAGTTGTGGCAACTCAATCGCTCAGCTGGCCGCCCCAGGCAGGTCAGCCCACTCTTGTTCGACGCAGTAGAAATGGCGGTGTCGGCTGCCTCGGCAACCCAGGGCCTATTCGATCCCACCCTGCTGCGGGTGATGGAAGCCATTGGCTACGACCGCAGCTTTGAACAAATCAGGCCCGACCAGCCTGAGGCTGGCCTCCCAGCCCCGTTTCGTCCAGGGTCGTACGCACACATACAGCTCAACCGCTTTCGACGTGAGGTGTACCTGCCGGCCGGCGTCCAGCTTGACCTGGGCGGCATCGGCAAGGGGTGGACGGTGGACCGGGCGGCTGACTGGTTGGCCGGGACGGGCCCTTTTCTGATCAACGCCGGGGGCGACCTGTACGCCTACGGTGCGCCGCCTGACCAATCGGGTTGGTCCATCGGACTCGTAGACCCCTGGCAACCGGAACGGGACATGACCCGCCTGCGGGTGCGCCAGCGCGCTGTGGCCACCTCGACCATCAGCCGCCGGCGCTGGCAGCGGGGAGGTCGGCCGATGCATCACTTGATTGACCCACGCACAGGCCAGCCTGCTGAGACCGACTGCGTGTCGGTCACGGTGGTGGCGCATCGGGTGACGCTGGCCGAAGTCTACGCCAAAACGGCCCTGATCCTGGGCACTCAAGCCGGCCGAGACTGGCTCAACCGCCTGCCGGAGGTCGAGGGCCTGCTGGTAACCAACGACGGGCAAGCCGTTATGACGCATGGATTCTCTGACTATGTTGAGGTGACAAATGACCACTCAATCGCGCTCCAATCGCACACTCCTCCGCCTGGAGGACATGATGCTTTTCAGTATCGGCATGACCGCCGGTACCCTGATCGCATTGCTTTTGCTGGCCCTGGTTCTGGGTGACTGGTTACGGCGGGGCGACTCCAGCCTGGTCGGCAGCCTGACACCCGCCCTGGAATGGACATCCTCCTGGCTACGCGAGACACTCATGGTTGAGGCGTCGCTCATGGGCTGGCCCCTGACCGGCGAGACTTCGGCCTATTGGTACATGTCCCGGAGTGCCGGTTTTATGGGCTACTTGCTGTTGTGGGCGGCCACTGCCTGGGGCCTGGTTGTCAGCACCAAAGTTGCCAAAGGCGTCATTGCAGCCCCATTGGCCACCAGCCTGCACGAGTTCCTCTCGCTGGGGGCACTGGCCTTTTCCGGCTTTCACGCTCTGGTTTTGTTAGGCGACAGGTACATTGACTTTGGGTGGGTGGATATCTTGTATCCCTTTGCCGCGTCGTATCGACCGGGCTGGGTGGGGTTGGGCCAACTCGGGTTTTATCTGAGCGCTGCCCTGACTCTCAGCTTCTACGTTCGCAAGAGAATCGGCCACAAAACCTGGCGTTCCTTGCACTACCTTACCTTCGTGGCTTATGCGCTGGTCCTGGCTCATGCGCTGACCGTCGGGACCGATGCCAGCGCGCGGCTGGCGCAGGCCATGTACCTGGGAACCGTGGCCACGATCGTGTTCTTGATCTACTACCGGCTGCTGGCCAGCAGCGGCAGTCGTAGTCGTGGGTTGGGTTGAACCCCGAAGGGCGTGAAACCCAACACATGCTGCATCGCACCGGCGGGTGTTGAGTCTCGCCGAAGGCTCGACCCAACCTGCCCGCCTACGGCTGAAGCACGGGACCCAGAAGTATGGCGTCGTTGGGCACGCGGGTGCCCTGCTCGGTGACGGGCAGCCGCTGCTCGGTGGGCAACTCGTACATACCCACCACCAGGCGATACTCCCCAGGCGGCAAATCCAGGGGGATGGTTAAGCGGGATTGGTCCTTGATGATCTGCCCGGGCAGCCAGTCGTAGGTAGGGTACCTGCCATCCATGGGCGGGCCGTCGCGCTGGGCCCGGACCCCACCCGCTGCATCCAACAAGTGAATGAAGACGGTATAGGACTGATCCACGGGTGCGGATGCCCGCCAGTAGAGGCTGACGGTGATGGCCTGGCCGGCTCGAATCCGGCCCTCCGGCAGGAAGCCCGTGTCCACGCCGTAGCCCAGGAGCTGGATGCTTTCGCCCAGGTGCACGGTTCTCGGGTTGGGCACCGCCGTCGGCCGGAGCGGCCGGGCAGGCAGGACGTGTACCTGTTGAAGATAGATCGTGTCCCCTTGCTGCCCTGCCCCCTGACCTGGCAGCAGCGACAGGCGGCGCCCGCTGTCTCGCTCGTACAGGCCCACCTGCAAGGCATAGGCAATCGGCAACGTGTCCTGGGGCAGCAATACCCGGTGCTCATCCCGAACGTACAGCTCGGGGCTCCAGCCCAGCGATGGCACGTCGATTTGGGCTTGTGCATCGCCAGGGTGAAAGTTGTCTGAAGTGACCATGGTCGTAGCGTCGGGTGGCGTATCCAGGTGGACGAAACTGCGATAATCGGCGCTGAGCGGGCCGGTCGCCTGCCAGTACAGGCGCACCTGAAGCAGACGACCCGCGGGTATCACCGCCCCCCCGATCAGGTCATATCCCAGAAACCGTACGTTATCCTCCAACTCAACCTGCATGGGGTGCTGCACCCCTGTCACCTGACCGGGCGGCGACTGGTGCCGGAACCAGGTGGTGTGCCGGTCCACGTAGCCAACCTTGACCACCAACATGGCTGCCAACAGGATGCCCAGCCAGCCGTAGCCTGCCTTGGGCCATGGCTGGAGGCCTGGCCTGGCTGCCTGGCCCGGCTGGGTTACTTGTTGTCGAGTTGAGCGAGCGCGTATCACATGGCGCACCGCCCAGCCCACCAGCCCCAGCAAGGCCGCGGCCGACACCAGGTCCATGGCCAGTCGGAAAGGGGTCTCCCCGAAGCGCAGCAGCAGCTCGTGCTGGCCCGCCGGCACGTCCACCGCCATCAGTCCCAGCGGCGGCGTGACCTGGAGGGGAACCGCCTCGCCGTCCAGGAAAGCACGCCAGCCAGGGAAATAGAAAGTGAAGAAATGGGCGCGGAAATCGCTCTCGCTGCTGAAGCGATAGTGGTCGCTGGCCGCATCGCGCCCCAGATGCGTGGCTTGGACACCGGCCGGCAAGATAGCCCGGTCCAGCTTTTCAATTGGCTGCCCATCCCGCAATGGGCCAACCAGGGGCGAGGTCTGGGGGATCTGCGCGGCCCAGCCTGGCAGGTACTCGGCCAGGCCGGTGGTACCTACATTTTGCGTGCGCAGCTCGTAGCCAATGTAATCGCTCAGGGTGGGTGTGCCCCAGGCCAGGAAGGCGCGGGTAGGATAGAAGTAAACGGCGACCCCCAGCACCAGCCCCAGCAGCGAGCTGGCCAGCACCAAATCGGCCACCAAAGATCGCCGCCGGCCTGGACCCATGCTGACCTCCCACAGGCGCACACTCCCTCCGGCCAGGAAGGCTGCGCCCAGATTGGCGATCCCCATCAGCCGCCACGGAAACTCAGCGTAGGGCAGAAAAGGCAGCGTCTCCCACAAACGCGCCGCCGCTGGCAGCATCATGAAGCAGGTCCCCAGCAGCACCAGCAGGAAAAAGGTCAGGTAGGCCGCCTCGCGCAGCGCCTGTCGCCGCTGGAGCGGGGGGGGATCCGACGCCCGCAGGCGCCACATGGCAAACAGGAGATAGAGCACTCCCAAGGCGGCCAGGGCGACGACCGCCACACCCAGGCTGAGGGGGACCAGGGGATTATCGGCCCGAGCGTCCAGGGGGGTTGGCCAGGCAAACAGATCGCGCAGGCTGAGCAGGCGCAGGCGGAAATCGCTACGGGTCAGATAGTAATCTTGTTGAGCAATGGTGTACTTCAGATCGTGCAGGGCCGGCGCCCAGAAAAAGGCACCGAGTGCCAGCCCCAGTACCAGGGCCACCACCGGGCCAGGCCTGCACAGCAGATCCCCCAGCCGGCTTCGCCACCCACGCACTGGGCCGGTCCTGTTCCAACCTGCCTGTAGAGCCATGCTGAGGGCTACAAAGGCGATGAGTAGCGGGGTAAAGATAAAGGCGTGGAAATTGTGGCTTAGGAGCAGCGCGGCATAACACAGCCCGCCGGCAGCCGCGTAGCGTCCTCTCCCATCGGCCACCGCCCGCTCGAAAGCCCACAACACCCAGGGGAAAATGCCAATGGCCAGGATTTGGGGGTAGTTGCCGCCATAAAGCAGGATCTCTCGATAGCGGAAGGGGGTGAACAGGTAGGCCGCCGCTGCCAGCAGGGCCGCCCTCGGCCCCAAGATATTGCGGGTGAACAAATACATGCCCAGCCCGTAGCAGGCCAGGCAAAGCACAGACAGCAGCCGGATAGAGGTCTCCAGCGAGAAGCCCAGCACGTGGAAGGCGCCGGCCAAGAAGTAAGGCAGGGGCGGTGCGAAATCGAACAGGGGATAGCCGTAACCAAAGGCCAGGTTGGGTGCCCAGCGGGGATAAATCACGCCGTCCGTCCAGGCAGAAACCATCTCCATGGTGCGGAAGAGATGGATAGGGGCATCGGCGATGCTGGGCAGCCCCGGCGACAAGAGGGGGGAGACAGCCAGTAACACCAACAGGGCCACCAGGAGCAGGCCCGGCTCAAAAGCTTTCATCCTACCCAAGTTGGCTAGATCCGCGACCAACCATCTGCAGCGGTCCTTTTGGGTCAGAGCCCGACAATGGCCATGGCGCCCTTGGCCTGTCCGATCAATTCGTGCCAGGAACCGGTGCGCAGCAGGCGCCGGACGATGTGCCGGGGGCGCAGATAGAATTCCCGGTGAGCGCGGTCCAGGAATTCCTTCAGCTGTGCCCGTGTCAACCCATCCGGCACGTACAGTATCGCAGCATGGTCCACAATGGGGGGCAGATTCTTGGTGTCAAACTGATAGCCTTCGCTTAACAGGCGCGCGTACAGCTCCGTACCCGGGTAGGGCACGAATTTGTTGAAGTGGGCGTAATCCAGCTCTACTTGCTTGGTGAAGGCCAGTGTGTTCTCCAGGCTTTCCATGCTCTCGCCAGGCGTGCCGATGATGAAGTCACCCCGCACGCCCAGCCCTGCCTCGAAGGCCCAGCGCACCGCCTGTGCGTTTTGTTCCACGCTGCTGCCCTTGTTGAGGGCCTTCAACATGCGGGAATCGCCCGACTCCAGGCCGAATAGTACCTGCCAGCAGCCCGCCTCTTTCATCAAGCGCAGCAGGTCCTGGTCCACCGTGTTGACCCGGGTGAGGCAGGTCCAGGGGAAGCGCAGGCCGCGCTCGATGATCAGGTGGCAGATCCTTTCCACCCGCCTGCGGTTGATGGTGAAGGTGTCGTCAAAGAAACGAATTTCGCGCGCCCCATAGCGGTCGAGCAGCTCCTCGACCTCATCCAGGACGCGCTCGGGGCTGTGTGTGCGCACCAGGTTGCCGAATACGCCCCGGTCACAAAATGTGCAGCCATAGGGGCAGCCGCGGGAGGTCATCATCACCGCCAGAGGCAGCTGCCGATAGGAGGCGGGCGTGGGGCGGTAGGCAGACAGGGGTGGCAGCAGGTGCCGGGCAGGGTGGGGCAAGCTATCCAGATCCTTGACGCGCTCACGCGGTGGGGTCAAGATGACCTGACCGTCCCGGCGCAGGGCCAGGCCGTTGATCTGTTCCAGGTTGGCTCGGTCCAGGCTGCCCTTATCTTCTAGCTCTTTTACCAGCTCCAGGATGGTCAGCTCGCCTTCGCCGACCACCCCCACATCAAAGACCTCTTCCAGCATGGCCATGTGTGGAATGGCCGTCACGTGGGCCCCGCCCAGCACGATGATGGCTTTTGGGAAAGCCAGGCGTACTGCCTGGGCCAGCTGGATGGCGTCTGTGAACGTGGGTGTGGTGCAGGAGATACCCACCACGTCTGGCTGAGCCGCTTTTAGTTCGCCCAAAACCTGGGCCAGGGATAGGCCCCGGCTGCCATCGGTGATGCTGACACGCACCCTCTCTCGTTCCAGGACGGCCCCCAGGTAGGCCAACCCCAGCGGGGGAATCAGGTTGATGACCCCCTTCATACTCTTAGTTGTGCCGACCACCCCGGCCTCGCGGAAGGGAGGCGATGCCAACGCTACCCTGAGTCCCAACCGGTCACCTCGCTCAAACAAACGAGAATCGGACACACGGAATCGCTAAAAGATTGTAGAGTAAAGGGAAGGCGTTGTCAAATGGGTTGGCTGCAGCGCCAGTCAACCGCCCAGTGCCGATGGCACCCGCATCGCCGTCGCAGCCGTTTTCGTTAGGGAGGGGCAGGGACTGTCTATCATGGTGGGCTGCCCGGCACCTGGGTCAGAATGGCGACGCCATAGGCAGCCAGCTTCAACTCGTTGGCGACGGGCTTTCCGTTCAGGTGATCGTGGGCCGGCCAGGGGAGCCGCACCAATTTTTCTTCGCGCCCATGGTTGACGAGGATGTAGTTCCTTTGCCCGTGGGCATCCAGCCGCGCGCGCACCTCAACGCCGGCGGGGCTGTGCCATACCGGCCTCACCCCGGCCGTGTTCATCACCCGGTCCAAAAGCGCCTGCTGGGCGTCCGGGTCGAGAACCACCCCCACGTAGGTCACCATGCCCCTGCCAACCGCGTGCAGCGTGATGGCAATCTGATCGTCCAGCCAGCCGTTGCAGGCACCATAGCGGGCCACGACGTGGGTGTTGTCCTTGTCCTGCAGGCAAAGCCGCTCAGCCCAAAGCCGCGAGGTGCCCCTGAACCAGTCCCCTGTGACGGGGACCGGCTCCAGCAAGGCATAGTAGTCCTCC
>CP070811.1:2210082-2213322 GCA_020343875.1 Anaerolineales bacterium | reverse complement strand
GTCGCTGATCTGGGCAATTTGAGCGTGAGTCAGTTCGGGCAGGCGGACGTTGAATTGCTGGGGCATCGTGCAGCCTCCTTCTTCCTGGTCCAGCCGGCCGTCCTGTGTAAGACGGCACTACTGGACACCTCTACTATAACAATTATAGCATAATACTAGCTAATTGGCAAATCAAACCCACCAGGATTGGGCCTCCACTTTCATATTTGGGTCATTTCTGCTACAATTTAACTCCACGCTCATCCCGATGCCACCCAATTTAACGCTTGAGGAGAGGCCTTGGCTGTGAAGTACAAGTCGCTGACTGCATTTCTGGTGCTGGTGGCTTTGCTGAGCGGCAGCTATGTGGCTGTCATGAAACTGGCTGGTGAAGCTGGCCAGTATCTGGCCCAGGCCTATATGCTGATTCCAGCTCTGTCTGCCCTGATTACGCGAGCATTCTTTGACCGGCGCAAGTTCACGGACGCCAATTTGCGCTTGGGCCATTTGAAGCATTACCTTCGATTCTGGCTGTTTAGCCTGGGCATCGTCCTGCTCTATTTCGTCTCTTATACGCTGCTGGGAGCGGGTGAATGGGATTTGAGTGGCAGCACGTTCCTGACAAATCTCTCGCAACAGTTGGCAGCCACCGGTCAAGATATCAACGACACCTTGCCCCCCGGTATGACCCCCCGAACGATGCTTCTCCTATTCTTCGTGGGGGGGCTGACGGTGTTCAACGTTCTGCCAGGTTTGATTACTGGGTTTGGCGAGGAATTTGGCTGGCGCGGGTTGATGTTTCCCAGGCTGTATGAAATTCGGCCTTGGGTGGCCTTTGTCCTTGGCGGCGTGATTTGGTACGCCTGGCACCTGCCCCTGGCTCTGGTTGTACCCCAGCAAGTGGCGCCAAGCTCGAATGAGCAGCTGATGCTGATTGTGCCTATGGCCATAGGGGCGATTTGCACCTTCACCTACCTGGCCTATGTCTATGTCAAAACCCGGAGCATATTCGTCACGGCCCTGGCTCATATTGTCATGAACAACGCTTCGGCGTCTTTGGGCTATGTGTTTGTGCTCCGCAACCCATTCCTGGCAAACCTGGGAATGGTCGTGGTGATGCTGGTGGTGGTCGCCCTCCTCTTTGTGACGGGTGAGTTGAGAGTCTTCAAGACTCTCACACCAGACGCCCCCTCAACCCTGGAACTCTAAACATGCTGAGGTCCCTTCATCAGCTCAAGCCTGCCCTGGCTCTTACCCGCCGCCCTGGCTTGGGCGAGCCATGACCTGGCAGTCAGCATCGGACAAGGTGGCAAGCCAATGCCCAGAAGCTGGGGGTCACCGGTTAGCAGGCCTGCCAGGCTGCCTATGGCAGCAGGGGTGGTCCTCTGTCTTTGGCTGGCCTATACTATCCTGCAGACGCTGGTGGTCATGGAACGCCTTTCTGAGCCAGTGTATGCGGCCATTGGATTTCTGCCCGGCATTCTGGGGGTGGGTGCCTTGCTGGGGGCCGGCATGTCTCGAGAAGCGTGCTACTTGCGGATAGCACGGCTCTCTTGGAAGGGGTTGGCGGTGCTGGCTGCGGTGTTCGTCTTGGCCCTGGCTGCGATTCTGCCTTTTGGCGTTTGGAGGGGGTGGGACTGGATAGCCGCTTTGGTGGTGGCGCCTGCCAACGGTATCTCTCAGGAGTTGTTCTTCCGCTCGGCCTTGATGCCGGCCGCCATGGCCACCTTCAGAAAGCGCACCGGGCTGGCCCTCATTCTGCATTCGATCTTGTTCGGTTTGTGGCACATTGGGCCCCTCTTTTTGGGGACCCCCGCCCCGGTGGCGGCCGCCATCATGCTGGTGCCCTTTCTTGCGGGCATCGGCTGGGGTTGGCAGGTAAAGAGGGATGGGACCGTGATGTGGGCCATGCTTCAGCATAGTCTGATCTGGGTGGTGGGCTCGCCCTATGCATTCGGGCCTTGACCGGCAGGCCGCCCGCCCTTGGGGGCGGTTGTATCGACAGTTACTTTTTTGCCCCGGCCGATATCGACTTGAGTTGCAGTTGACTCGATCGAGCAGTAGCTAATGTGCGCGCCGCTGGGTGGCAATTCTTCAAGCATGGAGGTGAAGTGCACATGGCACGCAGACAAGAAACGCGAGGTAAATGTGCCTTTTGCGGGCAGGAATTGACCAGGGATGGTCTGGCCAAGCATCTATCCGCCTGCTCTGAGCGCCAAATAGCGATAGAAGGGGCCAATCGGAGGCCGGGCAAAGTGCAAACGCTTCATCATTTGCAGGTTCAGGATGCCTGGCAAGGGGATTACTGGCTGCATGTGGAGATGAGGGCTTCCGCGACGCTGGCCGATTTGGATGATTATTTGCGAGCCATCTGGCTGGAGTGCTGTGGGCATCTGAGCCAGTTTTGTGTAGGAGGGTGGGATGGGAAGAAGATAGCCAAGCGGAGGCAGGTGAAGGAGGTATTCGAGCCTGGGGTGGAGTTGACCCATATCTATGACTTCGGGACCACAACGATGACGCTGATCAAAGGGGTGGCGATGCGCGAAGGGAAGGCTCTGACGCCGCGTCCGATTGCCTTGATGGCACGGAATGAACCGCCGCAGGTGGAATGCATAGAATGTGGGCAGCCAGCATCGTGGCTGTGCATCGAGTGCCTGAACGAGTTGAGTGAGTGGGGATGGTTGTGCGATGAGCACGCTAGGGAGCACCCACACGAGGACTACGGAGAACCGGTGCCACTGGTGAACTCGCCAAGGGTGGGAATGTGTGGCTACTACGGCCCGGCAGAGCCGCCGTATTGAGGGAGGGGGTAGCCTGTCCTCGTCCGGCATAGACTATTTCGGTTTCGCCATAATCCCTGCCTGCCAGCGTATACAGGAGGAACCCATGCAGGCTCCGGTGATCGAGATCAATGGGCTGGTCAAGCGGTATGCAGAGCGGGTCGCGGTGGATGGGGTGAGCTTTGCCGTCCGGGAGGCGGAGATCTTTGGCCTGCTGGGGCCCAATGGGGCGGGCAAGACCACCACCCTGTCCATGTTGTCCACCCTGCTGGCCCCCGACCAGGGCCGGGCGACCATCGGCGGCTATGACCTGGCCCGCGAGCCCGGCCGCATCAAGCCCCTGATCGGTTTTGTGCCCCAGGAGCTGGCCCTGTTCCCTACCCTGAGTGCCTGGGACAATCTGGCTTTCTTCGGTCGCATCTATCGCCTGAGTGGGCCGGCTCTCAAGGGGCGCATCAGGGCCGTCCTGGAACTGGTGGGC
>CP070811.1:2186862-2209982 GCA_020343875.1 Anaerolineales bacterium | reverse complement strand
TATAGGTGTAGGGCTGGTTGCTCTCATACAGGATGACCGGGTCGCCCGGCTGGAGCTGCCCCAGTCCCGCGAAGGGTCCATAGACGTTGTGGGCGATGGTGACGTGACCAGCCAGCACGACATTGCTCGGGCTGCCAGGGCTGGCGGTTCCCTCCAGGTGTCCTACGAAATCTTTGCCCAGGTGATCCACCCGCCACGTCTGGTTCACGATCGGGGATATCGTGACTGGAATGTCCAGTCCCATGGCTGGAATGACCAGGCGGGTCACCGGGCGCTCAGGTAGGGGGGACCCTGAGCGGATGGGCGAGCTAATGGCTGGCTCAATCCGCTGAGCAGATGTCGCAGTAGGTGCCGGGACGATGGTTTGGGGGGGCGGGGTGCTGGTGGCCGGCGGCTCGCCAGGCTGGGGTGTTGACGTTGCCACCAGGACAGGTTCTACCACTACCAAGGGTTCTTCTGGCGTGGGGGTAGCGGTAAAGGTTGAGGTCGGAGTTGGCGTTGGGTAAGGCGTCCGAGTAGGAAAGGGGGTGATCTCCGCCAGCACCGGGCGTGCGGACTGGCGCCTCCCCAACATTTCGGTTAGCAGCTCACCGGCACTGGTTCCCTCTCGGGCAGCCATCCACGCTACTATACCGCCCACAATCGCCAGGCTGACACAGGCGATCAGGAAAACGGAAATCACCGCGGTTAAAACACTACCCTGCTTTCGGGGCATACTCTGCTCTTCTCAAATACGCCGCACTCTTTTCCCGCGAGAGCGCTTGGTGTCTCTCTTGGGCCATAGATTTTGGTCAGGCAGCATACCATAACCCTCGTGGAAGGGCAAGTATAGGGAAGGGCGGTGATTATAGGATGGCAAACCGATAACCAATGCCGCGCTCCGTGAGGATATAGGAGGGATCGCGCGGGTCATCCTCAATCTTGTTGCGGAGGCGCCAAATGTACCACTTGACGCTGTCGGGACTGGCATCTGTATCGTAAGACCACACGTTGTCGAAGATAATGTCGGTGGGTAGGATACGGCCAGCCCGTTTAGCCATAAACAGGAGCAAATCGTATTCTGTCGGCGTGAGTTCCACAGCTTGGTTGTGGACCATCACCTGGCGGTTGATTGGGTCAATAATAAGGTTGCTGCCGCCGAAACGGAGTGGCGAGGTATCGGAGGTGCTAGACGGCATTCTCATCCGGCGCAGTACGGCTTCTACCCGGGCTTGTAACTCTTCGGGATGGAATGGTTTGATCAGGTAATCGTCAGCCCCCATTTTGAGGCCCTTGATGATGTCTTGGTGCGACTCGAGCGCCGTAAGCATAATGATCGGCACCGTAGAGATTTCCCGGATGCGCCGGCAGGTTTCCCAACCATCCAGTTCAGGCATCATCACGTCGAGGAGCACCAGGTGGGGCGTACTTTCGTGGAATTGCTGCAGTCCGCTTTGCCCATTGAAGGCAGTGGCAACCTGATAGCCGACTGTTTCGAGGCTGTGCTGAATCACTTGTAGCACCAGATAATCGTCGTCGATAGCCAGGATTCTTTCTGCCACGTCAAAACCTTTAGCCAGGGTCACAATGATTAAGCGCGTTCGGAAGAGTCTACTTTAACTATTTTAAGCGCAATTCAGGATATAGTCAACCGGCGCAATGTGCTACGCGGGCTGGTGCAAAGTACCCCATTCGGGGGACAAAGTCGAAACCATCCCTTTGTGCTCGGCCAGGATGGCCACATCCTGGCCGCCCCGCGCTGGGCTGAGGCGTCATTCGGGAGCAAAGTTGCTCTCGTCAAGGTACTCTGCACCAGCCGCAATGTGCTACGCCAGTTGTATTGTTGGCTATCACAGCTTCGGCTGGTGTTGGCGGCGCATAAGAGCCAGCAGGCGGGGCATGGCCACTGTGTAAATCCAGTAAAGCCACGCCGATGGCGAATAGTCGAAGGCACCCAGCCCTCGCATCGTCTCACCACCAAATCCGGTTTTGAAGCGATACACACCATACATCGGATCGCTCTCGTCGAAGCAATCGGGCGCACCCCACATGTCATATCGTGAGCAACCCAGATGTTTCGCTAGGCGCATGGCTTCCCACTGGAGCAGGTAGTTGGGCATTAGGTTTCGATGTCGGTTGTTGGAAGCACCATACATGTACCAGGCAGCTTGTTCAAAATGAAAGAGAACTAGCCCGGCAACAGGCTCTCCTTCAACTTCTGCCAGCAGCAAATGGGCTCGGCCGGCTTGCAAGAATTGCCCCCACACGTCTAGGTAATAGGCCCACGGGCGGATAAGGAATTGGTTGCGCTCTGAGGTCTCGTGATACAGGTTATAGAAAATCTGCAGATCGCTCTTTGTTCCAGGCCGAATGCGCACTCCGTGACGGCTGGTCAGTCGGATGTTGTAGCGTGTCTTGGCCTTCATACGAGCCAGCAGCTCGTCTTCTCCTAGCGTCAGATTGACCATGACCGTATTCTTGAACTGAATCTGCTCCACCGACTGACGCCAGCCGCGTTCCGCAAGTGTCTTCATCACAGAAGTAGCCCTTGGCAGCGGAAGCGCATCTTTATGACCAGAGCCTAACCATATGTCGGGGTCAATTTTCACGAAGAGACTGTGTTTCTGGCGGGCCCATTGCTCCACAGCCGAAAGGACCTGTGCCAGCAATGGAGCGTTATCATAGTCCAGGGCTGGGCCTTTGGGGATATAGGTCACGGAGAGCGGGGTTCGTGGTAGCTGGCGCCGCAATATCTGAGCGGCGGCTACTGGCTGGCCTGCTTCCTCGAAGAGCAGACGGGTTGGCTGCCAGCCCCAGCGGCTCTTGAAATCGCCCCAATCCCAAGTCTGCAAGACATGCGCCTCGGGCAAACAGGCCAGGGCCATGTCCCACTCAGAACCGCTTGTGACTGAGGCAATGCGGATGGTCATGCCATCGCCCCCGCTTGGCGGCGGGCCATCCAGTATCGATAGGCCCAATATAGGAGACGATTGTAAACGAACTCGAAGGCTCCAACGGATCGCGTCACCCGCCCCCCAAATCCACGTTTGAAGCGATACACACCCCACAATCCAGACATATCCTTGCTCTGAGCCACAAACCCCGCTTCCAGTCTGTCTTCGTCGACGTCGGGGATGCCCCACAGATCGTAGCTTTGACAGCCACGGGCCTTTGCCCATCGCATAGCTTCCCATTGCAGGAGATAGGCTGGCATTTTTTCTCGGTGAGCGTTGCTTGAGGCGCCGAACAGGTAGTAAGCACTGGAGCCGTGAGCGAAAACCATCAGGCCAGCGACTGGTTCTCCCTGGACTTCGGCCAGCAGCAATGCAGCCCTGTCCGGGGCAAAAAGCTCAGCCGCTGCGCCAAAGTAATCCAAATCATGAATGCCAAATCCATCACGCTGGCTGGTAATTTGCATCATGTGGTAGAAAGCGGGCAGGTCACCGGCGGACCCACAACGGACAGTCACCCCCTTGCGGGCAGCCAATCGGATGTTGTAACGGGTTTTCTGTTTCATCCCGGCCAGAATAGCCTCTTCGGTTGGGGACAGATCTACCACGATTGTACGTCGAGGCTGGACGGTGAACTGCGAGACGACAAAGTTGTGCCAGCTGATGGTGTCACACACAGCATCGTCATCAGGGGCGTGGGGTTCTATCTTAAGGAAGGCGCTGCGCTGCGAGCGGC
Source organism: Anaerolineales bacterium (assembly GCA_020343875.1). Lineage (GTDB taxonomy): Bacteria > Chloroflexota > Anaerolineae > 4572-78 > NAK82. The sequence continues at coordinate 2,206,316 of CP070811.1, read as the reverse complement.
ACAGACGGTGTAGGCCGGTCAGCAGCATATGGGCCTGGGCCCTGTCGTTCCAATCGACTAGGGGACCTTTGGGGACGTAGGCCAGGCTGAATGCTGGGGAGACGGGTCGAAAAAGGGCCTGGGCCCCTGCCAGGATTCTGCCCTCTTCAACCAACGCCAGCCTTACAGCTCGCCAGCCAAGACGTGCCTTCAACTCGCCCCAGTTCCAGGTCTGCAACAGGTGCCCTGTCGGGTAATCCGCGACGAAGGCATCCCAAGTTTTGCGATTGACTGCGGATTGTCTATCGGTGGATAGGTAAATCGACACCTCTGACTCCCTCTGCTCTGACTGCAGGGTCTTAATATGATACATGTCTTAGGCAAAAGGCACAAGATTGTTTCCTGAGGAGTTCGTTTGGCCTGTCTGTTATGGGATTTAAGGGCATAGCGACATCAGCGGCTCATTTTGAGGCGGATTACTTCGGGCCAGAACACCAATTGCTAGAGGGCGCACCAAGCTAGCCGTGTGACATTTCTCGCAAATGAATTTTCCTTTTTTGCGGTGATATGCTAAAATCAGGTTTGTCATTTTTCCTCATCTCCGAGAGATAAACTTTGTTTTAACGTCGAGGTGTGCTATAATCTCTCGCGTTCTCGGTCAACTGTGTTTCTCCATTTTACCGCAAATAATTTGAGGAGGTCGACGGTGCTCTCTGATTTCACCTTTGTGGGTATTTTGGTTCTGATTGCTGTTTTACTCCCCGTTGTCGGCCTTGGATTGTCCTGGCTCATCCGGCCCAAAAAGCCCAACCCCGTCAAACAATCTACGTATGAATGTGGCATTGAGACCATCGGTGACACCTGGGTTCAGTTTAGGGCGCAGTACTATATCTATGCCCTGGTCTTTGTCGTGTTCGATATCGAAGCCGTGTTTTTGCTGCCCTGGGCCGTAGCGTACGACCAGCTGCCCCTATATGCGCTGACAGAGGCTGTCATTTTTGTCCTCATTTTGGCGCTGGCTTTGGTTTACGCCTGGCGCAAGGGCGCCCTACGTTGGTCCTAGGCTGGCGGCTGATTGCATAGGGCTGATCTTCACCAGCTTCCAGCCCCCTTGACTGTTGAGGATGGAGTGTATGGACGCGATTGTTTCTTGGCTCACAAGTTTGTTCCCCCACATGGCAGCTCCGATAGCACGCCTGATTGTGCATCTGGTATATGCAGCCATTCTCTCATTTGTTGCCCCTGTGGTGGTTGTGGTCGCCTTCACCTACATGGAGCGGAAGGTAATAGCGCGTATCCAGGACCGTGTCGGGCCTAATCGTGCTGGGCCATTGGGCCTGCTCCAGGGGTTCGCCGATGCCGTCAAGATGCTGACCAAAGAAGACATCACCCCGGTTGGTGCCGATCGGATTGTGTACAATCTGGCGCCGGGGCTGGCGGTCGTCGGCACCATTTTGGTGTATGCGGTGCTGCCTGTAGCACCTGGCGTGATTGGCGCCGATCTGAACATAGGCATTTTGTATGTGGTGGCGGTGGGTGGCTTTGGCATGCTGGCCGCGGTAATGGCCGGCTGGAGTAGCAACAACAAGTATGCTTTGTTGAGCGCTTTTCGGGTGGTGGCGCAGCTCATTGCCTACGAAATCCCCATGGTCATTGCCATCATTATGGTGGTACTGGCGGCCGGCTCCATGCAAATGGGACAGATTATTGATGCCCAGAACGTGCCGTTCCTTTTCACCTTGCCTGTGGCCTTCTTCATCTTCTTCGTGGCTACCATCGCTGAAATTGGGCGTTCCCCCTTCGACCTGCTTGAGGCTGAGAGCGAGATTGTAGCTGGCTTCCACGTGGAATACAGCGGATTTAAGTTTGCCTTGTTCTTCATCGGCGAGTATATGCACCTTTTTGTAGGGGCTGGCCTGGGTACCACCCTCTTTTTGGGTGGCTGGCGCGGACCTGGCGCCAGTGAGGCTACCATCTTGGGCGTGCTGCTCGGATTTGTTTATTTCTTGGTTAAGACCGTCTTTCTGATTTTCTTGATGATGTGGGTCCGAGGCACATTCCCGCGTATCCGCATTGATCACTTGCTGGATTTTGGCTGGAAATTCCTGGTGCCGGTCGGACTCCTGGCCCTGGTAGCCGTGGCCCTGGTGTTGAAGCTCCCCTTCCTAAGCAGTTCGGTTCTCAAGTGGGTGGGAATGCTGGTGGCCAATATTGTGGTGGTGGTCGTCTCCCTGACGGCGGTATCCTTTGCAGCTCGCCGCAGCCGCTCGGTGGCTCTGCGGGGGGTTGCCGGCACCGAACGCTAATCATTCGAGGTTCAATCTCCTTCGTAGATTGAAGGGAAGGTTGCTTATGCCTGTTGACCAGATTGTAAAAACTGTCGTCTTTGTCATTTTTACGGTGATGACTCTCGGCGGGGGCCTGGGAGTTGTCGTCAGCCCCAGGATCTTTCACAGCGCCCTGTTTCTTGTTCTGTCGTTTGCGGGCGTGGTGGGTTACTACGTCCTGCTGGATGCTGGCTTCCTGGCCGCCGTGCAACTGTTGATTTACATTGGAGCCATCGCCATCCTGATTCTGTTCGCGATTATGCTCTCACGTGGGTTGATGGCGGAGCGCCAGAGCCAAAGCAACCAGCAATGGTGGATCGCAGCTCTGGTAGCGCTCTTGATCTTTGTGGTTCTGGCCGCGGTACTGTGGCGAGTAGATTGGCCCGTTGCCAGCCAGCAGGCCTTGGCCTCACCCAGCAACGCCATTAGCCAGGAAGGCAGTCAGTTGGGGCGGGATTTGCTGGGGCCTTACGTGATCCCTTTCGAGGTGGCATCGGTTCTATTGCTGGTAGCGCTGATAGGAGCCGTCATTCTAGCGCGCGAGACAGAAAGTTGAGGGGAGAGAGGATATGATCCCGCTTCATTGGTGGCTGATCGTGGCCGCTGCCCTGTTTTGTATTGGCCTATATGGTGTCTTGTCACGCAAGAACGCTATTGGCGTGCTTATGGGCATTGAGTTGATGCTCAATGCGGTGAACGTGAACCTGGTCGCCTTCTGGCGCTATATTACCCCTCAAGTGTTGACGGGTCAGATCTTTGCCATCTTTGTCATCACCGTGGCGGCCGCCGAGGCGGCGGTCGGGTTAGCTATCATTATCGCTGCCTATCGCCGGCGCGATACAGTTATCGTGGACGAACTGGACATTATGCGCTGGTAGTCACTGACCGGCTGGCAGCTCGCAACGGCTCAGCGGTCGCCGGAATGAAAGGAAGCGGCTGCAGGGCAGGTGTAGAAAGTAGCCAGATACCATGCGCAACTCGCTTCGCCTGACTACTACGGATAAAACGAGGTAGCTTATGGAATTCTTCTTCAACTTGGTGCCTTTGATCCCGCTCTTACCCTTGCTGGCGTTTGCGGTGATTGTTCTTTTCACCCATCGCAAGAATCGGCTTAGCTCCAACATCGCCATCGGTGGCATTGCCCTTTCTACACTGATTTCGTGGGGAGTGGTGCTGGCGACGATTCTGGGCGGCGAGCACGTACAGGTGGAAGGCTGGCAGCTGCCCGTCCCCTGGTTGCCGACTGGCACGACCGTTTTCAGCGTCGGCTTTGCGGTGGACGGTTTCACGGCGGCTATGCTCTTTATGGTCCCCTTTGTGTGTGCCATGATCTTCATCTACTCTCAGGGCTATATGAACCTGGGACAGCCGAACCAGGATCCCCGCTACGCTCGCTTTTTTGCCTACATTTCTCTCTTTGCAGCCGGGATGTTGGGATTGGTGGTGGCCGACAACTTGCTGCTCCTGTTCATTTCCTGGGAGTTGATGGGCCTGTGTTCGTATTTGTTGATTGGGTTCTGGTCCTTCCGGAATCGGGATACTGAACAGCACATTGACGAAGCTCAGGTGAAACGAGCCCGGGCGGCCGCACTCAAGGCTTTCATCACCACCCGTATTGGCGACGTACTCCTCTTTGCCGGGATCGCCTTGCTCTATAGCTACACGGGCTCGCTTAATTTCCGCGAGATCTTCCGGCCGGAGACTTTGGAGCACTTGCAGGAGATCAGCTTGCTGGGACAACCGGCAGTCACCGTGATTGCCCTGCTTGCCTTTGGCGGGGCGGTGGGCAAGAGCGCTCAGTTCCCGCTCCATGTCTGGCTCCCAGATGCCATGGAGGGCCCTACCCCTGTCTCTGCCCTCATCCATGCGGCGACCATGGTCGCCGCCGGCGTATACCTGGTGGCCCGCACATTGCCTCTCTTCATTGCAGGCTTTGAAGTGGCCCACGCCCCGGCCCTGCAGTGGGTGGCGGTCATCGGGGCCATCACCGCCTTCTTTGGTGCGACCATCGGCCTGGCACAGGATGACATCAAGCGTGTCCTGGCCTATTCTACCATCAGCCAGCTGGGCTATATGATGATGGGCCTGGGCTTGGGCAGCCTGGTAGCTGGCATCTTCCACTTGTTGACACACGCCTTCTTCAAGGCGCTTCTCTTCCTCGGCTCTGGCTCGGTCATCCATGGTATGGAGCATGGCCACCACAAAGTAGCCCACCACAGCGACCATCACGCACAGGATGACTTCAACGCCAATGACATGAAGGTGATGGGCGGCCTGCGGCACAAGATGCCGCGCACCTTCTGGCCTTATATGGCCGGCACCTTGGCCTTGGTGGGCATCGTGCCTTTTGCTGGCTTCTGGAGCAAAGACGAGATCCTGGCCGAGGCGTTTCATCTATTTCAGGAAAGCGGCAGCCTCAGTCTGCCCTTCTGGGTGTGGCTGGCCGGCACCTTGGGCGCTTTTATCACCGCTCTATATATGGGTCGCCAAATCGCGTTGGTCTTTTGGGGCGAGCCGCGCCATGAGGCAGCTAGTCACGCCCACGAGTCACCCAACAGTATGACCGTGCCCTTGATGATCCTGGCCGTCTTTGCACTGATCGGTGGCTTTGCCAATGCGCCATTCCTGGGCAGCTTCCTGCATCACTTTATGGGCGAAGTGCACGAGGCCAGCGAGGTTGTCCATTCGGCCGCGGTACCCTTCAGCCTTGCCGTAGCAGGCATTTCCACGCTGGCGGCGCTGCTGGGCCTGCTAAGCGGCTGGGCCATTTACCGCAACTATCGAGCCGGTCAGGTGGAGCCCTTCCAGCGCTGGCTGGGGCCGGTCTTCATTCTGTTGAGAAACAAGTACTACGTGGACGAACTGTACCACCTGGTTTTCATCCAGCCGGCTGTCTGGTTGGCCGATCAGGTCTTCAATTTCGATAATCGGTGGGTGGTTGACCCGCTGGTCAACCTGGTAGGCACGATTGGCCGGGTAGCCTCTGAGATCACCCGCGTCTTTGACACAGTGGCCGTCGACTCGTGGATGGTGGAGGGCACCGCCAAGGCGTTCAACGGTTTGGGGGATGCACTGCGCCACACGCAGACCGGGCGAGTGCAGAATTACCTGCTGGTAGTCAGCGTGACAGTGCTGTTGCTACTGGGGCTATATATGGCTTTTCTGTAGGGTTTAATGGTGAGGGATTGGGGACGCAGGGAATCAGCTATCAGGTTCCCACATCCTCTGAATTTCGGAGTCCCTGCTTCCCTATTGGCCTTTTTTCCTGAGTTCCTGATCTTTAAGGAGGCATCGTACCTATGAATTTTCCATTCCTGACACTTATCACCTTTATCCCGTTGGCGGCGGTGGTGATTGTGGCCCTCATCCCCGGGAATCGGGAGCGCGAGATCAAGTGGTTTTCGGTGGTGGTCAGCCTGATTCCCCTGGTTTTGTCCGTCTGGGTGTGGGTGTTGTTTCAGCCTGGCGGCGGGATGCAGTTTCTGGAAGAGGCGGTATGGATTCCCACTCTAAACGCCTATTACCGGATGGGGGTGGATGGCATCAGCATACCCCTGGTCTTTTTGACCGCCTTGCTGACGACACTATCCTTGTTCTATTCGGCGTACACCATCAAAGTGCGGGTCAAGGAATTCTTCCTCCTTTTTCTGCTGCTGGAGATGGGCATGATCGGGGTCTTCGTGGCGCTGGACCTGGTGCTCTTCTACGTCTTCTGGGAGGTGGGCCTGGTGCCCATGTTCCTGCTGATCGGCATCTGGGGGCAGCCCAAGGACCGGCCTCAATACTCGGCCATCAAGTTCTTCTTGTTCACCTTGGTGGGCTCGGTGGCCATGTTATTGGCCTTCATCGCTGTCTACCTCACCACCGGCACCTGGAACATGCTGGAGATTCCGTCGCTCGGGCCGCTGGCGGGTGCCCCCGGCCTGGCGGTAGCCGCCTTCTGGGCCATCTTCCTGGCCTTCGCCATCAAGGTGCCCATGTGGCCGGTTCATACCTGGTTGCCTGATGCGCATACGGCGGCTCCCACGGCAGGCTCGGTCATTCTGGCCGGTGTGCTGCTGAAGCTGGGCGGCTATGGCATGATCCGCATCTTGCTTCCCTTCTTCCCGGCCCAGTTCAAGCTGTTTGCGCCTTACATAGGCGTGATTGCGTTGATCAGCATGATTTACGGTGCGCTGGTGAGTATGGCTCAGTGGGATCTGAAACGCCTGATCGCCTACTCCTCGGTCAGCCACATGGGATACTTCACGTTGGGCATAGTGGCGGCGGCAGCTTCTCTAGATGTCTCTGATCCGGCTCTGACCAGCCGGGCGATTGCTCTGAATGGGGCTGTGTTGCAAATGTTCAACCATGGGATCATCACCGGTGGCTTGTTCTTTCTGGTCGGAGTGATCTACGAGCGCACCCATACCCGCGATTTGAAGGCTTTCGGCGGACTCAGCGTCAAGCTGCCAATCTTCTATGGCGTGATGCTGATGACTGGCCTGGCCTCGCTGGGTTTGCCGGGGTTGGCTGGTTTCATCAGCGAGTTTCTGGTCTTCCGAGGTGCCTTCCATATCATGCCGGTGTATGCCATTATTGGCATCATCGCCATCGTGTTGACGGCGGCCTATATCCTGTGGAAGGTGATCCAAAATGTCTTCCTGGGTGAGTTCAGTGAGGAGAAATGGAGTGCCATTTTTGATCCAGAGCACTGGCATTTCTCTCTGGACATGGATCGCTTTGAAGTCATCACCATGGCGCCCTTGCTCTTCTTTATGCTCTTGGTCGGGATATATCCAGCGCCGATCCTGAATGTCATTAACGCGGCATCTACGGCGCTCTTGAGCAGCCTGTAGAGGAGGACTTGCCTTGACGCTGAATCAATTTCTTTTATTGCTGCTGCCAGAGATTGTGCTAACTGCCGCGGCGTGCGTGGTCTTTTTGCTGGATATGGTCTGGCGCCGCGACGAAGCGCGAGGACGCTGGCTGCCCTGGTTTGCGGTCTTGGGCGCTGTGCTCACGGCGGCGGCAACCGTTGTGGTCTGGCCCATGGCGGGCACTGACGGCCGGCCGCTGGCTTTTGCAGTCGGTCAGGGCTTTGGAGGAGATGCCATTCCTATGATGGCTCTGGATGGGTTAGCCATCTTCTTCAAGCTCTTCACCGTGCTGGTTCTGATAATCGTAGGGCTGTCGGCTGGCGAGTACATACAGAAGCACACACCTTTCCGGGGTGAGTTTTATGCATTGATGCTTCTGGCTGGCCTTTCGATAATGCTGGCCTCGGCAGCCACCAATCTGGTCATGATCTACCTGTCCATTGAATTTCTGAGCATCACCAGTTACGTGTTGACCGGCTATTTGCGTGACGATCCCCGCTCGACGGAGGGAGCCATCAAATACTTTATCTATGGGGCAGGCGCCTCGGCGGTAATGCTGTATGGCTTTTCCTTGCTTTATGGAGCGACGGGTACCACCGACTTGGCTGCCATAGCCACCGCGCTGGCGGGCGGCTCGGTGACGGTGCACTGGCTGATCCTCCCGGCAATGCTCATGGCGCTGGCCGGTTTGGGGTTCAAGATCGCCCTGGTTCCCTTCCACCAGTGGTCGCCGGATGCCTACGAAGGCGCGCCCACCCCGGTCACGGCTTTCCTGTCGGTGGGACCCAAGGCCGCTGGCTTCGCGGTATTGGCCCGCTTGCTGCTCACAGCGCTACCCGCATTCCGGGCAGACTACTGGGCAGGCGTTCTGGCTGGGGTGGCTATCGTCACCATGTCGCTGGGCAACCTGGTGGCTCTGTGGCAAAGTAACGTCAAGCGTCTGCTGGCCTACTCCAGCATTGCTCAGGCAGGCTACATGCTGATCGGTTTGGCGGCGCTGGCTCCGCAGGCCGAGAGCTGGACGACGGGCCTGAATGGCCTGCTTCTCTACCTGTTTGCCTATCTCTTCACCAACCTGGGAGCCTTCGCGGTGGTGATTGCCATAGAGAATCGAACCGGTTCGGCGAATATCTCCGATTTTGCCGGACTCATCCGCCGGTCACCTTTCCTGGCTGTCGCTATGCTCATCTTCTTATTGTCGCTCATCGGCATTCCCCCCACGGCCGGCTTTTTGGGTAAATTGTTTGTGTTTGGTGCAGCCGTTCAAAGTCGCATGATCTTGTTGGCGGTGGTGGGTATCGTCAATAGCGTTGTTTCAGTGTATTACTATTACGCCATTATGAGTCAGATGTTCTTCGGGAAGGCAGAGGACGAAGAACCGATTGGGGCTGCCCCCATAATGAGATTGGTGGTGGGCATCAACGCGGTCATGGTGCTTGCCATCGCCCTGTACGCTGAGCCGTTCATCCGCCTGGCGACTGATTCGGTACAAATGTTGGCGGCCAGCTTCTGAGCAAGATTTGCCGTCGCTATCAGAGAAATGGTCAAGCGACATCAGGCTTTTGCCTGGTGTCGCTTTTGGATTGTTGCGCATCGGCTTGCATTTGCCCAGTTCCTGGCGTACAATCCGCCTGCCACAAGCCGTTTTGCTTTTGGCATCTGCCTGGAGCAGGTACTGTGGCTTTGACCACCTCATAATGGAGGAATTGAGGAGATGACGCGAAACTCGCTTACCCGACCTGGGACAGTCGGGCTGGTTCTATTGATGGCGGTTGTCTTAGTTACGTCTGGTTGTGCCTCTCAGGCCTCGCGGAGTGCGGCTGCTCCTGACGAGGGAGTTACACCTACGTCACAAGCCGAGGTGGTATCCTTTGCCACCGCCGCACCAGCAACACGCACACCAACATCAGCCCCGGCCACGCCAACGCCCGCGCCAACTCCAACTCCTCTTGGCCCCACTGATACGCCGGTGCCTCGTCCAGCTACCCCAATCCCAACCCCCACCTTCCCGCCTCGCCCTGAAAACGAAAATCCGCTCACCGGCTTGCTGGTGGACGATCCGGCTGTGTTGCAGCGTCGGCCAGTGCATGTGCGGGTGGGCAATGACCCTGGCGCACGGCCCCAGGTAGGCCTTGGCGATGCCGATCTGGTCTATGAAGAGGTCGTCGAGTGGTGGGTCACCCGCTACACGGCGGTTTATCTGAACCAGGCTCCCGAGATGGTGGCCCCCATCCGTAGCGCCCGTCTTATCAGTACCCAACTCACCCAACAGTACCAGGCAGCCCTGGTCAATTCAGGGGGTTCAGACGGCGTGCGCTGGGAATTGTCCCAACTCCCAATTGTCAATCTGGATGAGTATTTCTGGCCCCAACCTTACTTCTATCGGGAGAACCAGGGCTGGCAGACCCGGCTCGCCGTGAATGTCTTGGCGGCCTACCAGTTGATGGAGGTCGAGGAGATGTCAGCAGCAGTACGCTTGCGCGGCTTCACGTTCTCCGATGCGCCGACCGCTGGCGAGCCGGCTGAGTCTATCGCTATCCCTTATCCTAAGCAAACCAGCCCGGTCGACTGGCGCTACGACTCAGCTAGCGGCCGATACTTGCGTTGGATCAGCGACGAGCCTATGCTTGATTTTGCCAGCAACCAGCAACTCTCTGCCGCCAATGTGGTTATCTACTACGCCGAACACTTACCTACAGACATCGTGGAAGACAGCAACGGCGCGACTTCAATCCGCATTGTAGTCAACGGGGAGGGGCGGGCACAAGTTTTCCGCGATGGAGTGGTTATGGAGGGCCTTTGGCGCACCGACGGCACCCAAACGCCGGAGTTTGTCTTCCCCAACGGTGAGCCTATACCCCTCAAGCGGGGCAACTCGTGGATTGAGGTCGTCCCTATCGACTACGAGGTGCTGGTGCAATAGGCGGTGGATGATATCTAAACTTCGTCGCCCGCAGGGCAGCAAGACCTTTGAAGCGCTGGTAGCCGAAGCCCTTGACAGCCTTCCACCCGACATCCAGGAAAAACTTGAAAACGTGGAGGTGGTGGTTGAGTGGCGTCCGTCACCAGCCCAGCTGCGCAGGCTGGGTATCGGGTCAGGACATACCTTGTTCGGCCTGTATGAGGGCGTTCCCCTGACTGGGCGGACATCCAGCTACGGCATGGTTTTGCCCGACAAGATCACTATCTTCCAACAACCCATCGAAGCTGTTTGCCAATCCAACCAGCAGGTGCGGCACGTGGTCCGGCGCACCGTTCTGCATGAACTGGCCCACCACTTTGGCCTGTCCGATGAGCGGTTGCGCGAGTTGGGAGTCTATTGAGTCAATGGTTAAGCCAATCAATCGGCAAGTCGGGGAGACTTGCTTTCCGCGGGCGGGTTATGCAGTGGTTAGTGTGGCCCTCATTTGCCTGCTGGCGCTGGCTGGGTGTGTGGTACCCCTTTCGGAGGTTCCGCCGGGGGGAACTCAGCCGCTGGTGAAGGTTGGGCTTGCAGCTGCCTTTGAGGGACTTGACCGACCCCTGGGCTATGAGGCGTTGGCTGGCGTGAAGCTGGCTTTGGCCGAGCGGAACGCGCATGGCGGCGTGGGCGGCTATATGCTGGAACTGGTCGCCCTCAACGACTTCGGGGAGCCAGATGAGGCACGCTTGCAGGCCAGGGAGTTCGCCGCCGACCCGGCCGTGCTGGGAGTCGTCACCGGCTGGAGTGCCGAGACGGCGCGAGCCTCGCTACCTGTTTATCAGCAGGTAGGCCTGGGCGTAGCCGTACCGTGGAGCGTGTCTCCCCAACTGGCGGATCCAGGGTCAGGCATCGTGCTGGTCGCTGCCGATGTGCAACAGGTTTCCCAGGTGCTGGCCCAGGCTGTGGCCGCCACCTACCCGCAGCGGCTGGTAGTGGTGGGGGATGAAACATCTGCCGCGCCTTATGTGGAGTTGATGCATGCATTGGGGCTGAGAGTGGAAAGTATCCCTCCACCCGGCGTCCTGGGGGGTGAGATCGAAGCCTGGGCAACCCGCCTTGTTCTGGGGCGGGTACAGCCCCCTGACGTGTTGGTTCTGGCAGCTGATGATGTTTTGAGCTGTGAGATGTTGCTGGCTTCGTCTTCCCTTGGCTGGATGGGGACGGCCTTCGGCGGGCCGGAAGTAGGCAGCGTTCACTTAGTTAACCTGGCCGGGGATGAGGCGGTCGGCCTGACTTTTGCCAGCCCGTCACCGGCCGGCCGAGACGTGTTGCAATTGGTAGAGGGCGAGTCGGACTTGGAATGGGAGGCGTTGGGGCCCCGGGCTGTGTTGGCTTATGATGCGACACATGTCTTGCTGGACGCCATTCAGTTTGCCATTCAGCGAGATGGATACCCTAGTCGGCAGGGGGTTGTGGCTGCCCTACCAAAAATCCATCGACAAGGTTTGACTGGTGCGATAGCTTTCGATGCGGCCGGGCGCCGCGTGGGCGGACCCGTCTGGCTCTACCAGATTGGGCCTAAGGATTATCCCGGCCGGTTACTGTTGTCGCCCCAGGCATCAGGTAGCGAGTAGCTTATGAGTGGCGCTTGTATGGGGGGCACGTAGTGCGAGTTTTGATGCTTTCTTGGGAATACCCGCCCAATGTCAAGGGGGGCATGGGCACCCATGTGGCTGGATTGGCCCCTGCCCTGGTCCGGGCCGGGGTGGAGGTTCATGTCATCACCCCCCAGCCTTCTGGTCTTCCAGGGTCTGCGAACGCATCTGTGGACATACACGACCCAGGTGGGGAGCTGACGGAAGATGGGGTCCGGGTCTATCGCGTGCCATTAGCCAGCAGCGGTAGCGACGTCTATCAGCAGGCACAGACTACCAATCAGGCCTTGCAGGATTGTGGCTACGCTTTGCTGGCTAACGGTCAGAGTTTCGATCTCATCCACGCACACGATTGGCTGGTCGTCTTTTGCGCGCAAGCGCTGAAGCACCAGTTTCGCCTGCCCTTGTTGGCCACCGTGCATGCCACCGAACGTGGCCGTGCCCGAGGTGCACCTCTTTGCACAGACCTTCAAATTAGAATCCACGGCGCGGAGTGGTGGCTGGTCTACGAAGGGTGGCGGATAATTGCCTGCAGCCATCATATGGCCTCGGAAGTGCAGGCCTTCTTCAATGCCCCGTCGGAGAAGATTGATATTGTGCCGAATGGCGTGAATCCCTATCATCATGACCGGTGGACCCAGCCAGAGCTGGCCGATTGCCGGGCCCGTTACGGAGGCCAGGACCGCCAAATCGTGTTCGCTGTTGGCAGGTTAGTTCACGAGAAGGGCTTTCATTTGCTGATCGACGCAGTCCCTCACGTGTTGGCCGAATTTCCCAACACTCAGTTTGTCATCGCTGGTCAGGGAGTCGAAGCCTCGTATTTGACCCACCAAGCCCGCGGATTGGGAGTGGCTGACTACGTGAGTTTGCCTGGCTTCATCAGCGACGAAGAACGCGATTGCCTGTATCACGTTGCGGCTTGTGCTGCCTTTCCCAGTCTTTATGAACCCTTTGGGGTAGTGGCGCTGGAAGCAATGGCGGCCGGCTGCCCTGTGGTGGTAGCCGATACAGGCGGCCTGCGCGAGGTGGTGTGCCATGGCAAAACAGGCCTGACTGTCTATCCCAATGACGTCCAGTCGCTTGTGTGGGGAGTGCTGCATACATTGCGTAACCCGGCCATGGCGGCAGCGCGTGCTGAGGAAGGCAAGCAGATTGTAGGTCGTGAGTTCAGCTGGGACACGATTGCTGCCCGGACAATTGCTGTCTACCAAAGAGTCGTCCATGATCGTCGCAAAATAGATTGGTAGAGGCTTGACAATTCTGAAAATTTCTGGTAGAATGTGCTTGTTATTGCAGTCACAAGCTTCTGTGGATGTTCCCCTTTGCAGTCGGCGTGGCCGGGTGTTTCCACTCAAGTTCTCATTCCAGAGCAGAAAGCGTCGTTGCACGTCGAGGCCTCGTGGTGCTCTTTTAAGTCTGCTCGCTCAGCCCAGCCGCTGTTGGAGTCAGATCACTACCTTAGTTTCATCGCTGGTGGGATTTCATTGCGCTTTGGTCACTGCTCACTGATCTGACTCTTCACAAGCAAAGCCCGGAGGAAAACCCTCCGGGCTCTTTCTTTGAGTTACTGACAGTTTTCCGGGTGATGGATCACGCCAGGTACTTGTCAAGAAATAACTTGGCATTCCTGGAGATCTTAGGCCGGATCCCTATTCCAAAGCGGGAAGTTGTTCTTTGACAGGTGCTGGGTTTCCCTATCCTGTGACGACTGCATCAAAAGGGCACTCCAGAGAGCATACTTTGCAGCCGTGGCATCGGTGCACGTCTATGAAGGGAGGCTCGTCGTAGTCAATGCGCACGATGGCTTTCACCTTGCACACTTGCTGCGCCAAACACCGCCGGCAGGTGTGGCACCGATTATCGTCAATGTAGAGCCTTGCTGGACTGGCAGTGGTGCCCATCATAGGCGTAATCCTTTCACCCGTTACCCCACCAAACTCCTTGTCAGGCTGGATAGGTTATTAGGTGGGACATCAGTTAGATGCACCGGATTGCGAAAGGTTACAGGTGTTCAGCAAAGCTAGTTGACCCGCGGAATCACATCCGTTTTGTGCCACTCACCGATCGGCGCGTAGACAATGCCTTTCTCGTAAATTTGCGCCCGATAGGATTTGCCCTGGTATTCCACGTCATATTCGGCCGTCAATCGTTCGCCAAGGTTCTCTGCTGTGGCAAACTTGTAAAACATGGCGTCGGGATTTAGCGGGATGATCAATGACTGCCCGACCAGACGGATAGTCTCTTCGAGTGACAGTTGGGACGTGCCGCCTCCGTGCTCGTCGGGGACTTCACCTTCGGGTGGGATGTCGGACCGTTGGAAAACAACGTAGAAGGAGTGATGAAACAGGGTATTGCCTACTTCTTCGTCGAGATGCCCGCTGCTAAGGCCCACGGCTTTTTCGCTCGGCAGGGGGTCAGCTGCCGGCCAGACAACACTAACCGTGGCCTTGTCGGCCTTCCATAAGGGGAAATTGGTGCCGGCTTCGTTGGCCGGTTTGTCCACGACGGCAAACACCGGTTGCGAATCTGCCTGGAATAAGGCCAGGCGTGCTCCGTTGATACGTTTACCCTCTTCGTCAAGCACATCGCAATAAATATGGTGGTTGCCCATATTCTCAGCGCCAGTCAGATGATGCACACCAATCACCCGCCAATACTGGGTAGCATCCTCTGCCACTTCGATGTCAGGCAGGAACTGGATGTCAGCGCCATACTTGGTGGCCGCGTCGTTGTAGACCGGTTCCTCGTTTTCCACCTTCTGCAGGAATTGTTGATTGTACTCTTTGATGTTGAGTCCCATCGCATGCCTCCTTATTGTGCCTGTGGGATGTTCCGGATCATAATTGGGCCGCTGGCGCTATCATCTGCTTTTACTGTCCGAGCTGGGTCGGTTGAGTGGCGATATCTGCCGAGATGACAATGTCCCCGAACAGCGATTCCTGCCGTACTTGTATCGTGTACTGTTTTATTAGCTCTAGCAATGCCAGAAATGTGACGATGACTTCCGTTCGGCTGGTCGCATGGTGTAGCAGATTACGAAAACTTATCTGTTTGTGGCGAGTAAGCTGAGTGCGGATAAGGGTCATCTGCTGACCGATAGTGACGGTCATGGGCGAGACTACCGCGCCGACAGCCGGATCGGCGGGCCGTACGGCCAGCGCCTCACGCACGGCGGTCACCAGGTCATCCAAGGTCAGTTCACCAAAGGATAGCTTGGGTTCGAGCTTGGGGGGCAGGGCCAGGCGTACGAAGTTTCTCATGCCGTCTGCCTCCCGCTGGTGAAGCAGTTCTGCCACCATTCTGAACTGCTTGTAAGCCCGCAACTGGCGCGCCAATTGGTCGCCGACATCCTCCTCTTCCTCAACCACAAGGCCGGGCGGCGGTTTGGGCAGCAGTGACTGCGATTTGATGAACAGCAGTTTGGAAGCCACCACCAGGAAATCGGTCAGCAGATCGACCTCGATTTCGTTGGGGACGGCCAGATAAGCCAGGTATTGGTCAGTGACTTTGGCTAATGCAACTTTGGTGATGTCAAGCTCTTCCCGCTCGATGAGATGCAAAAGGAGATCCAGCGGTCCCTGGAACACGGGAAGTTGAACCTGATAGCCAGGACCGCTTTGCAGGTCGGGTTGTTTTGTTGGATGAGAGAGCTCAGGAGTGTCTGTCATAGATCCGCCAATTCGTTTAGAAGTTCATGAATCGTCTGCCATCCGCGGCCATCTGATCGAGCAGGGCTTTGGTTTCAGCAATGGTGTCCCCTGCAATGCGCTCGACTCGACAGCCAGCCGCACGCAGCAATGCCTCAGCTTCGGATGAGACCCCCAGCGGTCCACCCACAATGGTCACATACTCCGCGTGCATAGCGTCGTCCAGCGAGAAGCCGACAGTGACCCGGAAACGACCGATGTAGTTTTGGGCACCCAACAGGTCTTCTTGGGCATAGGCGTCTTGGGTTTGCCAGAAGAGGACATAGTGTCCCATCGATTTGCCGGCGGGCGTCGTGACCACCGGGCCTGCGCCTGCCAACGCGTCTTGCACCTGTTGCCGCAGCACATCTTCCCACTTGGCCCCGTTGTCCCACTGATCGCCAGGGCAGGCGGTGATCACATAGTCTTTGTGAGGGTGGATTGCCTCCATGGGCAAATTCAGCTCTTGCAGCAACCACGCCGTCAACTGGCTTGTGGATAGCAATTGAGCTTCGGTGGGCGGCTGATCGGTGAAGTTGCCCCCCAGACAGACGCCCACGCTGACTGGGTTGGCGTCGCCGGCGTGGTAGGAAATGATTTCCAGGGGTTGTGTCTGTTCGATACGGCCATCGTCGTAGATGAAATAGTGGAAGCCAGCGCCTGGCCAACCTTGCCTCTCTACCTGGTATTTGGCGATTCGCTCCGCGCCCACGCTGGCCGGTACTGCACTGTGGTGTAGTACAATAACCTTGATCTGAGACAGAGCGCGCGTTGCGTAGTGATCGGTGGCATGTTTTGGCAGTTGGTCCGTGACGTTCTTGATGGTCGGTTGAGTCACCACCCTGGTCCCTGGCTGGCCTTGGGCTAGTGCAGCTGCTAACTGTTGCTCCAGGTCCGTGATGCGAGCTTGTAGGGCTGCTAGCTGACCATTGGCCTGGGCGGCCGCCAGTTGTTGTTCTAATTCTGTGATGCGAGCTTGCAAAGCCACCACCTGCTCACCCAGGGGAGGGAGCGGGGCAGGTATGGAGGACAATGCCAGGTCTATTTGGGCCATCAGCAGATCTCTCCATTTTTGCCCTTCCAGCCATTGCTGCCCCGGGGACTGGTGGGCGACCAATTCACTCAGCCCCTTGATCTTGTCGCGGCTGATGTTAAGCAGGTCCATCAAATACGCACACAAGGCACCCCCGGCCTCCAGTTGCTGCGTGGTAGGGATCATGTCGGTAAAATTGCCTGCAAAGGCAATGCCCAGGCTGGTATTGCTAAACTGGTAGGCATGGCCGGTCAGGGTGGTCAGAGGCTGAGTTTGAGATATAGTACCGTCGGCCCCGATAAAATAGTGATAAGCAATGCCTGCCATCTGGCGGTCACGCACCAACACGGTGGCGATTTGTTGTGGTCCTACGCTGGCTGGCAAGGCCGTGTGATGGATAACGATGGAATCAATCTGTGATTCATCCCGGCTGGGGTAGCTTTCAGTCGCGTGGTGGGCCAATGTGTCACTAATATCGGAGATGGGAGGTTCAGGCGCAACGGGCAGCGCCCCGCTGGCCCGAGCTAGAGCGACCAGGCGGTCCAGTTTCCTTACCTGCTTGCGCAAGTCGAGCACTTGAGCCCCCGCCAGGCGCAGCCGGATCTGACCAGGCTGGAATTCTTCTAGCACCACCCGTTGGAAATACTGAGCTGGCAACCCGTCTTCTTCCAAGAGGGGGGAAACCGGGTAGCCACAAATGTCCAGTCCGTATTTGTCGAAGAAATCCAGGAAAGGCCCACTGACAGTCTGTTGAGTCAGCTCGAAGAAGCGCTCGCGCACCGGTGGTTTGGCAGTGGCCAGCGTGAGCGTAGGCCGGAACATACCACCGATAGCTGCCACTACCGGTTTGAAACCACCACCTGCCGTACGCCAGGCGAACGAGTCCCATGTAGAATCGGGTGAGGATAGAATAAAGGGAGAACCAGAGTTGATATAGGGATACTTGAAAAGCTCCTGGAAGTATTCTACATATTGCTGTGCGATCTGGATGTTGGTGATTGGCAGATTGCTTTGTGCATTGGAGTTGCCCATTTCCAGCAAATCGATGACCTTGTTGGGGAACTTATCGTGGTAGTACTTGAAACGTAATCCCCAAAAATCGGCTAGGTGATTGCGAGGCTCATTCACAGTTGTTTGCCAGTAGCAGTGCACCCCCAGAAAGTCGGACATTTCGACGGACGGCCGGCAGATTTCGACCCATTCCAGGTCCCGATGAGGGATGGCCAGCCCCGGAAAACCAAGCAGCGCCCATGGACAACGCGCCTTGAGCAACTTGAACACCCGCTGGTACCACTCGTTGAAGTCGCGCGCGTCAGCATCCTCTTGTCCCCAGCCTTCGTAGCGGTGCAGGTGGTTCGGTTCGTTGTGTATCTCAAACTTGGTGACAAAAGGGCGCAGTTGCTCCACAATAGGTGCCATACGCTCCACGAATTGTTCGGGGGTAGGATGGCGCCCGACGCCCATGCGGTCATCCCAGAGGCGAACGATGAATTCAATGCCTGGATTTTCGTTCTTGATACGTTGGAAAATCTCGGGGCGCGTCTGGCTCATCATCTTCAAGGTTTCAATACGAGCCTCTCGGATGATCCGGTAGTCCATCTCTTCAAAAAACTCCTGATTGCGACCGTGGAGGCCTACCCGACAAGTGCGAACCGCCATTTTCTTCTCTCCTGTCACTGAAAAACGAGACGCGGCCCCTCATCTTATGCAGTTGGCAGGCGATGAGGTGAGAGTGATCTAATGAATTCTACGTCAAGACGGCGTTACATGCAAGCCAAGCCAAAACGCCCCTCGACAATTCTGTGCATGATGCACCGCGCTGCAGCTGGCGCAGCGGGTGGATATCGTATACGCTGGTTAGGGAAATGCGGAGAACTTGATCAGGCTTCCAGGAGCTGGTGAATCTCCAACGGTTGACCCTTGCTGGGGGTAAGGACCAGCGAGATCGCTTCTTGCTGGCATTGAGAGGCGCATACACCACAGCCCATGCATAGACTGGCATCCACAACCGCTAAGCCGTCGCTCATCGAGATGGCATCGAACTGGCAATGGTAGCTGCAGGTACCGCAACCTGTGCATTCGTCCGGGGCCACCTGGCTAAGGTAGCCGGAAGAGACCAGCATCGGGACGCCGTTGCGCCATGCCTGCATTGCCCCGCAGCAACAGGCACAGCAGTTGCAAATGGCGTAGAATCGGCCCAGCATCGCGTCTTTGAAAAAGGCGTGGTGTACGTGGCCTCGTTCGTGCTCGGCCTGCAGGATTTCACCGGCCTGGTCGGGGGTGATCCAGCGCGAACGACGAGGGTGGTGTTCGGCCACAAAGCTGGCGAAAGGTTCGCCAACGACGAGGCACACACCCAAGGGTTGGCATGGTTGCGGGCGTGAGGCGCGGCAGGGGCATTCCAGTGCCACGATGTGATCGGGGTTGTGCAGGATGATGTCGCGGGCCAGCGGATAGGGGATGATCTGCTCCAGGTTGGTCAGGCTGATTTCCTTCTGGACACTGATCAAACGCCTGGCTGCCTCCAAGGGCACCACCTTGCCATGGTAGGCATCGGCGAAGTCGCTAGGGCCTGAGGAGTGGTCATCGTCGTTTGCCTGGGGAGAGAATAGGCGCAGCAGCCAGCCTGCCAGCGGCCCCACCACCCGGCTCAGTGGATGTTCTCCAGTGCCAATGCTGATATACAGATAGGGCCAGCGGCCGTAGACGTAGCCATGCAGCCAGTCGAAGAGCGAGTAGTCCGGAGTGCGCCGTGCCTCTCGAAAGAAGGCGCGAGTGGAGGGCCGTAACAGCTTAGGCCAGAGCTTGCCTTTCATGGTCGGATTGTCCTCTTGGTGCATGCCTTCCTCCTGTGGGGGACTCACATACGCTGCTCATCTTCAACTGGATCTGGGGGCATAGCCGCAAAGCGACCAGGCTTTGAGCCCTTGGCACTGGCTGGCATCTTTCTCTCAGGGTGGCCGCAGAAGGATCACTTTCTCAGGCGATTCCTAATGCCTGGCCAAGCTTGTCC
>CP070811.1:2162157-2186762 GCA_020343875.1 Anaerolineales bacterium | reverse complement strand
TGCTACCAACTCCCGTGCCTGGGCCTTGCGGCTTGTGGCTGCCGAGTGGGCCTCCGTGGACCCGGCACGCGCCGAGGAGATACTGAGTCAGGCGCTGGACGTAGCTACCGGGCAGGCACCGGGCATCGCCCCCACCGGAATCTATCGTGAGTTGGACGTGCGCGCTATCGCTGTCACGTGGGCCACCATCAACCCCGCCAGAGGGCTGGCTGTCGCCGACCGGGTGTATGACCCCGCGCTGCGTGCCTGGGCCCTGTGGGAGATAGCTGGTATTACGGGTGACGAGTCCCTCTACGATCAGGCTGCTGAGGCCGCTCGCCAAGTCTCCAATCCGGTAGACCGCGCCCGCTCGTTGCGCGAACTGGCCGTGCGTTCCGGAGACCGGGCTCTCTTTGACCAGGCGCTGGCTGCCTTGGAGGGCGTCGAATTGGCACCCCTGGCCTATGCGCTGGGCGACCTGGCCGCCGCCTCTGGCGACATCGCCCTCGCTGGCCGAATTGACCCAGCCTGCCCCGACGCCCGCGCCGCTGCCTTGTATCGCGTCGGCCAGTTCGAGGAGGCATGGGCGACTGCCGCCCAAATCAGCGATCCATTTGACCGCGCGCGTGCACTGGCGGCCATCGCCGCGGCATGGGGCAATGCGGACGCCGCTCATCAGATTGCTGATCCCACCTTGCGCGACTTGGCCTTGCGCGAAATAGCCATTGCCAGCCAGGACGTGGCGCTGGCAGCCAGCATCCACTCCCCTTATTACCGCGTCCAGGCACTGACGGCTCTAGGCCAGCACCAGGCGGCTTCTGACATTGCAGAAGAGTTGGGCGATACCTACCCGTTGATCATGTTGGCCGTGGCTTGGGCTGAGACTGATCCCCAGTCAGCCCTCAGCGTAGTGGATGCCATGGACGGAGAGGCTGACAAGGCTGTGGCGATGCGCGCCATTGCCGTCGCTATCCGCGACCAGGCCACCTTCGAGCGGGCGTTGGGCCTGGCACTGGCCGCCCGCGTGCGCGGCGACGCCCTCGCACCCGCTGAGGCATCGCTGGCCCTGGCCAGGGCGTTTAGCCCTCTGGATGAAGCCAAGGCGGAAGCTGCTTTTGCCCAGGCTGACGATATAGCCCGACGCATCTCGACGAAGTATAAATAGTGATGAGGTTTGTCCAATCGCCAGATGACATCCATCACTGTCCGCAGCAGGTGGCGTTGGCTATACTTGCGAAACACGGGTAGTCAGGTTTATTTTGGACGGGAGTTGGGTTGAGCTACTCTTCAATCATCACTAGTACCTCCTGGAGGAGATTTACTTTATGGACGTGATTGAGGCTACCCGCATAGTTGCCACGCTTGGCCTGGG
This sequence comes from Anaerolineales bacterium, assembly GCA_020343875.1. Lineage (GTDB taxonomy): Bacteria > Chloroflexota > Anaerolineae > 4572-78 > NAK82. The sequence continues at coordinate 2,185,411 of CP070811.1, read as the reverse complement.
ATTGTGTGTTCTGGGGATAGCCCTCAGGATTCGCGACATTACAAACCGCCCCTTCGAACAAGATCTTTCCAGGGCACGGGGCGACATTCGGCGTGGGGTGCTTTACGCATTCACGCTGGGGATGGCCCCTTGGGAGAAAGAGAGTACCCGCCGGCACTGGGTAGCCTATTTTCGGGGCATCTTTTTTCACCTGGGCATTTTTATGGCCTTCGGCGTACTTTTCGCCAGCCCGTGGCTGGATGTCATTCCTTTACCCGTTGCCTGGCTGGCGATGCTGGTGACGGCTGTCGGCGCAGTGTCGGGTTTTGCTGGCCTCGTGATGCGACTGACCGAAGATAACACCCGAGTTTTCAGCCTGCTGGACGATTACTTCTCAGTCTTCCTGAGCTCGTTGTCTGTGGCCTTGTCTTTTCTGACGCTGCTTGTGCCTTCAGCATTGCCGGTCTTTTACATTGTCACCGCTGTGACGTTGGTTTACATCCCATTTAGCAAAATTCGGCATTGTGTTTATTTCTTCTATTCCAAGTTCTTCTTTGGGCTCGGCTTCGGTCGTCGAGGAGTGATTGGACAGCCTGGCGGTGAGTATATCGACTGAGGGGGGAAATATGGCTGAAGAGATGTTTACCGACGAACGCTTCAAGTTGACTGATGAGAAGGCCGAGCTAGCGCTAGAGGTCCTGCGGGGGCGCCTCAATCGGCAATTGGAAGCCTCGTTAGAAGTATGTGTGCGCTGCGGCATCTGCGCCGATTCGTGCCATTATTACGTTGCCAACCCCAAACCGGAGCACGTCCCGGCCTATCGTGCCGAACAATTGCGCAAGATATATCGTAGACTCTTTGACCCGGTGGGTAAGGCAGTGCCGAGATGGGTCGGTGCCGCCGAGCTTGACCAAGAGGCGGTTGATAGGCTGATGTACGCTGCCTTTGGCACTTGTACCATGTGTGGTCGTTGCGTGCTCAACTGCCCAATGGGAGTGGATACGCGCCATATTGCCCGCACTGCCCGCGCTATGCTCACTGCCATGGATATGACGCCCGAGGGTCTCAAGGCGACCGTCGATATCCATTTGAAGTCTGGCAACAATATGGGGGTGGATGAGGAGGACTACGTTGAGACATTAGAATGGATGGAAGAAGAACTCCAGGATGAGCTGGAGGATCCCACGCTAAAGATCCCTGTCAACAAGAAACATGCCCGTGTAGTGTATACCTTCAACCCGCGCGAGGTGAAATTCTTCCCTTATCTCATCCAGGCTGCTGCCAAGATCTACAACGCGGCGGGTGAAGACTGGACGGTAAGCACCGAAAGCTGGGATGCGACCAATTACGGTCTCTTTTCTGGCGACAACAGCGCAGCGCGCACGATTGCCCACAACTTGGAGCAAGCGGTCAACCATCTGGGTGCCGATATGTTGGTGATGGCCGAGTGTGGTCACGGGTATCGCTCGCAGCGCTGGGAAGGTGAGAATTGGGCGGGGCACCGCTACCCCTTCCCGGTGATGAGCTTCGTGGAACTTCAGGCGCAGTATATTAAAGAAGGTCGTATCACGCTGGACCCAACGCTCAACACCAAACGCGTAACATATCACGATCCCTGCAACCAGGTCCGAAGCGGTGGGATCATCGAGGAGCCGCGCTACATCCTCAGGCGTGCGGTGATGGATTTTGTGGAGATGGAGCCTCACGGCGTGGAGAACTACTGCTGTGGAGGTGGGGGGGGCATGCTCTCGATGTCCGAGTTTTCCAAAGACCGCATTGCTGCTGGCAGAGTCAAAGCTGACCAGATCAGAGCCACTGGTGCCCAAATTGTGGCCACCTCTTGCCACAACTGTCTTGACCAGTTGGATGAGATCAAACGCCATTACAAGTTGAAGGTGAAGATTCAGAATCTGAGTGAGTTGGTGGCGGACGCTGTCATCTGGCCACGTGAGCCCGCCTCGGCAGCCCAGGCAGAGAGGAACGATGGATAGCCATCCATAATTCTGGTGTGTCAGGAGGTCTCTTCGTGAATCCCAAAGATGCTAAGATCCTCATTGTGGCGACCATCGGCACTGAGATTCCCAAACAGTGTACTGCGCCCTTCCTGTTTGCTCTGGAAGCTGCAGGCATGGGGGCCGATGTCAGCATAGTTTTCGTGGCTCAAGGGCCTGTGCTGCTCAAGCAGGGTGTGGCTGACAACTTGTATCCCAAAGAGGGAGACCGTGCTCTCAGCGAACTGATCGAAGAGACGCTTAAAGCCGGCGTTAGATTCCAGGCCTGTGGGGCGGCTTTGGATCTTAACAGTATGGCGCCTGAAGATTTAATCGAAGATGTGGAGGATCTGGTGGGCCCTTCCTTTTTGATCACCAAAGGGCTTGAAGCAGACCTGGTGCTGAGCTTCTAGATTGGACTGTTGGAGGCATACCTATGTACATTGTGACCATCGACATTGATAAGTGCCAGGCCTGCGGCGAGTGCGTTGATATCTGCGCCACCGAGGCTCTGGAACTTGTCGAAGAGGATAGCAGAAAGTATGCTATGTTTACCGGCGAACCCGATGACTGCCTCGGTTGCCTGTCATGTGAGGAAGTCTGCGAAGAGGAAGCCGTCACGGTTACTGAGTTCTGAGATGTTTTTGCTTTCTTCGACACCCCATGCGATTGTGCAACGTAAGCCCGCCCTGCCTGTCCTGGAGGGATAGGATAACCTTACGCTTTGGAGTGGAGAGAGCCTTTCAGGAGGCGTGTCCATGTCACTCTCAATAGGGACCCTCTCTCTGCCCCGTCTGGTCATTGCCGCCCCCCAGGGACGCACCGGCAAAACCACGGTAAGCTTGGGATTGTGCGCGGCGATGGGGGCACGTGGTCTGGTCGTTCAAACCTTCAAAAAAGGCCCTGATTACATTGACCCTTCGTGGCTGAGTGAAGCCTCGCAGCGTGCTTGCCATACCCTCGACCCGTTCTTTTTGCTTTCCGAGGACGAGATGCAGTATGCTTTTGTGCGAGGTGCCCGCGGAGCACGCCACATCAGCCCGGCTGATATCAGCCTGATTGAGGGCAATCACGGCCTGTATGATAGCCTGGATGAGGAAGGGACCAGCAGTACAGCGGCCGTGGCTCGTTGCTTGCAGGCTCCCGTCATCTTGGTGATCAACGCGGCGCGCATGTCACGCAGTGCAGCGGCATTGGTGTGGGGTTACCAGGCTTTTGAGCCTGATACCCACATCGCGGCAGTAATTCTGAATAACGTTGCCCCCGGCACTCCATTTGGGGCTCCGAGCCGTCACCAGCTCAGGTTGCGCAACGCCATTGAGCGCCATTGCCATATTCCGGTGGTTGGTGCTCTCCCCCGCAGCGACGCGCTCACCATCCCCGACCGCCACCTGGGTTTGGTGCCCCGCGCCGAGGACGAAACACTCATCCCAGCCATCGGGGCCTGCCGCGATGCCGTGGAGCAGCATGTGAATCTTGACGCCGTGTTAGCGATTGCCCGCGCCGCCCCTCCCCTTCCGATTGACGATTACGGGCCCCGCGTCGCCAACTCCCACCCTCCAATCCGTGGTCTGCAGCCCAGAATCGCCATCGGCGTTATCCGCGATCGTGCCTTCACCTTTTACTATCCTGAGAACCTGGAGGCTCTGTCAGACGCTGGTGCGGAACTGGTCTTCATTGATGCATTGCGGGATATCCACCTGCCCAACGTAGATGCCCTCTACATCGGCGGCGGCTTTCCAGAAGTGTTTATGGAGCAGCTATCGGCCAACCGGAGTTTGCGGCTGGATATTCGAGCCGCGGCCGAGGCCGGGCTGCCTGTTTACGCCGAGTGTGGTGGGCTGATGTACTTGGCGCGTCGTATTGTGTGGGGGGATCGCTCAGCCGAGATGGTCGGCGCCTTGCCCTGCGACGTGGAAATGACCGATCAGCCACAAGGGCACGGCTACGTGATTGCCCAGATCGTTGACGACAATCCCTTTCTACCGGTTGGAGGCCTTATTCGCGGGCACGAGTTCCATCATTCGCAGATCGTTAATTGGCCAGGCGACCTGCCTGCCGTCTATCGCTTGGTGCGGGGCAACGGCCTGGGGGGTGGTCGCGACGGGCTGGCTTATCGAAATATCCTGGCCTCATATACCCACCTGCATGCTGCTGGCTCTCCCGGATGGGCCGAAGGCCTGGTGTCGCGCGCTCGCGTCCACGCCAGGGAGGTAATGTATGCTGCATAATGGAGATGCAAGAAGGCTGGTGGCGCGTTTGGATGACGTCTTTGTCATGGGCCTCAACCACAAGATTGCCCCGGTGGAGGTGCGCGAACGGCTGGCTCTTGGCGGCGAGCGTACCTCGGAGGCCCTGCGTGAGTTGGCTGCATGCATGCAGCCCCTTGCCCGCCGCTTGCATGGCGCCCAAGGGGAAAGGGCATGGGGTGAGGTAGTAATTCTATCCACCTGCAATCGAACTGAGATTTACGCCTGTGCCCCTGCCGGTGCTGAAAGCGCCGTCCGTGGCTTTTTGTCTGGGTATAGTCGAATATCGTCCAGTACACTGAATGCGGCCCTCTACACCTATCACGGCCTAGAGGCTGCCTGCCACCTGCTGCGCGTTGCTGCCGGACTCGATTCGCTGGTCATCGGCGAGAATGAGATTCTGGGCCAGGTCAAAGACGCTTTTCAAATAGCCCACGCTGCCGAGACGACCGGCCCTATTCTATCGGCCCTCTTTCGCTATGCGGTGCAGACCGGCAAGCGAGTGCGCAACCAAACTGACATTGGCCGGGCAGCGCTGTCAGTGGCTACCATTGTGGTGGAACTGGCTCAAGGAAACTTCGGCTCCCTGACCAACCGCACGGCGTTGCTCATTGGGGCTGGCAAGATGAGCACCCTCACCGCGCGGGCGCTGGCGCATGCAGGTCTGCGTTGTGTGCTGGTCGCCAATCGCACCTACCAGCGAGCGCAAAAGCTGGCGCGCAGCTTGGGAGGGCAGGCCGTCCACTTCGATGCTTTGGCTGAAAATCTGATCCAGGCCGACATCGTCATCTGCTCCACCGGCGCGCCCCACATCGTGCTGCATGTCGAGGATGTGCAGGTGGTGCTGGCTGCCCGCCCCGATCGGCCCTTGCTGATCATCGACTTGGCTGTTCCCCGTGACGTTGATCCAGCCATTGGAGAATTGCCAGGTGTCTGGCTGGCGGATATTGACGACCTGGAGACTCAGGTCCAGGCCCATCACCCTCTGGTCGTGGCTGTGCGCCGGGCAGCCGAAACCATAGTGGATGAGGAACTCAACGACTTTAAGTCCTGGCACAACGCCCGCCTTAGCGTGCCGGTTATTCGCGCTCTACGGGCAAGGGCTGATGCCATCTGCCAGGCTGAATTGGAGCGGACATTGCGCCGTCTGGGCGATCTAACCCCCCAGCAACAACATGCTATTGAGACAATGGGCCATGCCATTGTCTCAAAGTTGTTGCACGAACCCATCCTTCACCTCAAGGATCCTCCCCATGGCATCTCCCGTGCTCAATACCTGGACTTGACGCAGACGCTATTTGGACTAAACTAGTGCTTGAATCCCCTGCTCCCGCTGTGCCGGCCGCCCCAAGGGCGGTCGGCGTTTAGTAGCACGTGGCGGAGGCTCAAAACCAGGGGTGGCATGGCTTTCTTGTGGATAGAGTCGATTGATTTGCGCTCAGGATACTGGCGGTCATAGTGAGGTGTGATGTGCGTACGGCTATAGTGGTGGAGTCGATAGATATTGAGGCACCGCGCGATGAGGTGTTTGATGTCATCGCTAATTGCGATCGCCGGCTTCAGCTGAGTCCCCTATGGGGCGTAACCGAGGTGGGAGACATAACGTCGGATTTTCCGCACGAAGGTAGCAGCTACCATATGAAGCTCCTTGTCGAGGGCCACGAGACCGAGTACGACACCATTGTGACCACTTTCATCCCCAATCAGAGTTTCGCGTATCGTCTCACGGTCAAGCGTGAGTCGCGCAGTACCTGGTCCGTCCAGGATGTAACCAGGGGGACACGTCTTATCTACCGTGAGGAATTCCTGGTCAGCGAGGACGAAGCCGAACATTTTATTACGACGGCGCGCAAGATTGTCTGTGAGTGGCTAGAAAACATCAAACGTTACGCCGAATTGCGCGAAGAGCGAGGCAAGCGCTTGGTCAGGTGGTTGGCTGATCGCTACTATCTACGCCTGAGACCGGAGCAGCGCCGTGCCGTCATCATGGTCCTCGCGCTGCAGGGCATGTCTCTTATCTCGTTTGTGGCGTTGGGCCTTGGGCTTGCGGTGGCTAGTTTGTTCTAATGCGCCAATGGCGTGAAAATGAGTGGGGCGGGTTGTCAACCCACCCCATCGGCTCACTACTTGGGATTGCCCTGGCTTGCCTGGCGGTCAGGCCTTGGCCCCGGGCAGGGGATCCCAGCGCCTCAAACCCAGATCTTTTATCCCCTTGTTGTTTTGCTACGGCTCGTAGCAACAGCGGAAGCCGTTGTCATCGCTACGATGCATCGGAGCGGCCCAACTTCGGTAGGCACAACGACTCTGATGGCGGCCTTGCCGCCAGGAACCACCCCGCACCACCAGCTTGTCCAACCCTGCCTCAATCTGTTGGGGATTGGCCACACAGCCCGTTTCGTGTAATTTGGGCATCAGGCTTTGGTCTTGCGGGTTGTAAACCATAACTTCTCTCCCGTCGGTCGGGTCGTATGGATATGTGCCGAAAAGTGAGGCACACCATTCTTGTGCATTGCCGGCCAGGTCGGCGATGCCATAGAAGCTGTCACCTTGCGGCGAATAGTGACTCACCGAAACTGTGGCAGCCAGCTTCTCCTCGCCGCTGTTGCATAAGCCTGCGCCCCATTCGCTTCCCCACGGATACAGTCGCCCGTCACTGCCACGCGCCGCCTTCTCCCACTCCGGCTCCGTCGGTAACCGAACCGGTAGGCCGGTGACGTCGGCTGCCCAGCGGCAGAAGGCGGCCGCATCGTGGAAGGAGACGCCGACTACCGGGTGATCAGCCTTCTGGGCCGGAAAATGGCCCTCCGACCAAAATAGAGGAGGGCGATGGCTTGTTGCTTCGACGAACAACTGGTACTCGGCGTTTGTCACCGGATAACGCATCATGTGGAAGTCGCTAACTCGCAATCGGTGTTGAGGAGTCTCGTCTGGCTGCGCCAATCGATCACCGGATGGCTTGCTGCCTATCACAAATTCTGCGTCGGGGATGAGCACAAAGCCCAGTTCTAGCGGGGGTTGCATGACGTGTCACCTTCTTTCTGGGATTTGAAATCTTTTAATAGCTTGCATCGAAGTCAAGCAGATTATGTTCCATTACGTAGCGTACCAATTCGATGCTGTTGTGGACACCCAATTTCGACATAATATTGCTGCGGTGTACGGATACGGTCTTGGGGCTGATAACTAGCGCCCGAGCGATTTCCTTATTACTTTTGCCCTCGATCACCAATTCCAGCACTTGGCGCTCCCGTTCGGTGAGGTGGGATTCGCCTGCTACCTTGTCGCTGCCTGCCTGACTGTAATCGTGCAACACCTGACGCGCCACGCCCGGCTCCAGGAAGGCTCCTTGCTCGTAAACCTGGCGGATGGCTGTCACCACTTCGTAGCTACCTGCTCGCTTGAGCACATAGCCCGAGGCACCAGCTTGGAGCAGCGGTGTCACGTATTCCTGACCACCGTGTTGGGTCAGGATCAGCACTCGGCCGTGGGGATAGGTCTCCTTGATGCGACGCGTGGCTTCCAGCCCGTCCATCACGGGCATCGCCACGTCCATTAGAATGATATCGGGCTGGAGTTCACCCAACCGGGACAGGGCTTCACGGCCGTTGCTGGCCTCGCCCACGACCCTGATTCCATCTTGTCGGTCCAGCAACGAACGGATGCCATCTCGCAAAATTGCGTGATCATCTACGATCAACACACGAATGTCAGGCATAGATCTCTTCCCTCTCCACAATGGGTACGCAAATGTGTATCTGCGTGCCATAACCAGGGGCCGTGATGATCTCTATCTGGCCCTCTAGCACCTCTACCCGCTCCTGCATACCTACCAAACCCAGCCCTCGCCCACTATCCGGTGATAGGGCCAGCTCAACCATATCGAAGCCAATACCATCGTCTTCGATGTCGACTGTGGCAGCCTCATCATCGAAGTGGAATGAGATGCGCACGTTGCGCGCCGCGGCGTGGCGGGCGATGTTGGTGATCGCCTCCTGCACTGCCCGGAAGAGAGCGGTTTCTATCTCGGTGGGCAAGCGGCGGGGTACCGACTGCTCCTCAATCTCCACACGTATGCCTGCCGGCTCCAGTCGCGACTGAGCCAGCCAGCGCAGGGCGGGCACGAGACCCAGGTGGTCGAGCATCGCTGGGCGCAGGTCAAAGATGAGCTTGTGGACTCCATCCAGCGTACGCACAGCCAGGTCTCGCATGCCGCCTAACACCGCTGTCACCTCTGCCAGGTCACTCATATCCATCCCCTGTTCGGTAGCGTAGAGGAGTGCTGTGAGCGCCTGGCTGGTGTCGTCGTGCAACTCGCGGGCGATTCGCTTGCGCTCTTCTTCTTGGGCGGTGATGACTTTCTTGAGGAGTTTGCCGCGCAAATGTTCTTTATGCTGAACTTCCGCGTAGAGGCGGGCATTTTCAATCGCCACTCCAATCTGACTACCAATAGCACTGAGCAGCGCTTGCTCTTCCAGGTCGAATTCGCGCCGACGACGGGTGCCCACGCACATACTCCCCAACGTGCACCCCTTGGCTGTCAGGGGGACGTGGACGAGGGTGGTCAGCTTCTCACGTTTGAGCGACTCAGCTCTTCGTCCACGGTAACGTGATAGATCAGGCACCACGATCAAATGCCCCAGCTCTATAACCCCCCCACACGCTCCATCCAGCATCCCTAAGCGAGAAGCCAGGCGAGCTGCCTCTTCAGAAAGCCCACGATGGGCTAACATTTCCAGGTTGCCCAGCGTCTCCTCCTGCAGGAAAATCGCTCCCGCCTCGATCCCTGTCAGACGCAACACCTCGTCCAGGGCCTTTCCTAAAATCTCTTCCAGGTCCAGTGATTCGTTGACTGTGGTGGCCACCGCGTTCAAGATGGAGAGTTGCTCGTTGCGCCGGACCAGAGCTTCCTCCATCCTCTTTTCTTCTGTTACATCGCGCCTCAACTCGATGACGCGGCTAAGGTGCCCATTCGAATCGTGCATGGGTGAGGCAACGATGTCCATATAACGCTTCTCACCATGGTCGGAAGCTTGATGAACGTGAGTCACCTTCACTGATTTGCCAATAGCCTGCACGGTTGGAATTGGACACTCGCAGTCAGGTGGCGAGCATGGTCCTTTATGCAACACCTGGTAGCAGTGTTGCCCAATGATCTCTTCACCTGCTGCAGGTTGTTTTTGAGCAGCTTTGTTAACTTGTAAGATACGGTGATCGAGATCTACTACCACCAGCTCGTCGCTCAAGCTGTCAATGATGGCTCGTAAGTCGTCACGTGCGCGCTGGGCTTCCATCTGGGCCACCATGGCAGCCTGGGTGCGCTCTTGCACCCGGGCGTCCAGATCCTGATTCCACGCCTGAATCTCGTCCATCGAGCTCTTCAGTCGGGCGCGCATCGTGTCGAAACTATCGGCCAGGTCGCCGATTTCATCGCCCCGGAGACAGCAAATAGGCGTGGCCAGGTCCCCTTCGGCGATACGTGTTGCCGCCTCCGTTAGCAATTGTACGGGGGCGATGACGCTGCTGGTTGTAATCCAAACCAGGCCCAGGGCACCGACAACAGCCGCCAGTCCTAGCATAAAGGTCAACAGCTTAAGGCGGCGCACCGGGGCAAAAACCTCATCCGCCTCTTGTTGGATTACCACTCCCCACGGCGCATGCGCCAGAGGAGCAAAGATCATCGCCAGATCTTGCGCCTCCGGGGACTCCGTATCGTCGCACCCCACACAAGTCTCTACCGTTGGTTCGGCAGCCGCGAACAACCTGCCCAGAAGGTCTGCCTGGTCACTGACGCTTAATACCCGGTCGGGACGGGTGCTGATCAGGATCAAACCTCTGGCATCCACCACATCCAGCGTGGCGGTCCGTCCCAGGTCAAAAGAATGCTCGACAGGCGAGATGTCAGGAGCGGTTAGGTCTAGCAGGGCTGCCAGTGCCCCAATTGGGGTGTTGCTCCCGTCGAAAACGGGCACAGCGATCACAGCCTGGGGCTGGCCGCCGGTTAACACCGACAGATTGAATCCCTCGCCCCCTAGCGCGTTTTGTACCGACTCGACGTTGCCCCAGTCAATGTGCTCCCCCGTCTTGGCAACCGAGGACAACGGCCGCCCCACGGCGTCGAAGAGGTAAACCCCGTGGCTGAAGATGGCAATCTGGTCAAATCCCGTGCGTAAGGCAGCACTGCGCGCCGTTGGGCTGGATTGCGGGCTGCGTAGCACTTCCTGATCAGCCAAGGCAACCAGCATACTTTCCACATGATGAATGGTGGAGTCTAGGTTATCGGCACTCAGATAGGCCAGCATGACTCGTTCACTCAACACCTGCTGAGTCACCTGCTGACTGGTGCTGATGCCCATCAGCGCAAAGATACTTGACAGGCCGATCAACCCTATCACCACGATCGCTCCCATCTTGGCTCGCAGCCCAACATTGGTCCATTGTTGCTCTACCAAGTGGTCGAAGTGATATCTCGCCCGTTCTTTCCAGCCCAACAGAGTTGTGGATGCAGCCATCACAACTTCTCCTCTCTTCTGCTCGCGACTGTCTGTGGCCATTCGCAATAGCGAGTGCGACCACAGCGCTTGCACACACCATTCATTCCCAACTGTTCCCGGATTTTGGTAAACTCCCCCATTTCCTCGTACCATTCATAGGTACGTCCGATGGTGACCCGCAACGGTGTTTTGGGCATATCGAAGGTTTCACGAGCTTTAGACGTGTCGAAGTAAAACATCTGGGCCTCCAGGCGCAGACGATCGCCTGTCAGGGGCACCGGCCCACTGGTCTGAGGCTGAAGTAAGTCAGTCAAGCCGGCCGTCAGCGAAACCATCCAGTGCGGCATCATTTTCAACTTCATGCCACAGCCGACCACGTCGGCGATGGTTTGGTAGAGCTGGAGATGAGTTAGGTTCTCACCGCCCAAGATATACCGCTCACCGATGTGCCCCTTTAGGGCTGCCTCGATGTGGCCTTGGGCGGCGTCACAAATTGGTACTACGTTGGTGCCACCTGGCGGAATGAGCGGTGGCGCACAGTGATTTACTATTTCCACCACTACTCCGCTGGATACTTTGCGGATGTCACGCGGTCCGATGACAGTGGTGGGGCTGACAATAACGGCTGGCAGCCCCAATTTAACGACATCCAGTACGCTCTGCTCGGCCAGGTATTTGCTGTGTCCGTAGACGAAACGCTCTGGTTTCACGTTAAAGGTAAACGCCTCGTCGACCATAACATTTGGGTGAATACCCATAGCAGCTGTGGAACTCGTGTGTATCACCCGGTCGACTTTCATTTCTAGGGCGGCGTCCATCACATTGCGAGTTCCCTCCACGTTCACTTGGTACATGCGCTGTATGCCTTGCCGCCAGTAGTCCACCACGCCAGCAGCGTGGAAAACCACGTCAACGCCTCGCATGGCGGCGGGTAGCGTATCGGGGATCAGCACGTCGCCGGTGACGTATTCAAAGGGGCCGTCCTCCAACAGGATGCGTGACGCCTGAGGGCGCTCTAGAATGTGCACTTCCCAGCCGCGTTCTATCAGCCGCAGGGCAATGTTCGACCCAACAAAGCCGGTTCCACCCGTAACCAGGGCGCTTGGCATCAGAACCTTCTCTCAGTGCGCCATTTCACCAGTGCCTCAACCAACCCTTCAATGCTATGCTCCTCGCCGACCACATCTACGCGTACGCCCAGCGCGCGGGCGGCGTCGGCGGTCGCAGGGCAGGTGCATGCTACAATGAGCGGGGACAGTACGTTGCTCACGCATTGATCGTTGAGCATTGTGGTCAGCAGTGTCACGCCAGAGGGGCTGGCGAAGGTCGCCACCTCCACGCCTCCATGAAGCAGGGCTGACAGAGCAGCAGGATCAGCCTCAGCCGGTCGTATGGTGTAGGCAGTCACTGTTTCCACCAGGGCGCCCTGATAACGCAGCGTGTCCGCCAGACCATCAGCTTCTTGCTCTCCCTTCTCGATAACCGCCTTCAGCAGCGGATTGACCGATTCTAGGTCAGCGCATGGCAGGAGCACGCGCTGACCAGCCACGGTACCGAGTTCGGAAGCCAAGTCCCGACCGGTGTAATGAGTTGAGATGAAGTCACATAGCAAGCCGTATTCCAGTAGGGCCTGGGCCGTGGTGCGGCCTACCGCTGCCAGCCTCGCGCTGGCCAAGGCTCGCACGTCGCGCCCTCGCGCAAAGAGCCGGTTAATAAGGAACGAGACACTGTCGGCACTGGTGAAGATGACCCAATCGTAAGCTGGGCCATTACTTGTGGCGCTTTCCAGCCCTGGCTCTACAACGCGGGCCACGCTAAGGACAGGCTGGAACTTGCTGATAGCGGCGTCGAGGGGGCCGGGGTCGGCTGCTGGCAGAACCTGAGCGGTAGGCAATTCCACTGGTTCGGCGCCCAATTCCATCAACCGCCCGCTGAGTTCCCCTGCCTGGGGCAATGGCTGCGTGTTCAAGACGCGCAGTCCCAGCAGCGGCCGGCGCTCGGGTAGATCGAACCAACGCAGTGACTCGCGTAATCGCACCACCTCGCCAATGATGATGGCTGCCGGTGGGCGTATCCCCGACGCCTGCTCAACAATGTCAGCCAGCGTCCCCGTGACAGTCTTCTGATTGCTGAGAGTCCCCTGCTCCACCAGTGCCACCGGCGTGTCCGGCGAACGCCCGTGAGCGATCAATTGCTCGACAATGTGGGGCAGGTTGCAGACACCCATTAGGAATACCAACGTATCGGGGCCGCAAGCCAAATGTTGCCAGTCGCAGGCGGGGTCTTCGACGAGATCGGCCCGGTGACCGGTCGCAAAGGCAACGCTGCAGGCCACGCCGCGGTAGGTGACGGGGATGCCCGCGTAGGCTGGTGCGGCGATTGCGCTAGTGACGCCGGGGACGATCTCAAAAGGCAGGTTCGCCTCGGCCAGCGCAGTCGCCTCCTCACCTCCCCGCCCAAAGACAAAAGGGTCTCCCCCCTTAAGCCGCACCACAGTTTGACCCGCCTGCGCTTTTTCAATCAGCATGGCGTTGATGTCAGGCTGTGGAAACCGATGACAGTCGGGTTGCTTGCCCACGTCAATCAGCTTGGCATGTCTGGCGTAACTTAGCAGTGAGCGATTGATCAGGCGATCGTAGATGACCGTGTCGGCTTTTTTCAGGCACTCAATTCCGCGCAAGGTGATGAGACCGGGATCGCCTGGCCCGGCGCCAACCAGGTACACCATCCCACTTTTCATTCTCCATCCTCTAGCAGCAATTCCCTTGCACGCAGGCGGGCTTCGTCCATTCCCTTGTTTTTGATAATGCCAAGCAAATCCGAGTCTACCAATCGAAAGGCAGCTTTCTGACGGTCCTTTTCCACCGTGTAGCGCGACTGGAGTTTTGGGCGTAGCTCGGCCAGCAAGATAGCCAAGTCTCCATATTCGGGGCCGATCAGAGCTTCCAGTCGCTCCCGCAGCCGCCTGGCTAACGCTGGGCTGGCTCCCCCGGTAGAGACCGTGATCGTCACCTCTCCTCGCCTTAAGACCGCCGGGGCAATGAAACTACAGTGTGCAGGGTCGTCCACTACGTTCACCAGGCAGCCGCGTTGCGCCGCTTCTTGCCAGACCATCTGGTTGACCTTCGAATCATTGGTGGCAGCAATGACCAGAAACGCGCCGGACAGGTCGCCTTCTTGATAAGGTCGATTGATGACAGCAATACGCCGGGCATCGGCCAGGCCCTGCAGTTCGGGCATGAGGGAAGGGCTGATGAGTGTCACGTGTGCACCTGCCTCTAGTAAGTCCTTGACTTTTCTGGCAGCCACGTCACCCCCACCAATTACGATAGCCTGCCCTCGCTCCATACCAGTCAGGTAAATTGGGTAAGTCTTCATATGTGCATTATATAACAATTGACCACCTGTCTGCAATTGACATTTGTCACAATCTGTCACTATAACGGAAGTATGTTGGCGACGGTGCTTGGCATTGGGTATGAATCTGGTAAACTGCGGTATGTTGTAGAATCTTGATTCCGTGGTATAATCCGGACTGGATTATAGACCAAGAGTACTATTGGCTGACCAGGACTCCTTGCGGAATCGGCTATGCTAGAACAGATACGCTTGCTCAACCGCATCACCGATGAATTGAATAGCGATTTGGATCTAGACAACATGCTGCAGCGGGTGCTCAACCTGACGGTGAAACACCTGGAGGCGGCCGATGGTAGCATTCTCCTTTTCGACGAGCAGCGCCAGGTGACCAGACACATCCTAATGCGCCAGGATCTCACAGAGGCTGGTCAGAGCCACGTGGTAGGGCGCGTCCTGTCCGAGGGATTCGCAGGCTGGGTGGTCGCTAACAAGCAAGGAGATATCATCCACGATACTCATGAAGACTCTCGTTGGCTCATGTTTCCTGATCAGCCCTACGACTACCGCTCGGCCATTGCCTGCCCGTTGCGCCGGCGCGAGCGAGTGTTGGGTGTGTTGACGTTAGTTCACCCCGTTTCCCATTCTTTCCGTACTGAGCATTTGTCATTGCTGATGGCTATTGCAGGCCAATCCGCTATCGCCCTAGAAAACGCCCAGCTCTTTAGGCAGACTGAGGCTGAACGAGCCCGCCTGCTGGCCATCTTGAATAGCACACAGGATGCCGTGATTGCCACCAATCTCTCTGATCGATTGCTGCTGCTGAACCCGGCAGCCCAAATCGCATTTGGAATTCAGGATGAGGCCTGGCTCAATCAGCCACTGGTCGATGTGATTCAGAATCAAGCGTTAGCAGATCTGTGGACGCCGTCTCCGCCCCGGGTGGGAGAGATCCGGTTGAAAGATGGACGAACGCTGTGGGCCAGTGTCACTGAAGTGCCCCATGTGGGGCGGGTGGCGGTGCTGCGTGATATCAGTCAATTCAAGGCACTGGACGAAGCCAAATCGGAGATCATCACCACCTTTACCCACGACTTGGGTGCTCCCTTGGCTGTTGTGAAGGGCTATGTTGAGTTGATCAAGATGGACGGGCCTCTGAATAGGCAGCAAATGCATGACTTGATGGGCATTACCCAGGCCGCCGATCAGATGAAGGCTATGGTCGTGGATCTCTTAGAGTTGGGCCGGATCGAGGCCATTGAAGACTTACGCACCCAAGAGTTGCTGCTCAGTGACATCGTTGCATCGACGGTCACCTCCTTTCATGCGCTGGCCGAAGTCAAAACGATCGACTTGGTTATGGAACCTTGCAGTCAATCCTTGCTGATAGAGGGTAATCCTGCCCTACTCTCCCGCGCTCTGAACAATCTGGTGGAAAACGCCATCAAGTACACCTCCCCTGGTGGGCGCGTGATGGTTAGCACCTCTTGTCAGCAGCGGGAAGTGGTCGTCAGCGTTGCTGATAACGGCCCTGGTATTTCAGAACAAGATCTACCTCGGGTATTTGAGAAGTTCTTCCGGGCACGCCGTTATCAAGACAATACCGGCACTGGTCTAGGATTGGCTATCGTCAAATCCGTTGTCGAACGGCATCATGGGCGGGTGTGGGCCGAGAGTCAGGCTAATCAGGGGAGTACCTTTTCGATTGCGTTGCCCCTCACTACATTTGCATAAATCTTGCCGGGCTGGGATTGTGTCTCGCCTGCGATCTGTGCCACGGCTACAGGTCTGCCTCCTCAAATCGGGCCACAGGATGCCCCCTCGAGGTTCGGGGGCATAGGCATGGGGCTTGCAGGTGGGGGGATAGCGACTCCAAGGTTAAATGTGGGGTTATCTGCTGAGCCAAAGGCTCAAGTTATGAAGAATTGGGCGAGCGCGAAAGGTGCCACATAACAGAAGGGAATAGATGAAGCAACGTCTTTGTCTATTGAGTATCGGGGCTGTCCAAGGTCTGTCGGAGTCGGCCCAGTATCCGATCCAGCGTAACCTGCTCGTCCGAGATGTTCTTCATTTCCTCGGTAAAATCCAATAGCTGGGCATGGGGTATGTTTTGTGCATCGTAGTCGATGCGCGTGTAGGTGAGTCGGTGGCGTGGCTCGATTGGGGGGTGGCTGGTAAAGAGTTCACGCCAGGCGTCAGCGTCTGCCGGGTCGTATCCGCCCAGCCATTGCCAGGTTCCACAGTTGACCAGTGTGGTTCCATCTTTGAAGGTCTCCAGGTAGGGGCGATGTGTATGCCCGAAGATGATCACACGCGCATCTTCGGCATCCGCAACCCGTGCTGCGACTCGTCTCATAGAGGTGTGAATCTCCTCGATCTCTGTTCGAGCAATCTCTATCGCCGACTCGTCGGCTGGTGGTGTGGGCCATGCGAATACGCCGGGTGGACTGGCCGCTGGCACCAGCATCTGGCCGGCGCGTGTGTGCAAGTCGCGCCGAAAGCCGAGCGAATCACCGTAATGCTCCGACAATTCCTGGCGACCAACAGCATCTCCCAACTGCTGACATAGTTCCTCAAGCGATTCATTTGCCTGACTCCCCGCGCCTAGCCCCATAGCTGGCATATGCCTGGCCAGCGCCAGAAGCATTCGGGCGGCAAATGAGAAATCCCACTCAAGACTGTACCAGGCCAGTGCCGTTAATGGCTTGAGGCTGTCGGCCCAGGTCTGATCTCGCTCGACAGAGTTGAAGAAGTCAATCGCAAACTGCGACCCGGCTGCGTAGAGTAACTGATCGGGATTGTCCATATCTCTTGGGTCATCGAAGTTGTCCCAGCGGTTGAGTTGTTCCGCATACTGATGACCATGCTCTACATAGATACTCTCCCGGCTCACGTAACGCTCGGCAAAAAGGAGTAGCGAAGCACGCCGCCCGATTGCCCCCAGCACCTCTCGCAACCGTTGTTTTACGGGAGGCCAAAAGAGGTTTACATCGTGGTTGCCTTTTATAAGGGTAACCCGCCGGCGGGGCGCCTCCACCTGAATAAAATCCGCCAACGCGTCGAAAACAGTCGAATGGCCACTGGTGATCAGGTCAAGGCGTTTAACCGAACTCGTTGGCGAAGAATCACGGTAGGCTTCAGGCGGGTACGTGCGTTGGGGATCGAATTCGTCCACGGCCGGAACTTGAAGGAACTCAAAGAAGTCGCCGTTAATAATCAACTCGACTTCTTTATTGTCCATTTCGCTCTCAGCGCGAAGCGTGTCCAGGAAATGGGCAAAAGCTTGATCAGCGATAAAGTCTTCCAGCGGATTCTGGGTGATGTCTGGAGGGCCTGCCCCCAGGTGAAAATCGCTTACCACAATCTTTAGCTTGCCCGACACGCGACTGACGCCTCCCTATGCTGGGTACTCAAACAAACGCAATTATACCAGCTTTTTGTGGGGATGCCAATGCATTCTGCATGGCGCCTTGTTGCCTGGGCAAAAGTCTCTTTCTCCGACCCAGGCTCCGGCAAGCAAGGACGTGGCCGATTGAATTGGAGTTGTACAGTAGGGGGAGTGTTTCAGTGAACGGAGAACATCACGCTGTCACTGACTGCACTTCCATCAATATTGAGCACGGGCACGCGCCTGCCTGTCACTGGGTCGTACAGGCCAACAGCGACTGACTGCGTGGTAGCCACGGCCCCCGTCACCGATATCTCGATTTCGTCCACGACCACTTCACCAGCTAGCCAGCCAGTCGTCGGTGCTTCGCCCGCCTGTGGCTCTCGATCTACCTGGGTCACAATCTGCCCTGACCCATCAAGTAAATGTACAAAGACCTTGTAGGCTGTCTCCATGTCTCTTTGCGCTTGCCAGTAGAGGGTTAGCTGTACCCCTCCGGCCTTTTCGGCATGCAAAAGGTTCAAATCGTAGCCCAACAATGTTATCTGATCGCCGAAGTCGGTCTCGATCGAGTGCGCCATCTGGGGTGCCTCAAAGATGCGCGCACGCCCTTTCACCTGCATCTGCCCTACGAGCCAGTCTGTCTGGGGATCTTCAGTTTCCACATCTAACAGGCGCAAACCCAGGCTGTATATGCCTGTCTCCACATCAGGCGGCAGACGCAGATCTACGAAAGTTCGTAAGACAGCGCCAGCCGGCCAGTCGCGCGTTGGATAATAGGCACCGCCAATGGGCTGCGGCTCGCTCAGCTCCCAGGCTTTTTTCCCCTGGCTGATACCTACAATCACCGCTACGTTCTTCGATAGGGGCCTCTGCGTCTGCCACCACAGGCTGAGGGTCGCCCGGTCACCTGGCCGCAACGGACCGGTGAAACCCGGGTCGAGGCCCACCAGTCGCAAACCATCTCGCGTGGTCAGGTCAAGGCGCTCCGGGATGGGCAGTGCCGCCACATCGGGGGGGGTAGTGGAAGCTCGTACCGTCACTTCCCCTAGCGTAACCCCTAGGTCGGCACCGACGCTAGGCAGAAGCGGAGCCAGCCGCCGGCCACTGCTTCCTTCATAAAGCACCGCTTTTAACCAGTAGGTTCCAGGCGGCGTTGTCGGGTCAACTGGCAGCAGGTAGTAATCCCGCTCCTCATCGCCAGCTTCCCATTCGCTTGTGCCCTGATGCCAAAGGTTGTTGAGCAATGGCTTATCTACTTGACCTACCCTGTGACCAGCCTGATCTTCCAGCCAAAGGGCGACCTGGTAGTTGGCTGAAGCATCTCCCGTCTTGCGCCAGCCCGCCTCGGCCCATAGCAGGTCGCCTGCCGAAACCGTCGGCTCATTCGCCCGGGCGCCCGATGCATCTCCAAAGGTATGGCCAGTCAATACCATCTGTCTCTCAAACTCAACAGTGGCCGGCGTGAGCACGGCAACAGTAAAGTTACTTGTTACGCTATCCAGTTCATAAGTCTCAATGTCGAAATACGTATGCGATTCCCTGCCGACCCAGCGGCCGTACTTTTCCAGGTAGTAGTGAGCCACACCTTTAGGATCAGCGCCAGTGTGCTTGGTGACTTTCCGATGCACCAGGCGCACTATCTGCTTGCCGGTTGTTAATTTGGTCAGGTGAGCAGGCATGGTTCGCTCATCATCCACTAAGAAATCGTAGGATGCCTGCCCCTTATAAACGAAAGTGATGCTATCAAGCAAGGGATTGATGCTACCTGCGGCCGAGTCAAGGGGCAGTAGGTAGACCGTCTCCGCGCCTGACTGATGCGCCATCAACTCAGCCAATTCCAGGTCGTAGATGTGAAAAAGTTGCTTGGCTGCTTCGCTCGGTCCCCATCGCACGAAATAACGGTCAAAGGTGCTAGCGGCGGTCTGGGCGACTAAGAGGAGTCCCAACCCCATGGTAAGCGTGAGCGGGACAATGCTTGTCCTTCGCCCTGCGCCACCGATCAAAGGAGACAGCAGCCGTTGCACTAGCCAGGACAGGCTAGATGTCAGCGTTGCGAGCCCCAGCGAGGTTAGGCCAAACATGGCCGTTGAGATGCCGATGGAGCGCCGAATGTGCGGGATCACGCCTTCTGATGCCAGTGCTCCAGGCAGAAGCATGACCCACCACCAAACGAAAAGGAAGAGATAAGCTGGTTGCCTGAAACGGACTAGGCTCACGCCCATGCCCACGACGAAGCAGATGGTGAGGGTTGGTCCCAGGAAGAATGCCTCCCAGTGCCCTGACAGCCAATTGGTCGGCCATAGCCCGAAGGTGGTCAGGTTGGCTATCACCCCTTGTAGTGGCGGGTTCGGCCCTACCACACTAGCCGTCGGCACAGATGCGCGGGTTATAAGCACCTGGTAGTTGTATAGAACGAAGAGGGCAAATGGTAAGGCCATAACTAGTGCTATTGCAGTTGCTCCTAGTAATGGGCGCCAGTGTTTCACAAGCAGGGCGTTGCGCCGTGTGATGAGCCATTGGATCAGGAAGAAAAGCAGGGGCACGGCTGGGATCAACTTGCCTGGTAGATAGTTGTATACTAGCATACCCAGGCCAAGGCCAAAGAGCACGAACCAGTGCCGGCGGCTGGAGGCTAGCGCGCGCCACAGGCAGAAGAAGGTTGCGTCCTGGATCAACAGCATGAGCACCGCAGAGAATCCTATGCGGCTCAGATCCACATGCCAATACGAGACGGCCAGTAACAGGGCTGCCAAGGCGGCAACAATCTTACCCCATCCACCCGTAGATTCCGAGCCCTTTCCCCAAGTAGCTGGAATAGGAGAAAGCTCGCGTACCACCAAATAGGCCATCCCTACGCTAATCACGCCCACCGCGCTGGCAAAGACGCGCAGCGATAGGATACTTGGGCCAAACAGGGCAAAGTTTAGAGCCAACAGGTATCGCCATAGTGCGCCGGTGCTCCCCTCGTTCGGTGAGTAGATGGTGAATTGCCCATCGAGTACCTTCAGTGCGTCGAGAGCGTGAGTCGCTTCGTCTGGGAAGAGGCCTGGTGGCACTTGCTCGATACGGTAAAAACGAAAAAGGGCAGAAACAGTGATGGTGATAACTACCAATGCCACTTCAAGCCAGAATACCAGCCTTTGGTTAGATGATCGCTGTCCAAACATGTTGAGGTTGAGACCTCGAGTGCCCTGCGCTCGTTACTTTCTGCTAAATACTTCCCGCGTGCTACTCACCAGGAATAATCTCAGACAAAATCAGGAAGTCTTCTCCACCTGTACCATGCCTTACTGGTAAACGCGTACCGTCTGTGCTGCTGTAGAATCCTAGAATCAAGTGGTAGGTTTCGCCCATGGCAACCTCGGGTAGTGATACCTGAACTGTATCGGTAATTAGCTCGCCGCTTAGCCAACTGGTCGTTGGGGCAACTCCGCCCCCCGGAACAAAATCGGATTGAGCGAGGATGGTGCCGGTCGAATCAACGATGTGGGCGAACACTTTGTAAGACTCAGAAATTTCTGCCAAAGCCCGCCAATAAACCTGGACGGTCACCTGGCCAGTGTGAGAAATCGCCGGTTCATCATATCCGATTAAACGGATGCTGGTCCCAAAGTCGGCATTCAGCAAGTGGGATGGATTGGCGACACCAAAATCATGTAATCTGCTTTCCACTGCAAATGTTTGAAGTGCTTGGTCTGAAATCATGCTACCTGTCTCCAAATCTAGCAGGCGTATTGCCAGGATGTAGTCACCAGATGCCAGACCAGGCGGTAACAGCAAGGTGTAATTGGCTTTGAGTATCTCACCACGCCGCCACTCAGAGGTTGGATAATTGGTCGCAACTAGAGGTTGCGGCGCCGTCGCATATGCCAGGCCATCCTCTCCTATCAGGCCCAGTACCAGACCATAATCCTGTTGGGGCGCACTGATTGCCTGCCACACCAAAGAAACACGCACCTGATCACCTGGGCGCGCCGTAGTGGAAGGTGACAGCTCTATGCTGGTTATGTGTAAGTTGTCTGTCACTGCTAGTGCGATCGGCGTCCCAATCGCGACGGATGTTGGCTCGACGGGCAACGCGGCCGGCATGACCGCCACTTGCATTAATCGTGACGAAAGGTCAGCCAGCCCGTTGATGGGTACTAGCCGCCCACCAGCTGTATTGTAGACGACTACTCTGAGCGTGTAGTCACCCGGAGGTGTGTAGGCAGGAACCGGCAAGGTGTGATAGACTGCGGCCATTTCGCCTACAGCCCATTGAGACGTAAGCTGGTGTAATCCATTGCTTAGCAGTGGCTTGTCAGCCTGGGCGATGGCATAACCATCCCTGTCGACCAGAGAAAACTGGACACTGTAATCCTGATCCCCGTCAAGCAATATGGTCCAATGTGAAGTCAACCACAGTGTTTCGCCGGCCGACAGAGCAGGTTGGCTAGCCAAGCAGTCCACCAACTGAATGGCTTGGCCAAACTCGATGTTGGTGGCTGCTACTGTGCTTGGAGCAGAGAATTTCTCCGCATCCGATTTCAATTGGTACGTTTTGATCGTGTAACCGAAGCGTGTTTCATGATCCGACTCCACAGAATGTTGCTCCAAGAGAAAGTCAATGTACCCTTTGGGGTCGAGCTCAATTCGATTGAGTAGCATCAGTTTAACCATTGACTTGCCAGCGCTCAAGCTAGTTAGGGTTTCGGAGAGAGTGGCTTCATCGAAGACCGGAAATGCCATCGGTGCTTCACCATCGTACAGGTAGCGCACGGTATACAATTCTGGTCGGGTCGTAGGACTCACGCCAGGGCGAATGGGGAAAACATATACTGTGTCAGGGGTTGCCTCGGCCGTCAGCCACTCCGCCAAGTGAACTGGTTCCTTGGCAAAAAGATTGGAGGTTTGGGGCCTATTCGCCCAGTCAATAAAATAGAGTCTATATGAGTGAAAACCCGAGTATGCAAGAACAACTAGCGCTATCAGAGGACTGGCAACAGAAATGAGCCGCGGGCGGCGCTTCCATAGCCATTGGCCGACAGTCACCAGCCCCAGTGAGGGAAAGATAAAAGTCACAGGCGCCGCACCAACTCCGCGGTGCATAAGCCACCAACCGCTGGTACCCGACGACAACGCTGCGGGCAAAAGGAGCGTTGCCCACCAAATAAGTGCGAAAAGCTGAGCAGGTCGTTTGAGATACCTGATAGCGGCGGCAACACCGATCCAAAACAGCAAGGCAGTCAGTAGGTCGAAAACCAACAAGTCGCTCTGCCCCAGTAAAAACTGGCGAGGAGACAATCCAAAACTGGCTAGTGTTTCGGCCAAGTTTCCCAAGACATCCTGGATATTGAAAGGTGATTCGCTGCTCTTTGCTACTATCACTGTCAGTGGGCGGGACACAAACATTTCCGGATTGCCTGCAAAAACGAACAGGAGCGGCAGAGCCACAACGATGGCTGTTGCTACCAGCCTCAATAGCTGAACCCAATGCATCTCAAGCAAGCTGCGACGCCTGTCGAGCTTGCTGATCAGCCATTCTGCCCCAAAGAAGGCAGTCAGTGCTACAGGCAAAAAGAGGGCGGGAATATATCCGTAAAAGGACAAACCCAGTATAAAACCGGACGAGATAAAACTTCTTCGACGTCTAGCTTCCAAACCGTGCCACAGCAGATAGAAACAGCCTACCGCCATAAGTGGCACCAGGACAACTTGAATGAAGGCGATATACCCCATCGCCAGCATCCAGATTGAAGAGGCAAGCCAAAAAGAAGCCAGACCAGCCATGATCTGACTGAATAACTTCCCCTGACT
>CP070811.1:2141853-2162057 GCA_020343875.1 Anaerolineales bacterium | reverse complement strand
CCCTTGGAGCATTACTAGTCTTTTGCTCCGAGCGGGTGTGGCACCCGCGCCTTTCGGCCAAGGGGGTCCCAGACCCCCTTGGAGCATTACTAGTCTTTTGCTCCGAGCGGGTGTGGCACCCGCGCCTTTCGGCCAAGGGGGTCCCAGACCCCCTTGGAGCAGTTGCAGTCTTTTGCTCCGAGCGGGTGTGGCACCCGGCACCGGTTTCATACCTCGCCCCTACCCTTTTCCAAGAATCCGGGACACATTGTCCCTCGCACCTGTTGACGGCCTCTCCGCAATCGGGTACAATAAGCCCGGGAAGGGGCAACTTTGCGTCTGCTTCCAGCAGACTGGTGAGTGGCCTGCTGGCCAGCGCAAAAGGCCAATAGTCCGACCGGAGACACGATGCCCAGAATCATTTATCGCGACAAAGAATGGGAGGTACCTACGAACATCACCGTGCGAGGTGCTATCAAGAACGGAGGCCTTAACCCGGAAACCGTTCTTGCCACCCGCGACGGGAAACTGATCACCGAAGACGTGAAACTGAAAGCTGACGACGTGGTCAAGCTGGTGGCTGTGATTTCGGGCGGATCGATAAGCGAACGATTGGCATGAAGTGTCGCAAGTGTGGCGAAACTGCGGTGATCAATATGCGCCAGCACAAGCTGGCCCTGTGCGCCGACCACTTTGGGCAGTGGGTGCCGGCGCAGGTCGAAAAGAGCATACACAAGTACAAAATGTTCACCCCAGAGGAGCGGGTGCTGGTCGCCGCCTCCGGTGGCAAAGACAGCCTGGCCCTGTGGGACATCTTGCTCCGTCTAGGCTATCACGCCGACGGCCTCTACCTGGGCCTGGGCATTGATGGCGGCTTCGACTATTCTGGCGAGTCGCAGCGTAAGTGTGAGGCCTTCGTGAGCAAGTTCGAAAGTTCAAATAACCCGGAAGTGGCATCCCCCGATTCCTGGACGCCAACCTTGCATATCCTGAGCATCCCTGAGCTCTACGGCGCATCCATCCCCCAGGCAGCCCAGCGGGTTCAGCGTGGGCGGGGCAAGCCGTGTTCCGTGTGCGGCCTCATCAAGCGGCACGAGATGAACCGTATCGCCCACGACCTGGGCTACTCAGCCCTGGCTACCGGCCACAACCTAGATGACGAGGCAGCTGCCCTCTTCGGCAACACCATGACCTGGCAGGTGGGTTACCTGGCCCGCCAGGGGCCAGTTCTGCCAGCACAGGATGGCTTCGCCCGCAAGATAAAACCTCTGTGCCGCTTGTACGAGCGCGAGATGGCCGCCTATTGCCTGGTGCGAGGCATCGATTACATCTATGAAGAATGTCCCTATTCCCTGGGTGCTACCAGCATCGCCCACAAAGAATTACTGGCCGAACTGGAGCGCAGATCACCGGGCGCTCGGCAGAACTTCTACCTGAGCTTCCTGAAGGCCAAAGAAGAGGGTTTTCTAGACGATCATCAGGTCCCCCCAGCCCGGATGCACGCCTGCGAGCGGTGTGGCCAGCCAACCACCGCGCCTGACCTGTGCGCCTTCTGCCGGCTGTGGGTTCGGGTAAAAAGTCAAGAGTAAGGTCGAGTCTCTAAATTGGCTATGCACCTGATTATCACGCACGACAATGCTGATTTTGACGCCATTGCGTCGCTGCTGGGCGCCGCCAAATTGTATCCAGGGGCGCTGCCGGTGCTTCCTCGTCGCGTCAATCGCAACGTGCGTGACTTTCTGCATCTGTATTGGGACGAGTTCCCCCTGGTCTGGCCCCAGGACGTACCGGCCCGCAAATTCAGGAAACTGACCCGTGTGACATTGGTGGACAGTCAGCATATCCCATCCCTGAAAGGGTTGGATGACAAAACTCAGTTCCACGTCATTGACCACCACGCCCTAACCAGAGACCTGCCGCCCGGCACACGGACCACTCTGCAGAGCACAGGGGCCACGGCTACATTGATGGTGGACGAGATCCAGCATCAGCATATCCGGCTCACATCCAACGAGGCAACGCTATTGTTGTTGGGTATCTATGAAGACACCGGCTCGCTCACTTACTCCAGCACCACGCCGCGAGATGTGCGCGCTTCTGCGTGGTTGATGGAACAGAGCGCTTCCCTGGACATAGTTCGCCAGTTCCTGAACTACCCCTTGAGCGACAACCAACGCGCTCTTTACACCCGGCTGACAGACGCCTTTGAGACCCACGAGATTGAAGGGCGCACGATTGTGCTGGCACTGGCCCAGGCCGATGGCTACGTGGAAGAGATCAGCACCCTGGCTCACAAACTGCGCGACCTATTCGAGCCAGATGCTCTTTTCCTGGTGGTGGCTATGGAAGATCACACGCAACTTGTGGCCCGCTCCACCACCGACGCCATCGACGTAGGGGCCATTGCCACCCACTTCGGCGGGGGGGGCCATCCGCGAGCTGCGGCTGCGCTCATCCGCCATGTGAATCTACCCCAAATCCACGACCAGCTGCTCAACACCTTGCGACACCACGTACGGCCATCCATCACGGTTGGACAGATAATGTCCCACGGGGTGCGCAGCCTGGCCCCGACTGACACCGTGTCCGAGGCAGCTGCAGTCATGGCCCGCTACGGGCACGAAGGTTTCCCCGTTGTGGAAGATGGCGATATCGTGGGCGTGCTGACCCGACGCGAGATAGACAAGGCATTACACCACAAGTTGGGAGGCACCGCCATCTATCAGTTTATGCGCAAGGGACAATTCTTCGTCGCTCCCCAAGATTCGGTCGAAAAGCTGCAAGATCTGATGACACGAGAAGGGCTGGGGCAGGTGCCGGTAGTCGACAACAGCGAGCTGATCGGCATTGTGACTCGCACCGACCTTATCAAACTGTGGTCCGAACCTCCCCCACACTCACGAGCTGACGAAATCGCCGAGCGACTGGCAACCGCTGTCCCACCTGCCTTGTTAGACCTGCTGCGTGAAGCCGGTCGACTGGCAGACGAGCAAGGTGGCTCGCTGTTCATCGTGGGCGGCTTTGTACGAGACCTGTTGCTGGGCACGCCGACGCTGGATATAGACCTGGTGGTCGAAGGGGATGCCATTGGCCTGGCGCGGCGCCTGGCCCAGCGCTACGGTGGTCGCGTACGTAGCCACCAGCGCTTTGGCACAGCCAAGTGGCTGACCGCCGACTTTCAGATCTCGCCTGACTCAGACATTCCGTACGCGCTCGACTTCGTCACGGCCCGAACCGAGTTCTATGAGCACCCTTCGGCGCTGCCAGAAGTGGAGCGCAGTTCCATCAAACAAGACCTGCACCGACGAGACTTCACCATCAACACGCTGGCCATTCAGCTCGATCCCGACCGATTCGGCGAGTTACTCGACTTCTACGGCGGCGAAAACGACCTGCAGCGAGGCCTCATCCGGGTGTTGCACAGCCTGAGCTTTGTGGAGGACCCCACCCGTATGCTACGCGCTGCGCGGCTGGCGCAACGCCTCCACTTCCGAATCGAAGCCCGTACCGAGGAACTACTACGGGATGCGCTGGATCTGCTTGATCGAGTTAGCGGGGAGCGTATCTATCACGAGCTGCACGTGATCTTCCGCGAATCCAGGCCAGAACGCACCCTGCTGCACCTGGCCGACCTGGGTGTTCTACGCCAGATTCACCCTGATCTGCAAATGGACGATTGGATCGCCCAGCGATTTAACGAGACACGCACCGGCCTGGATAACACGCCCTGGGCCAGGACACGACCGGAAGATATCCACTATCTGGGCCTGCTCACCTTTCGGTTGTCAGCCAAATCGCTAGGTGAGATCGTAGACCGGCTGCGTATCCGCGCTGAAGACGCGCTTACCTTGCAGCACATGCAGACACTAAAATCCTACTTGCCTCAACTTGGGCATCCCCGCCGACCCAGCCAGCTCCACAATCTGCTGGAACCGTTCGGCAGCGAAGCTCTATTGGTCGGTTGGCTTGCCTGTGAGGATGAAATCGCCCGGGCCCAACTGGCCCAATTCCAGCGAGAATTGCGGGGTGTAGAGCCCATCATCGACGGGCACTACCTGCGACGCGAGTTTGACCTGCGCCCCAGCCCTCTCTATCGGCAGATCTTGGACCACCTGCGTGCTGCCCGCCTGGACGGTCGAGTCATCACGCTGGAAGAAGAGCACGCTCTGGCCAAACGCTGGCTCGAGCAGCGAGAGATCAGGAAATCAAAACGTAGGGCTGCTGTGTCCAAGTAGCCGCCAACCTGGCCATCTTGCAGCCTGTTTCCTGACGACCAGGAGGACACGACGTATGCCTGATGTGCTGAGCATCGGTGAGGCGTATCTCGATCTTATCTCGACGCAATCAGGGCCCACGCTGCGCGAAGCATCCGCGTTTAAAAAGGCAGCGGGGGGCGTGCCGCTCAAAGTAGCGGTGGGATTGGCACGCCTGGGAGTGGCATCCGGGTTCATGGGGCGGGTGGGCGACGACCCCTTTGGTCACTTCCTGGCCGATTCAGTTGCCGCCGCAGGCGTGGACGTCAGCCAGATTGGATTTGAGCGCAAGGCGCGTACCGGCCTGGCTTTCGCTTCGCTTACCGCCGAAGGCGAACGTGATGTGGTCTTCTTTCGCCACCCCAGCGCCGATCTGCTCCTCTCACCCGGCCACATCAATCCTAGTTATGTCAAGTGTGCCCGTGTCATATTCTATACTTCTATGGGGCTGAATGTGGAACCATGCCGAAGCGGTGTGCTAAAAGCCCTGGTGATTGCCCGTGATGCCGGGATGCTGCGCGTCTACGATGCCAATCTGCGCATGGCGCTGTGGGGCTCCAAGTCTGAAGCCCTCTACGGCCTACACCTTGGGCTGGAGCGAGCCGACGTGGCGAAGCTCAACCTGGGCGAACTGGAATTTCTGTGCGGCACGCGGGACTTATCAAAGGGGATGGAAAAACTGTGGGCCGAGAGCTTCTCGCAAGGCAAGGGGATGCACTTGCTGATTGTTACGCTGGGAGCTCAAGGCTGTGCTTACCGCACCGCTACTGACTTCGGCCAGGTGCCTGGCTACAAAGTAGACACGGTAGACGCCGGCGGCGCCGACGCCGGCTTCCTGGCCGGGCTGCTGGCAGAACTCCCCTGGCCGGCGCCCCCAAGCCAGCTGGCTGCGGATCTGGACTTTCAGCGCGAGCCGGTCGAACGTGCCCTGCGCTTTGCCAACGCGGCCGCTGCGTTGACCACCACGCGGCACGGCGCTATTTCGGCTCTGCCCACCCGGCCCCAGGTAGAAGCCCTTCTATAGCGGGTTGAACCGACCTTGACAGCGCCATTTTCGTTGAAGCAAAGCCCTCACTCCCCGCCTCCCGCTCCGGCCGGGTTTGTATCAGGGTGGCCTTTTGAAGCTGACCGGGCGCCTGGGTCGGCAAGCGGTCGGACCGATTCACCTTCAGCCAGAAGCTCCCTCACAGGTTGGCACAGCGCATCATAGTACTCGCCACTCAGGTCGAACCAGTGGATGGCCGGGTCATCAAGCCGAAACCAATTGTACTGCTGGCGTATGAAGCGGCGAGTCTCTTTTTTGATCAGTTGCACGGCTTCATCCAGGCTTATCTGACCCGCCAAGTGCAGCCCAATTTGCCGATAACCCAACCCCGACATGGCCGGCAGGTTCAGGCCATAGCCTCGCTCCACCAACGCCCTCACCTCAGCCAGCAAGCCCTCCTCCAGCATACGCTCCAGGCGAGCATCTACCCGGGCGTAGAGCATGTGGCGGGGCATGGTCAGGCCAATTTGTAGGATGCGGTAAGGCGGTGGTTGCGCGCGCTGCTGCTGGCTGATGGGCAGCCCGGTGTTCAAATAGACCTCCAGGGCCCGGATCACCCGCCGTAAATTACGATGGTCAATTCTGGCGGCCGCAGCCGGGTCCACTGCTGCCAGCCGGGCGTGAAGTGCCCGGGAGCCAGCACGCTCTGCTTCTGCCTCCAACTCGGCCCGCAACGCATCATCGGGCGGCACACGCGGCACCCCCCATCCTTCGAGCACGGCTCGCACCCACTGGCCGGTCCCTCCCACCAGGAAGGGAACTCGGCTGCGGGACAGCACTTCGTCGATGGCCGCGTAGCTCATCTTCTGATATTCCGCCAGGCCCAGCACCTGGTGGGGATCTACGACGTCAATCAAGTGATGGACGGCCGCTGCCTGCTCCTGGAGCGTGGGCTTGGCGGCGCCGATGTCCAGTCCCCGATATATCTGGCGCGAGTCGGCGGAGACGATCTCACCCTGGAAGTCAGCACATAGCCGGACAGCCGTGGACGTCTTGCCCACCGCCGTTGGCCCCACGATGACGATCAGGGGAGGGAGCAACGCTCCGCTCACAGAGGGTTGTTGGCCCGGCATATGTGAGCCCCTTCAGCCAAGAGGAAAAGGGCGGACAGGCTCATCTGCCCCTATCCTCGCTCAAAGCGAAGCCGTACCACCTGCTGCGTGTTCTCTGTCACACGGGCACGCTCGTCAGGTCGCCAGCCGCACAGCCACACGATCTGATCCTCCTGGTTGACCAACAATGGGATGTGAGCCCGCCAGGAAGCGGGGATTTTCTCGTTGATCATAAACTCATTCACCCGCTTGCTATGTCCCCCTAAGCCAAGCGGCCAGAAGCGATCACCCGGGCGCCGTGTACGCAGAACCGGCGCCGGTCCCACGACCGCCGCGTCCAGGCAAGCTTGCCACCCCCAAGCATAGGCCAGATCCTCGTCAGGCACCGCAGATCGAGGGAGCACTTCCGTCTCTAACATCCAGGGCGGCCTCTGCAGCTGGATGCGCCCCGGCACGCTGATGGGCACACAGTGCTCAGTCAGCAGGAGCGGCAAATCGGGCCAGTCGCGATAACCCTCGTCGGCAACCATAAAGGTGTCGTAGCCGATGGTCAGTATGAGGCCCTGCGGCAGGGTAGCCTGCGTGCCAGTCACGCCCTCTGCCAGAATCTCGACGGCGTTCTCCACGTGTACGAAGTCGATATTGCGCAAGGCACGCCGCAGTCGGTGAATCGCCTCTCGAAGGGTAGACCGTCTTAGGGCCAGGGGTAGCGCTCGCCAGTCCATCAGATCAAACGTTATGGCCTGGTCCGACTCGGCACACACCACCCGTTGCCAGGCGACATCAAGCTGGTCGCGCAGCAATTCGAATTCGGCGGCGACCACCGAAGCCGACCGGCGCAACACCTCCTGGATATTGGTGTTATACGTCTCCAGATAGGGGATCAACTCGTGGCGCAGGCGGTTACGGAAGTAGGTCGTGTCAAGATTGGAGCGGTCGAAGCGGGGCTGCAACTTGTGCTGGGTACAGTAAGCCTCGATTTCAGCCCGGGAGACGGTCAGCAAGGGGCGGACCAGGGTCAAAGAGGGGAGGGTGTCCGCAGGCTGCCCGGCCCCTGATCTCCAGTCAGTGAACTCCAGTCGCAAATCTGCAAGGGGGGTGGCTGGCAGCATACCACGCAGCCCGGCCAGGCCGGAACCGCGCAGCCAATGCATCAACACGCTCTCGGTTTGATCGTCGGCATTATGAGCCACGGCGATCGTCCGCGCCATGACTCGCTGGCTGACACGGGCCAGAAAGGCATACCGGGCACGGCGGGCAGCTTCTTCAGGCGCCATCTTGTGAGCGCGAGCCAATGCAGGCACATCCACCGCCTCAATCGTGGCCGGCAAACCCCACTCGGCGGCCAGCTCGGCCACAAAGGTAGCGTCCGCATGGGCGTCTTCACCACGCATGAGATGGTTTAGATGAGCCACGTGTAGATTCAGGGGAAGGTCGGGGGCCAGCCGCCGCAAGACGTGGAGCAAACACAGGGAGTCAGGTCCGCCAGAGACGCCTACGACGATCGTCTCGCCGGGCATCGCCAGGCGATGCCGCTGAATAGCGTAGCGTACGCGGGCTACCAGAGCCAATCTCTAATCTCCAGCTGCTACCCTGTCCCGTAGCTTGGCCGATGAGGGGGAAGCCAGCATGCTCGCCCGGGCTTCTTCATCGGGCAGAGTAGCAACAATAGCCTGGAGTGTCTCCCAGGCCCGGCGGTAAGCTGCATCTGCCTCGGCGCTGCGACCCGCAGCGCGGTGCACGTCACCCAGGGCATTGTCAGCGCGCCACAGAATCAGCCGCCCCCCAATAGCTTCGGCACGGGCATGGGCATCTTCCAGCGCCTCCAATCCCTGGTCCAGGTCAGATCGGGCCAGGGCCAGGCGACCTTGCAGCCAGCGCCCACGCACCTGATACTCTCGCAACTCGCCCCGATCAGCCACCCCGAGCAACCCCTCTAACGCCCAGGCAGCAGCGTCCAGTTCACCCGCTGACAGATTGGCGTGTCCCAACTCATACAGCACCACAGCCTGATCTGGGGCAAAGTCCAAAGCACAGGCCACGTCATACACCTGATTAAGAACCCGAACAGCCTCGCTAAACTCGCCCCGATAGAGACGCACAATGCCCAAACTGGTACGAGCCCGCAGTTCCCACAAGGGCGAGCCCAGCTTTTCAGCCAGACTCACAGCCTCCTCGACCGTCTCCAACGCCGTGGCGTACCATCCCACGATCAACTGATAATAGGCCATCCAAGACAGGCAGAAGGCCTGCATAGCGACGTGGTCTAGAGACCGGGCAACCGAGATCCCCTCTTGCAAGTGACTATCCGCCTGGCCCAATTCTCCCCGATTCAGGTGGCTGATGGCCAGGTAGGTATGAAGTGAAGAAACGACCGGAAGATTGCCCACTTTGCTGACAAAGGCCAAGGCCTCCTCACAGGCCTCGGCCACCTGAGCATACTCACCCAGCCAGATATAGGTAGCTGCCAGGGCGTTCAAAGCCTCCATCAGGCCCGCCTGATCTCCCAACCGGCGACGCAAATCGACGATCTGTCCGTACTTGTCGAGGCTGGCCCGCACTCGACCTTGCATCAAATCGATCTGTCCCAGCCCGTCCAAGCTAGCAGCCAGCAGCGAGTTGTCGTCCAAAGCGCGAGCGATCTCCAGCGCCTCTCGGTGACAGGTTTGCGCTTCCTCTGGTTTGCCGGAGGTGAAATGAAAGCCACCCAACCTGTTGAGACTGTCGGCGACACCAGCCTGGTCGCCGATTTCACGGGCCAATGCCAGCGCCTGGTTAAAATAGTCGGCCGCGCCCACATAGTCGTGACTGCCAGCCTGCAGTGCGCCTATTTCATTCAGAGCACGCAGTTCGGCCTTTTTGTCGCCGATGGCCCGCGCCAACTCGTGCATCTTCACATGGTCATCCAGGGCCCCTTCTACATCAGCCAGCCGGGCCAGTAATTGCCCCCGCCGCTCATAGAGCGACAGTCGCTGACCAGATTTGGCGGCATCTCCCAGCTGGTCAGCCACCTGCAAGGCACGGCTATAGTAATCAATAGCCTCCTTGATGGCGAAGCTGGTGCGCGCGGCGTCACCGGCCCGCTGTAGATAGCGCAGGGCACGCGGCCAGGCTTCTGCCCGTTCGTAGTGAGCCGCAACCAGGCCAGCGTACTCCTCGCCTCGCTCCCAGAAGAGGCGCGCCAGGGCATCGGCCACCCGCTGATGGTAGGCCCGGCGCTGCTGGCTGAGCAGGCCTTGATAAGCTGCTTCTTGCGTCAGGATATTCTTGAATATATACTCCGGTTCTGGCTCCGGGGATCGCTCGCGGATGATCTGGGCAATCTGCAACTGTGTCAGGCAATTGTCCAGGATGGATGGGTCGTCTACTACCCGGTCAAGCACATAACGTTGGAAAACTCGACCCACAACCGCCGCAATCTGTACCACGCGCTTCATTGAGTCATCCAGTCGATCAATGCGCGCAGTCAGTACACCTTGCAGCGTGTCGGGAATCTCAGTCACGTCTACGGTGCGGGTGATGAGCCAGTTGCCGTTATCCCTGGACAGCGTGCCCTCCTCAATCAGGGTCCGCAACACCTCTTCCACAAACAAGGGATTACCTTCGGCCCGGCTGAGAATGACGTGCTCAAGGTCCAGCGGCAGATGTTCCATCTGCAGCAGGGAATCTACCAGGACTCGACTCTCGTCTGGTGAGAGGGGATATAGCGGAACGTGAACCAGGGTATTGGCGTAGTTGACCATGGCCCGCTCTCGAACCTCCCAGAAGGGAGCCTCCCGGTCGGGGCGGCTGACACACAAGACGAGCAACGAGCTATACATGGTCAGCGCCATCAGATATTCGATCAGCGTCACAGAGCTGGGATCAGCCCAGTGCAGGTCGTCGAAGGCGAGTACCAGGGGTGTCTTAGCCGCTACAGCCTCAACCCATTCGCCAAAGGCCACGAAGACTCGCTGCTGCAACAACTGAGGGTCAGCTTGAGGAATCTTGTCTGCCATCGTCTCCGGCAGCCGCAGGCCGAGCAACATAGCCAGGTAGGGCAAAACCTCATCGGCGTGCGGGCCGAGTAGTTCCGGGCCCGTCGCCCGCAACTTCAGCCACACACGCGTTTCGTCGTCTTCGTCCGATAACTCCAGGTAGTGCCGTAGGACACCCGCTAAGAGGTGGTAGCTAAGCGACCGGCCATAGGATAGCCCCCGCCCCTCCAGCCAGAGAAAACCAGGCGTTATGCTCTCTAGATTGTGTCGGACTTCGGCCACCAGGCGACTCTTGCCGATGCCGGCCTCGCCCTCCACCAACACAATACCGCCCCGTCCGGTCTGCAGGTCGCTGACTGCCATTGATAGTTTCTCGGCCTCGGCGTCACGGCCCACCAAGGGGGCACGCAGCCCGCTCAGCCCGCGCATCGAGCCCGGCTGCTCTCGGGCCCCAAGCACCTCACAGATCTTGACCGGCTCGGCTTTGCCTTTAACGGTTACGGGCTCCAGTTTCTTGAAAACGAAGAGGCGGCTGGTAAGGCGGTAGGTGTTTTCACCGACGAAAATCTGGCCCTGGTCGGACACGTCTTCCAGGCGTGAGGCCAGATTTACTGCGTCGCCCATCACCGTATAATCCTGGCGACGCTCAGTGCCAATCAGCCCGGCAATGACATAACCAGTACTGATCCCAATATGAATGCCCAACGGCTCGACCAGGGGCAACGGCGGGTTGGCATTGAATTCGTCCAAGGCCTCGCGCATAGCCAGTGCGGTTCGGATGGCACGTTCCGGGTCATCCTCGTGCGCGCGGGGCGCTCCGAAGACGGCCATAATCGCATCGCCGATATACTTGTCTATGGTTCCTTCGTACCGATAAACACACTCGCTGAGCTTGGCGAAGCAGGCGTTGACGAGAAGCACCACCTCTTCCGCATCGCGCTGCTCCGACATGGCCGTAAAGCCGGAGATATCAGCGAACATCACGGTTACCTGTTTGCGCTCGCCTTGCAGCGCGCCAATTCTGGCACCCAAGGGCGCTACCGTCGGCAACTTCTTGCCGCAACGCCCGCAATATAGGTGGTCCGATGCATTTTGAAAGTCACAAAAAGGACATACCATACCAGGCACCCAATGCCAATCAGATTTCCAAACTTGATACGCGCTTCAGAGCGCACAATCTCATCATAATATAAAGGGCCAGTGCTGTCAATGAGGACAAGCTGGTCACACCGACAGGTTGTCCCCTGGCGAGAGGCGCATTATAATCAAGGCCCTAAGACAAAACCACCCCCAGGTGAGGCGCAGCTTTATAGCGAAGCTCGAAATGCCATAAACCGCGCAAGTCCTGTTGCTGAGAGGTAGAAAGCCGTGCAGCTGCGATGGCTGGGCACCGCTGGATTCGAGCTGAGAAGCGAGGACGGCACCACGTTGTTAATTGATCCCTTCCTCAGCCGCCCCCCCTTGGCCCGCCCTCAATCGCCGCTGAAGCTGAGCGACATCCCACACGCCGATGCTGTCCTAGTTACCCACGGCCACTTTGACCACGCCTTTGACGTACCCACTCTGGCAGGCAGGCTGAAAGCCCCGGTGTATGCCTCGGCCTCCGTATGCCGGAGCCTGACACATCATGGGACTCTGCAGTCTAGTTTGGTACCACTCTCACCCGGCCAATGGGTCCGGGTGGGTGATCTTCGAATACAAGCCTTGGTGGCTCAGCACGTTCACTTTGACGGCGCGCTCGTGTTACGAACACTGCCTCGCCTACTTCCTTATCTGGACTCTATGCACCGTCTGCTGACCCGCTGGCCGGCGGGCCAGGTCCTTGGCTTTCACATAGCCAGCGCCAACCTCAGGCTGGTCCACTTCGGCAGCGCGGGCGGCGTAGCAGACACATTGGAGCACCTGAGGCCCGATGTGGCCCTCATCCCGGCCCAAGGCCGCTCTGACATCGACCAAGTAGCCACCCAAATGGCAGAACGACTACAGCCCCGCCTGGTAGTACCTCACCACTGGGACGATTTTTACCCGCCCCTCAGCCAGCTCATTCCCCTGACCCCCTTGGCTGAGGCGCTGTCTCGCTGCTTGCCAGCAACCCGACTCCACACACCCCGTATAGGCCAGTGGTGGCAGATATTTTGAATCCGACCAGCATATTACCCTCAGAACCGCCTTATCCTGTCCCGTTCACGGGGTGGTATCTCGTTGGCGGGCACCCAGGTTATCGCCGGCATCTGGCGTGGTGCTCAACCCGGCGCACCTGTCGCAAATCGGCATGATCAGCCACACCCCAGGGCGCGGGCCACGAGTCGGGTAGGCATACGCCGTGCGCGCCAGGCGGTCGCACGGCCTGGAGCCCTCAAGAGCAGCACAAGGCAAGGGCGGGTCAATCTTCAGAACGACAGTCTCTGCCACGCTATCTCCTCCCCTACGCGCCGACCTGCCTGCGCAGAGGTTCTACTTCTGAACGACGTCACACTGCCATATTCAAGTATTAATGTACCAGTAATATCGACGGCCATCAGCAACGGGGGCTTCAATCAACACCGCGCCAGGTCGCAGTCGGCCATACCTGGTTGACTTAAAACAGTATATCACATCAACCTGTTGCTGACAACAGGCCCGAATTTAGAGTGCGGCCAAAACAAAACCCCGCCAGTAGAGGCGGGGCTAGCAGAGATATGGCACACATCGGCTATCTACAGCCCATTCAGCAGCATCTCTTTTTTCACCTCAGCGATGGCCTGGGTTACTTGGATGTCACGTGGGCAGGCATCGGTGCAGTTGTAGATAGTCCGGCAACGCCACACCCCATCCGACGCAGCCAGAATGTTCAAGCGCTCCCGGCCGGCCCGATCCCGGCTATCGAAGATAAAGCGGTGAGCCTGCACAATGGCCGCCGGCCCGACGTATTGCCCCATGGTCCAGAATGACGGACAAGAGGTCGTGCATGCGGCGCACAGAATACACTTGGTGGTGTCGTCAAAGCGTTCGCGTTCCTCAATGCTTTGGTGACGCTCAGTGACCGGCGGTGGTTCATCGTTGATCAGGTAGGGCATCACCGAGCGGTAGTGGTCCATGAAAGGCTGCATATCCACCACCAGATCTTTGACAACTGGTAGACCCAAGATCGGCTCGACGGTGATCTTGCGCCCCACGTCTTTGATGAGCACCTTACAAGCCAGCCGGTTGCGCCCGTTGATGCGCACGGCATCGGAGCCGCAGATTCCGTGGGCACACGAGCGCCGAAGAGTGAGGGTGCCGTCCTGGTACCATTTAACGTAGTGCAGGGCATCCAGGACTCGGTCGGTAGGCTCCACTTCCACCTCGTACTTGCCCCAACTCGGCTTCTTGTCGGTTTCAGGGTTAAAGCGGCGAATCTTGAGTTGAATCTTCATGACGAACACCCATTTCTTTCTAGTGCGTCCCAGGTTTTAGAAAATCAAACCGCCCAAATGGCGGGCCAAAAACCTACCCCACGACCTATCCGAAAAACCACGTAGCTGGTGCATGCCCCTGTCGGCGGGAGGCATAGGGATGCCGTCCTGCACTGGTTCGGATAGGCTATTAGTATACGCGTTCCTTCGGCTGATAATCGGTGATAGTCACTGGCTTGTAATCCAGCTCAATCGTGCCATCCTTGGCCCAGACCAGGCTATGCTTAAGCCAGTTCTCATCGTCACGCTTGGGGTGGTCTTCACGGTAATGACCGCCCCGGCTTTCGGACCGTTCGAGCGCTGCTACGGCCGTTACCTCAGCCGTATCCAATAGAGCTCCCAGTTCCCAGGCTTCCAGCACATCGGTGTTATAGCGTTTCCCGGCATCATCCAGGGCAATGTGCCGATACCGCTCCTTCAAGTCCTCAAGGATCTCAACCGCCTGTTTCATACCCGCCTCCTCCCGAAATACGCCCACATAGTCCATCATGGCGTTTTGCATCTCGCGGCGGATATCGGCGGCTCGTTCGCGCCCATTTTGCCGGCTAAGCAGGGCTTCCCACTGCTCCCGCGTAAAAGCCTCCGGCTCTTTGGGTAAGGGCAAGAAATCGCTTTCCTGGCAATAGCGGACCATGTCGATGCCGGCTCGCTTGCCAAACACGATGATGTCCAGCAGCGAGTTGGTTCCTAGCCGATTGGCGCCGTGCACCGACACGCAGGCTACTTCGCCAGCCGCGTAAAAGCCAGGCAAGACCGTGTTCTTGTCATCGGCTACCACCCGTGCCCAAATGTCAGTCGGGATGCCACCCATTGCATAGTGCGCGGTGGGCTGAACCGGCATAGGTTGAAGGGTCGGGTCAACCCCCAAATACGTACGGGTGAAATCGGCGATGTCGGGCAGCTTAGCCTCGATGTCGGCGGCTGTAATGCGACGTGGGGTTCCGTCAGGATTCTTAATGCCGTCCCGTTCAAAATACCTGTTGACAGTTTCAGGCCTGACGTCGAGATGTACGTAGTCTTTACCATCGATGCCGCGCCCATCCCGCACCTCCAGGTAGATGGCGCGGGAGACCACGTCCCGAGAGGCCAGGTCTTTGATAGTAGGCGCATATCGGTCCATGAACCGCTCGCCCTCACTGTTTACCAGTACGCCTCCCTCACCCCGCACTCCCTCGGTGATAAGAATGCCCATCTTATAGATCCCCGTGGGGTGAAATTGGAAAAACTCCATGTCCTCCAAAGGGATCCCCCGTCGCAAGGCGATGGCCGGGCCATCGCCGGTCAGGGTATGGGCGTTGCTGGTGACGCGCCACACTTTGCCCCAGCCACCCGTGGCAAAGAGCACCGCCTTGGCGTGAAAAACGTGCAGTTCGCCGGTGGCGATCTCCACAGCCACTACCCCCCGCGTTACCCCGTCCTCGATAATCAGGTCGAGCACATGAAACTCATCAAAGAACGTCACATTATGCTGGATACACTGCTGGTAAAGCGTCTGCAGAATCATGTGACCAGTCCGGTCGGCCGCGTAGCAGGCGCGTCGCACTGGTTTTTTGGTGACGTTGTTAGTATGTCCCCCAAAGGGACGCTGAGCTATTCTACCCTCTTCAGTTCGGTTGAAGGGCAATCCCATGTGCTCTAGCTCATAAACGACGTCTACGGCTTCGTAGCACATGACCTTGGCCGCATCCTGGTCGGCCAAGTAGTCGCTGCCCTTGATGGTGTCGAAGGTATGCCACTCAGGGTTATCTTCTTCGTGATTGCCCAGCGCCGCACCAACCCCGCCCTGAGCCGTTCCAGTGTGTGAGCGGGTGGGATAAAGCTTGGAGAGAACGGCCGTCTTTACTCCCCGGGACGCATACAGGGCAGCCATCAGTCCCGCACCACCAGCGCCGACGATGATTGCATCATATTTGTGATACATTAGATTTCACTCCAATGAGGCTGAGGTAAAGGTTCAGGCCTAGACGAACAGTTCAAAGACAATGACAGCCGCCGCAAACAAAGTAAACAGGAAAAGGACAAAAACCAACCACTTGGCAAAGAGAAGCAGATATGGGCGATGGACGTAATCCTCGACGACCACCCGCAACCCATTGAAGCCGTGGACGGCAGCCACGAAGAAAAGAAGCACGGCATAGATCTGCCAAAATGAGTTGGACCAGTTGGGAAACACGTCTGGGATGTCACTGTTCTGCACGTGCCAATACGTAGGAAAGAAACCCCATCGGTACTGGGCGGCCATATCCAGGAGGGTCCGCCCGCCTGCCAGGTTGGCATAAACAATGCCGAAGGCGGCCATAAAGAGCATCAAAATGCCCGACAGGCGTGTGAAAATCCACAGATAGTACTCCAGACCACTACCCCGATTCGGATATCGCGAGCGCATTCGTTATCCTCCTCTCAAGCTCCGCCAGACCAGAGGCTGACAATCATCAAGGCGGCTGGCAGCCCAAAGACCGGCAGGAATACCAGCCACTGGAACCACAAAAGCTCCCGATGGTAACGCAGCAACGGAGGCCAAAGATCTTCCACGATGAGCCGCAGTCCATTCAGGGCGTGGTATAGCACACAGAAGTAGACAAAAACCTGCATGGGCTTCGACTCGTAGATAGTAGTAATGGTAGTGGAGATATTGTCGCCAATCGCGTTCAAAAAAAAGGCAGCGATGACGTGAGTCCCAACAAGAATCAGAATGCCCAGGCCGGTGATACGGTGCAGGACCCAGGCAAGCATGTTCTCTTGTCCTTTGTAGCGCAACCCTTCTAGGTAGCCGACGTGTCGTCCTCGATACACGGCTAAACGCTCCTTTCTTGGATCTGGACTGAGGCAAGTCAAGTGGGAAATACCAACGACCCTGGCACGAATACGCAACGCATTGATCGAACTATTGGTCGAAGCACGGGGCAAAACACAAAA
Organism: Anaerolineales bacterium; assembly: GCA_020343875.1. Lineage (GTDB taxonomy): Bacteria > Chloroflexota > Anaerolineae > 4572-78 > NAK82. The sequence goes on along the minus strand of CP070811.1, from coordinate 2,145,401 downwards.
GCAATTATACGCCCAACAGGTAAAAAGTCAAAGCACCCCGCCGGCTGTGTGGCCGACTGGGCATAAACCTCCAAACCCAGTCGCCAATGACCGGTTCCCGATCCCGTCGGGCAGGTCGCCATCTGGTTCAGGCGGCAACCTGCCTTACGGGAATTGGGGGTGCCTGGCTTTGGCCTGCTTATGTCTCGCTGGTCATAATAAACAACGGTTTCATCTCGAACCGCCTGTAGTGAGGGCGTAGTCGTTCTATATTGTAATGTTCCTCTATGTTAACCAGCTTTTTTGAACTGGTGACCACTTCGACGGGCACATTATCATACCGTCCGTTTTTCAAGACAACCAGCCGGCCGTGAATCTTGCTGAGAATCAAATCCAGGGCTAAGTTACCATACGCCATGGGCACCACCGAATCAATTGCATCTGGATCGCCACAGCGTACCAGGTAGCCCAGTTTTTGGTTAATGACGTTTATCGGCTTGCCGTTGTTGAACCTGCCGGAAAGCTCCTTCAATTCTGCCGAAACCAGATCGCCGATACCCCCCAGTTTCATATGCCCATAAGCATCTTTGGACGTACTTTCGAAGATCATTTCGCCCCCCTCAAAGGTGGCGCCTTCAGACACCAAGACAACCGCATACTTGCTGGGGTTTCTGGCCCGGTCACTGGACAACAATTCGGTCAAAGTCTCAATATTGAATCTATACTCAGGAATCACACACCGGTTGGCAGCGCCAGCCATGGTGGGCAGCATAGCTGTAAAACCGGCATAACGGCCAAACACCTCCAGGACCAAAAACCTTTCGTGAGAGCCAGCTGAAGTGCGTAAACTATTGGTCATCGAAATGGTACGCGTCACGCACGTACTAAATCCAATACAATAATCTGTTCCGGGGACGTCGTTATCCATCGTTTTGGGAATGGCGACCACCTTGACCCCTTCCTGGTACAATCGCACCCCATAGCTGAGCGTATCATCCCCCCCGATTGGGATGAGATAGTCTATACCCAGAAAATCAAGGTTTTTCAGGACTTCGGGAGTCAGGTCATTCATTTCATCTGTGTAGACGTCTCTCAAATGCTCAGGCACATTTTCCCGCGAGATATGGCTGGGGCGTGTCCGAGAGGTATGTATAAATGTGCCGCCCGTTCTACCTGCCTTATTAACCACTTCTTCGCTGAGGATTTGGTAATTACTGCTATTGTCAGCTTCGTGATCCCGGATTATGTTGATGGCACCCGCCCAGCCACGACGAATCCCAATCACCTGATAGCCTTCTCGAAGTGCCCTAATGGTTATGGCCCTGATGGCCGGATTCAGTCCCGGAACGTCTCCACCGCCAGTTAGGATTCCAATAACACCTCTTGTCTTCTTGACCTCCGCCACGATTAAACCTCCGAATTATATTTTGGTAACAAGTAATCCTTTTAACTGCCTCGAGAATGACAGAGCAGCCCGAAATCGAGCCTTGCGTTCAGTATATCACAACTGCCAACCCCCGGCAAAAACTTTTGCGACAGGGTAATCATTGGCCGACTTCTGCGATACGGTTTCACAACCTCTGCTCACTTACCGCCCAACTTTCCAAATTGCCTGCGCAGCAAGGCCAGGAACAAACCCACTTCTTGGATGCGCAGTAGCATCACCAGTGCAACGTAGACAGCCAAACCGACCAATCCTGATCCTCCCACCACGACCAACTCGTTCAACAGGGCCTGCCCGGGCAAAAGGGAGACCAGCCATTGGGCCAGGCCGAGCGTCACCCCGCCCATCACCAGCGATGCCGCCAGTGACTTGAGGGCCAATTGCTCCAAGCCACGCCCGCGCAGCGAGCCTACCCGGTGCATAAGCCACAGCATGACCAGGGCATGGCCGGTCAATTGGATCGAGTTGGCCAGCACCAGGTCAGTCATGCGCAGGTCGCGGAAGAGGATCGGGGTCAATGCCGCCGCCAGGTACAAACCGACCCCCAGGACGCCAACAAGGGCTGGGGTCAACGTGTTTTTGCGGGCGTAGAAGGCATATACCAGGGGCAGGTCCACTGCAGCAAAGGTAGTGCCCAACAGATAGATGCGCAGCGCCAGCGCTGTTTGACCCGTGTCGAAAGCGGTGAACGCACCGTGTTGAAATACCAGGGCCACCACCGGCTCGGACAGAACAAACAGGCCCACGACAGCCGGCAAGATGAGCACCAACACCATCTTGAGCCCTACCGCCAGCGTATCCATGAACCCCTCAAGGCTGGCGGAGTGCGACGGTGAGGCCAGCCGGCTGAGGGTGGGCAGAATAGCCATAGAGATGGCGACCGACACCAATCCGAGTGGGAACTGCACCAATGTGGTCGCGTAGCGCATCCAGGCGATGCTCTGCTCGCCGGTGCGGCTGGCCAGGTTGCGATCAATGACAATGCCTACCTGGCTAATCACCAATCCCAGCACCACCGGCGCGTACAGGCGGGCAATCCGGCGCAGTTCGGGGTGATGCCAGTCCAGGCTGAAACGCAAGCTGGCCCCGCGCAGCCCCGGAAGTTGCAGGGCGACCTGCATAAACGAGCCAACCAGCAGTCCCAATGCCAGGCTCTCGACACCCCAGCCAAGCATGCCAGTCAGCACCAGCGCCACGCCCACAATGCAGGCATTGAATACGGCTGCGGTAAAAGCGGGCAGGGTGAAACGTCTCAGGGCGTACAGCAAGCCGGTGATGATACCCGACAGGCTGAGGAAAACCACGGCTGGCGTCGTGATGCGCATGAGCCAGGCGGTATAGGCCAATAGATCAGGATCGAAGCCACCCGCCATCAGCCAGGCCGCCTGAGGGGCGAACAGCTCCAGCAGCAGCACCCCAACGCTCATCACCACGGTGGCCAGGCTGATCATAATGCTGGCAACGCGCCATAACTCGGCCCGGTCGCGTTCGGCCAGTTCAGAGAAGACTGGCACCAGCGCGCTGCTGACCAGCCCGTCAATGAGCAGGTCAAACAACATGCGGGGCAGACGCCCGGCCACGTCGAAGGCGGAGACTAACCCAGAGGCAGCAAACAGGTCGGCTATGACCGTCTCACGAGCAAGGCCCAACACCCGGCTGGCCACGTTCCCCAACGCGATGAGTGTGGCCGCCCTGGCAATACCAGGAACAGCGGCGACCTGCTGCTCCGTGTCCCCCCCCCCAGTCTGTGCCGTTGCTGATTCCAATTCAACCTGAGCCATAACCACCACTCGATGGGGTGACGTGTCTACGGTTCAATGAGATTCACCAGGTCCACCAAGCGTAGCACGCCCTCAGTCATGGCATCCAGACGTTCGGCGTGGGCCAGGGGGGCCCGATAGTAACCGCTGTCCCGCCGGCCGTTGCTACCCCCCATGATAGCCAGGACGGCCAATACCTGCTGGGTAAGCGCGGCCAGAAGCGCCAGTCGCTCATCCGGGAAGCCCCTCTCGGCCTTGATTTTCTCCACTGCCGCATCGGCACGGTCAGCCAGGTCCCGGATGGAGGCAAAATCGCCAACTGCTGCCCGCCCGCGTGCCTCCTCGACGATGGCTTTCAGGGCACT
>CP070811.1:2137001-2141753 GCA_020343875.1 Anaerolineales bacterium | reverse complement strand
TGCTTTCGACCCGGTGGGCCACTTTGAGGCGAAATGGCACACCTTTGTCGAAGGGCAACCCTATGGGCGTGGTAACTACATGTGCTACAGCAACGCACGCGTCGATGAACTGATCAAGGCTGGCGAGACCGAGGCCGATACTGACCAGCGGCACGCGATCTATGATGAAGCCCAAGAGCTTGTCTACGAAGAGGCTCCGGCCGTTTTCTTGATCTTGCCTGAGGAGGCTGAAGCAGCCAGCGATCGGGTGCAGAACTGGGGGCCTGCCTCAGACAGCCGCATCAATTTGCATGACGTCTGTCTGGCACCCTAGTTTTTCAATGGCCACATGTGTTGCGTGTTGCGCAAGTGAAGTATGGCCGCAACACGCAACACGTTTCAGGTTGAAGGGTGAAAACCAGTGAGAGCCATTAAGATTCTCGAACGGGTGATTGCCACCATCCCCATCATGTTTGGCGTGGCCATCATGGTGTTCCTGTTTATGCGCCTGACACCTGGCGACCCGGTGGACATCATGATGGGGCAGGGCGGCGCTGTTTCTGCGGGCGAGATGGAGCGGTTGCGGCACGAATTTCACCTGGACCAGCCTCTGTCTATTCAATTGTGGTTGTTTCTCAAAGACGCTTTTCGCGGTGATCTGGGCTATTCTTACGTTCAGAAGCGGCCGGTAATTGATCTCATCGTTGAGCGTCTGCCGGCTACCATTGAGCTTGCCCTGGGAGCACTTATTTTTGGCCTGATTATCGCCATGCCTGTCGGTATCATCTCGGCGGTTCGGCAAAACTCCTTACTGGATCGTTTCAGCATGGCTGGTGCGTTTCTGGGCATCTCCATGCCTGCCTTTTGGTTAGGAATCATTCTGATTCTGGTCTTTTCTGTACGGTTGCATTGGCTGCCTGTTCAGGGCCGGATCGATCACAGCGCGGGGTTGCAGGAAGTTACGGGTTTGTATGTGTTGGATAGTCTCTTGACTGGCAATCGAGAAGCCGTGGCCAGCAGCCTCAAGCACCTGGCATTGCCGGCGGTTACCTTGGGAGCTGGCGTGGCGGCGGTTGTGGCTCGCGTACTCCGCTCGAGCATGCTGGAAACCTTGCGTTCAGATTACGTTACCCTGGCCCGCGCCAAGGGAGCCTCTGAGTGGATGGTGGTCCTAAAGCACGCGCTGCGTAATGCTCTGATCCCGACCGTCACAGTCGTGGGCTTACAGATAGGCGTGCTTCTGGGCGGAAATATGATTGTGGAGACAGTATTTGGCTGGCCAGGCCTGGGCCGCCTGGTGGTCACAGCCATTTTCAATCGCGATTTTCCCCTTGTACAGGGTACTGTAATGGTATACGCGTTTACCTTTGTGATGGCCAATTTGATTGTGGATGTGTTGTATACCTATTTGAATCCGAAGATCACCCTGTGAGCACTGCCTGGGTAGGAGGTCAGCCGTGACAGTCAGCCGCCACGTTAATTCGCCGATCGTAGGGCAAGTTTATGTTTGGCGTATTCGGCTCGGCGTGTGGCGGCGTAATGCCGTCAACTTCGTAGACGAGCTTCGTAAACACCCATTGGCTCTGATGGGGGGCATTGTGATCCTGGTGTATGTGTTGGCAGCCATCTTGGCTCCTTACATCACCGCCTATGACCCTGCCCGTGGCAATCTTCGTCTGCGCCTGGATCCCCCTGCCTGGCACCCCGAGGGAGATTGGGCTTACGCCCTCGGTACCGATGCCCAGGGGCGGGATTTGTTAACGCGCATTGTTTACGGGGCTCGCGTTTCCCTGACCGTGGGGCTTCTATCCGTAGGCATCTCAGCTACCGTGGGGACCATCTTGGGGGCCATCACTGGATATTTTCGGGGTCGGCTTGACGATCTGGTCTCGCGTTTCGCCGATTTGTTATTGGCGTTTCCTTATCTGATCTTTGCCATTGGTGTTATGGCTTTTCTGGGGTCGGGGTTCACCAATTTGATCCTGGCCCTGACTTTCAAAGGTTGGGTCGAGTTTTTCCGGCTGGTGCGCGGAGAAACACTGTCTGAGAAGACCCAGGAATATGTAGAGGCTGCCCGGGTAACTGGCTTGCGTCACGCTGCCATCATTGCTCGCGAGATCTTGCCTAATATCATCCAGTCGGTGTTTGTGTTAAGTACTTTGCGAATGGGGCATATGATTATCATGGAGGCAAGCTTGAGTTTCCTGGGCCTGGGTATTCCACCTCACATCCCGGCCTGGGGCTCGATGGTGGCAGCTGGTCGGGATTACTTGCTGGTAGCATGGTGGGTATCCACGTTTCCTGGCCTTGCCATCCTGTTTCTGGTACTGTCTATCAATGTTTTTGGGGAAGGGCTACGCGATATTCTGGATCCGAGGCTGAAAATTGAATAGCATACAACAAGAAATTCTGCTGGAATTGCGTAACCTGTCCACGGTCTATCCGACCAAGCGGGGACTGGTGCGGGCTGTAGACGGCGTCGGTTTCAGCGTGAAGAGGGGCCAGATTCTAGGCATTGTCGGCGAATCGGGTTGTGGGAAGAGCACCGTGTTGCTCTCCATCCTGCGCCTGATCCGCCGCCCAGGATACATCGACCAGGGCCAGATCATATTTCGCGGCCAGGACTTGCGCGGCTTGTCGTCGAATGCCATGCGCAATATCCGGGGCAGAGAGATTTCCATGATCTTCCAGGACCCTTTGTCAACGCTTAACCCTGCCTTCCAAATAGGCCAGCAAATCCACGAGTCGCTGCGTCTGCATCAGGTCATAGATGGCTCCCGCTCGCTTGGGCCGTTGAAAATGGGACAGCGAGCGCGGGAGAAGGAACGCGTCCTGGAGGTGATGACCGAGGTAGGCATCCCCTCGCCGGTGGATCGCTACACTGCCTATCCTCATCAATTCTCCGGCGGCATGCAACAGCGGGCGCTCATCGCCATTGCCTTGGTGTGTGAGCCGGCTTTGCTGCTGGCCGACGAGCCCACCACCGCTCTGGATGTCACCATCCAGGCCCAAATCCTGGATCTCATGCGTCGCATCAACCAGAATCGCGGGACGGCCATCATCCTTGTCACCCATGATCTCGGTCTGGCCGCCGAGTTTTGCGATACGATCGCGGTGATGTACGCCGGCCGTATCGTGGAACAAGGGCCGGTAGATGATGTGGTAGCAAATCCCCAGCATCCTTACACGCAAGGGTTGCTTGCCTGTCGGCCACGTATCTCGGAGCGGGGTCAGCGCGTTCAGCCTATCCCTGGCAACGTACCTGACTTGGCGGAGCTACCACCCGGCTGCCCCTTCGCGCCGCGCTGTTCGTATCAACGAGGTGCCTGTGACGAAGGCCCCATTCCTCTGGTAAGTACGTCACTCGGCAATATCAGCCGTTGCTTGCTACACGTTGACTATCGGCGCCAGAAGGACTGGAAGTGGACGGATAGGGTAGCACTTGAAGCGTAGTCTGTCTGAGGAGATAAATGCACAGCTCAAACACTGATAGCATGAACACGCCTCTCATTGAAGCCCGTAGCATTCATAAGCATTTCTATATCCGTCCCAGTTTCCTGGCACGCACTCTGGCCGGCGCTCGTGAGAAAGTTGTGCTGGCGGTTGACGGGGTAGACTTGCAGGTGTGGCCCGGCCAGACGGTGGGGCTGGTGGGTGAAAGTGGCTGTGGTAAGACGACGTTGGGACGAGTGCTGACCCGCCTCTACGATCCCACGCAGGGCGAAATATTCTTCCAGGGACAGCCCCTCAGCGGTGACACAGTCGTTGCGCACCCCGATGGTGTGCGTACCCCCCACCGGATGAAATTCTACCGCTTGGCCCAGATCATCTTCCAAAATCCATATTCCTCCTTGAATCCGCGCAAGACCGTTCGCGACATTATCGGAACACCGCTCAGACAGCGAGGTGTGGCTGATCCCATCCAGCGTGAGGCGGAGACCATCCAGCTCTTACGCCGGGTGGGGCTGAATGAGCGCCACGTGGATGCCTATCCCCATCAGTTTTCGGGCGGCCAACGGCAGCGCATTAGCATCGCTCGCGCGTTGGCCATGCGCCCGCGTTTCATAGTAGCAGACGAGCCGGTCTCTTCCCTGGATGTTTCCATCCAGGCCCAAGTGATCAATCTCCTCGAAGAGCTCCAGGACGAATACGATCTCACCTTTTTGTTCATCGCTCATGACCTGAGTGTGATATACTACATCAGCGATCGTGTGGCGGTGATGTATCTGGGTCATATCGTGGAAGAGGGCCCCACGGATGACTTGTTTGAAGCCCCTCGCCATCCTTATACGCAGGCGCTCATGGCCGCCATTCCCCGCGTTCGCAAGGAATCGCGGAAGGAGCGGGTCATTTTGCCTGGCGGTGTGCCCAGCCCCATCGATCCGCCATCGGGTTGCCCTTTTCATCCTCGCTGCTTTGCCAAAGTGGGTCTCATCTGCGAAGAGCAATATCCACCTTTCTTCCAGGTAGAGGCGCAGAAAGTGGCCTGCTGGATATACGAGGATCGCGCCCATATGGAGGGTGCGGTCATCCCCACCAGCCGCAGCTTGCCCGAAGCGGAGGGCGCATGAAGGTTCTTGAACTGAAGGGCAGGCACTACGAGATGGGGCGGCAGCACGCCCGGCAGGTGCAAGACCTGAGGCCTCAAATCGCGGAGGTTATCGGCCAGCGCCTGCAGACATTAGAATCATACCAGACCAGCCTGCGCCCATACGTGGCAGAACTTGTTGCCGCCTGGGAAGAGATCGCTCGGCCGACCCTGGACATGCTACG
>CP070811.1:2134280-2136901 GCA_020343875.1 Anaerolineales bacterium | reverse complement strand
GAACGAAGGTTCATTGTGCACCTCTCTGAAGAATAAGATACTGAAAGGATTTCCCCAGGTGAGGGGACATGGGAGGGTCAGGCACCGTGGCTGATGTACGGCGCTTGAAACACTGGGTTGGCAACCAGGCGATGGGGGGCGAAGCTGGTTCACCGTGGGCCATTGTAGCACACTCCACGCTGGCCGTCAATCTTTTTTCGCCGAACGTGCCTGGCTGTTACCTCCTGCTCATAAGCACCTGATACGCCTGGCGGAATCCCCCTGTATTTCTGAGTTTCTGGTCGCGTTCGACGGCGGCTCCAGCAACAACCCGAAGTATGGCAGCTGCCAAGCCTCCACGACGGGGAAACACAAAGCCAAGCGTCTCTAGCTGCCTGGCCCGCCGGACAGCCCACGTCAGCAAATCGTAGGTCACGCTTCCCAGCGTGACAACTAGTGCCCCACCAACATTATGATGATATGCCAGAGGTTGTGCCCATGAGGGCCTGATTGACACATCGGAATCACCTTGGTGGGGTACCAGCTAGGAAACCATCGCATGTCATTCCGACCGCAGCACCCAAAGGTCACAGGGTAGAAATCCCTATGGCCACACTTTACTCAACCACCTCGCCATCTGAATCACCCTCAAATTCGGCCACCCACCCGGTCCCAGCCAAGGAATCCATAGCTTTGACACACAAGCTCAGGCCGAGTATGATATGCGCGTATTTTCCTCGGCGGCCTCGGCAGGAGTTCGTTGAGCCGGTCACCGCTTCTCAACGCCAGAGGCCCATATGGCATATAGTTCAGCCCGCTGCATGGGCTTGATCCGAATCTGTCCTTGCTCCTGTAGTCGGCGGAGGTAGTTGGGTGCGCCACGTTGGCCGGGGCACGCCTCATAAACGGAATGCAGCTTAGCCCAATAGCCTCCACCCTCGCCGTGCATGATTTGGGGGGAAAAGGATCGCCAAAAGGCGCCTTTCTCGGGAAAAACGCCGCCGCATCGTCCTGGTGGCGCTGTTTTTTGCCAGCCAATAGCAACCAGGTGCCTTTGCCTGATCTGGTCACAAATAGGGGAGGAAATGGTCATGGGTAAGTCAATTTCTGTTGCTGAGCTGAGGCAGCAGCTTGTCAATCCGGCGGCCGTCGTCGTAGACGTTCGTCCAATTGCCGCCTACAACGGCTGGCGCCTGCAGCAGGAAGCACGTGGGGGACATATCCCCGGCGCCATCGCCTGCCCGCTTAGCTGGGCGTCCGCCATAGATGCCGACGAATTCAGGACGGCCCTGGCAGCCAAGGGCATCACCCCGGAAAGAACGATAGTCATCTACGGCTACACGGCTGGCGACGCCGCGATGGCCGCAAAGAAACTGGCGGAGCTCGGTTACGAGCACGTCCTCACCTACGACGCAGGCTTTGCCACCTGGGCTGCTGATCCCAATCTGCCGCTGGTTCACTTGCCGAGGTACGAAAAGCTGGTTCATCCAGAGTGGGTGCGGCGGCTAGTCAACGACGAGCAGCCCGAGAGCTATGCCGGGGACGGCTACGCGCTCTTCCACGTCAACTTTGGTGTGCCTGAAGAGTATGCACAAGAGCACATCCCCGGCGCAATGTATCTGGACTCCAATGCCCTGGAAACAGATGATACCTGGAACCGCCGCTCGGCGCAGGAACTGGAGGCAGCCCTGCTAGCCCATGGCATCTCATGTGACAAGACCGTTGTGTTGTATGGTCGCGATTCCAATCCCACCATGGACTTGGCGCATCCAGGCCGCTGGGCGGGGCAAATCGCCGCCGCGCGCGTCGCGGCCATATTGATGTATGCCGGCGTCAAAGATGTCCGTCTCCTCGACGGCGGGTTTGATGCCTGGCTGGCGGCCGCCTACCCGACAGAAAGGGAGGGGCGGCAGCCCACCCCTGTCACCGCCTTCGGCGCCCCAATTCCCAGCCGGCCGGACTACATCATCGACCTGGAGGAGGCAAAAGCCCTACTGGCCGATGCCGGCGGCGAACTGGTCAGCATTCGTAGCTGGCCCGAGTTCATCGGCCAGACCAGCGGTTATCACTATATTGGCCCGGTGGGCCGGATCGCCGGCTCGGTATGGGGCAATTGCGGCTCCGACGCCTACCACATGCAACACTACCGCAACGTCGACAACACTATGCGCGAATACCACGAAATTGAAGCAAACTGGCGCTCAGCCGGTATCACCGGTGACAAGCGGATTGCTTTCTATTGTGGAACCGGCTGGCGGGCAAGCGAGGCCTTTTTCTATGCCTATTTGCTCGGTTGGGACCGGGTGGCCGTCTACGACGGCGGCTGGTTCGAATGGAGCCGCGACCCGGCAAATCCGATTGAGACCGGTATTCCGGCAGGAATGGTTGCTGCATAAGGAGAGCCTTCCGCCCTTCCCGCCGCGGCGGTGTAAGCCGGGCAAACGCGGCCAAAGCGGGCGACATCCTCGGATGCCGGGGCCGGGTGAGAGTTCGCGCCCTCTCTCTCCCAACCCCTACCCGACCCGTGCTCATGTCATTTCGACCGCAGGAAGAAATCCCTATGGCCAAACTTTGCCCAGCCACCAGATCAGCCGAAAATCAGCCTGTCTGAACACGGCAGACAGGGCTTCGAAGATGACACG
>CP070811.1:2129961-2134180 GCA_020343875.1 Anaerolineales bacterium | reverse complement strand
GGATAGAAATGGGCCAGGTCAAAGAAGATCTCTTCACCGTGCAGGTGCAATACGATCAGGTCCGTTTGAGGAGCCAAGTACTCCAGCACGATGAGATCATAACGTTCGCCGAAGTCCCGATATTCATCCGGGGTGAGCAAGCTGGAGCGGGCTAGCTGAGTGGCAAAAAAGATGCCATCCGCACCAGCAGACAGCGCAGCTACTCCGAAGCGAGCCGCCGTCTCGGCAATGGTGGCCAGGCCAAAATGCATATCGTCCGGATGGCTACGGATGTGTTCCGGCACCCTGTCGCCGGCCAGCTTGTAGGCCAGGGTAAGAGGGCTGAAAAGAGTCATCAAGATGAGGGGAGCATCGTCACGAGGGGCTCCGGCAGAAATGGCCCTTAATGCCTGCAACTCACGTCCCAAGGCACCCTGATTCACCGAGAGGGTTGTCAGTTGACGCCAGCCTTCTGGCCCTTCGACCACCGGTCGCTTCAGGCGGGGAGGCCTGTCGTCATCGCCGGAATGCCGAATGGCAGCCCCCCAATCTTCAATTCCGTAAAGACCACTGGGGGTGACCTTGATCAGGTCCAAGTCATAGCGATGGAAGAATTCCAGGGTCGCCCGCGCCAGGTCTGCTGGCACTTGGTCCTGCTTGTGGAAGTGCCGCCACATACTCACCGGCAGGCGATCCACCGGGTCACGATGCAAAGCCGCATAGACGCGCTCGCTCTTGTTCACCTTGTGCTCCCCTTCCGTGTTTCGCTTGGCTAGCCGTCACGCCTGGGCAAACAAGAAAAGGATCCTGCCCTATTCCCATCGAAAGGCGAATGTTTCGCTTTCAGGGCCTAGCTGTGTCACCGAGCCGTCGGGGTTATCACGCTCCACAAAAACGAACCAACGATATTCGAGCGCGGGGCCATCAGCCTGGTAGTAGAAGCGATCCGGCACCCGCCACTCAGGCGCTTTTACTCGATCTCCATTATAGACCAGCTGCCCCTGCTGCAGAAATACGAACCGCACCGCGTACCACTCGTCGTCCTCCAAAGGACCGACCGATTCCCACTGTAGAATAGCGATCACGCCCGGTACAGTTGCCCCGTCTTCAGGCGCGAGTAATTCGGGGGCCGGGTATTTGAAGGGGGGCGTTGAGGTAGGGGTGGGTTCCGTAGGTGCGCTGGTCACCGGCGTGTCAGCCGGGACCGGTGTGGCAGTGGCTGGCGGCTCCGGTGTCGGCGTAGCCGTAACGACAACGATGATCGGCGTGGGTGTCGGGCCAGGAGTCGGCGGCAGGGGGGTATCCGCGGGAGTGGGTGACTCCCCAACAGTGGGGCTGGAAGGCAAAGTAGGTGTGGCAGTGTCAGTCGCAGTCGGCGTGGCAGTGGGAGAAGGCGTGAACGTGGCGGACGGCAGCGCTTCCTCAGTTGGTACTGGTGTCTCGGACGGGGTCGCACCCGCCAGCATGTCCGCCAGCCCGCCACCGCGCAGCACGGCCCGCCCGGCCAGGGCCAAGCCTACACAACAGGCAACAAAGAGGACCAAGCCAACCAGCATCACAGCGCGGAAAGAGAGGTTAAAAGTAAACTTTGTTTCGCCCCATCCCCAAAGTCTTGAGAGTAATTCACCCACGCGGGCTGAGAGAGTGGGGGCCGACTCCCATCCAGGCACCTCTTCACGTGGTAAGGCGGAGGGTTCCAGCTCACCCTCTTCCGTCGGGGCAATCGTGCCCCGCGGTAGCTCCAGCTCGCTCACGCCTTCCAAGGGCTCCACTTCGACCGGTGCTGTGGGCGGAGCTTCTGCCTCCTGCTGGCGCTTAGTTGCAGGCGGGGATGGCACGGCAGGAGCCCAAGCATCGTAACTCTCGGCCAAGCGTCGCCGCATTGACTCTATTTCATCCAAAGAGACAGGCTGAGGCTCAGCCTGGCGTTCCATAATCGGCGGTGCAGGGGGAGGCACTTCCTCTGCCAGCCGAGGGGAGCTGACCGGAGGAGGCTCAGCCGCTGCCTCAGACTCGGCGCGAGGTGGCCTGGTGGCGTCGACCGCATGTGCATCTGGCGGCGCCTCAGCGGGCTTGGCCCCAGCCAGCAACTCGTTGATGGTTGCCACATCCAATCCCGCCAAACCTTCGCCGGGGAAGAGGTGATCGTTGGGGCCATCCGGACGCGCTACCAGCCATGCGATCAGAGCTCGTTGCATGTCCTTATCCAGATTCAGGCTGACACGCCCCACTCTAGCAACGGAAGGCAGGTCGAATTCGTCAGGCTCCATGACCAGCCTGTTGGTGGCCAAGTGGACCTCGCCCAGCTTCAGCGCAGAGACCTGCTCAGGTGTGAGTCCCCCACGCAATACCAGGGTACGGATCGCTTCATCACGAGCTGATTGGAAAGAAGAACCAGTTTTTTCACTCATTCTGCAAACAAACCTGTCATCATGGTCTAAGATTTCTGCGAGTCATTCGGCGCTTCAGGGCTGGCTGCCGCGTAGAAAGGCTCACAGCCGCCCCAGAGGCGTTGACGGATTCAGGCCTCTATGTTATGATAAGCATATCATCACTCGCAGGCCCTGGTGCCCAGAGCGCACACTACGTGTCAGGAGGTAGAAGGATGCCCTATACGCCCCTGCTGGAACAGATTGACATCTTTGCTGACCTGAGCCCGGAGCGGCTGAGCCGAATCTCCAGTATATGCACGGAGCGCCGCTACGAACAAGGCGCCATCATCTTTCACGAAAACACCAAGAGCGACGAACTGTACGTCATCCTCCAGGGCGAGGTTGAGATCCAGGTAGACCCAAGCACAATTGGCATTCCGGCCGAAGAGTCGCCTGGGCCGACCACCATCGCCACGCTGCGGCGAGGCCAATCATTTGGCGAAGTAGCCCTGGTAGACAAGGGCTTTCGCTCCGCTTCAGCGCGCTGTGCAGCGCCCAGCACTCGATTGTTGACGATCCAGCGCGACGACCTCATCAAAATGTGCCAGGACGACTTCGAGCTGGGATATACCCTGATGCGCAATGTGGCCAGCGATCTCGCCTTCAAGATCCGGCAAACGGACCTGATGGTTCGTGAGCAGCTCTTGTGGGCCCCACGTGAGTAAACGGCTAGGCCCCGGCCCATTTTAGTCATAGTAGAAAGTACGGCCAGGAGGCGGTTGCGCCGTGCCGCAACCCAGCTGGCAGGTTCTGGGCTGAGCCACCTCTGGCACCCAAAGTGCGATGCCCCTTGCCAGAAAATTCTAAGGTAGTAGCAAGCCTGGCATATAGCGCCCCACATACCATGAAGGCTTCTGAGAAGGGAAACTAGCATGACAGGCTTCGGTCTCCTAACCTGACAACCACCAAGGTCATATCGTCTTGAGGAGGCATGTCCCCCATAAACTCGAAGACACTATGGAAAACACCATCCAAAATACCCTGAGCATCGCTCTTGCCGCAATTCTGTAAGGCACTCTCAAGTCCGGGGAAGCCGAACAATTCCCGGTGCGCGTTCATTGCTTCCACAATGCCATCGGTCATAAGCAATACGATATCCCCCGATTGGAGCTGAACTTGTTGCTCTTGGTAAACCTCTCCGCTGACAGCGCCCACGGGCAACCCATAACACTCCAGATAGGAAAAAGCATCACCGCGATAAAGGAGGGGAGCGATGAGGCCGGCATTACACACCTGCAGCTGGCGGCGGCTGAGGTCAAATATGGCATAGATTAGGGCCATGTTCAAGCCTGTTTCGTGAACACGGCCGTAGAGCAAGTCGTTTACGCGATGTACCAGGGTAGCACTGTCAGGGCTGATGGTGGCCTGCGCCTCAACGATGCCGGAGGCAACCGCCATATATAGCGCACTGGCCACTCCCTTACCGCTCACATCACCGATGGCTAGCCCCAAGCGACCATCGTTCAAAGGCAGGCAGCTATAAAAGTCGCCGCCTACCTCTTCGGCCGGCATGGAACGCCCCTTTATGTCAAACTCGGCCAGGGTAGGATTGGACCGAGGCAAGAGCGAGGTTTGAATCTTACGGGCCAACGCCAATTCGCGGCGCCACGCCTCTTGCTCGACAAACGCCTGGCCGGCCTTGTCTGGTGCCTGACTGGCCGTGCCTGGAGCAACAGTGTGCTTGTGATCGCGGCGCAGCAACCGTCCTCGCTCAGATTGGAGCAGCCATTCTACAACCACGAGTGCCGCAAGGATGAGACCCAAAGCGACCACATCTATCAGTCTGGTGTTTGTCACTGGCGTTGGTC
>CP070811.1:2126479-2129861 GCA_020343875.1 Anaerolineales bacterium | reverse complement strand
TCACAGTTGGACTTCCCACCCAGTAATTGTTAGGCAGAGCTTGACCAAGCGCTGAACGGGGTGAGCTCCAATTCGACAGGCGCGTTAGAATAAGTGTATCGACGCCAGCAACCACAGGCGCGCGGCGTGGGATCGTTTCATTGGGATCAGCCCCGCGCCATTTCTGGCTGCCTTTGGTGGCACACCAACGCCTACAGAATATCCAACCGTAATACTCAAGGAATCGCCTGGGAGCACTGACGTCTCGATCCACAAGGAGCGCGCGGCTTGGTATGACGTGGTTGCCCGCTTGCCTTCCGGGACCGAGTGTACCTTGCTGGCCAAAGAGACCGTCACAGAAGCCTTTATGACGCAATTGGTGAAGATATATAAAATCGACTGCGATGGGACGGTAGGCTTTGTGTACGAGGAGGCCCTGCTCTTCCCAACGGAAACACCAGGTCCGTAAGCAGCGACGCAAGACGCTTGAGTCCCACACCTTGCCCAATGGGGCGGGGTTTTTGTTTGGCTGGGTGTTGTGAAATGCGGGGGCCTGCCAAGTTAATAACTGACCTGTTGGCAACCCCATTTGAATCATCATCGGGCGTGTCTGTTCCATAGGCACGCCCGTGACGCTGTGGCGGAATTAGACGATACCTTCTGAAAGTGAGTACTACAACTGGCAGGCACAGGCCAGCGCCCAACAGGGGTGGACCCAATTTCGGAACAGATCTGCCCCACCTCGAACCTTCGAGGCGCTTATTCCTCCATGGGAAAGCCCGCTTCTTGCCACTTATTCATCCCACCGAGTAGAACGGAGACACGGGTATAGCCGTTCTCGTACAATTTTAGCGCCGCACCGGCGCTGTCGCCCTCGCGTGGTCAAGTTCAGTAGAGGACGAGATCTTGATCACGCGGGAATTCATCCAGGCGTGATTCGACCTCGTAGCTTGGCACTGATATGGCGCCAGCGATGTGCTGGGTCTCGTATGAACTGGTCGAGCGAACATCGACCACCAGGATAGGCTCGCCCTGATCGAGACGATTCTTGAGCTCCTCCGGCGCAATGCGCGGCACCTCGCCAGTGTGGGATGGTATTTGGCCTTCAGCTAGAGCAGGGGTGGGGGCGGGTGGTTCTGGCGTGGCAGTAGGCGCCGCAGTCGGAGTAGGGGAGGGTGGTTCTGGCGTGGCGGTTGGAGCAACAGATACCGGTGAAACACCACACGAAATCAAGAGTGATGCAACCAGTATCAAACAAAAGCATTGAGCCAGCAATCTCGGACGGTTCATTTCCCTCCTCCTTGGATCGCGATCGGATGCTTTGCTATGGATGAATTAAGACAACGTTGACCTATTATAGCATCTTTTTGATCGGAAGCCAAGGCAAGATGATTTTAAGGCAACCTGATACACTATCGGAGGGATGAGACCGCGTGCTTATACACCTGCTGTTGGGCCTTTTAGGCCTCCAATTGGCATGAATACAGTGCAGAAACGGGGCTAAAACGGGCCTAACAAGCACACAAATGGATGCCAGTAAGCGTAGATACCACCACAGGTTGGCTTAATGTCCCCGCTTGTGCTAGAATTGCAGCAGGTGACCTGGTAAGCAGTGTCGGACTGAAAGGGAGGGAGACTCGCTGGAAGCAAACGAACTAGCCCACGCTATTGTAAATGCCGCGGCCGATAAGAAGGCGTCTGACATCCTGATGCTCGACTTGCGGCCCGTGGCTCTCATTGCTGATTACTTTGTGTTGTGCGATGGGCAAAGCGCCCGCCAGCTGGGTGCTATCACCGACGCCATGGTCGAGGCACTCAAGGAGTTGGGCGAGCGCCCGTTGCGCATAGAGGGCACGCCGGATTCGGGCTGGGTGCTGCTGGATTACGGAGCCGTTATCGCTCACGTTTTTTCGCCTGAGTTGCGGTCCTATTATGCACTGGAGTCGTTGTGGAAAGACGCGCCGACGGTGGTGCGCATGCAGTAGCTGAGGCCATTCACCCGTCGGGGTCCCGGTCAGCGCGGCTGTCTCTCTGCTCTTGCCAGCTCGCCCACCATTCAGGCAGGGCCTGAGCCGCTGGTTGCCGCAAACTCAAATCCACATAGTCTGAAAGGGGCGTGGGTTGGGGATTCACTTCCACCAGCAACGCCCCATTTTGCTTGGCGACCAGAGGCAGGCTGGCTGCCGGTTGCACCACGGCCGACGTGCCAACCACCAACATGATGTCGCACGCGGCAGCAGCAGCCAAAGCGGCCTCCAGCACATCGGCTGGCAACGTCTCGCCAAACCAGACCACGTCTGGGCGCAGCAAGGCCCCGCAGTTCGCGCAGCGAGGCGGGAGTTGGGGAAGGGGGACTGTCCGGTCTACCTGCTGCGTTCCTTCTCGGGTACAACGCATACGCCAGATATTGCCATGCAATTCGAGGACCCGTCGATTGCCTGCCAGGTGATGCAATCCGTCAACGTTTTGGGTAATCAGAGTAAAGCCTGGTAGCCTGGCCTCCATGTCGGCCAGGGTGTGGTGCGCGGGGTTGGGTTGGCACTCTCCGATAAGGCCGCGTCGCCAATCGTACCATTCCCATACCAGTTTGGGATCCCGGCCGAAGGCCCCCGGCGTGGCCAGTTCCTGCGGGCGATAATGTCGCCACAAACCCCCGTGGCCTCGAAAGGTGGGCACACCACTTTCGGCCGAAATCCCTGCCCCTGTCAGAACTACCAGGTGTTGAAGCTGGCCCAAGTCAAGCATCTCTCCCCGCTGGGTAACCGTTTGAGCTTACTCCAAAATCCATCCGTCTACGTCACGCTGATAGGTGAGGATTTCGCTCTGATCGAACCAGAGGGCGATTTCAGCAGCAGCCGTCTCTGGGCCGTCGGAACCGTGAACCAGGTTGCGTCCGATCTCCAAAGCGTAGTCAGCGCGGATGGTGCCGGGCGTAGCTTGGATAGGGTTGGTTGCGCCCATTGTGTTGCGGGTAGCTTCGATGGCCTTCGGCCCTTCGACGATCATTGAGACAACCGGCGCTGATGTGATGTACTTAATCAGCGGTTCGAAGAAGGGTTTCCCTTCGTGGATGGCATAGTGTTCTCGTGCCAGCTCTTGCGAGACCTGCATCATCTTCAGGGCCACGATTTTCAGGCCGCGCCGTTCCAGGCGGGCGATGATGGGACCTACAAGCTGGCGTTGCACGCCATCGGGTTTGATGATGACCAGAGTTCGTTCCACGAGTCTCTCCTGTTATGTGGGGTGAAGTATCGAAACAGACACACCCCCAAGCTGAGTGCCGGGCATATGGCCTGGCCTCTTCTTGGGGGCTTTGTAGTCGAGCCAAAGGTTATAGCTTACTCAGGGCAGTGCGATAGGCTTGCAAAGCATCCTGCAAGCGACCGTCTTTCATACAGGCGTC
>CP070811.1:2123204-2126379 GCA_020343875.1 Anaerolineales bacterium | reverse complement strand
CTGAAGATACCCGCCTTCAACGAATGGCTGGCTGTCACTTCACAGGCCACTGCGCCACCCACCTGGCATATGATCGGCCACCTGCAAAGTCGCAAGGCGGGCGATGCGCTGGCGCACTTCGACGTCATCCATTCCGTGGACAGTCTCAAACTGGCCCAGCGCCTGAATCGCCTGGCGGAGCGGGACCCGGCCGGGTTGGTGAGGCCAATTTTGCTGGAGTGTAATGTCTCCGGCGAGGCCAGCAAGTACGGTTTTGGGCTCAGCCGCTGGCAGGAGGACCGGGAAACGCGCCGGGCCTTCTTTGACACGCTGGGGCGCATCATCCAGCTGCCCCAGCTTCGCATACAGGGGCTGATGACGATGGCGCCCATGGTGACCCGTGCGGAGCAGGCACGCCCTATCTTCGCCGCCCTACGCGCCTTGCGTGATGAGCTGGCCCAGGAATTTCCTGCCGTCGAGTGGCGGCATCTTTCTATGGGCATGACAGACGATTTTGAGGTGGCCATCGAGGAAGGGGCAACGCTGATTCGAGTCGGGCGGGCTATCTTCGGCCCCCGCTAGGGCAATCGCAAAAGCCAAATGTCAAACAGGAACCGATTTATTATATGTTAGAAGAGACTCAAATTGCATTCATCGGCAGTGGGATCATGGCCGAAGCCATGATCAAGGGCTTACTGGGGCACGGGCTGCTGCCGGCCCAAAACATCATCGCCAGCGGCCCCCGGCCGGAGCGAGGGGCTGAGCTGGCGGAGCGATATGGCATCCTGGTAACGCATGACAACGCAGCCGCCGCCAGGGGGCGTGACATCGTGGTGTTATCCGTCAAGCCACAGTTCTTGGGCGAAGTCCTGGAAGAGCTCCAGGCAGTCATCAAGCCGCAGGCCCTGGCCCTGTCCATCGTAGCCGGCACCACCATTGGCCGCATCGCCAAAGGCCTCAACCATGGGGCCATCGTACGGGTGATGCCCAACACCCCCGCTCAGGTGGGTCTGGGCATGTCGGTGTGGACCGCCACGCCCGAGACTGACGATGCACAGCGGGCCCAGGCACAAACCATCTTGGCTGCCCTGGGCGAAGAGATCTACATGGACCACGAAGACTATCTGGACATGGCCACGGCTCTATCCGGCACCGGTCCGGCCTATGTCTTTCTGGTGATGGAGGCACTCATAGACGCCGGCGTGCATATGGGTTTCTCGCGCCGAGTCTCGGAGCAGTTGGTTCTGCAGACCATGCGGGGGGCCATCGAATTTGCGCGGGCATCGCAGCGACACCCGGTTGAACTGCGCAACATGGTCACCTCCCCCGGCGGCACCTCGGCCGAGGCGCTCTATCAACTGGAAAAGGGTGGCTTGCGCACCGTCATCTCCAAGGCAGTCTGGGCTGCTTATCAAAAGTCGAAATACCTGGGAGGGCTTAGCAGTGATCGGTAGTGCATTACTCACAGTTGTCAACGTCGTATTCCAATTGACTTCTCTGGCCATCCTGGCCCGAGTGATCCTGTCATGGCTGCCAATGGCCGGGGTACGTATTGATCCCTATCATCCTCTGATTCGTTTCCTGTTTCAACTCACTGACCCGATTCTAGCCCCCATCCGTCGCTTCGCCACCTTCGGCATGATGGATTTCAGCCCTATCGTGGCCTTGCTCTTGCTTGACATCGTTCGGCGCGTGCTGACGACTGTGCTCGTCAGCGGCTTCTAATCGGGCAGCCAGGGAGTCCAGGGGGCGCAAGGCAGGGCAAAAATCGCCACGGGACTTGGAAGCGGTTGTCACCCATCGAGACTTGCCAAGCTGCCCGACTGATTCTTCGACCAGCTATCATATAACCAGGCACACCATGAGGTGAAACCATGCGTCATCGCGAAATCAAATTCAAGATTTCCAGCGCTGAGGGGGGAGCCGCCTTTCCGGTGCGGATTGTGCCTCGCGCCCAGAAAAACGAGATCAGCGGACGCCAAGGAGAGGCGATCAAGATCCGGCTTACCGCGCCCCCGGTCGAAGGGGCAGCTAATGAAGCGCTGGTGGACTTCCTGGCCGAAACGCTGCAGGTACGCAAGAACCAGATCGAAATCCTGACCGGCCACGCTTCACGCGATAAGATCGTGTGTGTGGTGGGCTTGATGCCGCGGGAGGTCGAAGAGCGGCTGGCTGAATACCTGGGTTAGTCCCCAGGCGCTGCAAAGCCTGACCTGTTACTCAGGCAGTGTCGATCCTCATTTACCGCACCCCCCTACCCCAGGAAACGCGGTAAAATAAGGAAGCGTGGTGCCTAAACACCACGCTATCTGCGCTCCGCAACTATATTCCCCCAAGGTCCCCGCCAGGGGCAGGTATAAGGGGATCTAATCACCACTGATTTTCAAAAGCGGTGCCCACTTGGTATGTCATTTCGACCGCAGCACTCAAAGGGCACTGTCAGGAGAAATCCCCAGAATCGCTTTCCTGCAAGCCACCTTCGGAGGGATTTCTCATTCCGCTGCGCCCCGCCTACGCGGGGCCAGGCTCCATTCGACATGATACTGCCGATCTTGCCTGTCAAAATCGATCAGGAGCAGGGATTTTTTGTGCTTTTGCCTGCCTTTGTCTTTGCCTTATGGGGCGAGAGCGGTTGAGTCGTACAGCGGGCCATCGTCAACCGGGGCTTCTCTCTTCCCTTGGTCCACGGGCACGCCCACCCGCACCGTGCCTGAGCAGGCGCCGCCCGGTCCATCGTTGGCCGTGAAAAGGATGTGGTACACCCGGCCGTTCCCCAGCAGCCGGTCGTCCTCCAGATCCTTCTTCGCGCCAGCCCGTTCTGCACGCACCTGGGCCGTGGAGCTACGCACCCCTCGCCCGTCCGGAGTGAAGTTGCCATCCCCCCAGGTGTCCACCGGCTCGTCCTGGTAGATGCTGTCAATGGTGATGGTGACCTCATCCCCATCCGGGTCGGTCACGCCCAGCACCTCAATCGACACGAACTTGTGGTCTGGCGGCCAGATGGTATCGATGCTGGGCTCCGCCCCGGAACAGTCCGGGGGATTGTTGACCGGCTCCACCGTGATGGTCACCGTGGCCGTGTCGCCCAGAGACACGCTATCCCAAATCTCGTAGATGAAGCTGTCCGTGCCACTGAAGCCAGCATTCGGCATGTAGGTGAAGCTGCCGTCCCCAAGGTTGGTCAGCGTACCATGGG
>CP070811.1:2117405-2123104 GCA_020343875.1 Anaerolineales bacterium | reverse complement strand
GGTCAGTCCGCCCCGTTCCAGGTACGCAAAGAGCTGGGGCACGCTGTAAGCCCGGTCCTGGGGATGCAAAAGCGCATCGGCCAGCGTGGCCTTGCGCCGAAAGTCCGGCGCCTCGCGCAGCAGGTACTCCAACGGGTGCCCGGCCGGCAGCTCCATCAGCGTGGCGGCCAGTTCCTCGATCTCCTGCTCGGAGGTACCGATCCCCAGCCGGCGACAGTACTCTTGCAACATATAGATGCCGGCCCGACCGTAGGGGGCGTAGACCATCAACTCCATGGCCCCTTCAGGCCTCAGCACCGAGCGGAGCGCCGCCAGGCCGGCATCCGGGTCGGGCAAGTGGTGCAGGACCCCGGTGCACACGATCTTGTCAAAGTCAAGCTCCAGCTCGTGGACTCGTTCAATTGGGAGCTGGTGCACCTCAAGATTGGTCAGGTTGTATTGGCGCTTGAGCTGTCTGGTATGATGGATACTGGTCGCGCTGATGTCGATGCCGGTGACCCGGGCGCCTGGTTGGCGCAGCGCGTGCCTGGCCGCCTGGGCGGTTCCGCAACCGGCGATGAGCACCTCCAGGTCTTCTCGGTACCCGGTCGTGGGCCAGAGCAAGTGATAATCGGCCCGGCGCCGGTCCGGTTCCCGCCAGAGCTGTCGATAGCGGTCGAGGTCGGCCACCGGCGGCGGGTACGGATGCCGGTCGTAGAAGAGCCGCACCTCGTCCGAAGCACCGGCCGGGTTCATGCCCTGCGTCGCGTTGTCGTATGGCACACCATCAAGGGCGGCCTGGACCGACTGTTTCATGAACGTCATGCCCCCTGCCGTTCCCTATCAGGGCTGTGTCAGCGAACAGTATCTCGACCAACCATTCTTCCCCGGAACACTCTGCGCTACTCCTCCTATGCGTCGTCTTCTAGCTGGGAACGGAGATCCTCGAGCGACTCGGCAAGCTCGTCATTGATCCGCCCCCACTCCTCGTCCGCTGCTGCCTGAGCCTCCGCAAGCTTGACCCGCGCCGCCTTGATGTCCTCATTCATCTTGGCTATGCCCGGGTCGACTTCGGCAGCGGAGACCTTGCCCTCCACAGTGTTGGAGAGAGCTCGAAGCTCGGCCCTGGTCACGCTCAAGTCAATGCTAAGCTGGGCTACCTGCTCGATGAGACGACGCAGCTGACGCTCGGCCGTATCGTGACGTTCGTCGTGCTCCTTGATTCCGAAAAGATCCATTGTTTTCTCCTTTTTGAGTATGGTTTGTTTTGTGAGTCGATAGAACCTCTGCAGTTGCCATTTCGGCGCCTCCCCGACTGGTGAGAAGAGAAGGCGGCGATTTGGATTTGGGTGGGCCCAACGATCGTTTTTCACCGGGCCCACCAACCCCCTTGGACTATCCCCTTTTGGTCATCCCCTATAGTACTTGCCTACTACTCTTCCTCTTCGGCGGGAGCGACAACGTCGACGATGGCCGCCCCTTCTTCAGTAGCTACACCCGCCTCATAGGCCTCACCTTCCTCAGTAGCAGCAGCCACTTCGTAGGCAACGCCCTCCCCGGTGACAACAGCCTCGCCAGCGACGACGGCGCTCTCGTCAGCGGCAATGCCGAACACGGCCACCGCAGTGGGGGAGGCGACCACCTTGTTCGCTGCCAGGCCCTCCTCGGTGATCACCAGGCTGTAGAGCACGTCCTGCCGGGCTTCCAGGTTGGCGCGGATGTCGGCCCCGATCTCGGCCGCCACGGACAGCGTCGCACCCTCCTTTGCTTGCCTGCGCACCTCTTCGGTAAACGCCCTGCTGGTGGTTGCGGCGATCGCAGAGGTGCCCGGTAAAAGGGCGGCTCCGATCTCCTTGAGGGAGTCATTGTCGAACCCGCTGTCTCTCAGGGCCGCGATGGCGCCAGAGCCTCCACCGATAGCAACACCCGCGGCCACCCCGGCAGGCCCACCCAAGAGGCCGATCACGCCGCCGACCAGGGCGCCGATCCCGGCACCTTTCCCGGTGCTCATGTCACCGGTTTCCTTGACATGGATCTTGCCTTTGCGGTCGCTGCGAATGACAGCGGCGTCATCATAGTAGAATTCACCGCTCTTTCTGGCTTCCTTCATCCGCTTCAATACCTCGTCGGCGGCGCCTTCGTCGACAAAGCCTGCCACAAACATGCCGACGCCGGCGACTCCTTCTCCCGAAATCGTTTCTTCACTCATGGTTCATCTCCTTTGCTTTTTTTGATACTTCTGATTGTTTGGCTTCACTTTCATCGGTCCGTGGGGAAACCTGCAGGGAACGAATGACCTCTGTCAAAGAGCGGCTTGTGCCTCCTTTCAGTAGGAAACGGTCGGCCCCGGCAGCCAGCGCCTCCTTTCTGTGCGATCTGTACATGGTCAGAACGATCACCCTGACCTGCGGCCAGCGAGCCTTGATCTGTCGAGTGGCCTCCAGCCCATCCATGACGGGCATACGCACATCCAACAGGACCACGTCCGGTTGTTCTTCTGCCACAAACTGCACGGCTTCCCAGCCATTGGAGGCTTCCTTGAGTACCTCAATGTCCGGTGCCAATTCCAGCAAGGCCCTTATGCCCTGCCGGGTCGATGCCTGGTCATCCACAACCAGAACCCGCGACTTCTTATTCACATGTCTTCTCCCGGGGGTCTGAAGCTTGAGGTCAAGGCTGCATTCCCTTCTCGGCGCAGCCCATCCAGTATAGCTCAAAATCGATCTCAAGTCTTCATTGCGACAATGATCTTTGGCTCAACAAAAAGAGCCACCTGAGGGTGGCTCTGTTCCACATTTGTGGATGCGGCGCCGGCGTTGCCGGCGTTGCAGTACCGGCCATCGCCGGTACTGCACACTATGAGACACAATCCTACTTGGGATCATCCTCCAGGGGAGCTATCCCTTCTCGAAGGGCGTAAAGCGTTGCCTGTACCCGGTTGGCCAGGTGCAGCTTGTCGAGGATGTGGCTGACGTGCGAACGGACCGTGACCTCGGCAATGAACAGTTGCTCGGCGATCTGCTGGTTGTCCAGGCCACGCGCCAGCAGGCCAAGCACCTCCACCTCGCGCGCTGTGAGCGGTTCGGGTGCCGGCTTGGCTGGCTTGGATTGGCTCACCTCCCGCAAGAGCTTGCGGGCGACGCTGGGATGCAGTGAGGGTTCGCCGCGATGCACCTGGCGGACGGCCTCGACCAGCTCCTCTGACCTGGTATCCTTGAGCAGGAAACCCAGGGCACCGGCCTTGATCGCGGGAAAGACCATGTCATCGCCGCTGTAGCTGGTCATCACCAGAAAGCGCGCTTCCACCTGCTCGAGTGCGATGGCCTGCATGGCTTCGATGCCATCCATCTCGGGCATGAGCAGGTCCATCAGGATCAGATCGGGTCTCAAAAGAGTAGCTTGCTCGATCGCTTGCAGGCCATTGCCGGCCTCTCCGACGACCTCGATGTCCTCGATTTCACCCAGTAGGGCGCGGATGCCTCTGCGCACGACTTCATGATCGTCGACCACCAGTACCCGAATTGGAGTTTGCGTCATGCCTTCACCTCTATCGTGACCGTCGTTCCCTGTCCAGGGGCGGTTTCCAGATCCAGGCGGCCCCCGAGCTGCGCGACGCGCTCCTGCATGCTGCGCAGTCCCTGTCCTCCTCCCCGTCCGGCGGCCTCGGGATCAAAGCCGCTGCCGTCATCCTGAACGACGAGACGGCACCGCTCCTCATCCAACCTCAGATGAACGGTTGCCCGGTTCGCCTGGGCGTGCTTGGCGATGTTGTTTAGAGCCTCTAGCGCCACAAGGTAAAGCTCCGATTCCACAGTGGGCGGGAGTTGTCGGTCTCCATCTACCCTGAACTCAATGGGGAATCCAACACGTGTCTCAACCGACTCCAGACGACTTTCGAGGGCACCGACCAAGCCAATCTCTTCCAGCAGCGGTGGACGTAGCTCAAAGAGCAGCACCCGCATCTCCAGCATGGCTTGCCAGATTAGCTCACGTACAGCATCCAGATGCTTGGTGGCCGTGTCGGTACTGCCGGTCGACATGGCCAGGTGCGCAGCATCGGCAAAGAGATTGGTGCTATATAGCGTCTGGGTTACAGAATCGTGAAGGTCTCGGGCCAGGCGCGTCCGCTCCTCGAGGACGGCCGCCTCCTCAAGCTGTGCCTCTACCCTCTTGCGCTCCGTGATATCGGTCAACACGCCCTGCACACCGGTTACCCGGTCTCCTTCCACGACCGGCTGGCTCGTTACACGTATCCAGCGGGTCTCGCCTTTGACGTTCAGCACCCGGTACTCGGCGGGGCCGGGAGCCACACCTGAGAACAGGTTCTGGATGTTACCTTGGAGTCTTTCCAGGTCCTCAGGATGGATGAACTGGTCGAACGGTTGCCCAACCATTTGCTCGGGCGGGAGTCCGATGAGCGACTCGATGGCTGGGTTGAGGTAGGTAATCACGCCACCCGCGTCCACGGCGTAGATGACATCACTGACCCTTTCCACAAGGTCGCGATACGCTTTCTCCGACACCCGAAGCGCTTCCTCGGCTTGCTTGCGCTCGGTGATGTCGCTCGCAACCCCGATGACGTGGGCAAGCTCCCCAGTCGCATTGAAAACTGGCGTGATGGTTGTCTCTACGGGCACGGGCGTGCCATCGCGGTGATAAGCCGTGTACTCGCCAGTCCAACTCTTCCCAGCTAGAAAGTGGTCTCTGATCTCGGGGATGGGTTGCTGGTCGTAACTATCAACCAGCAGCTCGTTGGTCATCCTGCCCATCGCTTCTTCAGCGGACCAGCCATAGAGCCGTTCGGCGGACGGGTTCCAGTAGACAACGTGTCCGGGCAAATCGGTGACGACTACAGCTTGCCCTACAGCTTCCAGCAGTTGGGCCTGGAACCGAAGCTGCTCGCGCGCCCGGATCGGCTCGGTAATGTCCCAGTCTATGCCAGCAAAGCGGACGGGCTGGCCGTCTACATCCCGCTCAACCCGACCGGAGGTACGGAGCCAACGGATACTGCCATCCTTGTGGCGAATCCGGTATTCGAGCTCGTACGAGGGAATCTGACCCTGGAGATATTCCCGCGAGCTCTCTCGCAGCCTGGGTAGATCCTCAGGGTGGACATGGCTTTCCCAGGCTGCCATGGAGTTGGGAAACTCAGCGTCCTCGTAACCGAGAAAGCCCTTCAAGCGCGGAGAAAGATAGATCTCGTCCAGGAAGGGATATGCTGGATCGTCAGGGTCAAGGTCTATTTGCCACAGGCCGCCACTCGAGGCAGCAACCGCAAGCTCAAGCCGGGTTTCACTTTCGCGCAGTGCTTCCTCTGCTTGCTTGCGCTGAGTAATGTCCTCGGTCTGCACCAGAACCAGATCAGGGGGCACGAAGGCGTATTTCACCACCAGAGTTTTGGCTTCCCCGGTAGATTCGAACGAGTAGGCCATCTCTCTCTGGAAGGAGCACCTTCCAGCAAAGGCGTGTGATATATCCTCGACGATATCGGGGCGGTCTGGGTACATGGCAGGAAGTGTCGTACCCAAAAAGTCCCCGATCTTGCCGCCTGTTATCGCCTCCGCTGCGCGGTTGTGGTCGACCAACACAAAGTCTTTCCCGCTGCGTTGCCAGGCGTAAATGGGCACAGGCATGCCCTGAAACAGCGCCCTGAACTTCTGCTCGCTCACCCGCAGCGCTTCCTCTGCTTGCTTGCGCTCGACAATCCGACCCAATCGCTC
>CP070811.1:2114224-2117305 GCA_020343875.1 Anaerolineales bacterium | reverse complement strand
TTGACTTTCGCTTCTACAGTGCTGAAGAGGAGATTGAACTGTTGGTCCGGCGGGATGGTCGAGAGTTGACCCTGAGTGGCGTGCGCGAATATGCCCAGCCCGTGGGCGTAGAATTCGCCCATCCCACCTTCGACGTAGACATCCGTCGCTGCACCAACAAATGTGAATTTTGCTTCGTCACTCAATCGCCACGCGGCATGCGGCGAACAGTTTACATCAAAGATGACGACTATCGCTACAGTTTCCTGTTCGGCCACTTCGTCACCCTGACCAATTTAGACGCCAAGGATTGGGAGCGTATCGAAGAGCAACATCTCAGCCCACTATACGTGAGCGTGCACGCCACCGACCTGGAACTGCGGCGCAAGCTACTTGTGAAAAAGAATGCGCCGGACGTATTGGAGCAGATTGGCTGGCTGGGCGAACGGGGCATCCAGGTGCACACCCAATTGGTGCTGATCCCCGGCCTCAATGATGGCCCTCATCTGGAGCGGAGCCTGCGTGATCTGACCGATCTCTTCCCTACCGTGCAGTCAGTCTCGGTGGTGCCCATTGGCCTGACGCGCTATCATCCTGGCACGCTCCGCACCTACCGTTCCGACGAAGCTGCCCCCATCCTGGCCCAGATCGAGCCCTGGCGTGAGCGGTGTCGTCAGGAGTTGGGGTTGACCTTCGTCTATCCTTCTGACGAGTGGTACCTTTTGGCGAAGCAACGGGTTCCCGCTGGCTCCGAGTACGACGGCTTCGGCCAAGTTGAGAATGGTGTGGGTATGGTGCGCCAATTCCTGGATGAGTGGAACCAGGTCAAACGTCAGATACCAACGATCAAATATCAGAGGGCCGTGTTGGTGTGCGGCGAGCTGGCGGCCCCCGTATTGGGTGAGGTGGTGGACGAGCTGAATGCATTGAGCGGCAGTATGGTGCGTGTGGCCCCCATCGTCAACAACTGGTATGGAATGGTGACCGTCTCTGGCTTGCTGACTGGAAAAGATGTCGTGGAACAATTGACGGGCAGTGCAGAAGGGGCTCTCCCCCAACCCTTCCCCTCTGCTGGCCACGATGCGCTCCTAGCAAGCGAGATGGTACTGCTGCCACGAGTTATGTTCGACAGTGCCGGCCAGGTGACTCTGGACGACATGACCCCTATCCAGATCCAGGAAGCACTGGGAGGACCGGTGGCTGTAGTTCAGCATCCGGGAGAGATGCTGTCCGCCTTGAGTGGGCAGGTTCCGCCTCAAGACGTGCTTGCCCCGAAGCCAGGCTGGTGGGGTGAGCAAAACTACCCTGCTTTCTTGCCGGTTGAGGTTTAACCATGACCAAGGCAATTGTGGCGCTAGTTGGCCGGCCCAACGTAGGTAAAAGCACCCTCTTCAATCGCATCGTAGGGCGGCGGGTGGCCATCGTAGAGGACTTGCCCGGCACCACTCGTGACCGTCTCTATGCCGACGCCGATTGGGGGGGAGTGGACTTTGTGGTGATCGATACGGGCGGCCTGGAGATGATCAGCCGCAAGGAGCTGGCAGGCAGCCATAAGACTCCGCCAGCCGCTCAGACGGCCGGCGTGGAAAGTGGGCTGTTCTTGAGCCAGATGCGAGATCAGGCACAAATTGCCATTGCTGAGGCCGACGTGGTCGTTTTTTTGGTGGATGCCGAGAGCGGCCTAACCCCCAGTGACCAGGAAGTAGCCGAGGTGCTACGCCGGACTGAGAAACCGGTTATCCTGGTTGCCAACAAAGCCGACAATGACCGACGTCGCGCTGACGCGGTGGAGTTCTATGCCCTGGGCCTGGGCGACCCCCTACCTGTCAGCGCGTTACACGGCCACGGCACTGGCGACCTGCTAGATATGATTATTGACGCACTCCCCCAGACGGACGTCGAAGAGGTACAGGATGAGCGAGTCAAAGTGGCCATCGTGGGTCGGCCTAACGTGGGCAAGTCATCGCTGCTCAACCGTTTGCTGGGGCAGGAACGAGTCATCGTTAGCGAAGTGCCCGGCACCACTCGCGATGCCATTGATATGGAAATCGAGTTTAGCGGTGAGCAGATTGTGCTCATAGATACGGCTGGCATCCGACGGCGAGGCAAAATCGCCCCCGGCGTGGAAAAATACAGCGTGCTGCGCGCCCTGAAGGCCATCAACCGGGCCGATGTCTGCCTGCTGATGATTGACGCACAGGACAAGGTGGCCGCGCAGGACCAACACATCGCCGGCTACATCCTGGACGAGGCCAAGAGCGTGGTGGTCACTGTTAACAAGTGGGATCTGGTCGAGAAAGACACGCACACGATGGTGCAGTACACTAAAGAGATTCGGGCTGCGCTGCGCTTTATGGATTACGTGCCGATTCTTTTCATCTCCGCCAAAACAGGCCAACGGGTGCAGCAGACGCTCCAGGTAGCTTTGCAGGTGCAGGCCGAGCGCACACGCCGCATCTCGACGGCAGACCTTAACCGTCTACTCCAAGAAGCTACTGCTCGCCATCCCCCAAAGAGCAAGTCAGGCCAGCTACTCAAATTCTACTATGTCACCCAGCCTGAAGTAGACCCGCCGACGTTTGTCTTCTTCGTCAACGACCGTGAGTTGGTTCACTTCACCTACCAGCGATACCTGGAAAATCGCATCCGCGAGGTGTATGGTTTCCTGGGCACACCACTACGACTGGTGTTTCGCAGCCGGCGATAACTTCGGGAGAGGTACTGTGCCCAGACTGATTGCCGTCATTTTAACCAAGAACGAAGCCCGTCATATCAGGGAATGTATCCTGAGCGTGACCTGGGCTGATGGCGTGCTCATCTCCGACTCCTACAGCGACGATGGTACGGTGGAGATCTCCCGCCGGTTAGGAGCCACCGTGAAGCAGTATCCCTTCGTGAGTTTTGCCGAACAGCGCAATATCGCCCTGGTTGACGCGCAAGCTATGGGTGCTGATTGGGTCTTTTTCATTGACGCGGACGAGCGAGCCACGCCTGACCTGGGGGCTGAGATAATTCGCGTTATTCAGAAGGAGTCAGTCACTGGCTGGTGGGTACCCCGTTACAACTACATTATGGGCCACAAGATGCATGGCGGCGGCTGGT
>CP070811.1:2109047-2114124 GCA_020343875.1 Anaerolineales bacterium | reverse complement strand
GCCGATAGAAATTGACGGCCGGGTGATGACAGCTGACGAGTTTGCGGCCTTCGTGGAGACCAAGAGCTTTGGCCCGGTGCCACCCAACCGCATCTTTTTGCATCATACCTGGCGGCCTACCCGCGAGCAGTGGAAAGGCCGAGAGACGCTGCTGGCCATCAAGCGTAATTATGAAGGTTACACTTGGACCGACGGCCAAGGACAGGTTCACCTGGGCTGGACGGCTGGGCCCCATCTTTTCATCGCTGACGATGGCATCTGGCTTTTCACCGACCTGGCTGAAGACGGTGTGGGGGTGAAGGGGCACAACGTCGGATCACTGCATGTGGAGATGGTGGGTGACTACGACCAGCAACTGCCGGATGGGCCAACCTTGACCAACACCGTAGCCGCCTTGGGCGCCCTCTACAACCGCTTGAAGCTTGACCCTAAAGACTTGCTCTTTCACCGCGACCACTCATATAAAAGTTGCCCAGGCCACATGGTGACCAAAGAGTGGATCATCCCCAAGGTAGGAGGGTGGATCGCCCGCTACCGAGGAGAAGCCGAGGCGCCGCTGCCTGAACCTGCCGAAGCGCCCCCCATCGAACAGATGACTTTGAAGGAGTTCGCCCAATCGTTGGCCGATCAGCATATGGCCCCCATCAATCCCAACGCGGCACTCTACAAGAAGGGCATAGAGCTGGGGTTGTTGGGTCCCCTCTCAGATGAGATTTCCTTTGAGGCAGATGGTCAGGCTTACATCGTGCAGTTATTCATAGACGCCCTGGTGGTACCTGTCGGGGAGTGGGATCAGGTCAAACGGCTGGATGACGTGGAGCGTGAAACATAATGAAGCACCTCAGCAAGTCGCTACCTGCTGGCATCTTGTTTTTCGCCTGGAGGTAAGAGGATGGGGGAAAGAATTCTAGTCGTTGAGGACGAGGCCAGAATCGCCAGTTTCATCAGCCGCAGCCTGCGCCACGAAGGGTATCAGGTTGAGGTGGCGCCTGATGGCGAAACTGCACTAGAGAAAGCTTTTAGCGACCCACCCGACCTGATTATCCTCGACGTAATGTTGCCTGACATAAACGGCCTGGAGGTATGCAAGCAGCTGCGTTTGTCGGGTTCGGACGAGCCGGTGCTTATGCTGACCGCCAAAGACGCCATCCCGGACCGAGTAGCTGGCCTTGATGCTGGCGCTGACGACTACCTGGTCAAACCTTTCGCCTTCGACGAGTTGATGGCGCGTATCCGTGCCCTTCTCCGCCGAACTGCCCCACCCGACGCAGACGATCTGCTGCAATTCGCTGACCTGCAGCTTGACCCAGCCACCCGTCAGGCCCGACGTGGAGAGCGCGAAATCGAACTGACCGCCAAGGAATACGACGTGCTGGAACTCTTCATGCGCCATCCGCGCCAGGTACTCACGCGCGACATCATCTACGACCGCATCTGGGGTTACGACTTCGGCGGCGAATCGAACATCATCGAGGTCTACGTTCGCTACTTACGAGCCAAGCTGGAAACAGAGGGTGAGATGCGCTTGATTCATACCTTGCGTGGGGTTGGCTATGTATTAAGAGAGGAATAGCGACAGGCAGGCGGATCTTCATGGTTCGTTCCCTGCCTGCCCCTGGCCCGCTGATCATCCACTTCTGGCTTCAGATTACTGACAACTATTCGCTGAAAGATGTCCATTCGCATTCGACTGACCCTGGGGTACGTAGGTGTCTTGACGGCCATTCTGATCGTCTTCAGTGCCGTCGTGTATACCTCCCTCAGCTTCAGCCTGCTGAGGGCAGTAGACCGCACCCTCCAGGATCGGGCGGCCCAAGTAGGGTCCGTCATCGCCGCCCAAAACGACCCCCTGACCGTGTTACGCACTGGCCTGATCGATTTACCAGCGCTGGACGTTTTCTCAACTCCAGCCGCCTACATCCAGGTCGTTCGAGGTGACGGCAGCGTGGCCCGTCGGTCTCAGAATCTGGGCGATCAGCGACTACCCCTGGATGCCGACCTGCTGGCGGTTAACCTGCGAAACCAACCGGCACTCAAGACTCTCGTCCTGGAAAATGGTGTGCGCCTGCGCATGGTCAGCGTCCCCATCTCGGTGGCAGGACAGGTGGTGGGGGCTGTTCAGGTAGGGCAACCGCTAACCGACCTAGATGCCGCACTGAAACGGGTATTGGTTCTCCTCATGGTGGGGACGCTTGTCACCATCATAGCCGCAGGTGGAGTAGGTTTGTTGATGTCGTGGCTGTCTTTGCGCCCCATTGACCGGATTACCCAGACAGCGGGGCGTATCGTTCGGGCGCAAGATCTGGGCCGCCGACTGCCCGTCCCCACCACCGACGACGAAGTAGGGCGTCTGGTCAGCACCTTCAACGCTATGTTGGA
Source organism: Anaerolineales bacterium (assembly GCA_020343875.1). Lineage (GTDB taxonomy): Bacteria > Chloroflexota > Anaerolineae > 4572-78 > NAK82. The sequence continues at coordinate 2,111,745 of CP070811.1, read as the reverse complement.
GCGATTGGACCGTCTTTTTCAGGCACAGCAACGTCTCGGTGCGGATGTGTCCCACGAATTGCGGACGCCGCTGACCACCATTCGTGGCAACGTAGACTTGCTGCGGCGAGGCGCGGCCACAGACCCCACCGAGCTAGCCCTGGCCCTGGAGGCTATTGAGGGGGAAGTAGATCGTATGAATCGGCTGGTTGCCGACCTCCTCTTGCTGGCCCAGGCCGAAGCCGACATGAAATTGGAAAAACAACCCGTTGAGCTCGACACCTTGATTTTGCAGGTCTACAGACAGGCGCAGCTAATGTCGGCCACACATTTCCCCATCGGCGAACGGGTATCCATTCACTTGGGCCACGAAGACCAGGCTGTGGTTGAGGGCGACCCGGATCGTATCAAGCAATTGCTGCTTAACCTGATAGACAATGCCCTCAAATACACACCACCTGGCGGGCAGATTACCATCTCCCTCTATCGTGATCAGGACTGGGTGCGGGTGTCGGTTGAGGACACCGGGGTTGGCATCCCCTCAGATGTGCTGCCACACATCTTCGACCGATTCTATCGTGCTCAACGTAAGGGGCGCAAAGGCGTGGGACTGGGCCTGTCCATTGCCCGCTGGATCGCTGAGGCCCACAACGGGCGTCTCACCGTCGAGAGCCAGGTGGGCCAAGGGACAACCTTTACCCTTTGGCTGCCGACCTGAGGCGGGGAGGTATTGATAATCACAACAGCTTGTGGTACACTATAGCAGCAAACCATTCCCGACGCGACGTTGACTACGGTGAAGCCCAATGCAAGAAATCGCCCCCGGTATTTATGTTAAATTTGATTATGAAGGCGCTAACGTCGGCTGCATTGTGACCGACGGTGGTACCATTGTAATTGACACGCCTCTCATCCCCGCGGATGGGAAGAACTGGGCAAGTCGAGTTGCTAAAATCTCGGATAAGGTGCTCTACGTCTTCAACACCGATCATCATCGAGCCCACATTCTGGGCAATCAGTTCTTCAACGCACCCGTCATCGCCCACGAAGTAGCCTGGAAAGAGATAGCCAATTACAAAGACACCTTTATTGAGCGCACTAAGAACATCTTCAAAAAGAGTCCTGAGGTGGCTGCCCAATTCGACCAGACGCGACTGAAAAAGCCCGAAATCACCTTTACCGGCCGTCTGATCCTCAAGAAAGGGGGACGCGAGATCCATTTTGTCCATCTAGGAGGGCACACGCCGGCTACCAGCGGCGTGTGGTTGCCCAACGAGCGTATCCTTTTCACGGGCGATGTGGTCGTGGTTGGAGAGCACCCCTCGCTGGGACAAAGCCAGAGCAAAGAATGGCTGGACCTACTGACCCGACTGCGCAAAATGTCGCTGGCGCACATTGTGCCTGGTCACGGACCATTGTGCAACGTCGAAGCGACCGGTCCGGTGTCTGACTATATCCGCACCATGCGCTCTAAAGTCCGCAGCCAGTACCGCTCCGGGCGCAGCAAATCGGAGGCGGCGGTGGTGATTAATCAGATGATTGACTACTTTCCTTACCGCCCGGGTGACAAATCCTTCGTGGAGAAGCGGATTCGAGCCGGAATCAGCCGGGTGTATGATGAGATGAAAGTTATCTACGGGCAAGATTGATCTTTTGCCGACTTTTTTGACACAGACGTATCATTGTGTTAGAATTCAGCCTGCCAATAGTCCTTTGGCAGAGTGTCGGGATGTAGCGCAGTTCGGTCAGCGCGCACGGTTCGGGTCCGTGAGGTCGCCGGTTCAAATCCGGCCATCCCGACCTTGTATCCCCTTTCGGGGCAGCATATCGGGGCGTGGCGCAGTTTGGCTAGCGCGCTACAATGGGGTTGTAGAGGCCGTCGGTTCAAATCCGACCGCCCCGACCTGAACCACAGGCCGCACGGTTACTCACTTGCATCCGCCGTGCGGCCTGCGATTCTGTCATGTCAGGCATGGCGTGCTCCTCAGTCTTTCTTCCCCTCCGGAGTCAAAAAAGCCATTCTCACATTATTTGCCCTGTACCGCCAAAAAGCAGTCCATACGATTCTCAGTCGGGTTCTCGCTGAGAATTCTCTAACTTCGGAGAGTTTTGACAGAGGGAAGACGTGGATGGAAGAGGGGCACTTTCCAAACTATGGCTCATAGTCGACAAGTCTCGGAAACTCGTCGGCCGAGCCGGCCAACTCTACGATCGATCCAATGGGATTAAGGCCTAGCAACAATCGATTGCGCCGAGGCGTGCCGGCGACCAACATGCCTACCACCCGTCCGGTGTGCTGACTGACAAGGGGTGAACCGCTCATCAAAGCCGGGTTGAACAACTTATCCATCAGCACCCATACGGCCCTGTCATTCGCCGACTGCACCGTCCCCTCCAGGATTCGCCGGCCGCTTTCGGCCGCTCTCATGTCAGTAAGCAGCGACACCCTTTCGCCAGGCTGTGGCCCGCCGCGTGGATCGGGTTCAAGTACAAAACTGGCATCAATGGGCTGGAGGGGCCTCAGCAGCACGTAGTCCATCGCCATATCCAAGTCGGTTCGGGCGTGACCAGGGTGACCGTGCAGCGTATCAAACTCAACCACGAGATGCGTTTGATCTTGCAGGCCGAGTGCGATTTGCTCCAGAGGGCGGCCAGGGTCCCCGATCGAGACGCTGTGAGCCGTGGTCACCCCCACAAGCCGGCCATCATCCAACTGGAG
>CP070811.1:2103565-2108947 GCA_020343875.1 Anaerolineales bacterium | reverse complement strand
GTTTGGCTAGCGCGCTACAATGGGGTTGTAGAGGCCGTCGGTTCAAATCCGACCGCCCCGACCTGAACCACAGGCCGCACGGTTACTCACTTGCATCCGCCGTGCGGCCTGCGATTCTGTCATGTCAGGTATGGCGTGCTCCTCAGTCTTTCTTCCCGTCCGGAGTCAAAAAAGCCATTCCGTTACTAAATTATTGGACCTGTACCGCCAATACTATGCGTCCTGCATCAACCGCAGACCACACGGCTTTTCTTAAGGCCGGAGGCTCCCATGGCCAACCAAATCACCTTCTCTCAGGCCATCCAAGGCTACCTGCTTTACGCCCACGCCCGCTGGCTGAGCCTGCACACCCTGGCTGATTACACAACTTGCTGAATTGGGATCCACTCCTGACCAGCACCATTCCTGACCAGGTGCGTGTCTTCCTGGCCCCCCTCAGCCTCAGCAACAAAATCATCTTCTCGTACCACGTCGGCCTGTCCGCCCCCTGAACCTGTGCCGTCACCGAGCGCGTCGTCCACCGCCATATCCCTCGCCACGTCGACCGCCCCCCCGAAAGACGAGCCATCAACCCCTTCACCCGCGCCGACATCGACGCCATGCTGGCAGTATACGACCGCTCGCGCCCATACGCACAACCTGGTCAGCGCGAATGCAACCACGCCCGCCCCACCGTCACCCGCGATCGGGCCATCATCCTGCTCCTCCTCGACACAGGCATCCACGCCAGCGAGCTCGGTAACCTGTCCGTCGACAACACCGACCTCAAGAACCGATGCATCCTCGTCCACGGCAAAGGCGCCAAGCAGCGCATCATTCCCATCAGCCCTCCCACCGCGCAGGCCATCAGGCGCTATCTCACCTAGCTCTCCAGCCACGCTGCCTTGTTCCATCGTCTCCTCGCGCTGACGCGCTCTCCCCCGACGCCGAGGCGTTGATCTCGGCTCGCCGCAGCCCCTAAAACCAGAAAAGCGAGGCAGCCCCGCCTCGCCTTTTTCCCTGCCCTAATGGGCTAGCCTGTCCTACGCTTGCCCAGCGGCAAGCACGGGTGGGGCACGCCCTGGGATTGTGACACCAGCGCACGGCCCGCCGCCTCAAATCGTGCTGGCCAAGGGCCCCCGCTCGCCACTCACTTCTCCTCTTCCCAGAATGGCCTTTCCAAGTCCGACCACCGCCTGCGCTCAATGGCCGACAGATCCTCGCTGTTCCACCCCATCACCTCACGCAGAAAAGAACCAACCCGGACCGGAGTGAGCTGCTTGCGTAAGTCAACCGTGGTTTCGTCCTCGTCGGTGAAGTCCCGATCGGTGCTCACCAAGTAATCCACCCCCGCCTGGATCGCCGCCAACGCAACCGGAATGTCTTTGGCATCCCGCACCAGGCCCGCCTGGGCCGCCACCTCATCCGCAGCCGGGTCGGGGGCCAGTTCGTAGTCCAGAAGGACCAGTAGCACCTCAAAGGCTTCTCGGTGATCGGGGAACGACTCTCGCACATACCACCGGGCGCTGTCCAGCACCAGCGGCGAAAAGACCGCTATAAAGTCCCCTCTGGCCGCGTGTCGCAGCACTTCATACGGAAATCGGGGCAGAGTAATACCACGAATCAGGATGTTGGCATCCAGAAAGACACGCCGCTTTTCATTCGCCATAGCGTTCCTGGTAAGTCCGCCGCTGAGCCCCTTCGATCAGGGCATCTAGGTCCTCATCCTCGCGTATGCCACCTTCCTCCGCAGCCCGGCCTAAGCTGGCCACCAGGTGACGTAGCACATCTTCTGCCTTTACCTCGGGCGTCACCGATGCCTTGGACATCAAGATGCCACCCATCAGCGGACGTAGTGCGATGTAGTCTCCCGGTTCGATGCCCAGCGACTCCCGCAATGTCTGGGGAATAGTCATCTGTCCTTTCCGTGTCACCTTCGCCAATGCCACTTCAGCCATAATCCTTCTCCTTACTGTAAGATAATCGGAATGTAGTACCATTCTAGTATAAGCCATGTCCGTGGTGATTGTCAAACTTCAAGCCACTACGGCAAAGCAAACGACCTCCAAACCAATCAGGATGATGCCCTCCTAGCCCCGCCCCATAGCCACCACGGGCTGGCAACGACCCGCCCCCATGGCTTGCGTATCGCCCCCGCTCATGCACTGTACTCGCGGCGGACACCCTGATCTAGCCGCCAGCCCGTCCTGCCCGGCGGCAGTCCAAGGGGACAGGCTTGTGCCGCGCGCCCATGCTAGCCGCAGGACAGTGCAGTGCGGGTGCGGCTACGTCCACCGCACTGCCCCACGCCCCAACCGCGCCGGCCACTGCGCTGGCACATTGGGTCTTAATGCCCCGAAGGGAATTCGATATCTTCTAACGTTGATGTAGATGCAGAAGCGGCAATACGAATGGAAGTAGAGCGACTGGCGCTTCGATTTACGCTTTCCCAGGACTATGGCTCATAGTCGACAAGTCTCGGAAACTCGTCGGCCGAGCCGGCCAACTCTACGATCGATCCAATGGGATTCAGGCCTAGCAACAATCGATTGCGCCGAGGCGTGCCGGCGACCAACATGCCCACCGCCCGGCCGGTGTGCTGACTCACAACAGGTGAGCCGCTCATCAAAGCCGGGTTGAACAACTTATCCATCAGCACCCATACGGCCCTGTCATTCGCCGACTGCACCGTCCCCTCCAGGATTCGCCGACCGCTTTCGGCCGCTCTCATGTCAGTAAGCAGCGACACCCTTTCGCCAGGCTGTGGCCCCCCGCGAGGATCGGGTTCAAGTACAAAGCTGGCATCAATCGGCTGGAGGGGCCTCAACAACACGTAGTCCACCGCCATATCCAAGTCGGTTCGGGCGTGGCCAGGATGACCATGCAGCGTATCAAACTCAACCACGAGATGCGTTTGATCTTGCAGGCCGAGTGCGATTTGCTCCAGAGGGCGGCCAGGGTCCCCGATCGAGACGCTGTGAGCCGTGGTCACCCCCACAAGCCGGCCATCATCCAACTGGAGCAAGAAACCACTGCCTACCAGGTGATATGCCTCGCCCTGATAGCGTGCCCAGGCTCGCAATCCGACCCGCCCAGCCGGCAGCGTGTCGCGAGCTGAAAGAATAATGGGAGGCAATGGCGTTGGCTCGGCTGGTTGCCCGACCAGCAGGGCCAAACGCCCCGTCAACGTAAGCAGGATTGCCAGGGGTATGGCCAGGATTAGCCCCCGCAGGATAAACTTTACGTTCAAGGTATGCAAGGTTCGCCTCGCCTGAGTCACAACTTGCTCAGGACAGCCTGAGTACCCCCATTATAACATACTCACCACCGCCTCCAACCTGCTGCCCCTGCGCATCTTTGAAAGTTTCCATCTCTCAGGTATAATTTGTTCCCACATCACGAGCGAGATGGTGACGCGTTGGCCAAGAGAGAATTCACGCTAGCAGATGAATATACCTTTCGTCGCACCGGGCCGGTGCGCTGGATCGTCTCGCACGCCATGCGCTACCCGCTTTTCCCACTGCTCATGATCCTGGCCGCCATCTTAAACAACGCTGCTTACAGCACTATCCAGATCTTTATCGGCCAGGCATTCGACCTGATTAGCGCACCTGGCTGGCGAACGGCCGCCTTACTGAGTCTGGCGTTGGGTGTGTTGGGGGCGGCCATCGGGCAAGGCGTGACAGGGCTGGCACGCAATTATGCTTCAGAGTTTCTGGCTCAACGTATCGAGCGAGATGCTCGAGACGAATTGTATGTCAGCCTGCTGGGCAAGAGTCAGACCTTCCATGGCCGGCAGCGAATTGGGGACATCATGGCCCGCGCCACTAATGACGTACGCACACTCAATCTGATGTTCAGCCCTGGCTTGATGCTGATCACTGATTCAATTATGGCTGTGCTGGTGCCCGTCATCTTAATCGGCCAGCTCAGGTTCGAGTTATTGCTCGTCCCGACCATCTTTCTGGCGGTACTGGCTATCACCTTGGCCGACTATAACCGCAAGCTTAACCCTGTCAGTATAGCCATGCGAGATCAATTTGGGGCCATGAACGCAGGGTTGGCAGAGGCCATCGCCGGCATTGAAATCGTCAAGGCTAACGTCAGGGAGCGTTACGAGTGGGACAAATTCATTCAAAATGCACGCATGTTCCGAGACTATTTTGTGCAGCAGGGAGAGATACAGGCCCGCTACCTGCCCATGTTGGCCTTCAGCGTAGCCTGGGCCATTGGTTTCTTGCATGCGCTCTTGATCTGGCGAGCAGGCGATATCAGCCTGGGCCAGGTAGTCACCTTCATGGGCTTGTTAGGCACCCTCCGTTTCCCTACTTTTATCTCCCTGTTTAGCTTCAATCTGGTGCAATTGGGAGTTGCCGGCGCGGGGCGAATCCTGGAATTGATCAACACAGAAACGGAGCTGGACGAGAACGAAGCAGGCGTGGCTCGTCCCATCCAGGGAGAAATAATCTTTGAGAACGTTTGTTTTGGCTACAACGGAAAGCCGGTACTTAAGAATATCAGCTTTACCGCCCGGCCCGGCCAGACCGTAGCCATCGTAGGACAAACAGGGTCAGGCAAGACTACCCTGACCCGTCTAATTAACCGCATTTTCGACACTAATAACGGACAGGTACTGGTAGACGGAGTAGACGTACGCGACTGGAGCCTGGAGTCGCTCCGTTCGCAAATCTCAACCATCGAGCAGGATGTGTTTCTCTTCTCACGCAGCCTGGCGGAAAACATTGCGTTTGGCTGCGCCGACGCCAGCCAAGCAGCAATCGAGGAGGCGGCGCGCGAAGCCCAAGTCCATGAGTTTATCATCAGCCTTCAGAAGGGATACGACACCGAAGTGGGCGAGCGAGGTGTAACCCTCTCCGGCGGGCAACGACAGCGAATCGCCATCGCTCGCGCCTTTCTCACCAACCCACGCATCTTGATTTTGGACGACAGCACCAGCGCCATCGACAGCGCCACCGAGGATCAGATCCAGCTGGCCATGAGGCGTATCAGCCGTCAACGAACAACCCTGCTCATTACACACCGTCTCAGCCAGATCCGGTGGGCTGACCGTATCCTGGTCTTGCGCCAAGGCCAGCTGGTAGACCAGGGGACGCACGAGGAACTGTTACACCGCTGTACGGACTACCAGCGCATCTTTGCCCGATATGACTCAGCTTGAGCGGGCGGCACGGGGATGCCGCCCGGCGGTTGAGAGGGCAAGCTAAGAACACCAGGCTTTACACAGCAAGGTAGGACTATGGGTTTTATCCTGGATGGCCTCGACACTGAGGATTATGACCGCCAATACGGGGATCGGGAGTTGCTGGGCCGGATTATCGACTACTTCTGGCCCTATCGCCGCCGCATGATCCTGGTCGCCATAACCATAGCCTTGAATTCGGC
>CP070811.1:2099983-2103465 GCA_020343875.1 Anaerolineales bacterium | reverse complement strand
GGCGCGCCCTGGGCCTGGAACTCGGGATTGGTGGCCGCCCCGCCCTGCTGCCCATAGGCGGAGAGCATGAACTCCGAGAAGGTCCGCTCCACGTGGAAGTAATTTGCTGCAGAATACTGTTCGGTGATCAGGCCCGTGCCAAGATCCGGTAGACCGGAAAGACCCAGGTTGGCCAGGATCGGGTTGGATACGTCGTGGCACGTATCGCACATGTACTTGCTCTTGTGGAAGCGGCTGTAGAACATCTGGTGGCGGGCGTTGGCGTCGGCGAAGGAGGCCCGCTTGGCGGCGTTGGGGCTGATGAAGTACTGCCCGGAGCCGCTCTCGGTGTAGTTCGTCGGGGGCAGGTTGTTGGTGTAAAAGTTGGCGCCGTTGAACTGCAAGATGGACAGCGCGGTGGCCATGTCATCGGCGTAGGTGAGGTCGGCTTCGGTCTGGGACAGAGTCCCGCTGCCGGGCCCGGTATTCTGGTCTTCATCCCAGTAGCCCCACCAGTCATTGCCCTCGCGTGTCCCGTCGTAGGTGGTCTGGAAGAAGGGGTCCCACATGCGGTGGCAGAAGTCGCACTGCACCCCGTCGAAGTCGGCCCCTGTCATCAGCGAGGCGTTGGTGGGGTCGGAGCGACCCTCCAGCCAGCCCTTGGGGAAGTGGCAGCGCTCGCAGATGTCGGTGGCATTGGGCCTCCCCACCGCCCAAATCGAGTCCTGGGCCGAGACCGTGAAGCAGGACCAGAACAGAAAGTCGCGGGCCGCCTGGGCCATCATAGAGCCCTTCCAGTTGAAGCCTGGTTCCACCGCCGGATCATAGCCGGCGTGGCAGTTCAGGCAGCGGGTCGGGGCCTGCAGCGCTACCTGGCCCGGTTGGGTGCCTGGCATACGCACCAGAGGGTCTTGCGTCACCGGCAGAGACGTCCAGGCGTACACCGCGTACACGCTGACAAAGACCAGGACCAGGCTTAGGGTTGATAAGAGATAGGGTTTGTATTTTCTCAGGATCATGACACCCTCCCTTCCTGAGTAACATCCCCCCTTTGTTAACAATCCCCCCCATGCTGAATGACCTGGTGCAAAATGACACCTGATCGTATGCAGCGAGTGCAAACCTTGGTGACGAAAGAGGAATAGCTGTGGAGGAAACCGGGCCAGAATACGGCTGGTTCTCCTGCGTGTCCGGCTTTCGCCGGCCAAGGGATGCGGTTGTCCTTAGGCGATCAGGATTGATTACGCACCGGGTCTGACCAGGGTATGGATGTAGGGCATCACCTCCTTTCTGTCAGGCCAAGCCGTCTGGCAAAAAGACGCTACCGGGCCTGGGCAGTTTGGCCTGCCCGTGCTTATCCGACAGGATAGGCCCAGGTACGCCTGTGCCCCACTGGCAGGTGGGAGCACGGTATGGCGGTCGGGCCGGCTTGCAGGCAGCCGGGTGCCGGCGCAAGCGATTTGATTCTAAAGAGAGATCCGAGTTGGGGTTACGCCCACTGAGAGGTCCCCCCGAGAAAAAAAGCCGGAGCTCAGATCCTGGCCCCTTAAGTCAGGTGCGGTCTAGATCCTGTGAGCTTCGGCGCTTATGCAGAGATCTGGTCGCCTCTCGCCACTGAGATGGGGCCAGGGTATGCCCAAGGTGTATTATTAATTATATCACAAAATTGTGCTTTTTTTCATATGAGTTTCGTATGAGTTTTGTGGGGTGGGAATCAGCGGTTCTTCTGCCTTGTTCGACCCCCAGGCATCAGGGCGAAGTGGTTTTGGAAACAGGGGGGCAAAGGTGGTATACTGGTTGTGAACTCCTGACTGGGCAGGCTCATCCTGGTGAGACATGCTCGGTAAGTTATTCTCGAGGTCCGGGTATGCATCCCCAAAAACGAGTTATGCTCCTGATCAACTTGCTGGGAGGCAGTGCTGTCCTGGGCAGCTACGCGCAAGGTATATGGACCCACCCCGACAGCGGAGCAGCTCTGTGGGGCGGGGTGCCCCTGCCCATTCGTCCCCTGTACGGTATCTCCATGGTTCTGGCGGCCGCGGGCTATTTCGCCTTCAGCAGCTTTCTGCTGTTCCGGGTGGATCCCGGTCAGGCTCGATTGGGCCCGCGGTACGGGTTCGGTTGGCTTAACCTCGGCTACCTGCTGATCCTGATCCCATCCGCGCTGTGGATGCCGCTGACCTATGCCATGATCAATCAGCCCAGCGGCGGCCTGTGGCTGGCAATACGCCTGGTCTTGGTCGTGGTGGGGCTGGGTTCGTTGGGTATGTTGGCGGCCCTGCTCAAGCTGCGCCCGCGTGATGCCGGGTGGGGATACCGGCTGGCGGTAGGCGGGGCCGTCGCCTTTTGCATTCAGACGGCGGTGTTGGACGCGCTCATCTGGCCGGCCTTCTTCCCAGTTTGATGGGCGTGGCCGGTGGATCTGCTCAGGATTTCAGGCTTCGTTCTCTGTCAGAGCGCACCAAAGGCCACCGATGAATGCTGTTTGGGAAAATGAACCTGAGAGAGACCTTGGTAGAGTAGACCATAGGAGCCAACCTTATTGCACCGGAATCTGTTCACTGGGAGGTTGGCAATGCCCTTTCGGCAATGCTCAGACGTAAGAGAATCAGGCTTCGGGATCACCACTCGATGTGGAAGGTCTAGACCTGGGAATCACGACTGCTGAGATCGTGCAATTCATCCATGAAGGCAGAAGAACTGTCTACAAGCCAACAGCTAAAAGGGGCTGAGGCACCCCTAACGACCGAGTTGCCAGCCAGCACCACTGCCACAAGGCTATGGGCAAGCGGCCGCTGTTGATTTGTTGACGATGTCGTTACACAAGAGAGCCTTTCGCGTCAACCCGCGGTCGCGGGCAGCGGGCGGCTTTTGGTTTTGAGCAGACAGCTTGGGGGGGTTTGGAGACGGATCAAGAGTCGATTCGTGTCCAAAATCCCCGCTGAATTCAGGACCTTGGTTCTTACTCGCCGATGATCTTGACCAAGACCCGCTTCCGGCGGCCCCCGTCGAACTCGCCGTAGAAGATTTGCTCCCAGGGGCCGAAGTCCAGGCGACCCCCAGTGACCGCCACCACCACCTCGCGGCCCATGATCTGGCGCTTGAGATGGGCATCCCCGTTGTCCTCGCCGGTGCGGTTGTGGCGGTAGCGACTGATGGGGGCATGGGGAGCCAATTCCTCTAGCCAATCCTCGTAGTCCTGGTGCAGGCCGTATTCATTGTCGTTGATGAACACGGAAGCGGTGATATGCATGGCATTTACCAGGCATAGCCCCTCTTTGATGCTGCTTTCTTGCAAGCACGTCTCAACCTCGGGTGTGATGTTGATGAACTCCCGGCGGCCCTTGACGTTGAACCAAAGTTCTTGTCGGTAGCTTTTCATCAGCTTGTGTCCTCCTTAATGTCATCGAATGCCAAGTTTACGCCAACCACCTCGCCCGGCGTGGCAGCGCCGTCTTCGGCCCGAATACGTGCGCCCAGCGCGGTGGCTCGGCTTTGCATCT
>CP070811.1:2097211-2099883 GCA_020343875.1 Anaerolineales bacterium | reverse complement strand
CAGGCGAGCAACCCGCCCATCAGAGCGCAGAGGATCAGCAGAAGGATACACTTTCGCAACAGATGGCGAGTGGTCACTGGTCACCTCCTTATTTAGTTATGTAAACTATCCAATCCAAAAAGGGGGACAAGCAAGCATTTTCGTAAACAAGGACAACACACGAGGACATCGAGTCAGGCTGCCAGCAGGAGCCCGGTCATCTCCACGCTCCACCTGGCGCCGCATTGGCCACTCAGCCTTGAAGGAACGGGCTCAGATATGTTAACTTTATCACAATTTGTTCACGCTGGCAATGGTTCTTTGCTCCTGAATCATGGCTCGTGCAAAGTGGCGCAGGAGCAGCGCTGGCATAGCACGCGATTAGGAAATCGCGGCTACAGCAAACCTCTTCGTAGGCGCGATTTCCCAATCGTGTCACCGCGGCTGAAACTGTCAAGCTACTTTTCACAAGCCATGGCTTCTGAGGGAATAGGCTCTTTTCAGGCGCAAGCGGCGCAGCCCCACAGCAAGGCCAATGAACAACAAGATGCTGATCAGCCCATTCATCGGCGAAACCAGCCAGTCCGTCCCCGGTACAATCTGGATGTGATGGTCTGTAAAGAGCTGGTTGAGAAAAGCATCCTCCACTGCGTGCATCAGCACCGCCGGCCAGATCGAATTGGTCAGCAGGCGGATCTCACCGTACACCATGGCCCAGGCGATCATTACCACGATCGACACGGGGATGAAGGTGGCCAGGTTCAACGTGGTGAAGTCTTGCAGAACCGCTCGATCCAGGTAGTACAGATAGTATGTGATATGCCAGGCTCCCCAAACGAACCCGGCGATCAAATGCCCAACATAATCATTCAGACCCAGGGAATACACTTTGGGTGCAAGATACCCGCGCCAGGCGGCCTCTTCAAAGATATTCTTGATCAACAATTGCGGCACGCCCAGCACAAAAGTCTGAAGGATCAGAACCAGGGCAGTCAATGACAGATTGGGAAAGGCGATCAAGCCCAGACCGCGCCCGATCAGCAGGTCGAGCACTGTCAAGACGGGATAGACCAGGAGCGCGACCACATACCATACCAGGTTCCCCTTGAAGTTCGGCCTGATGCCAAAGTCCTTCCAGCCATCCCCGGCAAATGCCCGCAACAGCAAGGAAATCGCCAGCGGCGTGATCAGCCACAGGAGGATGCCCAGGCCTTCGGGTGACGGGCTGCCCATCATGACATCCAATCCCCGCCCAACCCAGCCAATGGCAAGTACAACGACGATGAAAATCGCCAGGTTACGAATTGTGGTTCTGTTACTCCGATTTTGGATGTTCATTTCTGTGTGCCTTCAAGAATCGCCTGTCTTGTCTTTCCCTTTGCTGTTTTCAAGCATAGCCGCAGCCATGAACCAGCCTACGAACACACCGCCGAAACCGCCAAGGGCGATTCCGGGGATAGTATTCCCAATGGCTGTGCCAAAGGCAGCTCCAAAGACAACTCCGATAACCAATCCCAAAACAATGTAGAGACCATACTTTTTGTCCATCTTCATTCTCCTGTGGTTCATAATTGGACTTGAAAAATCATGTGTGAACTCGTCTTAATAATCCCCCAGGGATGCGTTTGTATTACGGGCACACAAGCTTGTGGTCCAATCTTCAGTCTAAAATAGTCATCGCTTTTCCTCTGGCATAAGCACATCGGTGATCCCTTCCCCGCGTTGGAACATCTTGCGGCGGTTCAACCAGACGATGACTACGGCAGCAATAATGAAAATCAGAATGTCCCAGGGCTGGGCATCGGGAAAAGCCGGGTTCATCATCTGGAAGTGATACAAGGCGACGACCTGGTCGTGGAACAAGATGAGGAGCGCAGCGATGCCCCAGGTCAAGCCGAAGGAAAGTGCTAAGAATGGGACAAGGGTTTTTGTTTTCATCGTGATTTCTCCTGTTGGGTCGGATGGGATGCTGGTGTCTTAGTCATTTGGTTCAAACTGAGCTGTCGGATAAACTGCTTTCACGCACAGGTTTCGTCTCCTCAAGCCATGAAATAAGCTTTCGATCAGCCTGTTCTCGCTCATTGCATCAGGAGGGCGGCCGTCGGTGCCATCTCCGTCTCGTGTCCATGCTCAGGGACCTTTCGCCTGGATGTAATCCTCCACGAGGTGATGACCAAGAAAGGAATCATGATCCCTAGGCTCTCCAGTAACGGTGACACGATGCGGCCCAGCCAGGCTAACAAGAGAAAGCCGACGACAACGAACAACAAGCCAGCGATCCAGAATCCGGTCACCGCAACACGAGCATTGCAAACAGAATCGCTATGTTGATCAAAATGGCAATCGCACCCTTATCATGCAGCTTCTGCGGCCTTCCATCCCAGAATAGAACATAGACAACAGTAGAAAACGTAGCCGCACCCAGGATAATTGGACGCCACCAAGACTGGCTGACGAGTACTCCAAATCCGCCAGCCACAAAACCGATGGCGGCCAATAAACACGCAATGCTCGCCAGCAATCGTGTGGCTTGATCTCCAAGAAGCCTTGAGAACGCCCACGAGCCGTCCGGCCAAAGCATCCCAGGCTGAAGCTCAAAGAACCTGCGGCTCTGTCCAAAGTACAACAAATGGACCAGGCCATGCAGCACTACAAAGACTCCGATCAAGAAACTGGGCATAGAACCCCTCCTG
>CP070811.1:2090325-2097111 GCA_020343875.1 Anaerolineales bacterium | reverse complement strand
TGGCGGGTCAGTGGGTTGCAGTGCCGAGGCGCAGATTTGAACTGCGGACTCCTTGATTTTCAGTCAAGTGCTCTACCAGACTGAGCTACCTCGGCAAATGTGTCCGTTATTCCGCGGTTGCAGGCCGCAGTATATCACGCTATAGCCTGCCCGTCAAATTCTAGATCGTTCTCAGGGGGGATTCGTCCCTGTGCTTCCCCATTTTGGGGGGCGCACCTATCTTGGTGTACTGCTCTCTCCATGTTTCGGTGCGGTCACGCTTTTTGCTTATTCACTCCAGGTGGGTAAAATAGAGGGCGATGCGAACTCTACTGGATGTGGTAGGCCATCTAACCGCCCGCTCGGATAACAAACAGCCCGGATTCTTCAGCCTGGTCGACTTCGGCACTGACACTGTCAAGGCGGTGGTGGTGCGCCGCGAGAAGGCGGGGGTGCGGATACTGGGCTATGGCTTTGCGCCTGTGGAGGGGCACAGCCTGGCCGGCGGGCGGGCTGATATTGCTGCCCTGGCTGCCGCCGCGGATGGGGCGCTGGTAGCCGCCGAAGATCGGACCGAAGCGGCTGACCACGGCAAGATAGTGCCCGACGAAGCCCTCTTTTGCATCCCGGCCCAGCTCACGCGCGGGGAGTGCTTCACGGTGCGCCAAACTCGGGCTGCCCCGGATGTACCCATTGCCGGGCGAGAACTGAAGAACGCCTGGGAGCGGGTGGAACGGCTGGCGCGCGAGCGGCTGGCCTCGCTGGGTGACGATGACGATAAAGTCCCCTGGAAGCCATTGGCCATCACCCCGGGTGTCATCACGGTGGACGGTCACCAGGTGACTGACCCGGTGGGGTTGAAAGGGCGGGATCTGTCGCTGTCTGCCTTTGGCGTGGCAGCCTGGCCACCGGCCCTGCAAGCGGCTGAGGCAATCGCCGACCGGCTGGAACTGGCGCTGATCAACCTGGTGGCCGCTCCCCAATCCCTGACCGCTGTCGTGCCCCAGAGGGAGGCCATCCTGATCGACATCGGCGCTTTGGGGACCGGCCTGCACCTCATTCGACACGACGTGTTGGTTTCGACTTCCTGGTGGCCCCAGGGTGGACAGTTCTTCACTCAAAGCCTGTGCCGGGCTTTCCGTTGTTTGCCGGAGGAGGCTGAGGCACTTAAGCGGGCCTATGCGGACCAGGCCCTTTCGACCAGCGATAAAGACCTGGTTGCCCGGTCGCTGGCCAAGCCGATAGCCATATGGCTGGAGTCGTTGGCGGGCCACCTGCAGCAGATGACGAGCAGACAGGTGGCTTGTCGGCCGACAGATGCCCCGCTGGATTCCGACCGAGCCGACCACTTGCCTGGCCGCATCTATCTCACCGGCGGGGGGAGCCTTCTGCCAGGCCTGTCACAGGCTTTGAACGCTCTGGAATCCAGCCCGGCCCTGAGCTTTCGGCGTTCGCTGGAAAGCGAAGCGCTGGGGCCCAGGCTGGGCGCCCGGGTGCCAGGCCATTTGACCTTGCTGGACCTGCCCCCCCACCCGGTCAGCGACCTGTTGGCGCCAGCGATCAGCCTGGCAACCTGTCTGGAGTAACACGTATTCAACTATGGAACAAATCATCTATTTGGAAGCCGACGACGATATCCCTGTAGTTCGAGATCGCCTGGAATGGGCCCAGGCCAGCCATGTCTTGTTGGTGGTGCCCCGTAAAAACCGTGCCTTGCGCAGCCTGGTCAATCTCAAGCTGCTAGCCCGGCATGCGCGCAACCATTCGCTCGGGGTGGCTCTGATCACCAAAGATCCCCAGGTTATCGAATTGAGCCGGGAAGCCGGTTTGGTTACCTTTGGCTCGGTGGAACGGGGGCAGCGCTCGCGCTGGCTCTCGACCGCCAAGCCAGCGCCAAGACCGAAGCGCGCCCGCCGCCGGGCGCCGAAAGAGCAAGATGAAATCGAAGCCAGCCTGGACCTGCCCGAACGCCCGCTGAAAGAGGTGCCTCGTCCCAAACGCCTGCCTCGCTTTCGACCCCGGCCTGGCCGACGGGTGGCCAGGCCGTTCCTTGCTATCGGATTTCTCATCCTCCTGGCGCTGGTGGGGGGTATGTTGAGCGCAGTGGTGGTGCTGATCTACCCTGAAGGGCGAATCCAGCTCTCGCCAGCCGTCGAGAGGGTTACGGCCGACCTGGTCGTTCGGGCCAACCCCGACACGGACCATGTTGATTACAACGCTCTGGAGATACCGGCCCGGCTGGTCCAGGTGGAAATACGCGATGTGGGCCGTATTCCTCCGCAGGCTGTCCAGGATGTGCCAGCCGACAAGGCCCAGGGGATTGTCACCTTTGTGAATCGGACCGACCAGGAAATCACCATCCCGGTCAGCACCACTTTGACTACCTCTAGCGGCACGACTGTGCGTTTCCTGACGGTGCAGACTGCCACCGTTCCGGCGGCTTTCAACGCCATTACCCAGACCCAGGTTATCGCCGTCGACCCAGGCCCTATCGGCAATGTGGCTGCTGGCCAGATTAATCGCATCCTCAGCCCTGTCATAGATCGCCAGGTGACCGTAATCAACGAGGGGCCGGCGGCCGGCGGCACGATGACTCCGGTTGGCATCGTGGCTCGCGCAGATAAGGATCGCCTCCAGGCCACTGTTTTGCAGCAAATTCAACAGGAGGGATATAGCCGCTTGCTGGAGGGCCTGGCTGAGCAGGAATTCATCCCCCCTGAGTCGCTTTTGGTGATCCCCCTGGATGCTGCCTACAGCCCCAGCATGGACGGCGAGGTGACGGAACTATTGACCTTGGAGATGCGAGCCGTGGTGCGCGGCACCGCCATCGCCGGCCAGAATGCCAATCAACTGGCCCTGGCTGCCTTGCAGAGCCAGGTGCCACCCGACTTTCTGCTGCAGCCGCGTAGCCTGGAGTTCGTGGCTGGCGAGTTGGTCGGGGTGGACGATCGGGCGGTCAGCTTTCGGATGCAAGCCGCTGGAAGCGCCGTCGCCCAGATTGACGGGCGTCAGGTGGCCAAGGATGTGCGAGGCCTTCCTATTGAGGAAGCCCTAAGCTACCTGCGCCAGCGACTTCCCCTGGCTGGAGAGCCGTTGGTGGTCGTAGAGCCGGATTGGCTGGGGCGGTTGCCCTGGTTCCCTTTCCGTATCGTGGTCAACGTTGTAGAGTAACCTGATGGATGACCACACACTCAATCACACCGGCGCGCTGGCTCGGGCTGGCGGGCCAGAGTGGGATGCCGCGGAGAGCAAGAGTTCACACGGGCAGAGCGGGCAAAACCCCCACTCCCACTCCGCCAGTCGGCTGATGGCATTGGACGTGGGCGAGGTCAGGATTGGTGTGGCGGTCAGTGACCCTACGGGTACACTCGCCACGCCTCATACGGTCATCCGGCGTCGCTCGAAGGCCGAGGACTTTGCCGCCGTGGCTCGCCTGGTGGCCGAACTGGAGGTTGAGCGAGTGGTGGTGGGGCTGCCCCTCACCCTAAGCGGGGAGATGGGGCCTCAGGCACGGCGCGTGACTCGCTATGCGCGGGCACTGGCCCGGGCCCTAGAAGTGCCGGTGGAATTGTATGACGAACGTTATTCCACCGTCACCGCCGACGAGCTGCTTGTCCAGAGCGGGCGCAAGCGCCGGGTGCCTATTGACGCCGCTGCGGCCGCGGTTATCTTGCAGGATTACCTGGAGAGCCAGCGGGGATAAGCCAAAGCTGAGCATGGGGAAAGAGGTTGTGCATGGGTATTGTGTTCAGATTCATACGCTTCGTTTTTAGATTTGTCGTCTTCCTGATCGCGCTGGCGGCGATAGCGGTCATCGTGGGCGGGGGCATCTGGTACTTCCGAACCCAGGGACAAGGGCAGATGACCATCGCCTTGAACGACGTTCCGGGTCAGCGCCAGCCTGAAGGCCCGGAAGACTGGATGCTGAGCGTATATCTGCAGTCGCGCGCCGACGAGATTAACACGCCACTCAGCGACCAGCCAACCCCGGTTAGCTTTGTTGTCGAGTTTGGAGAAACGGCGCTCAGCATTTCGGCCCGCCTGGAAGGTATGGGACTCATCAGCGACGCGACTCTGTTCCGCCGTTTTCTCCAATACCACGGCCTGGATGCGTCGCTGGAGGCAGGTGAGTACCAGCTGAGGCGTAATATGGCCATGCGTGAAATCGCTGAAGCCTTGCAGCACAGTCGCATGCAAGAGGTGGTGATTACCATCCCCGAAGGCTGGCGAGCGGAGCAGGTGTCCGACTTACTCACCGATGAAAACATCATGGACGGCAGTGTCTTTCTAGCGGCAGTGCGGCAAGGGGTAGCCATCGACCATCCGCTGCTAGCCGACCGCCCGGATGGCGTTGGCTTTGAAGGCTATCTCTTCCCCGATACGTATCGCCTGCCCGCCCAGGCCAGTCCAGAAGATTTGCTGACGCGCATGCTGGATACGATGCAAGCGCGGCTGCCCATCGGCTGGGAGGGTATGGGCGCGGCTCAGGGCCTCACCTTCTACCAGGTGCTGATCGTAGCCTCCATCGTTGAGCGCGAGGCCGTGGTGCCTGAGGAACGCCCGACCATTGCCAGCGTGTACCTTAATCGCCTCCAGCAGGACATGTATCTGCAGGCCGATCCCACCGTTCAATATGCGATGGGCTACCAGCCCGACACGGACCAGTGGTGGAAGACACCCGTCACCCTGGAAGAGTATCAGGGGGTGAATTCTCCGTACAATACCTACCTATTCCCCGGCCTGCCGCCTGGCCCGATTTGTAGCCCGGGCGCCAGCTCCATTCTGGCGGTCTTGCAGCCGACCCAGACTCCATACCTCTTCTTCCTGGCGCGCGGAGACGGCTCCCATGTCTTCGCCGAGACATTTGAAGAGCACGAGCGCAATATTCAGCTTTACCAGGGGCAGTAAATTGGGCGTGAGAGGTAGAGGGTAGCTGGTTACGGATTGATTTTCTTGCGCAGGATATGGGCGGGGACCAGTCCAGCGGCAATGGCCTGTTGAAGGCTCATCAGCTGCGGCTCCGCCTTATCTTCCTCTTCTTCTTCATCAAGATCTATGCTACCCGATTCGGGCTGACTGCTCTCCTCTTGATCCTCGCTACTGGGTATTTGGTCAAGCCTGGTATCCAAGGCGACGTTCATAGTACCAGTCTGTCTGGCCAGTGCACCCAGCCGACCGGCAAGGTCTTCCAGATTGGTGGCGACCTCTTGTATTTGCTGGTTGCTGACAGGTGTGTCCGGGTTGGCCCGTAGATAACGTAGGGTTTGAGTGGATGCGGTGAGAGCTGAAACCAGGTTTTCCTCGATGAAATCTTCCAGAAAGGCATTCTTATCCAGCAGCATATCATTAATCTCGCGCAAGATCTGATTGCTGGCTCTCAGGCCGACTTCGTCTTCGTGGACGCGGGCGTATAAGCGGGCGTTGGCGATTGCCAGCCCCACCTGGTTAGCAATTGAGGTCAGTAAGCGTATCTCACGCTGGCTCCACTGATGGGCTTGCTCTCCCCGTTTGCCGGTAGCCAGGACACCAACCATCTGCGAACCGCCCCGCCCCGACTTACCTCCAGGTTTCGGGTAGCTGATAGGCACGCCAACCAGAGCGATTAATCCCTCTCTTTCTACCCAGATCTTGTGGCTATGGGCATCGTTTGAGAGCAGCTCAACAGAATGGACCCTGTTTTCAGCGGCAACGCGCCCTTCCAATCCATCATTGGGCTTCAAGCGGCGCATGCCATGGACGTAATCTGTGGAGAGGCCGTAATGAGCTCGCATGGCGAGTTGGTTGTCTTCTTCAACCAGGTAAATCCAGGCCGCATCGGTGTTTAAGGTAGCTCGTGTCTGATCAACGGCACATTGCAGAATCTCTTTCAGATCAAGAGTGCGATTGATGATCTCCGCAATGGTGTTGAGGGTTTGCAGATCAGCATTTTGTTGGCGTACCTCGGCTTCGGTCTCCATCATGCCAGCCAGCAACTGTTCAAGATCGTCACCGGCGGGTTGGGGAATCAGCGAGGGGGGCGCGGGCAGACCGGGTGGGGGGGATATCTCTAGATTTAACTCGGCCTGGTCCACTTCCTGCAGTTCTTGGCTGACCATCTTGCCGTCAAGCAGGGATTCGACCGTTTGCCATAATTCCTTTCGCAAATCTAGGCTTTCCAGGGCAACAGCTGTCTGCTGGGTGATGGCCATGATGAAGCGGAGTTCGGTAGGTTTGAAGCGTCTTTTATCCTGCAGGCCAACCAGCATGGCCCCGATCAGGCGGGGGCCGACATATAGTGGCACGCTGACCAGGCTGGTCACCCGGCCAGCCGTGAGCAACTTTCGCTCTGCCTCGTCAATGCCAGGCGCATATTCCAGCAAAGCGCCAGCGCCGGTTACCAGATAAGGCATGATTGCGCCAGCGCCGGCACTTAACTTGTGCCCGGTCAAAATATTGCTTAACTCGGTGGTCAGCCCTTTGTGGACGCCCAGGCTCAGTCGTTCGCTTTCGGGGTCAATCAGGACAATAGCACCTACCTGTGCGTCGGCAATTTCCAGGGCTCGCGTCAAAGCCAGTTTGAGCACCGTGGTGGGGCTCCCGGCGCAACTGGCCTGGTAGGCAAAGGTGGTTAAAGCAATGATGCTTTGATTGCGTCGTTCAATCTCGACACGGGCCAGGCGCAAAGCAGCTCGATACTGCTCTAACAGCATTTGCGCTTTTTTCAACTGCTCGCGGATATCCTCCAGGCGCATAGGCCAGTCGTTGACCGCAAGCCATGCTTCATCCGTTGGAGTATTAATCTCTGGAGGGTCCATTCTCCCTCTGTTG
>CP070811.1:2087229-2090225 GCA_020343875.1 Anaerolineales bacterium | reverse complement strand
GTGACCGGGTCGTCGCCAAAGTGCAGCAGGGCACTGTGCTTGAGTTTCTGTCCAATGTAGAAACGCTCCAAGCCCACATCCAGCGGATACGGGCAGTGCTTGAACGACAACCCTTGCCAGGCCGTCATCTCCGCATTGGCGCCGACACGCCGCCAGCGCGTTTGCGAGTCCGTCTTGGCCCTGAGATGGGTCACCACCTGGTGGTTATGCGCCTTGGTGTAAACCTCGTAGCCCAGCTCGATCAACAGCGCGACGTTCTCATATGTGCCAAAGCCTGCATCTAGCCGGAACTCTGCTTCCACCGACGCCAGGTTGGTCTCGTTGTCCCGCTCGAAACAAGCCAGGCGTTCTTGCAGATGCTGCCACGCCTCTTGCTGTTGCTCTGTTTGCGCCTGCGTCTTCGCCCGTCGCCCTTGCGCCGACTGCAAGGCGCGCTCGCGGCTGAGACAACGCTGTTGCGCGGCCTTGAGGCGCTTACGTGCCACCGCCAAGCGACTGGTGGGACGTTCGGTACGTTGGCGCACCCGGTAGCTGTCTTCCAGCTCGGCCAACAGCGCTTGCTGTTCCAGCACCTGCTGACGAGCGTCTGCCAAACGCTCCTGTGCCTTGTGCATCCTTGCACGTTGCGTCCGCAGCCGTTGTTGGGTCGTTTCCATCTGTTGCTCAAAGGCCACAATGCGCTGATGCAGCAGGTCGGTCCGGCGCCAGGGACGCAAGCCGGTGCGCGCTTCGGCGGCCAACACCAAGGCCTCCGCCTGGGTGCAGGAGACGGTGTCCCCGGGATGATGGGCCACCGACAGCCACAGACGCCCGTAGGTGGGGCTCTCCAGACTGACGACGGCCGCCTGATACCCCAGCCGAATCTCGTCGTCCATATGGCCAAACGCGGCGTTAGGATAGGTCCGACTGGTGTTGGAGACGGGCAGCCCAGTCAGGTCGCCGTCGTAGCGTAAGCGTTGCTTCCCAGCACGCAGCAGGTCCAGTTCCGCTTGGAGCAACGGTTGGCTGACTTGCTCCAGTACCTGCGCCAACGTGTTCACTTCATCCCAACGCAACCCACTCAAGGTGCGGCTCACGCCAGAGTAGTCGGCCCAACCGGGTTGTCTCCAGGCTTCTGCCACGGCCTGATCCTGATCCAGCGGGTGCGCCGAGCGGCTGATATCCTGCAGATGCTCCAGCCCACTCAAGATCGCCACCAGGAACTCCAACACCTTCGTCTGGGCGTATGTGTGTACTGCTTCTGGCGCAAGGCCACTGCTTGCAGCGCCTGGATCAGTCCAATGGAGTCGGCAAACCAACCCCAGGCCACCAAAAACGCATGCTGAGTCTCTTGTACCTGTATTTCGCCGTCGCTCATCGCCACCCCTTTCTAATGCTGGAATGGTGACAAGCATACAGCACTTGGATTCACTTGGTAAGGTTCGAAAATCTTGCGATATTAGGCCGTTTTCCACGTTTCGGCCTCTGATTGCACAAAACTTAGGTTAGGTACCCGAATTAAGATTTAGAACTCATAACCCGGAGGTCGTTGGTTCGAATCCAACCCCCGCTACCTGACGATGAAAAGGCACCGAAAGGGTGCCTTATGTGCCACCTTGATTGCGTGCTCGTGTACTCCAACTTGCTCCGGGGGGTGGTATGAGAGATGCCCCCGTAGTAAGCGCCTGTCGTACGACTGCTGGAGTTTGGTCGGGATAAAACTTTGGAGTCACCCTGGACGTGTAGGTCAAGATGCGGTCGGTGGTTCTGCCAACCGCTCCCAGTTCGCCCAAAGTGGAATCAGGCTTAACTCACTGTTCACCTGCCAGCTCTAACGCCTCGGCGACCACGGCATCGCTGAGATAGATTCCACCTTCGAGTAGTTGATCGATCAAAGGCGCTATGGTAGGGACAAATCCAAGACTCTTTGCTTTGAGGAGTACGCCCAGCGTACCAGTCAATCTCAACCCGACTCTCTTGGCATGACGTCTTGCCAAACGCTCATCAATGATAATCAGATCCGCGCCCAGCTCTTGTGCGAGCGAGAGCACCTCTGCCTCGCCGCGATCCAAATCTGACAGCAGATCGGCACGTTGCGGGTCCTGCAGCATAACCGTACGAATCCACGTCGCCTGCCGCATTTGCGCACTTCCCACGGCTCCCTGTCCACCAGCCAGCACTTCATCCCTCACTGCTGGCGGCACAACGACTTCGCCGTAGAGCTGCCGTAGGAGATTCAATCTGCCGACGAGAGCAAGTGCGATGATAGGAGTAGCATTCACCACCACTTGGTGAGGTGGTTCACGCATTGGCCATGTCCTCGGCTAGGTCCTCGGGGTCTTGGCCCATTGGCGACAATCCGAACCGGGCTAACTCGAACATAAACGCTACCCGCCCCATCCCAGCCAGCTGCGCTGCGACACCTGTAGACACCCGATTCATCTCATACAGTTTTACAGCCAGCAGCAGTCTCGCCTCGGCCTCAAATTCCTGCGGGCTCTTTTTTAAAGATAGCAGCAGATCATCCGAATACTTGATGCTCAGCTCGTGAGTTGTCATCGCAACTTTCCTCCTACACTCATTATACCCGTCACCATTGCGACCGTCAATAACGTGTAGGGCCCTCACGTCTAGATCGGGGCAGTGGTCTGCGATGTAGGCACGTACTGCCCGCGCAACGCTCCAGGCCCCCACGCTGACGCTTGATGACTCCCGGCTGATTTTTGAGAGCCGGTTCACACTCAACAAGTTGGTGGTCTTGCCACCGACATCGATCACCCCCACCACACCAGTTGCCAGGCCGTTGTCAACGATCTGGCCATGGTTGTCCAAAGCAAGTGACAGAAGAGAACCAAAGGGCTGAGGACTGCGGCAGCTTTTCCCGGGTGCATCTGCCCGACTGCTGGTGAGTGTGGTTCGAGATTGGTCCCGTTAGGAGACGAAACTTTACAGAATGGCATACGCTGGCAGCAGCCTCTATCCCGGCAGCCACCAGTACCCCTGAATATCCAGATTTG
>CP070811.1:2083077-2087129 GCA_020343875.1 Anaerolineales bacterium | reverse complement strand
CGGGGTGGGCATACGGCCGGGGATGCCCCTGCCACAGGCACGAGTTCTCTGCCCTCAAGCCCGATACGTCCTCCTCAATCAGATTCGCTACCAGCGCGCATTGGATACGCTCCTGGGAGTGCTGGCTGGCTTCACGCCTCACGTCGAATCAGGTGGATTCCAACCAGCGGCCGTCGTCTACTTAGAGCTGCCCTTCCTGGCGCCTGGGCCAAAGTACAGGCAGGACGGGCTGGCGGCCAGTCCAGGGGTGCACCCAAAATGGGCTGAGGCAGCGGAGGTCGCTCAACGCATTGGCCAGGCAGTGCGCGAGAAAGCTGGCCTGGAGCCCGCCATCGGACTGGCCGGAGGAAAGTTCCCCGCCTACGTGGCTGCTGCTTCGGTGGAATCCAACAAAGCCCTGCTTGTCGCTCCCGGCCAGGAGGCTGTTTTCCTGGCTCCTTTGCCCATTGACTTTCTGCCTCTGGATGAAGAGACGGCACGCCGGCTGCAGCTACTGGGCATCCATACTCTGGGGCAGCTGGCCAACTTGCCGATCAGCGCTATTTTGGCCCAGTTTGGGAGGCAAGGGCAGTTGCTCCACCAACTAGCCCGGGGCTACGATAAGCGCCCGGTACTCTCCCATCGCCCAGAGCTAACCGAAAGCGTGTCACGCCAGCTCAACGGTCCCGTAGTCAACCAGGCTGTCCTGGAAGCCATTTTCCAAGTTATGACGGCGGACTTGGCCACGCACCTCCAGGCCAGGGGACTGGTGAGCCGGCAGCTGAAACTGCTCCTGCACCTGGAGGATGGAACCACCCACGAAGAGCAAATCGTGATGCGCCAACCAACCAGTAACCCCGAGCGGCTGAATCGCATCCTGGGCGAGCTGGTGGCGCAAGCCAAGATCGGTTGGGGAGTCACCGAGTTGGAAGTGATCCTGGCCGATATGATCCCGGCTAAAGGGCAACAACTCGACCTCTTTGTCCACCAGGCTGGACAAGAAGGCCGGCTGCATGAAGTATTGAAAGACCTGGTGGCCCGGTACGGAACCAACTGCTTTTACCGCATCTCACTCACCAGCCGCGAGGCCCGGTTACCGGAGCGCCGTTTCCGGCTGCAGAAGATGGAGGCGCCGTGACTCGCTTGTGGGCGGAAGGAGAACCCATTGATGTCGTGAGCGACGCCACCCAAACTCCATGTACCCTTATCTGGCAAGGGCAATCTCACCAGGTGCATGGGATCGCCAAACGCTGGCGGGTGGACATGGACTGGTGGCGAGGGCGGATCTGGCGGGAGTACTTCAAACTGACCACCCACACCGGTTTGCTGGTGATCGTCTACCGGGATGTGCTGACCGGCCGCTGGTATCTGCAGCGCCTGTATGACTAACCCAACTTTTTTCGACACAATGGATGCCAGATTACATCGAGTTGCACTGTCATTCCAACTTCAGCCTGCTTGACGGCGCCTCTCACCCTGAAGACCTGGTGACACACGCCGCCGAGTCAGGCATGACAGCGTTGGCTCTGACTGATCACGACGCTGTGTATGGGGCGGTGCGCTTCATTCAGGCCGCTCAAGCGCATGGGATCCAACCCATCCTTGGCACCGAGCTGACTCTGGAGGGCGAGACCTCGCCTGCCGGCAAGATCAGGTATCACCTGACCCTGCTGGTAGAGAACGAAGTCGGGTGGGCTAACCTGTGTTGGCTCATCAGCCGCAGCCGGCACAACGCGCCCAAAGGCCAGGCGCTTCTTCCGTCTGGCGAGCTGGCCGACCACACCGAAGGCCTGGTTGCCCTCTCCGGCTGCCGACAGGGACAGATAGCGACGGCCCTGCTACGCAAGGATCGGGCCGCTGCTCTGGCCGCCACTCGCCACTACCGGGATCTCTTTGGCCCAGGTCGCTTCTGGATCGAGCTCCAACACCACCTGTTGCCAGATGACGACGCCCTGGTAGACGGACTGGTCGGGCTGGCCCGACACCTGGGGGTAGGGTATGTAGCCACCAACAATGTCCACTACGCGACTCGGGCCGACCAGCAACTCCAGGACATTTTGGTGTGCATCAGCCGCCAGATCCGCCTGGATGAGGCCGGCCCATTCCTGCGCCCCAACTCCGAGTTCTACCTCAAGCCAGGCTGGCGGATGGCCCCTCTCTTCGCTACCTACCCGGAAGCCCTGGTCAATACCCGCCGCATTGCCGAGCGCTGCCATTTTGAGCTGCGGTACGGGCTCCAGGACTTGCCCCAATTCCCTACGCCGCCAGGCTGGGATGCCTTGGCTTACCTGCAGCGTCTATGCCATAACGCTATCCCTGCTCGCTATCCCACCCCCACTTCCCGCCTCAGGCAGCAGCTGGCCCACGAGTTGGCTGTCATTGAGCAGGCCGGATTGGCTAACTACTTTTTGATTGTGTGGGACATCGTGCGCTTCGCCGGGCAGAACGGCATCCGCTGCCAGGGGCGTGGCTCTGCTGCCAACTCCCTGGTCGCCTATCTGCTGGGTATCACACCCATCGACCCCCTGGCACATAAGCTCGTCTTCGAGCGCTTTCTGCCTGGCGCGCATGCAGGCGAGCGGGGCATACTTCCCGACATCGACATCGACTTCCAGGCCGACCGCCGCGAGGAAGTGATCCAGTATGTCTACCAGCGCTACGGCCCGAAACACACCGCCATGGCCTGCACCATGGTCACCTTTCGATCCCGTAGTGCGTGGCGAGATGTGGGCAAAACTTTGGGCTTGCCACCAGACCTGATGAGTCAGGCTGCCAGGGCATTGAATACCCCCCCGATCACCGACAGCCGGGCTTCCCCCGATGCAGAGAGCCGGCAGCCGGCGGCAGGCAAGGGATTGGCGGCCAATGGGCAGCAGTCAGCAATCGTAAGACCAGCAAAACCCCCAGATGAGGACTCCCTGGGCGCCCTACTGAGGCTCTGTCGGCAGCTTGAAGGCTTTCCCCGTCACCTGGGCATTCACAACGGAGGGATGGTGATCACAGGCTCCCCCCTGGCGGAACGGGTGCCCACAGAGCCAGCCACTATGCCCAAGCGCGTGGTAGTCCAATGGGATAAGGCAGCCCTAGAAACAGCCGGGTTGGTAAAGATCGACCTGTTGGGCCTGCGCATGCTCTCAGCCATTACCGAGGCGGTGGAGATCATCTACCAAAGCACTAAAGAGCAGGTTGATCTGGACCGGCTGGCCTTTGACGACCCGGCGGTGTATGAGATGATCGCCAGCGCCGACACCATCGGCGTCTTCCAGGTCGAGTCGCGGGCTCAGGCCCAAATCCTGCCCCGGCTCCAGCCCCGCCGTTTCGAGGACCTGATCGTGTCCATCTCGCTAATCCGGCCCGGACCGATCCAGGGAAACATGGTACACCCTTACCTGCGTCGCCGCTTAGGAGTCGAGCCAGTCGCCTACCCGCATCCTTCCCTAAAGCCAGCTTTGGCCGAGACCCTGGGGGTGATCCTTTTCCAGGAACAGGTGCTGAAGGTGGCTCGGGACCTGGCCGGCTTCACGCCGGCCCTGGGGGAACAGCTGCGGCGGACTTTGGGAGGCAAACAAGGTGAGCAAGCCGTGGAGGGTTTCTGGAGCGCCTTTCTAGAAGGGGCACAAGCCCGAGGTGTGCCAGAGCCAGTCGCCGAAGCTGTCTTCGGTCAACTCAAAGCCTTCGGCGGCTACTCCTTCCCCAAGAGCCACGCAGCAGCCTTCGCCGTTCTGGTCTACCAGTCGGCCTGGTTGAAGCGTTACTATCCGGAAGCCTTCTACACGGCGCTGCTGAACAACCAACCCATGGGTTTCTGGAGTCCGGCTGTACTGGTCGGAGATGCCCGGCGGCACGAGGTGCGCATCTTGCCAGTGGACATGCATCACAGTCGAGCCAAGTGTGAGGTAGAGAAGGGGAGCATCCGGCTGGGGTTGAACTACGTCCAGGGCCTGGGAGAAGCCAGCATCGCCAGGCTCGAAGAAGCCAGAGAAACCCAAGCCTTTATAGGGCTGGCGGACTTTTGCCAGCGAACCCAGCTCCCGCGCCGGGTGATTGAGAATCTGATCCTGGTGGGTGCTATG
>CP070811.1:2080329-2082977 GCA_020343875.1 Anaerolineales bacterium | reverse complement strand
GTCTATCCGCAACGACTTGCTCGTCTGCGACGTGATTCCCAACCCGCCCCGAACGGCTTTCCTGAGTGCTGCTGCAGCCCAGGGCGCTAGCACCCTCGACGGACTGGGCATGCTGGTCTACCAGGGAGCCATCGCCTTCCAGATGTGGACAGGAGTCGAGGCGCCCATCCCTGTTATGCGCCGTGCCCTGGAACAGGTCTTTGGCACCTAAACTCACGTAGCGATAGAGAGGAGCTCTAACCTGCTAAGAAGATCTCTCAAAGAAGCACCGCCCGTAAAGAGGGTCAGCGTGCTGGCGCCAGTGCATGGGGACCTTCGGCCCGCCTGCCCGGGCCAGCGGCAAGGCAAACCGCACCCCAGATAGCCGTTGGCCATACTTCCCAGTGCATCAGGAGAGCTGGCCACGCACGAAACGCCGGGCAGTCTCGGCCAAGATGGCTGTTCCGATGGGCAGGGCTGCCTCGTCCACATCAAAAGTAGCAGTGTGTCCATAGCGCGGAGCGGCGCCCGGTGGTTTGACTCCCAGCCGAAACATGGCACCCCTCGCCAACTGAGCCAAGTAGCTGAAATCTTCGGCGCCCATACCCTTTTGCTCAGTCCCGACCTGTTCTTCTCCCAGCAGGTCGCTTGCCACCTGACGCAACCAGCCGACGACGGCGGGATCGTTGTAGGTAGCTGGGTAGCCACGTTCAATTTCCAACTGGTAATCGCCGCCTAAGGACCGGGCCACCATCATGGCTTGTCCCACCTCCTGGATAAGCTGATCACGGATCGCGTCGTCAAAACTGCGCAGAGTGCCTTCCAGATACACCGTGTCTGGGATTACGTTATCAGTAGTTCCCCCACGAATCACACCTACCGAAACGACAACTGGTTGCAGCGGCGCCACCCGCCTGGAGGGTATCGCATAAAGAGCATTGAGCACTTGCGAGGCCAGCCAGATAGGATCAATGGTTTGGTGAGGAAACGCACCATGTCCACCCTGGCCCATAATGTGCGCCCGAAAGGTGTCTACAGCCGCGCCAACCCCTCCGCTGCCCACAGAAATGCGGCCGGTCTCCAAGCTTCCGTCGACGTGCAAAGCAATTACCGCATCCACACCTTCCATTGCACCGTCATCGATCATCCTGGGTGCGCCGCTGATGCCTTCCTCGTCGTTCATTTCTTCCGAGGGCTGAAATAGAAAGCGCACCTGGCCAGGTAGACTTTGACGGCTGAGCAGCGTTGCTGCTCCCAGCAACATGGCCGTGTGGGCATCGTGACCACAAGCGTGCATATAGCCTGGAATCTGTGAGGCATATTCCACTTCGTTTTCTTCTTGGATAGGCAGAGCATCCATGTCGGCCCGGACGGCGATGACAGGGCCGTCTCCTCCTCCCAGGTAGCCCACCACACCTGTCTTGCCCACGCCCCGCTGAACTTTGATACCCAGTTCGGTCAAAGTCATGGCCACCAACTCCGCAGTGCGATAGACTTCAAAGCCCTGCTCGGGCTGTTGATGGATGGCTCTGCGCCATTTTGTCAATTGATCCTGGATTTCTCGTGCTTCTTTTAACATTGTCTTTCTCTAACCATTTATTAGGATACCTGCAACCAAAAGGGCAGGCGAATGGCAGCCATTATAGCACACTTACCCCAACGTTGTCACAACTCCTTGCCTATGTTATACTCGACGTAGATTGCATCATTCGCTGGATTGTCTGGGCGGGACCTACTAGGAGTCTACTTACTGACTTTTGGAGGAAATCGCCGGTGGACACTAGGACCAATCGACCTCAGCCTGACTCGCAACTTCACCCCACTGTTGCCACGGCACCCGGCAAGGCCATCCT
The DNA here is from genome assembly GCA_020343875.1 of Anaerolineales bacterium. Lineage (GTDB taxonomy): Bacteria > Chloroflexota > Anaerolineae > 4572-78 > NAK82. The sequence continues at coordinate 2,081,145 of CP070811.1, read as the reverse complement.
ATTTGGCGAGCACGCCGTCGTCTACGGCCGGCCGGCGATTGCCGTGCCTGTAACCGACGTGCTTGCCACGGCCACGCTCACTACTGGTGAACCAGGCAAGGGTGTATGCATCGTGGCCGCAGATCTGCCTGGGCCGGATGACAGCCCGGGTGGTCACCACTACTGCCTGGGTGATGCGCCTGCCGATGACCCCCTGAGAGCTGTCATTGAATTGGCCCTGGATGCGTTCTTCCAAAGCACAGCCACTCGTGCCGGGACTGGAGGGCCCCAGCCTGACTGGCTAATCACCGTTACGTCTACGATTCCCATCGCACGTGGCCTGGGAAGCGGCGCTGCCGTCGCCACCGCTGTGGCCCGAGCGATCGCTCACCGCTGCGGGCATGTCCCCCAGCCTGATGAGCTTTCTAGGCTGGTCTACGAGGTCGAGAAGTTGCATCACGGCACCCCCAGTGGGATTGACAATACCGTCGTGGCTTACCAGCAGCCGGTCTACTTTGTGCGAGGCGAGGGGATGACACGCCTGTCAGTAGGCACTCCCCTAAACCTGATCATTGCCGACACCGGAGTGGCCAGCTCGACTCGTGAGGTGGTGGGCGACGTGCGCCGCCACTGGCAGGCCCACACCGAACACTACGAAGGCTTGTTCGACGAGATCGGCGCCATTGCCCGCTTGGCGAAATCGGCCATAGAGGGTGGGGACCCGCGTGCTGTGGGCCGGCTAATGGATGAAAACCACGAACTATTGGTGAGCCTGGGTGTGTCTTCACCGGAACTTGACAGGTTGGTAGAGGCTGCCCAGGCGGCTGGCGCGCTGGG
>CP070811.1:2076471-2080229 GCA_020343875.1 Anaerolineales bacterium | reverse complement strand
AGCGTAGTCACTGGTGTTGCTATACTCGATCGTATACGTTACAGCCTGCCCCGGCACCGCCCAGGCGACGTGACTCGTCTTTGTGATGGCCAGGTTGTAGCAGGTCACCTGAGGTGGATCGGTGGAGATTGCCACATTGTTCGTGGTGGTCACCTCTGGCGTGCTGGTGCCGATGTAAGCCGTGTTGGTCAGGTAGTTCAGCCCACATATGGAACTATCAGCGGTGACTGCATACTGCAGCGTTTGCAGCTCGCCAGGGTTGAGCGACGACACACCGGGCAGGGTAACTATCCCGCCGGTAATGGGGCTGACGTCGGTGATGACCACATTTTCGGCCCGCGCCTGGCCGATATTTGAGTAAGTGATGGTATAAGTGATCGTTTCGCCAGGCGCAACGCTACCTCCTGGCCCGGCTTTGCTGATCGCTACGTCGGCACAAATCGTCTGGATGCCGCTATGAGTGGCGCTGTTGTTGCCAGGGTTGCCATCCTCAGTGGCGGCGGTGATGACAACACTATTGGTCAACGGCAGATTGCAGCCAGCGGAAGATTGCACCTGGACCGTCAGGACAATGGTCCCGCTTGCGTGGGGGGCCAGCGACGGATGGGTCCACACTACGTCAGGTGTTGTCAGGGCGCGGGTGAAGCCGAAATCCGCGGCGTTGTCGCTTTGCCAGACGGTACCCGTGGGCAGGTCATCGGTGATGACCACATTGGTCGCTGCTACGTCAGCATCGTTGCTGAAGGGGATGGTATAGGTGATAAGATTGCCAGGGATCACCTGGGTGATGATCGACGATTTGGCAATGCCTGCGTCCGCCGTCTCGAACTGAATAGTGGCGGTGACGGGATAGCCGCACAATTCAGTGGCGGTCACTATGGCCGTGCCAAGTGAAGTTGGCGCGGTCAGAGTGGCAGTGGCGACGCCATTGCTGTCCAACGTAACTGTCACAGCTGAGAGGGTACCCAAGCTGGTATCCAAGCTGATGGTCCGGGCAGGAATAGGCACTGTATGCCCAGATCCATCGTTCATGGTGACGGTGATGACTGAGGTAGACAGGCCATCAGCCGGCAGGACAGGCGGAGCGACTGTAGCAGACAATACGATCCAGGGCGTGATGTCAAGCGTGCCGATGATCTCGGCGCCGAAGACAGGGAGGTTGGTACTCCACCAATTGCCCTCGGCATCCAGGCCAACGCCCCGATTCTCGAATTCGTAGCCACCTCCTTCCACGCAGATTGCATTTTCTTGTATCCATTGCAGAGGCGGCGCAGGGAGTAATCCGTCGTAAACGATGCCACTTCCCTGATCGTCAAGAATAAGGTTGGCTTGAATATTTACCGCGAACCCATTAGTATCGGTAATGTATATTGCTCCCTGGTAAGTGCCACCGCTTGCGCCATTGTCGTATATCTGGTTACCATATAGACTTGGATTTCTGGGTGCAATAAGTGCAATTGCAGCCAAGTTAGAACCTGTGCCAGCTGTACCGATGCTGGTGGTCAGCGCCGTGTTGAATATGAGGTTGTTACCGATACCCAGGCCATTCCATTCCTGGTCAGCCGCGTAAATAGCCTCGCTGTACGTATTGCTGATGACGTTATTGGTCACAATGTTATCGGACGCCTTGTTGGCCGACCCAATGCCGATCAAGCGAATGCCATTGTTCTGACAATTGTAGATATAATTGCCGTCTATAAAATTGGATTCTGAGTTGAGGCCCGGGCTGGGAAGGATGGCTACGCAATAACCTTCAATGTCGTGGATCTGGTTGCCGAGGATCCAGTTGGTGCCAGCTTTGGACAGGCGGATGCCCACTTCGGAGCTGTAGATTTGGTTGTAGCTGAAACGGCTGTTATCCGGGTCGCCAACGATAGCCCCTCCTGACGAAAGGTTACCGTCGTCGTCGCCAACGTAACGAATGATACTACTATAAACGTCGATAGGCGCAATGCCTGCGTTGTTGATTTGGACTGCGCTGCGAGCATACTCGATGGTCGCATACTGGATGGTGCTGGTTCCGGCGTTGGTCCCAAAAATGATGCCTTCCCACGAACCGCGCTCCTTGGTGATTTGCGCCGTGAAGGTAATGGGGCGTGTCGCGGTGCCAATCGCTTGAAGCCTGCCGTTGGGAATCTGCAGTTGGGCGCCACTTAAGAACTGAACTTCGACGCCCGGCTCAATCGTCAGCACAGCACCATTCAACACAGACACGGTATTGGTCAATACGATATAAGGGCTACCCGTATAGAACCACGTAGTGTGAACCATGATGTCAGTATTCACATTGGTCGCCCACAATGGCGCGGCGGTCACTGGCAAGGCCAGGCCGCTGAAGAGAATCAAAATGCCGCAGGCCATTGCGAAACCAACTATCGCAGCGGCTGCGGCCCTGAAGACACGTGGCTTAGGTTGCCGGGCATCCATATTTTTTTCCCTCCACTCGCCTCACCAGCGAAGCAAACCATGGAAGAGCCCAACCCGCTTCGAAAAAGCGCAGGAATGTTGTGATAATTATATCATAACCCGTCAAGCAATTACAATAGGAGTTTCATCTTACTCAATTGGCGGTGATCTTAATGCCCCCTTCGCCCAGCTTGCGCTCGCTGCCGGCCCGCAACCGGGCGATGTTAGGCCGGTGTGCCCAGGTGATTAGGGCGGCAATTGTCACCCCAAACACCAGGTATGCCAGCGGCAATGCCCCGGTATAGCCCAGGGCCAGCATCAAGAGGGGCGTGAGGTTGACCAAGGCCAATGAACCAACCGATGCGTATTTGGTAATGCCCACCAGTGCCACAGCCACTGCCACCAATCCCAATCCCATCCAGAAGCCCATCACCAACAACGCGCCGACGGTGGGCGCCACGCCGGCGCCCCCGTGAAAGCTTAAGAAGATGGAGTGATTATGTCCTATCACCGCCGCCAGCGCCATCAAGGCCACCACCAGGGGTGGCAAGCCGAACCCTTTGGCCAGCAAGACGACAGCCGCGCCCTTGCCGACGTCACCCACACCGGTGATGACTGCTCCGGCTGGCCCCAGCGTCCGCAGTGCGTTGGTGCCGCCGGTTCGCCCACTGCCATACTGTCGGATGTCAATACCCTTTGCCAGTCGGCCCATCACGTAGCCCGTGGAGATTGAGCCAATCAGGTAAGCCAACGCAATCATCCCCCCATATACCAACCAATCCATGTATGTGCTCCCTCTTGTCTCTTCTATATACTGGTTTCGACGCTTTCGCTGAACAACTCGCCCCCACCGCCTGGCGTTCACCAGGGCGCTAGGGCTGGATATCCTGTCTGCGTATGTATGATAGAACACACCAATCGGCAAATAGTGGCGGCAACTGGGTCCCCAGTTCACCCCTCACCTTCCACCCAGGGCCCGTGCAAGGCCGCTTGGCAAAATGTAGGTTGGGCTAGTCACGCTATCAAACCGCATGGCTAACCAGGTGTTTGCCGCAAATCCGGTGTTCTCCTTGCCCAAACTAACCCAACCTACGACGCAATGGCAATCGCATCATACCAAGATTCTTGATTCTGCTCCCGCTGGATATAAAATCCAGCGGTGTAGGGCCTGGATTTGTCAATCCAGGCCGAGCAAGCAGGACAAGAAGTCAAGTATATTGTTTTCGTACGATTGCTCTGCCTGCGACGCCAGCTTGACGGCACTGGTGGCCTAAAGTACAATATGCCAGCAACATCCTGATGTGTGGCAAAGTATCTGAAGGTGGTGACCAAGATGCCCCTGTATGAGTATT
>CP070811.1:2073811-2076371 GCA_020343875.1 Anaerolineales bacterium | reverse complement strand
TGGCGACCGCCTGGCCTTGCTTTATAGGCTGTCGCAGGCCTTTAATTCCTCTCTCGATCTGGATGAGGTGCTCGATCGGGTCATGGATGAAGTCATTGCCGCTACGCGCGCTGAGCGCGGCTTTGTGACGCTGCGCGAGGCCGACGGGGGGCTGGTATTCCGGGCGGCGCGGGGCATGGATCAAGAGACGATCGACCAGCCCCAGTTTCAGATTTCGCGCAGTGTGGTGGAACGGGCGGCGCACGAAGGGCTGCCGATTCTGACCAGTGACGCCCAGAGTGATGACCGGTTCAGCATGCGCCAGAGTGTGAAAATCTTGGGGCTGCGTTCCATCCTGTGTGTGCCGTTGAAGCTCAAGGACCAGGTCTCGGGTGTGGTGTATGTGGACAACCGGCTGCAGACAGGCATTTTCACCTCGGACGACCTTGAGCTACTGACTGCCATCGCTTCCAGTGCAGCGATCGCCATTGAAAATGCACGCTTGTACCAGGTGGCCGTCGAAAAAGGGAGGATGGAGCGTGAGCTTCAGATGGCCTACGATGTGCAAGCAAGTTTGCTGCCGCGCGAGACGCCGCAGCAGCCTGGCTGGGAGTTTGCCGCACGCTGGCAGCCGGCGCGCGAGGTAAGCGGTGATTTCTACGACTTCGTTCTCTTCCACCAACAGCTGGGCATGGTCATCGCCGATGTGACCGACAAAGGAATGCCGGCTGCCCTGTTTATGGCGCTCTCTCGTAGCACCCTGAGGGCCAGCCTGGCAGCCACCCGCTCGCCAGCCGAGGGCATCCGGCGGACCAATCGCTTGCTATGCGCGGATTCCGTAAACAGTATGTTTGTTACGCTCTTCTATGCCCAGCTCAATCCGGCCACCGGCCAGATGACCTATGTGAATGCGGGACACAATCCCCCCTTGCTTTATCGTGCGAAGGAGGGTGAGCTGGTTGAGCTTACCCGGACCGGCATGCCGCTGGGCCTATTTGAGACGATCGATTTTGAGCAGCGGGTGGTACAGCTGGATCCCGGTGATTTCATTTTGTTGTATACCGATGGCGTCAACGAGGCGATGGACGCTGGCGGTGGCGTTTTTGGCGAGGAACGCCTGCGGCAGGTTCTGCTTGAAAAGCGCCAGGCGAGGGTGGAAGATATGGCTGAAGCGCTGGAGGCAGCTCTGACCAACTTCACCGGAGGGGTAGCTCGCTCCGACGATATCACCTTTGTGATTGCCAGGCGGCTTTCACCGCCTGGGGAAGCATAGTTGACTTGCAATCGCTTCAATTCTTAGGACCAAGGAGGAATGATCATGGAACTCACTATTTCAAAGCAGCAGGGGCGTGTGCCAGTCACGGTGCTGCAAATCAAGGGTACAGTCACTGCGGATACTGCGGGACAACTGGAGCAGGAGGCTCGGCAGGCATTCGCTGATGGGGCCCGTCATTTGTTGGTCGACCTGAGCGATGTTTCGTTATTGAGCAGCTCTGGGCTCAGGGTACTTCACAACATCTTTAACTTGCTGCGTAGCGAATCGCCCGAGGAGAGCGATGAGAAGATACGCAAGGGGTTAATGGATGGCACCTATAAGTCTCCCCATCTAAAGCTGCTCAATCCGAAGAAGCATGTCTACGATGCACTGAAGATGGCAGGCTATGACATGTATCTGGAGATTCACAGCAAACTCAAAGATGCCATTGCGTCCTTTTGAGGGTTTTTCCGGTTAATCCAAGGCATGATTGGCACTACGCTTCAAGAGCGCTACTCGATCCAGTCTGAACTGGGTCGAGGGGGGATGGGCGTGGTCTGCCGCGCCCATGACACACTGCTGGATCGCGGCGTTGCGGTCAAAGTGCTGAGCGATTCAGGCCTGGGCAGCCAAGGTCGTGCTCGCCTGCTGTGGGAGGCCCAATCTGCAGCCAAACTGAATCATCCCAACATCGTGTCGATTTACGATGCGGGGGAATATGCTGGCTCGCCTTTCATCGTTATGGAACTGGTAGAAGGCGAGTCGTTATATTCTTATCGATTGCAGGGCATCAGCCAGGTTGTGTCGGTTGCCAAGCAGTTGTGCGCTGCCCTCGATCATGCCCATGCGCACGGCATCGTGCATCGTGACCTGAAGCCCGAGAACGTGGTGTTAGCCCCAGACGGTACGGCCAAGCTGATGGACTTCGGCTTGGCGCGTTCGGTTGCATCGCGTCTGACCACTGAAGGTGCCATCGTCGGCACCGTGTTCTACCTGGCGCCGGAGCAGGCGCTGGGCCAAGAGATTGACGGGCGGGCTGATTTGTACGCCCTGGGTGTGATACTTTACGAATTAACCACTGGCCGCCTGCCCTTCAGCGCTGACGATCCCATCGCTGTTATCTCCCAGCACCTGCATGCTCCGGTGGTGCCACCCCGCGCCCACAATGAGGCGATTCCTCCTGCGCTGGATGCGCTCATCGTCCGACTCATGAACAAACGGCCGAAAGACCGCCCAGCCTCAGCAGGCGAAGTCCTGCAGGTGCTGGAAGGACTCGACTCCACTGCGCCACATGTGGCTACCCCGGGAGAACTTTCGGTGCTGGAT
>CP070811.1:2065590-2073711 GCA_020343875.1 Anaerolineales bacterium | reverse complement strand
TGGCGGTCAGCCAGGGGAAATGGCTTCAGTTTGGCGCCCGCCGTGGTCCTCTTTCACAGATCCATTGTCTTTGACGTCACAGTATGGTATACTGGGCACCAAAGATGATCGCCGCCAGTGAGCGACGGGCAGCCCAGCGCGGCGTGGGCTACATTTCCAAGGTGGTGCAGAAAGGGAGGTAGGCACGTGGCCAGATACATGGTTACCCATCATAGTACGCCTCAAGCCAGTCAAGAAGAAGTCATCCAAGCTGCTAGGCAGGTCGTAGCCTCGCTACCACCCGGAACAGAGTGGTTGAGCTCCTGGTGGGTTGCGGAATCGGGCAAACTGATTTGCGAATGGGAGGCTCCCGATCCAGGAGTGATACGGGCCTCCCTTGAGCCCGCCAAGGCGTTCTTCCCGATCGAAACCATCGACGAAGTGCAGTGGATCGATCCCCAGTGGTATAGGTAGGCCTGATCCGACAGGCAGAGAGACCAGCCATGAAGAAGAGTGTAGATTTTGAACCCAATGAATTAGCTGACCTGCAGGCAGCCGTAATTCGCATGCTTTGGGCATGGCAAGCGCGTAAGGAAACCAAGTACCCCGGTGCCGAGAAGTACATTGAGCGATACCAGCGTCTGTATGTGAAGATTGCCAGCGCTCGCTGGAATCAGGCCGAGTCATAACATGCCGGGCCGTTCCGTGGGCCCTGGCGCCTGTCCGCCAAGGGAGCCGGGGCGAAGGTCGAGGCAAAGGTAGGTAACCATTTTCTGCCCCCTGCCCGCTTGGAGCGGACCCGGCTGGAAGGCATGGTGGTGGGCATAAACCAGGATAGGGGAGAATGAGTCGCCAATCTTCGACAACGGTCAAGCCTGATGGGTCACAGTATGCAATTGTTGTGGGAGTGGCTGGAGGAACCGGATCAGGCAAAACCACCATCGTCAAAGAGATCCTGAAAGGGTTTGGACCTCAGGATGTGTTGCTCATCCAGCACGACTCTTACTACAAGGATCGCAGCCATCTGCCGGCTGAAGAGCGGGCCAAGATCAATTACGATCATCCCGACGCCCTGGAAACGTCGCTCCTGGTGCAGCACCTGCAGCGACTGGTAGCTGGGGAAGCGGTGGAGATTCCCATCTATGATTTTGTGACGCATACCAGAAAACCAGAATGCCAGGAGGTTCGGCCCTGCAAGGTCATTGTCGTGGAAGGGATATTGATCCTGGCCGACCCTCGCTTACGAGAGTTGTTCAACATTAAAGTATTTGTGGATACCGATGCCGATATCCGCTTTATTCGCCGCATGGAACGCGACATCGCCGAGCGAGGCCGGACCCGAGAGTCTGTGGTTACCCAATATACGCAAACCGTTCGCCCCATGCATCTGGAGTTTGTCGAGCCTAGCAAACGCTACGCAGATGTGATTGTGCCGGAGGGCGGCCACAACATTGTTGCCGTGGATATGATCATCACCAAAATCCGGTCCGTGATTGAAGGTTAGGGCATAGCAAAGATGTGGGGCCACGAAGCCGAAAAGCAGGCTGGTGTTGAACCCCCTGACCCCCATGCCGTTCCCTGGACAGCCCGCGACGTCGCGCTGGGAGTGGCCCTGGTAGGTCTGATGCTGGTCATTGCCATCGTTTTGGCATTCCTGGCCCAGTACCTTTCACTGGATCTAAATCTGGGGCTGATCGTCAGCTTGGGGGAAATACTGCTGTTGGGGCCTGCCCTGTACTTGACACTGCGCAAGTATCAGGTGGGGTGGGGGGCTCTCGGCCTGCGAGTCTTCAAAATCGATTCGATCGGCCTGGGCTGTGGCTTAATGCTCATCTCGTTTGCTTTTAACTTCTTGTATGCCATGTTCCTGGCCCTTTTCGGATTGCGTGTCCAGGCCGACCTGATGCCCATTCTGGCTGAGCTATCATCCCCCTGGTTGCTGCTGGTGGGGGGAGCCATTGTCGCGCCGGTGATAGAGGAGCTTTTCTTCAGAGGCTTCGTGTTTGCCGGTTTACGCCGAGGCTACGGTTGGCGAAAGGCAGCTCTGATGAGCTCTGCCCTTTTTGCCTTGATCCACTTTACACCGACCGCCATCATCCCCATCTTTATCTTGGGCTACATTTTTGCCTACCTGTACCAGCGCAGTAACTCAATTTGGCCCCCCATTTTGATGCATGCCGCCACCAACGCCCTGGCGCTGGGATTGGCTTACGTATCCACCATCATAGACCTTCCGGTATGAGGCTTCCGTTCTGCCTCACCACAATCCCTCGTGACCGGCGGGCTGAGGGGCTGCTTGGTGATCCCAATCGCCTCACAGCTTGTGAGTGAAGAAAGGTCCCCCATGCCTGAATATCAGAATTGGCTGCTTGCCGAAGAAGACCGCATCGCTACCCTGACGCTCAATCGCCCCCAAGCCAAGAACAGCCTGACCGCAGAGACACTGTACGAGCTGCGTGATATCAGCGCCTATTTAAGCAGCAGAGCCAAGATCTGGGTGGTCATCCTGCAGGGCCAGGGCAAACACTTCTCGACGGGCATGGACTTGGACCTGATCCGTGACAGGCTGGATCAAGCGCCGGCCGCCAACCGTGAATTCTTATTGAGTCTGCAAGCCTGCCTGGATACCTTTGAAGCGTTGGAAAAACCCACCATCGCCAAGCTGCATGGCTTTTGCATCGGGGGCGGCTTGCTGCTGGCCTTATGCTGTGACTTTCGGATTGCCAGTCAGGGCACGGTTTTCAGTATGCCCGAAGTCAGACTTGGCCTGGGGGTTGTCATGGGCACCCAGCGGCTGACACGCGTGGCAGGCATAGCAGCCACCAAGGAAATCATTTTGCTGGGCAGCCGCTTCAATGCCAGCGCTGCCCACGACTACGGGCTGGTCCACCAGGTAGTGCCCCCAACCGAACTGGAGGCCAGCGTGGCAGCGCTGGCCGACAGGCTCCGCCAGCTGCCGCCGCGCACGATAGGGATTGCCAAACGCATCATCGACTCAGGCTACGATCTATCCCTGCGTGACAGCCAGAACCTGGAGATTGAAGCCCAGCTCGAAATCATGGATAGCCCCGATCTGAGGGAAGCCGTGCTCAGTTTCCTGGAGAAACGCCAGCCGAAGTTCACCGGCAGGTAAGTCAGCGCGCAGAGTGAGACTTAACCGCTAGCATTTCATACGCCCGCGGCCACCGCCCGCCCATCAGCGACCACCGGCCCCAACTGTAACAAAACTGTAACCGCAAATCCTGCACGTTTGTGTTACATTTGTAAGCGAGGGCGAGTTTACGGCATAACCTCACTGCCCTCTCTTCAGCTGGGCCGCCCCACCGAAGGGCCAATGAATACCACGTCGGGCCCCGGGGCGGCCCTTTGCTTTGGGCTGTACTGGCCGGCCAATATAAGGCCAATTGCACCGATGGGCTGTTCCATCTTATGGCCCTTACATGAATACCGCGCCCGTGCCGATTCCCCGCTGTCCAGAGCCACCCAGGTACCCGCTCGATTGGGCGGAGTCTTGTGACCAGGTAGCTTGCGCTGTCGACGCAGCGGGTGTAAATTGTACCCGTGCAACCAGCCAGGTATATGTCATCTAGAGAAGGGGCACCCACTATGACCAGTTTCGCCATCCTATTCCTTATTGCCATCATCGGTGGTGCAGCCGTGACCCTGCAGGGGCAGTTTATGGGCTTGATGGATCAGGGGTTGGGCACCAGAGAGAGCGTCTTCATCACTTACGCTGGCGGCGGCCTGCTGGTCGGCCTGGCCATGTTGGCCGCCCGCGGCGGTAATTTGCGAGCGTGGCAGGGCGTTCCCTGGTATGCACTGAGTGCCGGGGCTCTGGGCCTGTTGATCGTGGGCATCATTGGCTACACAGTGCCGCGGCTGGGGCTTTCCACCGCATTTACCATTATGGTGGCATCCCAATTCATCATGGCGTCCATTCTGGACCATTTTGGCCTGCTGGGAGCAGTGGCCCGCCCCATGGAGCTATCGCGCCTGGCCGGTGTTGGGGTGCTCATATTCGGCGTGTGGCTGATGACCAGGTAACCAGCACGGGCAAGAGGCGGCGCTCGGCCGGGCGTTAATGACCGGTTGGACCCCTCGTGCACCCATTCATGGACGGACGCAGGAGCCAGCAAGTGAAATTAGATGAAGAGCGTTTCCTGGTTACTGGTGCTCTGGGATGTATCGGAGCCTGGGTAGTACGAAACCTGGTACGGGAGGGGGTACCCACCACCGTTTTTGACCTGGCGGACGAAACACACCGGCTGAAGCTGATTATGGGCCCGGACGAAATGGCCCTGGTTCGCTTCATCAGGGGTGACATGACCCAGCTGGAGGCGGTACAGGCCGCTCTGGAGGAGAGTGGTGCCACCCGGGTGATTCACCTGGCAGCCTTTCAGGCACCTGCCTGCCAGGCCAATCCCCCCTTAGCAGCCCAGGTCAATGTGGTAGGTACGGTCAATCTTTTTGAAGCCGCCAAGCGAGCCGGGCTGGAGCGAGTTGTTTACGCCAGCAGCGTCCTCGTCTATGGCCCCGCGCATGAATACCCTGCCGGGCCTATTGCCCACGACGCCCCGCCCAGACCCCGCACGCACTATGGCGTCTACAAGCAGGCCAACGAGGGCACCGCCCGCCTCTATTGGCTGAACGACGGCCTGAGCAGCATCGGCCTGCGTCCCTATGTGGTGTACGGCCCTGGCCGGGACCAGGGTATGACAGCCGGCCCCAGCCAGGCCATGCTGGCGGCGGCGCTGGGCCAGCCATATCATATCCCTTACGGGGGGCGATTTGATATGCAATTTGCGGACGACGTGGCTCAAACCTTCATCCGGGCCGCGCGTATCCCCTTCCAGGGAGCCGATGCCTTCAACCTGCGGGGGAGTGTGGTGCATATGTGCCAGGTTGTGGCGGCTATCGAAGCCGCCCAGCCGGCCAGTCGAGGCCAGATCAGCTTTGACGACCAGGCATTACCATTCCCAGAGGAAGCCGACGACACCCAACTTGCTGACTTGCTTGGCCGGCCCCCGCACACACCGCTGGCCGAGGGCGTATCCACCAGCATACGTATATTCAAAGCCGCTATTGCAGAGGGGCTCATCGGGCGTGACTAGAGGGTAGCCAAGGCCAAGGCAGGCGCCTCACAAGGTGAGCAGCAGAAACCTAGCCGGGGCTGGCGGAGAGGCAACAGGTGCTGTTCGCACCCTTGAGATTTACAGGACAGGATGGTCGAAATGGCTACTGCCTGGCCAGCCGCAGGCCCTCAGAGCCGTACAGGCTCACATCGTACTCAACGGCCACCAGTTCGCCCTTCATCAACTGGAAGACAATCACGACCGGAGCTTCGTAGACCAGGCCCTCCGCCCGCCCGGTGAGAGCCACGCTGGCCGTGCCATCCGCATCCGCATTCCACGTCCCGATTTCAACGATAGGAGCCTCACCGTTGAGGTAGTCGGTGCTCAGCTCTACCGTTCCGTCGGCGTTCAAGGTCAAGGTCACGTCTCGCCCTGGGCTGGAAGCCGCTGGCAGCCTGGCCTTGTACCTGCCCTCAAAGATCGAGCTAGCAGGCAAAAACTCTTGTTCAACCAGAGTGTCTCCCTGCAACTGGTATTGGGCGGTCATTTCTAGGGTCGGGCAACACATTGGATCATCCGGACCGTGGGTCACGCTAGTCATCACGATCTGCCCGCTATCAATCACGACCGAGTCCACCTGGAGGCGGTCACCCAGCAGCTGGGTGGCCACATTGACCAGCGCCCCGTCTTGACTAACCATGGCCGCCAGATAGATGAAAACCCCACTGCCCCCCGAGTTTTCGGCCAGGATCACGGCTGCATCTTCAACGCCATCCCCATCCAGATCCCCAAAGAAGTTGAACCGATCAATCAGCATGACCGTTGGCCTTGAGGCCCCACCTTCTACAAAAGGCTTACCCTCAAAATATCCATCGGTCAGTTGAACCGCCTCATCGTAAATCCCCCCATAGGTCGCATTTTGCAGCATCTCCAATTTCAGATTGCCGCCCCAGGAAGAGTCCGGCGACAGATGGGGGATCCACAACTTTTGCCCAATTTCGATCACGTCTGGGTCCGGTATCGGCCCAAAGCTGTCGTCTTCAGCGGCTCTGGCGTTGGTAGCGTCCACGATGATCGGGTAAGCGAAGATATCCCCATAGTATTTTTCGGCGATTTTGCTCAGCCAGTCATCTTTTTGCACGATGTAGACTTCGCCTTCAGGCCCCTGCCCGGGCGGGGCAGCGGCGGCGGTGCTGGCGACCAGAGTCAGGACCAACAGAAGTATAGCTGAAGAACCTGCTTTTTTCATCAGGACACCATCCCTGTGTCTAATTCAAGTCTGTCACAAAGATTATATCAAAACCACATACACTTACAAGTATAGCATCCCCTTCCCCCAGGAGAGCCCAGTCCGGATTGGCTGCAGGCGCATAGCCTCGAAGATGCTGGCCTGCAAGGGCATAGAAACACCCGCACCTGCGCTGTCGTCACCTGTCCATCCGGACTGTGCACGATCGCGCAGGTGCAGGTGCCTACGCTCCGGTCTAGGGCCCCGCCCAGGCAACAGGCAGGGAAGAGACGCAGGGGCCGCTTGACCCGGCTACTCGGTAATGCTGACGTCCACCGAGGCGCTGTCAGTGCCTCCTTGGTCGTCAGTGACGGTCAAGGTGACAGCATAGCTTCCAGGCTCTGCGTAGCAATACTCGACCACTTCGCCCGTGCCAGTATTCTGGTCACCAAAGTCCCACGCATAGGAGACAATCTCACCATCTGGATCGGACGACTCGCTCCCGATGAATCGATAGCATGGCTCAGCCTTGGGGATCAATTCTGCATCGGCGGCAGCCGTCGGCGGCTGATTACCAGCCGTAATGGTGGCCGAAGTCGTGGCGGTGTCTTCCTGGTCTGCCCCAGCGATCGTCAGGGTAACCGTGTAGGTGCCACTCTGCGCGTAGGTATGCGAGATTTCGACCCCTATGCCAGTTTCTCCATCACCGAAATCCCAGTCATACGACGTGATCTCCTGCTCCGGCGTGGAGCCACTGCCATCAAAAGCAACCGGCTCGCCAACCTGGCCGATGTATGGTCCATTGGCATCAGCAGAGAGCTTGATCTCGACAACGCTGACGGTAGCGGAGGATTGCGAGCTGGCGCCGTCCTTGTCGGTGGCTGTCAAGGTAAGCGTTACATCGCCGATAGGTTCCGAGCAGGTATAGGTTGGCTCACTAAGCGCTGCCCCGCTAAACTCGGCCCATGTGCAGGTCAGCGAGGCTGCATCAACAGGGCCGGGATCGTCGCAAGCGCCCGCCAGCTGAATGGCCTCTCCCACCTGGCAGGTGTACGGGCCGCCGGCATCAGCTGTGGGGGGCAAGTTGTTGACAGTCACCAGGGCGGTGTCGCCCGCCGTCCGGCCCCGATCATCGGTGACGGTAAGCGTCGCCGTAAATTGAGCCGGGCCATCCTCATAGGTATGGCTTGGCGAAACGCCGCTGCCGGTGCTGCCATCGCCGAAGTCCCAGGTATAGTCGGTGATGTTCCCGCCGCTCGAAGCGCTGCCATCCAACGTGAGTAGCTGGCCTTCGCTCACGCTGTACGGACCGCCTGCATCAGCAACCAGGTCACGATCGGGAGGGAAAATGATAGGATACAGCACGTAGATCACGACCACGCACAAGAGAATCAAAAGCAGGGCAGCCAGAGCAACCAATAACATTCGTCGACCTCGGGCCCTCGTTGGTCTCTCCATTTTACTACCTCCTTCTTTCTGGCAACTTTACATATAGTATTATAGCACCCTTCTAATAATATGTCAAGTAGTTCGCTGGGTTGGGCACGGCTCGTGCGAAGTGCCCCATTCGGAGCGCGAAGTACCCCACTCGGGGCACGAAGTACCCCATTCGGAGACCAAAATCGGCCAGGACGCCCCCGGGACTGCCGCCCCTGCTTGCCGCCGCGCCGCTTTGCGAAGTCCAATTACCCAGACTTTTTGGGGTTTTCGAAACCTTAAAAGTCTCCACCCGTCAAGAATACTGTGGTTCCCTAGCAGGTGTGGACACATCCTGGCCGCTCCGCGCCAACCCAGTGCGACCCGTGGCTTCAAGGTATTGCCTTTGCTCCTCAGGTATGATAT
>CP070811.1:2059201-2065490 GCA_020343875.1 Anaerolineales bacterium | reverse complement strand
TGGATGTCTCTTTCACTGGTGGCTTCTTTCTCATGGTCTCCATCGATCAAGTTGGCCTCGACCTGACGGTAGACAATGCGCCCAGGCTGGCCCAACTGGGAATGGACATTATGGAAGCCGGCAACGCGCAGTTGAGCGTTCGGCATCCCCAGCGCACTTACATCAAAACCATAGACGTGGTCGAGTTCTTCGACCCCAGTGGGCACGCCCAGGGCCGCGGTCAGAATTTCGTCGTCTATGGCGAAGGACACGTGGATCGTTCCCCGTGCGGGACGGGCACCTGCGCCAAGATGGCTCTGCTCCATCGGCGGGGCAAGTTGGCTGTTGGGCAGCCTTTCGTCAACCAGGGCTTGATGGGCACCACGTTTGATGCTCGGGTTGTGAGCGAGACAAACGTAGCACATCTGCCAGGTATTATCCCCGAAGTCAGCGGTACCGCCTATGTGACGGGCCTCCACCATTTTGTATTGGCGGCGGAAGATCCTTTCCCCGAGGGATTCTTGCTATAGACAGCCGGTCAGCTATAATCAGCAGAGTATGATTTTGTTGGACCTGACAGGTCTCGCCGGTCCTGGAAAGCAGGCCAGGTGAGACCTGTCAGGTTTGCTAAACTCAAACTGGAGAGTCCCATATGCCCCATCTTGTTCTCTACCATGGTAGCTTAACCACCCAAGATCCCCGCTTTCCTCACGCCAGCGCCATGGCCGTGCGCGACGGGCGTATCCTGGCCGTGGGGAACGACGCCCAGATTCGAGGCCTGGCCCGGCCCCACACGCAGCAGATTGACCTGGGTGGCCGCCGGGTGTTGCCCGGCCTGACCGACTCGCATTTCCATTTCTATGGCTGGGCTTTGGACCGGCGGGGCCTCTTTCTGGCCGATACCAACTCATTGACGGAGGTGCGGGATCGTGTGCGCCGGGCGGTCCGGGGTGCCGCTCCGGGCCAGTGGGTGTTGGGCCTGGGCTGGAATCAAAACAGCTGGCCGGATCCGCGCCTGCCCGGCCGGGGCGATCTGGATGACCTGGCCCCAGACAATCCTATCATCCTGTGGCGCACCGATTTGCATCTGGCTTGGGTCAACTCGCGGGCGCTCCGGGAGGCTGGCATCACCTCCGCCACGCCTGACCCCGAAATGGGTGTCATCGATCGAGATCGTGCTGGCCAGCCAACCGGGATCCTGCGCGAGTTGGCCATCAACTTGGTGAGGGATATCCTCCCCACACCCACACCTGATGAGGCCGATCAGGCAATGCGCCAGGCGATGGTCCAGGTCCATCGGCTGGGACTGACGGGTGTGCATGACATGCGGATCATGGGGGGCGAAGACGGGCCACCCGCTTTCCAGGCCTGGCAGCGCTTGCGAACGGAGTGGGAACTCAAATTACGTACCTGGATGATGCTGCCCAACGAGCGGTTGAGTGAGGCGATTGGTCTGGGGCTGCGCACTGGCTTTGGCGATGACTACTTAAGGGTGGGGGGCATCAAGATTTTCTCGGATGGTGCCACCGGCCCGCGCACAGCTTGGATGCTGGAGCCCTTTACCGATGCGCAGTCTGGCATGCCGCTCACGCCTATGAGGGAGATCGCCGACCTTATCGCCCGCGCCCACCAGGCAGGCATCTCGACCACCACACATGCCATTGGTGATCGAGCCATCCGGGAACTGCTGGATGTCTTCACGGAGGTACTGCCCAATCAGCAAGGCCCTATTCAGCCGCTGGCGCCCCATCGCATTGAGCACGTGCAGCACAGCCACCCCGCCGATTTGAAACGCTTGGCGCCGCTGGGCGTAGTGGCGTCGGTGCAGCCGCTCCATGCCACCGATGATTCTGCTATGGTTGACCAGGCCTGCGGTCAACGGGGGCGTTGGGCTTACGCCTTTCGGGATTTACTGAACGCCGGGACCGTGCTGGCTCTCGGCTCCGACTGCCCGGTCGCTTCGCCCAACCCTTTCTGGGGTATCCATGCTGCGGTAACCCGCCAGCGCCGGGATGGAACGCCCGCCGGTGGCTGGTATCCGGCTCAACGCTTGACGGTCGCCGAGGCGGTGTGGGGATATACGATGGGACCGGCACACGCTACCGGCCAGGCAACCAGCCAGGGCAGCCTGACGCCTGGCAAGTTGGCCGACCTGATCGTCCTAGATCGGGATATTTTCGCCATCCCTCCGGCAGAGATTGCCGATACCCAGGTCTGGCTGACCGTGTTCGATGGCCAAATCGTCTACCAGGCGGACGACTCTGATAATTGACGCGTGGCCAACCGGGTCATTGGCCTGTCCTGGGCCAGGGAAAAGGGACGTTGTCCATTTTCGCGTATGGCTATCCGGACTGCCCGATTCAGGCTTGATCAGAGTTCAGGGGAAACACGACGTCTTCCTTGCCGGCCAGCCTGTCCTGGATGCGCTGAACTACGATGTCCAGGTGTTTAGGCTTGTTCACGAAATCCAGGTCTTCAGTACGAATCGTCAGCACCGGGCACAGGTCGAAGGTTCGCATCCATTCTTCGTAGAAGGTATCCAGCAGCGATAGGTATTCGGCTGTGATACCGCCTTCAATGCTCCGTCCACGGCGGTGGATGCGGTCGAGGAGCACCGGGACGGGGGCTTTGAGGTAGAGCAGCAGGTCAGGCCGGGGCAGACCGCCCACCACCATATCAAAGACACGCCGGTAAGCCTGGTAATCGCGCTCGCTCAGGTTGTCCAGGTGGTGCAGCGCGCGAGCAAAGATGTGTGCGTCCTCGTAGATGCTGCGGTCGGCAATGGCTGATTCGGCACTGCTTGCCAGTTCGAGATGCTGTTGGGCGCGATGCCCAAGGAAGAATACTTGCAGGTGGAAAGACCACTGGCGCATATCGGCGTAAAAATCGGCCAGATAGGGATTGTCGGACACAGATTCAAAGCTGGTGCGCCAGCCCAGCCGGGTGCCTACCCGCTCGGCGAGAGATGTTTTGCCTGTGCCGATGTTGCCGGCGATCAGAATGAGGTGTTTGGCCATTGGGCAAGATACTCCAGTCAGCCTGCCTTTTATGTGATAGTATTATACCACACTATTTACCCACCCCATATGGCCAAGCCAAGTCCCAGTTGATAGACCCCAAAGCAAGCCAACGCGATGGCTGACACCCCCAGCAAGGCCTGATTCACCTTGGGGCCCAGGTGCCGGGCCGTGGCGAAAAGGGTGACGATGCCGGCCAAACTGCCGATCATGGCCAGGTAGAAACCGGCCAGAAAACCTGCCCCGTTTGCAGAGGCTTCACGCCAACCCGCCAGTAAAACGGGCCCGGTGACCAGGCTCCAGTATATGTATGGGCCAGGACTCAGCGCGTTCATCAGCGTGGCTTTGAGCAGGCCAGCCCCACTGGATTGGCCCCTGGCTACCTGCGTCCGGTCAAAGTCGCGCCACCCGATAAACGCGCCGCGCGCCAGGTAGAGGATAAAGAGGCCGCTGGCGACGTATAAGAAGCGATGTAGCCAATCTGGCACCTGGCTCAACGCCAGCACGACCAGAGCAATGATGGGGCCATCGCTGACCAGCGGCGCGAAAGCAGCCGGAATGGCGCGTCGCCATCCATGGTTCAACGCTTGCGATATGATGTAAGTCTGAAAGGGGCCAGGCTGCACAGCAGCCGCAAATCCGTAGCCAAGCCCCTGGATGATGTAGATCAGCATCCTCTCCAGCACCGCCATTGTATCATGTGTCAGTCAAACCATAGCCGCTCTCGATCAGTTCCTTGAAGCGCTGGGCAAAGCGCGCCGCCGGAGCACCGTCTATGATATCGTGATCGAAGCAAACGGTCACGCTCAGGTATTCCCGGATCTTGAGAGGTCTCATACTACTCTTCCGTCGTCAACTCAAAACGGTCGATGACTTGGCCTTCCTGGTCAATAGTTGTGCCGGTCAGCTGGTGGTCGTCTACCTCTACCAGCAGCAAGTGGTGAACTTTGGCAGCTGCCTGCCTGCCAGGTTCGGGCTCCCCCAACGCATACAGCGGGGCGCCTCCGGCAGCGGTGACCAGGCAGCTGACGCTGTTCACCACCAAGCGCTCGTAGCCATGGTCGCTTAAGAGGTTCCACGGGAATGTCTCGAAGTCTATAGCCGGGCTGTTATGCAATCTAGCAGAAGGCGCGCAGCCAGAATGGTCGTGGTACGGGCGCGGCTGTCGTAGACCGGATTCAACTCTGCGATGTCAACCGCGGCTACGTGGGGAGCCAATAAACGCACCAACTCCAGGAGCTGCTGACTGGTAAGCCCACCTGGCTCGGGCCAGCCGGTTCCCGGCGCTTCGCCAGGGTTGAGCGCATCCAGGTCGATGGTCAGGTAGATGGCCTGGACCCCATTCCCCGACGCGTGCTTGTGCCCCACCTGCAGGCAAGACAGCGCTTGCTCGGCAGCTGCTTGGGCTCCCATGTCTGCCAGACGGGCAGCGCTGATACGGTGTACTCCCAGGTGCTGACCCATCTGATATTGCTCTACCGTAGCGTAGCCACGCAGGCCGATCTGGACCACGTTGGAGCCGGTCAGTCGCTCCAACTCAAGCGAGCGCCGCACACCGCTACTGCCGGAATAGCGTCCCTGCCGGTCGGAGTAATCCAACAGGTCGCAGTGAGCATCAAGCTGGATCAAGCCAATTGGCCCCTGGCACGTGTCGTGCAGGGCCTTGACACATGGAAAGGTGATACCATGATCGCCACCGACTACCAGGGGGAAGTGGCCGGCTTTCAGTGCATCGCGTACTGTCTGGTAGGTTTCTGCTACGCATTGTTCCGTATCGTGGTAACTGAGAGCGATGTCGCCCCAGTCGGCTACCTCGACACCGGACAGGTCAATCACCCCCCGATCGATGTCGGCCAACTGGCCATCCTGTAGCCGCCAGTCGAAAACGCCCCGCAGCGCCTCCCGTAAGGCTTGCGGCGCGAATCGGGCGCCGGGGTTGCCCAAAGAGGTAGCTGCATCGTGGGGAACGCCTATGTAAGCGTAACGGTGTTGGGGTGACCGTTTGGGTCTTAACAAATAGTTGCCTGGCAAGCCTGTATCCTCCCCTTATACCTCAAACGCCCACTCACCGGCACGCATCACAGGTTCGGCGCTGCCATCTTTTTTGAGGCCGTCAACGTCCATCTGGGCTGAACCTATCATAAAATCAGCGTGTACCAGGCTGTCATTGCCGCCAGCAGCTGCAAATTCGGCGTCAGACATGCCTGTGCCACCTTCAAGGTTGAATCTATAGGCTGCGCCCAGGGCGATATGGCTGGCTGCATTTTCGTCAATCAGGTCATTATGAAAGAGGATCCCCGACTGGGAAATCGGAGAGCTATGCGGTACCAGAGCCACCTCCCCCAGCCGACTCGCTCCTTCATCCGTTTCAATCAGCTTGCGTAGCGCGCTTTCGCCCTTATCGGCACTCACATTCACCACCCGGCCCTGAGCGAAACTCAGGCTAAAGTTCTTAAGCAGTGTACCACCCCGGCTCAGAGGCATTGATGCTGTGACAATGCCCTCGGTCTTGTCCTTATGCGGCAGGGTGAAGATTTCCTCTGTCGGCAGATTGCCAATGAAGGATATCCCTGCCTGGCTGGTTGCGCGAATACCCTCCCAGATATGCCCTCTCGGCAACCCCACGCTTAAATCGGTCCCTGGGCCGATCAGTTTCAAGGCGGTATACTGTTTGTGGTTAAGATAGCTGCATCTGGCTGAGAGTTGCTGAACGTGTTCTTGCCAAGCTGAGATCGGGTCAGCCTTTTTCAAACGACAGATCTCGAAAATGGTATCCCATAACCTGGCTTCGGCCGCTTGCGGGGGTAAGTCAGGGAAGACCTTGACTGCCCAGCCGGGAACCGGGGCGGCTACAACTGTCCAATTCATGGCGTTGCGCGCAGCGTAATCTGCGGCTGGCCTGGCATGCTTCAAAGCGACCTTTTGATAGGCGGCCACCAAGTCGGGGTCCTGCCCGTCAAATAGACCGGGGTCGTCAGCCAGGATGACCAACCGGGCGTCGCCGCGCCTGGCGCATTCCAACGCGCCATCTGTTTGCCAGGAGGGATATTCTTCGAACGAATCCCGGGGGGCATGCTGAAAGCGGGCCAACTGGAGCTGGTCGTCGCCCCATATCACATCTACCAACCTTGCCCCTCGCTGGTAGGCGCTGAGGGCAATTAACCTGACCAAGGGTGCAACATGGATCGACACGCCATTCGTAACCAGCGCGTCTCCTTTGATGAGAAGGCGCTGTCCAGGCTGCAGATTCAGGCCTACATTGACGATCAGTTCGGCATATTTCTTCAGGGCCT
>CP070811.1:2054529-2059101 GCA_020343875.1 Anaerolineales bacterium | reverse complement strand
GCATTGGAATATTATTGCAAATGAGCCTGTGGTATGGACGGAAGAAGGTAAGATTATCCTTTTGGCAGTGATCTGATTGTTAATATATTCAACTACTGCTCAACATGGATTTTCACTGTACCTTCGAGGATAATGTAGACAACCTCACCCGGCTGCTCGGCAAAGGCGATGTTGCTCCCGGCAGGCGCGGTGGTCCGGTGCAGGCGATGGTTGAGCCAGCTCAGATCCTCAGGGTTAAGGCCACGCAGTAGAGAGATCTCGCTGAGTAAGCCAGGGTCAGGCAAAACCGGCATATGAACCACCTCCAATTCCTATGCTCAGCTCCAGTGCTCTGCGATGGCCAGATTCGTCGGTGGTTCTGAGCACCATGAGGACGTATAGACAGTATATCACATAGGCTCCTCACTTTCAAGCTTTCGAATCTGATGTTTCTTAGGCAGTGAGGCAATGGTAAGTCGGTCTGTTTTGAGGAGGGTGGTTTTCAACCCGCTGAGGGGATAGTTTTTAGGGCCTGTAGACCCTGCCGCCGGGTCGCGCTTGTGTGGTTGCCGTTTGCCCGCAGCGACCCCAGTTGTAGGGCGAGCTGCTCTAAGCTGAGTAGATTGTGCAAAGGCAGAAAATCGTCAACATGCGGCAGCACCGTTTGGATACCCACCACCAATGGCTGGTAGTTGGGAGCGCCCAGGAGTGGATTCAGCCAGATCAGACGAGATACACTCCGGCTTAAGCGGCTGATCTCCTGCCCCAACAGGTGTGTGTCGCCCCTGTCCCAGCCATCGCTGATGATGATGACCACGGCTCCTCGCCCCAGCACACGCCGTGACCATTCGAAATTGAACGCTCTGAGCGATTCTCCAATGCGTGTCCCACCAGACCAGTCCAGCACCAGCTTCGACATCTTCTCGATGGCAGCATCCACGTCGCTGTGGCGCAGGGCAGGCGTGATGCAGGTCAGGCGTGTGCCAAAGGCAAATGCTTCAATCTGTCGTGTTTCCTGCACCAGTGCGTAAATGAAGTGCAAGAACAACCGGGAGTATCGCTCCATGGAGCCGCTTATGTCACAGATGACGACTATGGGGCGCGGCTTGGATTTTCGGCGCCGCCAGGAAAGCCGGAGGATCTCTCCCCCATTTTTCATGTTGTTGCGGACCGCACGCCGCAGGTCCAGATAGCATCCCCGCTTGGCAGTTCGCACCTTGCGCCGGGTCCGGCGTTGGTCCAACTGCCAGACCAGGTGGTGGATGAATTTTTTGGCGCTTTCGAGCTCTGCCTGATCGAGATCCGCAAAGTCCTTATACAGAATCTCGAGGGGGCTGTAGGTAGGTGACAAGCTAATCTGCCTGGTGTTGTCGGGCTCAGCTACTTCATCCGGTAGCGCAGGGTCGGGGCCGATTTTCCGGCTAAGAGCTATTTGGTCGCTGTCGGGCAAATCCTGTGTGACATCGCTTCTGACACGCTGCTGGCGAGTGGTACTGAACTCTAGCATAAACTGGATCTGCTGGGACCAGAACAGGTCGAAGGCCCGGTCGAAGATATCCAGCTCGTCGACTCTATGCACCAGGAAGCTACGGGCTGCGTGATAGAAGTCGTCACGATGCGTCAGGTTGATATGGGTCAGCCCTTCAGCCAATTCAAAGATCTGGTGACTGCTGACCCCGATTCCGACGCGGCGGAGTAGCCGCCCAAAATGGAGCAGGTTTGCCAACAGGCTGCCGTTTGACGAGACTCCGGCCTGGTATGGGGTACTCCGCAGATTAGAAGGGTTATTGGTTTGCATAAGGCTGTTGGATCAGCTCGTGCACCAGCCCGCCTTGGACGCGCTGGACGTCATCCTGATACTTGAGCAACACGCCCAGTGTGTCATTGATGGCCTGCTCGTTCAACTCTTGTTCGTCCATCGCCAACAGGGCATGTGCCCAGTCCAGAGTCTCGGCCACACCGGGGGCCTTGAACAGGTCCATATGGCGCAAAGCCTGCACCGCAAAGACGACCTGGCGTGATAGTCTGTTTGAAATGCCAGGCACCTTCAACTCCAGAATCTTATACTCAGTTTCGAAGCTGGGGTAGTCGATCCATTGGTAGAGACAGCGCCGCTTGAGCGCATCGTGCACTTCCCGCGTGCGGTTGGAGGTGATCACGACCACAGGCGGCTGCTGTGCGCGGATGGTCCCAATTTCAGGGATGGTGATCTGGAAGTCGGAAAGGACCTCCAGGAGAAAGCTCTCAAACTCCTCGTCGGCCCGATCGATTTCATCAATCAGCAAGACCGGCACCCCATCGTCGTGCTCGATGGCCTGCAATAGGGGGCGGGCCAATAGAAACTCGCGGCTATACAGGTCTTGTTCCATCTCGCCCCGCGTTGCGGCGCTGGCTTCAAGTAAGCGCAGGTGCAAGATCTGGCGGGCATAGTTCCACTCGTAAACGGCGGTGTGTACGTCCAGCCCCTCATAGCACTGCAGGCGAATGAGCCGCGCCCCCAGCATGCTGGCCAGCACTTTGCCAACCTCGGTCTTGCCGACGCCTGCCTCCCCTTCCAGGAAGAGAGGTTTGCCTAGCTTAATGGACAAGAAGATGACGGTTGCCAGCCCACGGTCGGTGACATAGGTGTGATCGAGCAAGGCCTGCTGCACGTTCTCAATTGTGTCAAACATGGTCAAGAATGCTATTCCTTACCTGGATTATTTCTGCCATAATGCTTACCGCTATCTCTCCTGGCGAACGTCCGCCAATATTCAATCCGATAGGAGCGTGAAGACGCGAGATTTGCTCCTCAGTCAGGCCTGCTTCGCGCAGGCGGGCCAAGCGCTTACGATTGGTGCTCCGGCTGCCCAGCGCTCCCACATAGCTGGCGTTGCTCTTCAGCGCGAGCTCCAGGGCAGGGTCGTCCAGCTTAGGGTCGTGCGTCAACACGACCAGGTAGGCCGAGCTATTAAGGGCCATCTTTGGCAGCGCACGCTGCGGCCAGGCGAGGACCAGTTCCGTTACCTGCGGAAAGCGCTCGCGGGTAGCAAATGCCTTGCGGGGATCCACCAGAATCGTGTCGAACCCGGCCGTTTGGGCAATGGTTACCAGTGGCTGCGCAATGTGCACGGCGCCGATGATGATGAGACGTGCGGGGGCAGGGTAGACTTCGATGAATAGAGAAGTGCCGTCTTCCAAATCCAGCCCGCCGCAGGTTTCCTTAGCCAGCAGCTCCAGCGCCGTGCTGACCAGGTCTTCGGACCGGGAGGGGAGGGTCAGGTTGCCTTCCGTATGTCCATCCGCGTGCACAATCAGCTTTCGATTCAGCCGTTCGGATGCTCCCTCCACTACGCTAACCACGGCCATGGCATGCCGTGCCTCGAAGAGTTTCTTGAATGAATCAAATATTATGTCAAGTGAAAAGGAAGGTTCTACAAGAACTTGAATCGTACCACCACATGCCAGACCTACCCCCCACGCCTCTTCGTCGGACACCCCGAAGGTCAGCAAGCGTGGCTTGCCCGAATCCATGGCTACTTGGCTCTGTTCAATGACAGCTCCCTCCACGCAGCCAGCGCTTACCGAACCGGCGACATCTCCGCCGCGCGTTACAATCATCTTGGAGCCAACCGGACGCGGCGAGGATCCCCACGTGTTGACCACGGTTGCGATGGCAAATTCCTGTTTATTTTGTCGCCACGAGTCCAGTTTGTCAAATACGTCCCTCATCTAATCGCCTCTCTCAACACATCCCGCCCCATGGATCGGAGAACACTAGTGGTTTGACGCCACCAAAAGCCGCCAAACCACTAGGTCCTTTCCTCCCCTGCACCCGAAGGGAGGCTATCGGGGCGATCTGCTACTACTTGATAATCACCTTCTCCTCTGTCAACAAGTGCACACGTGACGAGCAGTGCGCTGCGGCATCTTCCGCTGCGGCCTTGCCTTCGGGCGTGGCGAAGGCCGCCAGACGTGCATCATTATCGTCAAACCAGAATTCCGATACGGCGTGGGCCGGCAAGTCAGGACTATCTTCCAAGACAACGCTCATGCGATAATGGCGGATACCAGGGAGTTTTTTGCCCAGGGGCGGATGCTCCTCGAGCGCCCACTTTCGGAATTCCTCCAGGCTGATATCCTCTCTGCGTTTGAGTAGTGAGATGACCTTGAGCATTGTATTGCCTCCTTTTATTCTACATTACCTGAGTTCGACATTTCGGTAGGTTGGGTTGAATGAGTCAAAAAGGATGATATATCCCTTAAAGTGTTGGGTTTCGCTCCGGGATTTAGCGGAAATGAGGCGAATGAAACCCAACATCGGGACCTCGCAACAACAATTCCAGATCGCTCAACCCAACCTACGCTGAATTATCCAGCTGAGGTTACGTTATCCTTCTCTTCAAGGGCGCGCAGAATCTTTTCGGGCGTAATAGGCAGCTCTGTTATGCGCACGCCAATTGCGTTATAGATTGCATTGGCAATAGCCGGGATGGGCGAGTTGGCCGTCATTTCGCCTAAGCCCTTCACGCCGTAGGGCCCGTTCACCGAGGGATATTCCAGCACTGTGCTTTCGATCTCCGGCAGTTCCAGTGGGCCTGGCAGCAGATAATC
>CP070811.1:2049075-2054429 GCA_020343875.1 Anaerolineales bacterium | reverse complement strand
CGAGCTGGCCAAGCAGGTTGGCGCGGACTACGTGTATGACCCGCGCGAGGTGTCACCCGGCGAGGTAATGATGGAATTGAGCAAGGGTGTCGGCTTTGACTTCCACGTGGAAGCGGCCGGCGTACCTGATCTGGTCATCCCCGAAATGGAGAAGGCTCTGGCCATCAACAGCAAGATCGTGCAAATTGGCCGTGCCGCCAAGCGGGTACCCATGTATCTGGAGAGCTTCCAGGTCCGTCGTGCGCAGGTGTTTGGCGCGCAGGGGCATTCCGGGCACGAGAACTTCCCTAACGTCATCCGTTTGGTGGCCTCCGGCCGGCTTGACCTGAGTCCCATCATCACTGCCCGCTACACCCTGGATAAGACAGTCCAGGCGATCGTCAAATCTGGCGAGCGAGCCGACGGCAAGATTTTGGTCAAGCCGGCCTGAACTCCAGTGAAGTAAAAAAGCCCGGCCAGGCTCATTTCCGCACAGTCCGCACAGGCGTACTAGCCTCTTGTAGTCCGAATCGCTTGGATGCGCTGAGACTGATGAATCTTTGGGAAATAGTGGGGCAACCAGCCTCGAAGGGAACGGCAGCCCTAAACCATAACCAAACCCTACGGTCGCTGGCGGTTACTCCTTCGAGCACCCCCACTATTTCTCACTCTGCGTATTATCCAGCACACTGGGTCAAGGGGCTTGCCCTTGCCGCCCACCACACGCTTTCTCGTTATCCTGATCAGACCCTGGCGGGAGGATCTCACCTAAGGAGGAGATCACTGTGAATGCAAGATTACCAGTTGGTGTCATTGGGCTGGGAAGGATGGGCCAGATCTATTCCAGGCATCTAGCGCAACACATCTCCCAGTCTCGCCTTGTGTATCTGGCCGATGTCATACAAGAACGAGCCCAAAGGCTCGCTGACGAGTTGGGGGTGGAATCCTGGTCCACCGATTACCGAGATTTGTTGGCAGACAAAGCGGTCCAGGCTGTTTTCGTCACCTCGCCAACCAGCACCCACCGTGATGTGGTGATAGCGGCTGCCCAGGCAGGAAAGGCGATTTTCTGCGAGAAACCCATCGCTCTAACCCTTGAAGACACGGATATGATACTGGATGCTATCGACCAGACCGGAGTGACGTTCCAGGTCGGTTTCATGCGTCGTTTTGATGCCGGGTACGTCAAAGCCAAAGAACAAATCGAAGCTGGGGTCATCGGGAACCCGGTTACCTTCAAGTCAATCGGCAGAGACCCCTTCTGCCCTGATTTGGAGTATGCACGACCGAGCGTCAGCGGCGGATTGATCCTGGACATGGCGATTCATGATTTTGACCTGGGTCGGTGGTTGATGGCAGATGAGGTCAGGCGCGTCTACACCGAGGGCGGCACATTAGCCTTTCCTCAGCTGAATACGGTAGGCGATATTGACAACGCAGTGGTCAACATGCTTTTCGAAAACGGGGCTCTCGGCAATGTGGAGGTCAGCCGGAACGCACTATACGGCTACGACATCCGCACCGAGATCCTGGGCACCCAGGGCGGGCTGAACATTGGTTACTATCGGCAAACGCCCTTGCTAGTCATGACGCGCGAGGGGATCGGCCACGATATGGTCCCCTACATCATCCAGCGATTCGGGGACGCGTACCTGGCTCAAAGCCGAGATTTTATCGAGCGCGTGCTGAGCGATAGGGAGCCAGTCGTGAGTGGACACGATGCCCGGGCCGCCCTGGAAATCGGGCTGGCGGCGACGCGGTCCTACAAGGAAGCCAGGCCCGTAGCGTTGTCGGAGTACCGGAGATAAAAGCTGCCTTGGCATCGGATAGTGGATTGTTCTTGAGCAGGTAGGAAAGGCCATGGTCCAGTCAAAAGGGATTGTTCTAAAGGGCGGGAAAGACACACAAATCGTTTTGGAAGAAGTCCCCATGCCTGTCGGCACCCAAGTCTTGGTCAAAACGCACGCAGTTGGACTGTGTGGCTCTGACTTGGCCCTGTATGAGGGATCTTATGCAGGGCCCAAGAACTACCCCATATACTTCGGACACGAATGGTCGGGGACAGCCGTAGCGGTTGGATCAGAAGTGACCAGGGTCACGGCAGGCGACAAAGTGACGGGGGATTGCTCGCTCTTCTGTGGCACGTGTGAGCTCTGCCTCCAGGACAAGAACTTGTGCCAGCACATCCAGAAGTTTGGCATCACTACAAATGGGGCTTCGCGTCAATACTTCCTGCAAGATGAGAGATACGTCTATCGAGCTGATCCTGAAGCGGATTTGGACCTGGTTGCCCTCAGCGAACCATTAGCTGTGGGAGCCCACGCCGTCCGTCGCGCCCGCGCGCTGCTGTCCAAACCACTCCAACACCAAAAGACACTGGTACTCGGCGGAGGAGCGATCGGCCTGGCTTGCCTTTTCGCGCTCAAATATATCGAAGGTTGCAGGCACGTCGAGCTTTTTGACCTGGTTAAATCACGGGCGGAAAAGGCGCTCAAACTAGGAGCAGCAGACTTGACGGATGTCGTGGCTAACGAGGCAGACGCAGAGAGTTACGGCGGGCTGTACTCTGGCCAAGGCTACGACCTCATATTCGAGACGTCCGCCTCACCGGCGGCCTTTAGCCGCGCCGTCGACTTGGTGCGGCCCCTTGGAGTCATTGTAGCCATTGGCTTCATTCCATCTGTCGAGTTCAACATGAAGACCATCACCTTCAAGGCTGCACGTATTGTTGGTAGCATAGGCGGTACGGGCCAGTTTGAAGCAGTGCTTGGCTTCACCCGAAAACACCCTGATCTTGGCAGACAGCTTATCACCCATCAAATACCCTTCGAAGATGCCCACACAGCTTTTGAGGTTGCGTCAGACCGCACAAGCTCAATGAAGGTGTTGATCAGCTTCTAAGGCTCGGGCCGTGCTAAGCTGGGCAAGGGCATAACTCACAGGGGGTCCTCGTCATCCACGCCGTCCAGAAGCACCTGGCGAGAGCGCCCTCCTCCTTCGTCGGGGCCAATGATCCCCTGCTCCTCCATGGTGTCAATCAAGCGCGCGGCACGGGCATAGCCGATTCGCAACCGCCGTTGCAGCAAGGAAATGGAAGCCCGGTTATGAGAACGAACCACATCCGTAGCCTTGGGTAATAGGTCATCCTCCCCCCTCTCCCCTTCTGCTGCCTCGACCTTGGACTTAAAATCGGCCCATAGCGGTTGTTGAATGAGATCGCTGGCTTCGGAAGATGGAAAAGGTGTGGGTTGACCGGCCCCTGACGAGGGATGAGAGACTTCATCCACTACCTGGGATCCCTTCCAATAACGGACCAGCCGGGCCAATTCCCGATCAGAGACGAACACACCTTGCAGGCGCTGTAGTTTGCTACTATCGGGAGCCATGAAGAGCATGTCCCCGCGCCCTAGAAGCCGCTCAGCCCCCGGCGTGTCGAGGATAACCCGCGAGTCGACCTGGCTGGTGACAGCAAAGGCAACCCGCGCCGGGAAGTTGGCCTTGATGAGCCCGGTCACTACATCCACCGACGGACGCTGGGTGGCGATGATCAAGTGAATGCCGGTGGCCCGCGCCATCTGGGCAATGCGGGTGACGGTCCGTTCCACTTCATCGGGCGCCATCATCATTAAATCAGCTAGCTCGTCTATCACGATGACGATGTAAGGCATCGTCTTCTCACCCTGGCTGGCCATCATTTCATTGTAACCAACCAGGTGGCGCGCACCCATTCGAGAAAAGACTTTATAGCGCCGATCCATCTCGCGCGTCGCCCAGTTGAGTACGCCCACCACCCGTTCCAGCTCGACCACCACCGGAGCCAGCAGGTGCGGAATACCGTTGAAGTTGGTTAACTCCACCATCTTGGGGTCAACCATCAGCAAACGAAGTGTCTCGGGCGTGTGGGTGGTCAGCAAACATGCGATGATCGCGTTAATGCAAACGCTCTTGCCCGATCCGGTGGCACCAGCGATGAGCAAGTGGGGCATCGAAACCAGATCGGCTAATACCGGCTGACCAGCCACATCACGCCCCAAGGCAAATTTGAGCGTCGATCGGTCAGATTGGAACTCCTCCGATTCCATCACACTCCGCAGCGCCACCAGCGAGGTGGTCGCGTTCGGCACTTCGATGCCCACGTAGGGCCGACCTGGGATAGGCGCTTCGATGCGAATCGGTGCCGCAGACAAGGCCAATGCTAGGTCATTAGTCAGAGCTACAATACGCGACACCCGCACCTTACGTGGCTTGCCTTGGGCGTCCTTCTTGTCCGAGTGGCCCGGCTCGATCCCAAACTGAGTCACAGCTGGTCCCTGGTTGATCTCCCGCACTTTGGCCTCGATTCCAAAACCAGCCAGTGTATCCTCGATAATCTTTACCCGCTGGCGAATCTCCTGCTGGCTTATCTCCTGCTCGATCCCTTCCTCAAAAATGCCCTCCGGGGGAGGCAGCCGCCAAGATTGGGCGCCAACTACGCGAGGGAACAGTATACCGGGTGATGCAGAACGTGTCGCCTCTCTGGCAGCGGCTACAGAGTACGGGTCGGAGCCAGCGGCCGATCCTGATGAGGGTGCCTTCACGTCTTGAGCAGTGGCTCCCCCTTGAGAGGGGGAGAACACACGCTGCAGCAGGCCGGAAGGTCGGGATTGGCCATTAGGTAGAGGTGAGACCGGCTGGTGGTTGATTGTCGCCAGCGCACGCCGGCGGCGCCAGTCGCTAATCCGGTCTTGGGCGGCCCGCACCATCTCGGCAATTTCATAGAACGACAGTCCCGATATCAGGATCAGGCATACGATAAACAAGACCAAAATGACTACCACACCACCCGCCACGCCCACCGCCCCAACGAGCAGTTCGGCGAATGCCCAGCCAAGCAAGCCCCCCCCTCCTGGCTCATCGAAATCGTCCAGGCCCGGGCCAGAAGTGGCCAGATGGAAGGCCGCTAGCAGCACCAGGAACGCCAGTACCGAGCCAACCGGTTTCTCCCACTTTTCTTGGGGGTCCTCCGTGGCAAAGCGACGCAGCAGCCAAATACCCATGGCTCCCAAGCCAAATGGGACCAGGTACACGCCCCAGCCAACCAGCCCACGCAACAACTGCAGCCATCCTTCTGTGAACGTGCCCCGGCTGATCGACAACAGGCTCAGCCCCGTGAGCAGCGCCAGTGCCAGCAGGATGAGCCCTACCAGTTCAGGCCGGAAGGTCATATTAGCTTGGGGTTTCTTGGAGCGTTGTTTGGTCATATCCAGCCAGTCAGCCGGCGATAGGCGGTAGGTAGACACAGGCAACCGCCAACCGCATTAGTGAGCTCCCTGCATCCTATCTGCCATTCAGGCTCTTTACACACCACGGCACGCATTCCACTTATGGCTCGGCAT
>CP070811.1:2045905-2048975 GCA_020343875.1 Anaerolineales bacterium | reverse complement strand
CGGAACCAGGCCAGTCGAATCCCCCAGATCCATCGTTCAGATAGATGAAGTTCTGCTGATTTGAGTTGCCAACGACGAGATCCAGGTCACCGTCGCCATCCACATCCCCCACCGCCACACCCCGGGTCCAACCTGAGGCCGGCCCGACCAGGCGAGGCTCACCGAAGGTTGGAGTCTCGGCATAGGCGGGGGACGACCAAAGCACCAGCATGCCCAACAGAGCCAGCAGAAGAGTTGGGCCCAGTCTTAGAGTTCGCCGGTTGTTCATAGGAGTCTCGCTTTCCGTAATACTGATTGCGCTTTCTCTCTTGTTGGTGGAAATAGCGGGGACTACAGTAACCTGGTTGTCAATGCGACGGCGCCGACA
The DNA here is from genome assembly GCA_020343875.1 of Anaerolineales bacterium. Lineage (GTDB taxonomy): Bacteria > Chloroflexota > Anaerolineae > 4572-78 > NAK82. The sequence continues at coordinate 2,048,608 of CP070811.1, read as the reverse complement.
ACCCGGAGATCTGTTGCAGCAAGGCGGATATTCTATCACAATTGGCCCATGAACAGAAATGGGCGTGCTGTGAACTCCGCCTGTCGTTTCTGAGTTCTGCCCAGTAAGGTGTCGTATGTTCCGTCTTTTACCTTCGCTCTGTCCCGCGGCCTCAATTCCTGTCAAAGCGGACAGGGGTTGGGAAGCATGTGGAAGCGGCCCCGGCGGTCGCGTAGCCACCGAAGCTTGTTCATGCACCCTGACCCTCAGGCTCAAATAGCAGACCCAACCATTCAACGCCGACAACCCGATTGCGTGGAGGTTCACGCCGGCACCATCCTCATTTGCTCAAGCGTCGTCCGCTGATAGGGGGATAGCTTCAAGCGTATCATAGAAGGACCGGAGTTTAATAAGAAATTGCTTAGAACTTAGTTAGAGTTCGAACTACCATGGAAAGCCATCGCGCAAGTACTCCCGTCAGCAATTGATAGCCGCCGGGTCCTGAACCGCGGTTTCTCGTCAAAAGACGCAAGGCATCGGCTGCCGAAGGCCAGTACGCCTCTATTATTGGGACTCCTAAGTATCAAACCGACGGCCCCTCAAGGTCTTGACAGAATCCGCATAGTATACTATAATTACCTATGCATAAGTATTCTATGTACTATCTCAAAAGGGGGATACGATGCCGCTTCAGGACCAGATACGTAAGGGCAGCACCGAAATCCTCATCCTCAAATTGCTGGCCGAGGAGCCAATGTATGGCTATCAGATCAGCCACGAATTGCAGCGACGCAGCGGGGGCTACTTTGAGATGAAGGAAGGACTTCTGTACCCCACCCTGCACCGCATGGCACACGACGGACTATTGAAAAGTGAATGGCGGGAAGCGGGGACAGCTCGCCGCAGGAAGTACTACGCCATCACTGAAAAAGGCCATCGAGCCTTGAGCGAGCAGATCAAGGAGTGGCATACGTTCATCGGGAACCTGCTCCAGGTTTTGGACGTACCCGCCGGCGCTAAGACACCAGGATAGAGGAGCATGGCTGCTGCAGACATAGAGCAAATCCTGACCCGCATCCGGTCCCAGATGGACCTGGATCGCGAAATCGAACACGAGGTGCTGGACGAAATTCGATCCCACCTGGAGGAAGAATTAGCGATAGCCCGGGCACAAGGGTTAGATGAGTCTGCCACACTGGCTGCAGCAGCGGGTCGTTTCGGTGTAGAAGAAGTCGGTGCCGAATTACAGGATGTGCACGCTGGCTGGGGCACCGCCGACGCCGTCATCGCTGCCGGGTTGCCTGTGGTCTGCGCCCTGGTGCTGCGCTGGCTGGTTTTCGCCCCAGATGGCAGCGCCCTGGGCTGGCCTCAGATGCTCAGCCGACCTGCCCTGTGGGTGATTGCCGCCTCAGCATTATTGCTGCCGTTGTTGAAATTCGGCCGCTGGCGCTATGCCCTGGTAGCCTGGGTTTTCTTCTGGGCTATGACGATGGCACTTGCCCTTTGGCCGGTCTATGTATGGTGAAAAGTTGATGCCCAACAGCAGAATATAGGGCGAGAAGCGCATAAGGTAAGCTGTGCCCGAGGCTAGGCCTGCGCCCTGGATCAGTCAGGAGCGGGCGCAGACCTGGACCTATCCACCTATTCGCCAACTTTCTTCTCTGGAGCGTGCCTTCTATGAAAGACCTAGCTGTTGTTGAAACGATCCTCCGCAACCGATACCACTTTTTCGAAGAGATTGGAGCAGGTATTGGCCTGCAGGCAAAGATGCGGGCCATGCTGATTTCCAGCATTGCTTTTTTGGCTCTCTACGGCGCGGTGATGGGCTCCACCCACAGTCTTTGGCAGACCCTCAGCTCTGCCGTCAAGCTGCCCGTGCTTTTCCTGGCCACCCTGATCGTCTGCTCTCCGACGCTATACTTCTTCAATGTGCTCTTCGGCTCCAACCAGAGCCTGTCCCAAAACATCGCTCTCATCCTGACCGCCATCACCGTGACTTCCGTACTCTTGCTGAGTTTTGCCCCCATCACCCTGTTCTTCCTGCTAACCACCAGCCACTACCAGTTCTTTAAGCTGCTCAATGTGGCCGTCTTCTCCATCGCCGGCAGCATGGGCGTGCTATTCCTTAGCCAGGGGATGCGGATTGTCTCGGCCTCGGGCCACGAAGGAAGTAAGGCCCGCCGCAGAGTCCTGCGCCTGTGGATCCTGGTGTATGCCTTTGTAGGCAGCCAGATGGCCTGGACACTGCGACCCTTCATCGGTGCCCCCAGCATGAGATTCGAGCTATTCCGCAATCTGGGGGGCAACTTCTACACGAACATCATCGCCAGCATCGGCGAAATCCTGGGCTTCGTCGTGGTGAGATAGGAGGCAGCTATGCACGAGCAACCCTCATCCTCGAAACCCTCCGCCAGTGAGCAAATCTTAGACTTGCTACTGGATGCCCTTCTGGAGCGGCAGCAGAAACGTGGGCCAGAACCGGCTGGTGCGCCTACTCCAGGCACGGAGCCCACGGGTGCACCTCGTGCCCCAGAGCCTACCAGCCAAGAGTCCAACGCCAAAGGTCGCAAACCTTCTCCGAAATCAGCTGAGCGGCGACCTACCTCTGGCAAAAAGCCTCCCCCCGAACCTGGTCCCGGCGATGAGGGATGGACACCTCCCCCGCGCCTGCCCAGCATCAACCTGGGCCGGAGCCTGGGCCGCCTGTTGTTGGCCATGGTTGTG
>CP070811.1:2041704-2045805 GCA_020343875.1 Anaerolineales bacterium | reverse complement strand
CATCTGCCAGGTCAGGCAGAAAATCGCGCAACGCCCGGGCCGGGATGGCCCCGGCCCGCAGCAGGCGGGCTGGGCTGATGCTCAGGTCAACCACGGTCGAAGGGATGCCGCCCGGGCATGGTCCACCGTCAATGATGAGCGGAATCCGGCCACCCAGCTGCTCCATCACCTGGTCGGCATTGATCGGGCTGGCCTGACCGGACAGGTTGGCGCTGGTGGCAGCCAAAGGGACACCGGCCGCCTTAATTAGAGCATTGGACAGGGGATGGTCGGGGTAGCGAATAGCAACCGTGTCGCCGCCAGCCGTCACGACAGGGGGCACTTCTTTTGCACGGGGCAGCACCAGCGTGAGCCCGCCGGGCCAGAACCGCTCCACCAATCGCCAGGCAACTGAAGGTACCGTGCCAGCCACACGGGCTATATCTTCTATTTGAGCGACCAGGACAGGGATGGCTTTGCTGGTGGGTCGATTTTTGGCAACATATAGGGCGGCCACTGCCTCAGTTTGAAAGGCATGCGCCCCTACCCCATACACGGTGTCGGTAGGAAAAGCCACCACTTGCCCGGAACGCAGCAACCGCTGCGCAAGCCGCATAGCTTGAGGGTCATCCGCAGATATGACACGAGTTTTCATCTATGCATCCGCTGCATCATCTTTCAGAACGAAGCGCTCAATGGCCCAAGCCGCTCCGGCATCCGCCAAGGGAGGGGCAACCACGTCAGCAGCGGCTTTGGCCGCGGGACTGGCATCCCCCATGGCCACACCCAACCCAGCCCAGTTGATCATGCTCACGTCGTTATCCTGGTCGCCCACCGCCATGGTGGCAGCCTGCGGCACGCCAAGATACGCAGCCAATCGCGCCAGGGCCTCGCCTTTCGATACGTTAGGCCCAGTGACTTCCACCAGCTGATGCCACGAACGTACCACTTGTACACGCCCATTGCATTCAGCTTGCAAAGCGCGCACCAGCCCCGGGATTGCCTCCTGGCGCTCGATGAAGAACAGAAACTTGAGCGGCGGGCGGTCGAGCCACTGGGCCAGGTCACCCACCCCGGTCACGGGTACCTGCGCCACATCGGCCAGGCGGGCAGCCACAGAATCCACCTGGTCGGCGTAGGCCCGGCCGTCGTCCAAATACACCTGCCCGTTCAATTGGCGCGCCTGCGAGAATTTGATCACCTCTCGAGCTACGTCCACAGGGATGGTATCACTGTGGATGATGGTCCCGTCCCGGTGACTTTGGATGAGCGCCCCCTGGTAGCAAATCAGGGGGGCATTTACACCCAGATCCTGCGCAAAACGAGCCGTCGGCGCGTAGCCCCGGCCGGTGGCGATGGTCACCAGACCCCCCTGTTCCATGGCCCGCTGCACCGCCCAGCGCGTACGCTGGGGTATGAGGCGCGTCTCTCCCATCAAAGTACCATCCAAATCACATGCGATCAGCTTAGGTTTCATTTCCGCCTCTACTACCAGTTCCAGGGGTCTTATGGCCCCGGAAATCACCTCGCCCGCGTTGCCGCTATAAGGGCTTGCCTCGGCAGGCAGGTCGCCAGCCAAGGAAACCTGGCAGGCTGCCTTGGGCCCGAACGAGGGACGCCCGCTATTACTTTACTCAAATCGGCAGGCCTGTCAACCGATGGGCTGGGGAAGATACGGTTCACTTGCTTGACAAGAGCGGATTCCCACGAGCCGGGCTATGCAGGACGCCGCCCACGCGGGTAGCAACTCAGCCCGCCCCGCAGGCAACCTGCAGGAGGGACTCCACTTATGCGGTGCTGGATGAGGCCTGCCCCGGTGCCAGGTCCTGCTGTGGAGATCTGGCATGCACCCTCTGACGCTCACCGTTGGCCGAAAAACAGGCCGTGTTATATAATGAGCGTCAGTGCTTACGCGCCAACATAATAAGCATTCTATCCAGACGTCAAGAGAGGACACTTCAACTTATGTGGGTTTCAGACAGCTATGAAGACATTTACGGGCGCGCCCAGGCTAGCCTGTCCAGAGGCGACTACGAGACTGCCTACGCAAATTTCCACCGCCTGAGCGAGCGCCTTTCTGGACTCAAGCCAATCGTAAGGGACAGACGGCCCGAGCTGCTCAATTTGCTCCAGCTGAGCTTGCTCAGGCAGGCAGAAATCCATCGTATCCGGGGCGAATTTGAACAGGCGATGCAGCTCTTCGAACGATTGAACGAAATAGCCCCTGAAGGCCGAGACAGTTGGCGCCGGAGCATGGCCCTGATTCGCATTGACATGGGCCAACCAGAGGCCGGCCTTGACGAGCTGCGTGCTCAGGCAGTGGCTTATCCTGGCGATTTCCAACTGTGGCTGACCATCGGCCTGGAATGCGAAGCGCTGGGACGACTGGACGAAGCCGAGGAGAACCTGCGGCGCGCAGCCAAGAGCGCAACTGCCCCTGATGACAAGGCCGATGCCTACCTGGCTCTCTTCGACTTTTACCGGGCCCAGAGCCGGGTGGAGGAAGCCCTGGCTGCATGGGACCAGGCCTGGGCCGCCCACGGCCACGCGCCTGACTATGTGTTCCCCGTATACCAGATGATGTGGGAAAACGGAGACTTGGAACGAGCTCACGAGTATCTGCGCCAGGAGAAAAATCCACTGCGCCAGGGTTTTCATCGGGGATTGCTGGCCGCCGGCGAAGGAAAGCCCGATGAGGCAATCAAACACTGGAAGCGGGTGGCGAAACTGAATCCGCTGGACTTCGACGAAGGGCACGAAGCCTGGGCTGAGGCTGCCCTGCGAGTGGAGCATGCGCCAGAGGAGGTAATTCGCACCATGGCGGCAGACCTGGAGTCCGGCAACGTCAACCTGCATGGGCTGATCTTACAGGCCGTCGCCGAAGCGCGCATCGGGCACATAGACCATGCCCAACAAGCGCTGGAAATCGCGCAGACTGCCGGCCTGCGATCAAGACCGCGTCAAGAGAAACTGTCAGCAGCCAATTGGGCGCTGTTCGATGAATTGGTGACCAGTGACGAGATTAAAGGCCAGTTGCGACACTACTTCCAAGAAGACTCAGACGGCGAGGTCAATGCCAGCTCAGAGTAGCCCCCACCCCTAACTCGACGGTGGGCTTTAGTCTTTCTTTGAGGAGGCCAGGATGACTGAACTCATCGGTCAAATGCTGGGGCCCTACCGTATCATCGAGCAAATCGGCATGGGCGGCATGGCCACGGTCTACAAGGCATACCAGGCCTCGGTGGATCGTTACGTGGCGGTCAAAGTGCTTCCGCGCCAATTTGCCGAAGACCCCTCATTTCTGGGGCGCTTTGAGCAAGAGGCGCGCACGATCGCCAATCTGGAACATCCCCATATCCTGCCCGTGCATGACTATGGGGAGCAGCAAGGCATCACCTACCTGGTCATGCGCTTCATACAGGCTGGCACCCTCAAAGACACGATAGCCGACCGGGGGCCACTCAACTTGGACGAGGCCCTGCGCATCATGGAGCAAGTGGGCGGCGCATTAGGCTATGCGCACAGCCGGGGCGTGATTCACCGGGACATGAAGCCATCCAATGTGTTGGTGGACGCGCGCGGCGATTGCTTCCTGACCGACTTCGGCATCGCCCGTATCGTAGAAGGGACAACCGAGTTCACCGCCACCGGGCGCATCCTGGGCACACCAGCCTACATGGCACCCGAACAAGGCATGGGCGAAAAAGCCGATGCGCGCAGCGACATCTATGCCCTGGGCATCATCCTCTACGAAATGGTGACCGGCAAGGTGCCCTACGAGGCCGAGACGCCACTGGCCGTGCTGATGAAACACGCCACCGCACCTCTGGTGCCTCCGCGCCAAATCAGACCCGATCTGCCCGAAAGCGTGGAACGGGTCATCCTGAAAGCGCTAGCCAAAATCCCTGAGGATCGCTTCCAACGAGTTGAGGACATGCTCTCGGGGCTGCGGCAGGCCATTTCCTCAGTCCAAACTGTTGATACAGGGGTTACTGCCCCGCCGGTTATGGACCAAGCCACCACCGTGGTGGAAAAAGAGTCAGTGACCGAGGTGGTGTCAGGGCCAGGAACCCGACGAGCCTTTCCTCTGCTGCCCATCGTGGCAGGGGGCGTGGCAGTCTT
>CP070811.1:2037845-2041604 GCA_020343875.1 Anaerolineales bacterium | reverse complement strand
GATGTTGAGTTGGAGGGCCGAGTGGTGATGCCTGGATTAGCGACTTGGCGGGGAATGCGGTGGATGTGGCCATCCACCGCGAGCAAGTTGGGCCAGGTGGTGGATGTGGCCATTCACCGTGAGCAAGTTGGACGAGGTGGTGGACGTGGCTATCCACCGTGAGCAAGTTGGGCCAGGCGGTGGGAGTGGCCATCCACCGTGAGCAAGTTGGGCCAGGTGGTGGACGTGGCCATTCACCGTGAGCAAGGTGGGGCAGGCGGTGGATGTGGCCATTCACGGCAAGCAAGGTGGGGCAGGACATGGTGGGTTTCACTGCGTTCAACCCAGCCTACGGGATGGCAGGTGTCACGCTTGCCGCGTGACCCAGCGGTTGCGGGCTAAGAGAGGGCATAAATAAAGTAATTGAAAATTGTCTAAGAAAGTGATAAAATAGGGAGCAGCACGACTGACTGTCCAAGCCCCTGATGCCGGTTGACGCACGAGGTGGCGTATGAATGCTCAAGACGCATCGCGCTTTGAGACGGAAGATATCCCTCACCTGAGGCATGCTGACAAGGGAAAGCTGCTGCGCATTGCCCGTGAAACGCTGACCGAATACCTGACGACTGGCGCCACCCCAGCCTACACGCCTGAAGAGCCGGGCCTGATCCAGGAGGTGGCTGCCTTCGTGACGCTTCGACGACGAGGTGGCGAATTGCGGGGCTGCATCGGGCGGGTAGAAGTGTCGCAACCTCTGTACCAGACCGTGCAGGAGTGCGCTATCTCTGCGGCGACCAATGACTTCCGATTCCCACCCGTCAAGGCAAGCGAGTTGGACGACATTCTGATCGAAATCTCGGCCCTATCCCCCTTCCGCCTGATCAGCGGCCCGGATGAGATAACAATTGGCCGGCACGGGCTATTGATTCGTAGGGATTTTCGGGTGGGTCTGTTACTGCCGCAGGTGGCCAGCGACCGCGGATGGAGCCGGGATGAGTTTCTGCACGCGATCTGCCTCAAGGCTGGGCTGCCCAGCGGCGCCTGGCGCGACGCCGAGCTGTACGTCTTCAGCGCCGAGGTGTTCGAGGAAGAGCCGTAGCATGTCAGGCAGCCTGGACGCCAGAGGGCTATGCTACGCAACACAACAGGAAATCGGAGCCCAGGCGCCCGGGCTCCGATTTCTGGCTGCCATAATGGCAGAGCGACTTAGTTTCTACACCGCCTCTTGAACTTCGGCGAAGGCGTGGTCGAGGATCTCCAGGGCCTGATCTACGTCGTCCTTAGTGGCCACCAGGGGCGGCGATATGCGCAGGGCGTTGCCATAGAATCCCCCTTTGCCAATCAGCATCCCCCGCTCCCGGGTCGCCTCGAACATGTGGGCCACCTGCTGGGTGGCTGGCTCCTTGGTTTGGCGGTCAAGCACCATTTCCACGCCCTGTATCAGGCCCATGCCGCGCACGTCACCGATGAGGGGATATTTCTGCTGCAAAGCCTCCAGGCCCTGGCGCAGGTGAGCGCCTACTTCTTCCACGTGGGTCGGCGAGGCCTCTTCCTGCATCACCTGGATAGTGGCTAAGGCGGCAGCGCACGAAACAGGGTTGCCGCCGAAGGTGGAGATAGTCAGCCCCTGGAGCTTATCGGCCACTTCCGGCGTGGCGATGGTAGCTCCCATGGGCGACCCATTGGCGATGCCCTTGGCCATGGTCATGATGTCCGGCTCCACCCCCCAATGCTGGATGCCAAACCAGTATTTGCCGGTACGCCCAAAGCCGGTTTGCACCTCGTCGCAGATGAAGAGCCCGCCATACCGGCGCACGATTCCCACCGCGATCTCAAAGTACTCCGGGGGCGCCGTGACAAAGCCGCCCACGCCCTGGATCGGCTCAGCCAGGAAGGCAGCCACTCGGCCCGATGTGGTGGTCCGAATCAGATCCTCGATATCCTCCGCGCAGGCAATGCCACAACTGGGATAGCTCAACTTGAGGGGGCAGCGATAGCAGTAGGGGTTCATGGCGTGCTTGATGCCCAGGATGTGGGTGCCACCCAAGCGCCAGGCCGACTGGCCGGTCAGGGTCATGGCCAGCGCCGAGCGGCCACTGTAGCCGTGCCGGAGGGCGATGACCTCTTGGGCGCCGGTGGCCGCCTTGGCCAGCATCACGGCTGTCTCATTGGCCTCAGTCCCGCTGTTAAGGAAAAATGATTTTTGCAGCCGGCCAGGAGTAATCTCGGCCAACTTTTGGGCCAAGTTGACGTGGTTCTGGTGGGGATAGAGGGTAGAAGTGTGAACCAAGGTCTGGGCCTGGTGTGTGATTGCTTGAGTGACTTTGGGATGACAGTGTCCCACGCTTACGGTGAGGATGCCGCCGAAGAAGTCGAGGTACTGGTTACCCTCCACATCGTAGAGGTACATACCCTCGCCCCGGGCAAGGGGGAGCGGCTGGCGGTAGTAGGTGATGTGGCTGGGCCACAGGTACTTATGTTGCTTCTCCAGTATCGTTTGGGTGTCCACACTGATCTCCTTTTGAGTAATGAGTTATCCACATCAGGGCCCTGGTAGCTCCAATACCTGCTGCAAATGAGCCAGCTGTTCGGTCACAACTTGGCGCACATGGTGACGTGTATCCTCAGCGATAAAGGGAGCGCGCTGATCGCGTAGCCGGGCCAACTCGTAGTGGGTGACCAAGCTCGTCCCAGCCGGCAGGTCTGGCTGGTGCGCCAGGCCCGGAGGCAACTCATCCGGAAACTCCCGCTCAATCATCACCCCATAAGCCAACGTCCAGGCGCGAGGCACCACGGTCAGATCGTAGCCGCCGCCTCCCAAGGCCAGCCAACGTGGGGCCAGCAACTTGATTTCGCGCACAACCGCCTCATACGCATGCGTGGTCAAATTCATGTGCGTCAGCGGGTCACGCCAATGGGTGTCACAGCCCAGCTGGCTGACAACGACATCCGGGGCAAAGCGGCCTACCAAGGGCGGAACCAGGGTATGAAAGGCCTCCAGATACACTTCGTCGTACGTGTAGGGTGGGAAAGGGAAATTGACACTGTAGCCGTAACCTGTCCCCTGGCCTAGCTCGTCCATAAAGCCAGTACCCGGGAAAAGTGTGATGCCAGCCTCGTGCAGCGAGATGGTCAGCACTTGATCGGTGTCGTAGAAAGCAGCTTGCACCCCATCCCCGTGGTGAGCGTCGATGTCAATATAGGCCACGCGCTGCCCCGCACGCAACAACTGGTGAACGGCGATGGCAGCATCGTTAAAGACGCAAAAGCCAGAAGCGCGTGCCGGGCCAGCGTGATGCAGTCCCCCGGCGAAGCTGAAGACGATCTGGGCCTGCCCGGTCAAGAGCAAGTCGACTCCGGTCAGCGCTGCGCCAACTTTGAGCGATTCGCTCTCAAACATGCCCGGGAAGGGGGGATTGTCGCCTGGCCCAAAGTTATAACGGGCTGCGTCCACACCCGGTTCGAACCGTGGCTTATGCCGATCGGCGGGCCGGGTGTCGGACAGGTAACGTACGACATCGACATATTCCGGCGTATGGAAGAGGTGCAACTCTTCCTGGGTAGCAGGCCGAGGCGACACCAGGCAAGATTCCTGGCCGTCAAAAGCCGAGTATGCTTGCAACATCTCCCAGGTGCGTCTCAGGCGCTCTGGCCTGAGGGGATGCTGAGGGCCATGGCCATGAGCCCAAAAGTCGTCTGAACAAACAAAAGCCCTCAAGGAAAGGTCAACCTTCGCGACTGATGTGTGTCAGCTGATCCCACTCACCAACCGGCGCATAG
>CP070811.1:2034815-2037745 GCA_020343875.1 Anaerolineales bacterium | reverse complement strand
GCCCTTGCTGTGTGCACCATTGGACCTGCCTTGGAGGAGCGTGTACAGACTCTTTTCGCGGCGGGTGATGCGCTGCAAGCAGTGGCACTGGAAGGGGCTGGCATTGCCGCCATTGGCCAATTATCCGCCCAGGTGGGCGTTCGAATATGCGACATTGCCACAAGACGCGGTTTAAGCGTCGGCATGCGTGCCAGCCCAGGCCAGGAAGGCTGGTCAATTCAGCAGCAACGAGTACTTTTCAGCCTGATGCCCACCCAGCAGATCGGGCTTCAGCTGACTTCAAGCTGCCTGATGTTACCCCGTAAATCCGTCTCCTTTGTGATGGGATTGGGGCCGGATATGCGGGCTGATGCGGTTCCTTGCGACTTCTGTTCCAAACGCGAGCGGTGCCAATGGCGTCGCCAACCTGCAGAAGGGCATAGTCGCCTGTAATTTCAGGCTGGACACAGCCCGCAGGGCGGGTTTTCCCTGGCCCGGCTGCCTGCGGCCCTAGTGCACCGTCCCGGCAATGGCCAGGCAGGACGGGCTAACCCGTTATTTAGGGATTCTTGTTGGCTTTGTTTGATGGCAACGGTTTAATATGGAGCTACCCCATTCAAAGGAGAACTGGCTATTATGACACAAACACATGCTCTTCAAGATTATCTAAATGATCTGCAGAAGCGGGTCAGGGGTGACCTGCACACCGACATCTATAGCCGGCTTCTGTACAGCACCGATGCCAGCATCTACCAGGTGATGCCCTACGGCGTCTTCTTCCCCCAGACGATGGAGGACGTGCATGCGGCGGTGGAACTGGCGGCTTTATACCGGGTGCCTATCCTGCCCCGCACTGCCGGCAGCAGCCTGTCGGGCCAGGCCGTCAACCAGGCTTTGGTGATTGACATGAGCCGCCACCTGGATCAGGTGCTCGAACTCAACACGGACGAGGGCTGGATTCGGGTCCAGCCGGGGTTGGTGCTGGATGAGCTCAACCTCTACCTCAAACCGATGGGCCTCAAATTCGGCCCGGACCCGGCCAGTAGCGATCGTGCGGCCATGGGGGGTATTGTCGCTAACAACTCCACCGGCTCTCACTCTATCTTGTACGGCATGACCGCCGATCACGTGCTGGAGACTAACGTGATCCTGAGTGATGGCAGCCAGGCTACTTTTGGCCCGGTCGAGGCCCACCAACTGGAGGATTACAGGGGACGGGCCGGGCTGGAGGGGGGAATATACCGCCGGGTGTGGGAGATGGCCCAGGCCAACCCGGAGGTCATTCGGGCTGGCACACCGCGCCATTGGCGGCGCAGCGGTGGCTACAACCTGGATCGTTTTGTTGAGGGGCCTTCATTCAAGTATCCGCAGGACCCTCGTTTCAACTTGGCCAAGTTGGTCTGTGGCTCGGAGGGAACCCTGGCTGTGATGACCGACATCACATTGAACCTGGTGCCGCTGCCTGCCAAGACCGCGCTGGCCATCGTGCACTTTGACAGCCTGTACGAGGCGCTGGCTGCCACCCCGATCATCTTGCAGGTCGAGCCGTCAACGGTGGAGCTTTTGGATAACCTGGGGCTGACTATGTGTCGCCAGGTGCCGGAATACGCTCGCCTGCTCAGGACCTTTATCGAAGGCCAGCCTAACTGCGTCCTGATCACTGAGTTCTACGGCGAGAGCCAGGCCGAAGTTGAAGCTAAAGTCGAGCGGCTGCGGGCACATCTGGAGAAGGAAAAAGTGGGACGCTATGTGGTGCCAGCCATTGACCCTCAGCTGCAGGGCAATGTGTGGAAGGTACGCAAAGTGGGGCTGGGGCTGATGATGAGTATCAAGGGCGACTACAAACCGATCCCCTTCATCGAAGACGCCTCCGTGCCCGTAGAGCATTTGGCCGAATACGTTACCCGTATCGAGAAATTCTGCAATGACCTGGGCACCCAGGTGGCCTATTATGCCCATGCCAGCGCTGGCTGCATTCACATTCGCCCCTTGATCAACGCCAAATTGGCCGGCGAGGTGGACAAGCTGGCCCAGATTGGCGCCTTCTCGGTGGAGTTGCTGGGCGACTACGGGGGCGTGCTCTCCGGTGAGCACGGCGATGGCCGCTCACGAAGCTGGCTGAACGAACGGTTCTTTGGAAAAGAGCTGTATACCCTGTTCAGAGAGGTCAAGCATACCTTCGATCCCCAAAACATCCTTAATCCCGGCAACATTGTAGACGCCGGGCCTATGACTGAGAATCTGCGTTTCGGGGCAAATTACTCCGTCATCCCGCTCAAAGAGCACCTGGATTTCAGCCAGGACATGGGTTTTGATCGGGCGGTGGAGATGTGCAACGGCGCCGGTGTGTGCCGCAAGAAGACCAGCGGCACCATGTGCCCCAGCTTTATGGCTACCCGGGATGAGGAGCACAGCACCCGGGGACGGGCCAACGCCTTGCGCAGCGCCCTGTCGGGTGCACTCCCCCCCGAAGAGCTGACCAGCGGGCGTATGTACGAAGTTATGGACCTGTGCGTTGAGTGCAAGGCCTGCAAGGCCGAATGCCCCTCGTCAGTGGACATGGCCAAGATCAAGTTTGAGTTTCTGTGCCAGTACTATGAGAAGCATCCGGTGCCCCTCCGCACCAGGCTCTTTGCGGACATCGCGCTGCTGAGCCGTATCAGTAGCGGAGCGCTGGCTCCCCTGGCCAACTGGACCTTGAAGAGCGGATTGATTCGCTGGGGATTGGAGAAATTCGTGGGCATCACTCGCCAGCGCACCTTGCCAGAATTTGCCCGCCAGCCTTTTACGCTCTGGTTTAAAGGGCGGCAAAATGGCGCCTCGGCCTCACCCAAGCCAGGTTCTCGAGGGAAAGTGGTGCTGTTTAATGATACCTTCAACACCTACAACTATCCGCAGGTTGCCATTGCGGCCACCGAGGTTCTGGAGGCTGCCGGCTTTGAGGTGGTCCT
>CP070811.1:2024684-2034715 GCA_020343875.1 Anaerolineales bacterium | reverse complement strand
GAGCTGGGTGTGGACCATGAAACCATCGATGGGCAGGGTTGTTCCGGCCGCGCTGCCAATGCCGACGGTGTGGATGCGCACGCCGCGCTCGGCGGCCGCCTGGGCGGCGGCCAGCGGGTCAGGCGACTCGTTGTTCTCGCCGTCGGTCAGCATGACAATCACGGCCGGCGTGTATGACCCTTCCGGCACGGGTGTGGGGGTGGGGGTAGGCACTGGTGTCAGGTTGGCGTAGCGGCGCGGGCCTGTCTCCGCGTCTGCAGCAAGCGTGTTCAGAGAAGCGAGAATGCCGTTCGCCAGCGAGGTACCGCTCTGCGGCGTCAGGCGGTTGATGGTGGCCAGGATGGCCTCCAAATCGTTGGTGGGCGCCTGCACCGCAAAGCCACTGTCGCTGAAAGCGACGATGCCAATCAACACGCCGGGCGGCTGCTGCCTGACGAAGTCTCGCGCGGCTTCTTTGGCCGCTTCCAAACGAGTTGGGTCGAAGTCGTTGGCTGCCATACTGCGAGATACGTCGAAGGCGAGGATGACGGTGCCCTGCACCCGGGGCAGGCTGACCAACGTCTCCGGTCGCGCCAGGGCGAGCGTCAGCAGCATGAGGCCAATCAGAAAGAGCGCCGGAGGCAGGTGGCGCCAGGAGCCGAGCCGGCGCCCGACGCCTTGTTGCGCCAGACCAAGGCCCCCCATTCTGGCGGCCAGGCGGCGCCGGCGCTGCTGCAGGCGCATGTATAGCGCGATGGTCAGCGGGACCAACAACAAAAATGAAAGCGGGGCGGGCCAAATGAAAGACATGGGTTAATCCATTACCTCCGGCGCCGCTTGCCACGCCGCTGCTGGCGCAGCGTCGCAAAACGCACGATGGCGCGCACCAAATCTTCTTCGGTCGAAAGCGACATCACGTCCACCCCGGCCTGTCTGAACATGTCGGTCAAGGCCGCTTCACGCCGGCGAGCCGCCTCTTGAAAGCGCCGGCGAAACCCCCGGTCGTGGGTGTCCACGTAAAGTTGCTCGCCTGTCTCGGCATCCTCCATAAAAATTGGGCCGACGTCGGGTAGCTCCACTTCGCGCGGGTCCCACAATCTTACGGCGATGACTTCGTGCCGCCGGTTGAGCAAGCTGAGGGGTCGCTCCCAGCCCGGCACGCTGATGAAATCCGAGATGACGAAGACCAGCGAACGCCTCTTAATCGTGTGTAGCCCGGCCCCCAGCAGCGGGGTCAAATCGGTGAATGGCGCTTTGGGCAGACGCGGCTGTTTGAGCAGATCGTTGATTAGGCGCAGGACATGGATCCGCCCGCCACGCGGCAAAAGGGTGCGCTCGACGCGGCCGCCATAGAGCATGGCCCCCACCCGATTGCCGTGGCGGGTAAGCAGCCGGGCCAAGGTAGCCACGAAATCAATCAGCACCGCCCGCTTCATGCTCTCCAGCGCGCCAAAGTCCATTGAGGGGCTCAGGTCGAGCAGAAACCAGGCCGTGATCTCGCGATCTTCGACGTACTGGCGGACGTAGGGCGTATTCATGCGCGCGGTGACATTCCAATCGATATAGCGAATATCGTCTGGAGGTTGATATTCGCGCAGATCGGCGAAATCGATCCCGTATCCATAGAACAGGCTGCGATAATCGCCTTGCAGCAGCCCGTCCAGGCGGCGGATGACTTGCCATTCAAGGCGCAGCAGGATACGATCGGGCGTGGCCTGATCAGGCGCCAACACGGACACGGGCATGCTCATGGAGCGGCACCTCTGGCACCGGAATGCGGTTCAGGATCTTGTTCAACAGATCGTCGCTGGTCACATTGTCGGAGAGCGCCTCGTAGGACAGCACCAGGCGGTGGCGCATCACGTCGAGCGCCATGTCCCAGACATCCTGTGGCAGGGCGTAGGAACGCCCGCGCACGAAGGCCAGCGCCCGGGCGGCCAGGATGACATTGATGGAAGCCCGCGGGCTGGCGCCGAACATGATATACCGCCCCAGATCCTGCAGGCCCACCTCTTTCGGCTGCCGGGTGGCGGTCACCAAACGGACGGCATACTCGATGAGGGCCGGGTCGACGTAGACGCTGTCCGAGGCCTGCTGCAAACTCAGCAACTGTTGGGTGGTGAGCACCTTTTGCACGGCTTGCAGCATACCCGTCATGCGCTCGACGATGACGAATTCCTCCGTGGGGCTGGGATAACCAACCAGCACTTTGAGCATAAAGCGGTCCACTTGCGCTTCGGGGAGCGGATAGGTGCCCTCCGCCTCAATGGGATTCTGGGTGGCCAGCACCAGAAACGGATTGGGCACCGGAAACGTCTCACGCCCGATGGTCACCTGCCGCTCTTGCATCACCTCCAGCAGCGCGCTCTGCACCTTGGCCGGCGCGCGGTTGATTTCATCCGCCAGCAACAGGTTGGTAAAGACGGGGCCGAGCGAGGTGTTGAACTCGCCCGTCTTCTGGTTGTAGATGCGGGTGCCGATCAAATCCGCGGGGACCAGGTCGGGGGTGAACTGGATGCGCTTGAATTCGCCGCCAATCGATTCGGCCAGAGTCTTGACCGCCATGGTCTTGGCCAGACCCGGGACGCCTTCCACCAGAATGTGCCCGCGGGCCAGCAACGCGACGGCCAATCGCTCCAGCAGATGGTCCTGCCCGACGATGACCTTCTTGACCTCGTACATCACGCGTTCCATCGGCTTATCGTTCTCCGGAAATAGAAGTTTATCCATGCTACAGTCTCCAATCTATGTGTAGATAGCTGGCTGGCCCATCCCCGTAGCGGCCTGGCGCAGGCTGCGGCTGGCTCGACAACCCACCTGCGACACGTGCTCCAGCCAGGACGGTTTTCGCCAGGCCTGCCGAACTCAAGTTAATACAAGGGCGCACCTGCGGCACCCCCCGCGATGGTGATTGGCACCGCAAAGCCGATACCGATAAAGAAATCCTGCTCGGTTGGATTGGCCAGGGCGGTGACGATGCCCACTACCTGGCCGTCACGATTGAGCAGCGGGCCGCCTGAATTGCCTGGATTCACGGCGGCATCAAATTGAATCAAGTCGTGCAGTTTTCGATCGCTCTCCTGGGGCTGAAAGGAGCGGTTGAAACCAGAGATGACACCTGCGCTCATGGAGCTGTACAGGCCAAGCGGATTGCCCACGACAAAGGCCTCGTCGCCCACGTGCATGGCGTTGGGATTGCCCAGTACCGCAGGCGCCACCAGCGACGGGGGCTGGCTGGGGTGCAAAACGGCGATGTCATTATCGGGCTGCTCGACGATCACCTGCGCGCCGGATTGGGTGCCATCCCAGAACACCAGCTCAATCTCAGACGCGTTGGCCACCACGTGCAAACTGGTCAGGATGTCGCCGCTGTCGTTAATGACAACCCCGCTGCCGACAGTATGCCCTTCCTCGCCATCCTCGTGCAGGACCTGGGCCTGGATGTATACCAGGGAGGGGCGTATGACCTGGTACACGCGGGCGGAGTGGGCTGGCGGCGGCGTGGCGGAGGCGAGAGCCTGGGCAATGGTGTCGTTCACCTGGCCGGCCGTCAGCTGAGGCGGCGCGGGCGCGAGCAAGTTGTACAGCAGGAAGGCGACCAGCGCGGCTGACACACCGGTGATAAAAAGGAGCGCACTTCCGGCATACGGGCGCAGACGCCGCAGGGCGCGTCGGCCCAGCCCCGATTGTAAAGCAGAAGGTTCAATCATGGTCCCACTCATAAGCAAAGCGACCTGCGTCCAGTCCAGGGCGGCTGTTTACAGGCTTGATGGCAGGCATTCCGGTCCCCGGCCGGGGCCCTGGAGCTCAGCTGCCATGTGCCGGGGTTGGTTGGGGCAGGCATAGGAATGCGTTGCACTTGATAGCTATATGCCCCCTACATTTGCTGCTTGAACCAGGCCAACGTGTCCAGCCAGGCCTGGGTGGCTTGCGTTTCGTCGTAGCGTTGACCGGTGTCATTGTGGAAGGCGTGGTTGACACCGGGATAGACTTTCATTTGATGGGTTATTCCGGCGTCGATCAGGGCCTGCTCCAGGGCATCCTTGCTGGCATTAATACGGCTATCCTGTTCAGCATACACGCCAAACACGGCTGCCTTGATGTTGGGCACCTGCTCCAGGTCGGGAGCTGGGCCGTAGAAAGGCACGGCCGCCTTGAGTTCAGGCAGTGAAGTAGCGCAGCGCCAGGTGATGCCGCCACCAAAGCAATAGCCGGTCATACCGATGCGGTCAGCTTCGACGTAGTCCAGGTTTTGCAGATAGGCCAGACCGGCGGCAAAGTCGGCCACGTGCCGCTCGGCGGGCGCGCCGCTCAGCAAAGCCGGCACCTGATCCGGGTCCTGGGCCGCGGTGCCCCCCTCGCGTGAGAGCAGGTCAATCGCCAGCGCCACATACCCTTCTCTGGCAAAGCGGCGGGCCACGTCTAGAATGTGGGCGTTCAGCCCACGATTTTCGTGGCAAACCAGGATGGCGGGGTAAACCCCATCCGCTGCCGGGCGGGCCAAATAGGCCATAACCTGGTCGCCCTGGCTGGTGAAACTAACCTGGCTGGTCAGCACTGCCGGGTCGCCTTCAGGCACCGAGAGTGGGCTCTGGGCGCCGGGCACCGGCTGCAGCTCCCCGGCCTGTGCGCTGGGGGCGGCCGCCTGGGTGGGCTGCTGGGATAGCGTTGCGGTCGGATCCGGGGATGGTATGGGCTCGGTCGGCGCCGGAAGTTCAGCCGGCGTACAACCCAAGATACCCATGGTGGAAACGGCCGCGGCCATACCCCCCCTGATGTACGCCACACGCCGCACAAAGGCACGCCGGCTTATCAGCCCCTCTCGATAATCGTCATAGAACTCTTCGACGAAGTACTTCTGGAACGTATTCAGTTGGTTCACGGTCTCTCCCCTATTTGGTGAAACTCGAGGGCCGTGGCCCGGCCTCTATCCGAACTATCATAAATAAGATTAGTATACTACACAGGTCCCTTTTCTCCAAATAGGACGCGGGAAATGTTCTCATGGTTTTATCGGGTCCAACCCATAGGCTTGGCAATCATATCCGAGGAGAGACGGATCAAGCCGGGTGGATTGGCTTCAGAGCGGCCAATGAGGAGCTTCCCAGGAAACCCTGGCTTGGGTGCAGAGTCGCCACTGTCCATGTCCCATGGTTTGGGACAGGCCCCACACTGTGGGACAGGCCCCACACTGTGGGACAGGCCCCACACTGTGGGACAGGCGGCTTTGGTCCAAGACGACTTTATGTGCTACAATGGGAACTCGGGAGCCAGTGTCCCCAATTCACAATTCCAGGATGTGGCCAAGAATCATGAAAGAAGTGTATACAACCTATCTTGACTTTGAGCTTGAAATCGGGCCTAGCCACGGGCGCGATTACCCGGTGACCGTCACCCAGGCACCCCGGGGTGAAGCCCGCGGGACCATGCGTTTCCCGTACGAAGCGTCGGCCCTGGAAAAACGCCTGGTGGTGGTGCAGAATGCCTTACTTGGCTCCGGTGGAGGGCCCCAGCTGGCTTTCCCCGAAGAACTGGTGGTGCGGGATTTCGGCCGGGATCTGTTCGAAGCCCTCTTCAACGCAGAGATACGCCGTTGCTACGAGCAAAGCCTGCAGCAAGCCCGGCAGGAAAACAAGGGCCTTAGCTTGAAACTACGTTTCCAGCCATCGGAGCTGGCGGCCCTGCCCTGGGAGTATTTATACGACCAGCGCCAGGGTGAGTACGTCTGCCTGGCCCGCAGCGCGTCGTTGGTGCGGTGCCTGGGTTTGCCCGGGGCTGTCTCCCCCCCGAGCCTGGGCGCGCCGCTGCACATCCTGGCCATGATCGCCGACCCCGGGCATGCGGAACCCGAGGAACTAGCCCGCCAGAAGGAGCCCCTGGAGACAGCCCTGCAAAGCCTGCAGGCGCAGGGACTGGTGCAGCTAACCTGGTTGGAGGGCCCAACCTGGCACCATGTGCAGCAGGCCAAACAAGGCGGCACCTGGCACGTTTTCCACCTGCTCAGCCAGGGCGGTTTTTCCCCGGCAGGCCCCAAAGGGGCTCAGCCCGGGGACAAGGGCTCCAAGACCCCGCCCCGTGAAGAGGGCGAGATGCGCCCGCTGAACCCGGCCGACCTGGCCCGCACGCTGGCCGATCACCCTTCCTTAGGGGTAGCGCTGCTGAGTGCCCGAGCCGGGGCGCGGGGGGCCAGCCTGGCAGGGGGCGCTTCGCTGCGCAGCGTCTTCACCAGCACCGCCGCCCACCTGGTGCAGCAGGGTATTCCGGCGGTGCTGACCATGCCGTACGAGATGACCGACCAGGCAGCGGTTGAGCTGTTCCGGGCCTTCTATCGAGCCCTGGCTCTGGGGATACCCGTCGACGCGGCAGTGGCCGAGGCGCGCAAGGTGGTCAAGCTGGCGGTGCCCAACGGCGTGGAATGGGGAGCGGCGGCGCTGTTTATGGGCTTGCCCGATAGAGTGGTATCCAGCGCCCGAGGCAGGCCCGCCTCTGTTCCGGCCCGGGTCATCGAGGAGCAGCCCCGTGCGCCGGCCCGGATTGAAACACCCGTAGAAGTGATAGAGCCAAGGCCAGTCCCGCCCAGGGAACCCCGCCGCGAGCCAAGACCCGAGCGGGAAGCCCCCGCACGCACCCCGCCACCCGTCGAGCCGCGGCCAGCCCCGGTCAGCCGACCCGAGCAGGTCAAGCCACCTGCCCCACCGCGGAGGCCAGCCCGGGAGACCCCGGTGCGCACCCCACCGCCCGCCGAGCCACGCCCGGCCCCGGTCAGCCCGCCCGAGAAGGTCAAGCCACCTGCCCCACCGCGGAGGCCAGCGCGGGAGGCCCCTGTACGCACCCCACCACCGGCCGAGCCGCCCCCGGCCCCGGTCAGCCTGCCCGAGAAGGTCAAGGAACCTGCCCTGGAGCGGAGGCCGAAGCGGGTAATTCCCAAGCGGGCCCCGCTACCCATCCAGCCGGAGCTAATCCTCATCCCCGCCGGCGAGTTCTTGATGGGCAGCCAACCCGAGCGGGATCAGATGGCCTACGAGGCAGAATATCCCCAGCATGGGGTGTACCTGCCCGATTACCGTATGGCCAAGACGCCCATCACTCACGCTCAATACGCAGCTTTTGTGAAGGCCAGCGGCCACCCGGCGCCGTACTATTGGGTGGATGGGAAACTGCCCGAGGGCAAGGAAGACTACCCTGTGGCCTATGTCTCCTGGTACGACGCCCTGGCCTATTGTAAGTGGCTGAGTAAGAAGCAGGGCCGGACCTACCGCCTGCCCAGCGAAGCTGAGTGGGAGAAGGCGGCCCGTGGATCCGAGGGCCGGATTTATCCGTGGGGAGATGCGTGGGACCCCGCCTGCTGCAATTCCAAGGAGAGCCGCCTGGAGGAAACAACCCCAGCGCACGCCTTTCCCGAGGGAGCCAGCCCTTACGGTATACTGGATATGGCCGGCAACGTGTGGGAGTGGACGGGAAGTCTATACAAGCCCTATCCGTACGATGCCAAGGATGGCCGGGAAGACCCCCAGGCGTTCGGCAAGCGCGTGTTGCGGAGTGGCGCCTACTACAGCACTGCCAGGCGGGTGCGGTGTGCATACCGTGACAGTGGCTACACAGAAGACTCGCGCGGCAGTTACGGGTTTCGGGTGGTGCTGGCCGCTGGCTAAGCCGCCTGGCCCTCCACCATCAGTCGAACCTGCCAGCCAAGGACTGCCGCCGTGTGCGGCGGCCGTATCCCCCAACCCACGCACTCTGCAGGCTGGGTAGGCATGAGCATGGTCAGCGTTCCATTCGGAAAGGGCCAAGTCAAGTTCGAGTTGCCGCCCGGCATGCGAGGCCGGCTGGCCGAGTCCAAGCCCCTGCCCCCCCTGAGCCAGATAGGCGAGGCTGTCCAACAAGCTCTAGCCCAACCGGTGGGCAGCCCACCCTTGCGAGAATTGGCCAAACCCGGGCACAAGATATGCATCGTCTTCACGGATATGACCCGGGCCGTGCCTGACCACTTGCTGGTGCCGCACCTGTTGCGCGAATTGGAGGCAGCCGGTGTGCGGGATGAGGATATCACGCTGCTGTGCGGCACCGGCATGCATCGAGCCAGCAGGCCAGCTGAAAAAGCGGCCAAGCTGGGTCAAGCAGTAGTCAATCGCTACCGAGTGGTAGACCACGAACCGCAAAACCCCGCCGGGCTGGTTGATGTGGGCACGACCCAGTCGGGGATCCCCATATCGGTCAATCGTATCGCCTACCAGGCGGACCTGACCATCGCCACAGGCACCGTCGAGCCCCACCAAATGGCCGGCTACTCGGGCGGGCGCAAGACGCTGGCGATTGGCGCCGGCGGCAGGGATTTTATTGCCTCCACCCACGGCCCTCACATGTTGGAGCATCCTGGCACACGCCTGGGGCGGATTGATGGCAACCCCTTCCACGAGGCAGTCACCGAGGCAGCACAGCGAGCTGGCCTGCGCTTCATTTTGAACGTGGTCCAGGATGACCAAAAGCGGGTGGTGGCCACCTGCGCCGGTGAGCCCAGCGCGGCCTTTCTAAAGCTGGTGGGCGTGGCCAGGAACCTGTACGAAGTGCCTATCCCCCATCAATACGACGTGGCCGTAGCCGGGGTAGGTTTCCCCAAGGATCAGAACATCTATCAGGCTTCTCGCGCAGCCAGCTATCTCTTCTTCGCGCCCACGCCGGTGGTCAAACCTGGCGGCTGCATCATTGTACCCGCCCCGTGTCCTGAGGGGGCTGGCCAGGGGGCGGGCGAGCAGCACTACTATCAAATCATGAGAAGGGCGGCCGATATGTCCTCGTTGCAGGCTGAGCTGCGCCAGAAAGGCTATCCGCCCGGCGCACAGCGGGCTTTTTTCATGGCCAAGGTGCTGTCAGAGAACCACGTCATCATGGCTGGTTCGAAGTCTCCCCACATCGTGCGCGATTTGCACATGATCCCAGCCGCCGACATGAACGAAGCCTTCTTGATTGCCAGGGACAGGCTGGGCCGGGCCGACCTGGATGTGCTGATCGTACCCCATGCTATGATCACCCTACCGATTGTCCAGACGTAAGGCCTGGTGCCTCTCGGGCTAAAGCAGCCGGAGGATGTCACTGGCGCTAAAGATGTGCCCCACCTGGAGGGCCAAGGCGGGTTCGGCATACAGTTGGGGGGGAACGCTGATATCGGCCAGATAGAGCTCGCCGACGCGTGCCGCCACGCCAGCCGCTCGCAGCCCTGCTTTGGGCAGAGCCAGGGTCATCGTGGCCGTGGCTTGAATGGCCGGGTCGAAGACAGTTCCGCTGGTGGTGTCAACCCCAGAAGGAGCATCCAGGGCCAATATGGGCGCCCCGGCCTGGTTGGCCCAGCGGATCAGGTCGGCCGCCGCCCCACGCGGGGCACCCTTCAGGCTGTAGCCGATCAGCCCGTCCACGACCAGGTCGGGGGCGGGGGCGCCGGCCATGGCCTGCGCCAGGGCCACCGGCACACCCATGCGGTGCAGGATGTCCAGTTGATGGCCCGGTACAGGCGTGAGGTCGGCGTCAGGCCGGGTCAGGTAGACCTGCACCTGGGCACCGTAGTTATGCAGGCGCCGGGCGCACACCAGCGCCCCGCCACCGTTGCCGCCGGCCCCTGCCAGCACAACCACCTGCCTACCCCGCGGGTCGCCATCCAGGAAACGCTCACGGGCCAGGTGAGCCAGGGCACGCCCGGCGTTCTCCATCATCTGCATCAACTCGATCCGGTAGCCCTCGATCATGGCCCGATCTACTTCGATCATCTGTTTTGTGGTAAGCCAGGGGAGGTCGCCACGGTAAAAAGGAAATGGCATAATCAGTCTATTGCTCCTCCTATGTGCCTGGGCAGGGCTGTTGCATAGTCGCTTGACAAACGCAAGCGAGTCTTTCTTCGTCATTGCGAGAAGGGCCATAAGGTCGGATAGCGGTATGCGTAAAGGCAGAAACAAGTCTGTCATTGCGAGGAGGAACGACGAAGCAATCCCCTCCTATGCTGCCCGGAGATTGCACCCCTTCGGGGCACTTACGCTTCCTCCCTCCGGTCGTCGCAATGACAT
>CP070811.1:2021283-2024584 GCA_020343875.1 Anaerolineales bacterium | reverse complement strand
CGGAAGGATTACCGGCTGTGGTTACCATCGGCCTGGCCTTGGGCGCTCAACGCATGCTTAAGCGCCGGGCTCTTATCCGCAAGCTGCCAGCTGTGGAGACCTTGGGCTCGGTCACGGTGATCTGTTCCGACAAGACCGGTACCCTTACCGAGAACCTGATGACCGTCACTGTATTGGACGTGATGGGCGAGAGGCAAGCCATTGAGACACTGGTGCGCAAGCAAGTCCCCGTGTTGGATGCCGAACTGAGGCCGGCAGCCAGGCCCCAGGTGCGCAGTTTGGGGCTATTGATGAGGGCTGCTGCCTTATGTAATGACGCCAGCCTGGACTTGGCCGATGTAGATGGCGACCGGTATCGGGTCATCGGAGATCCCACCGAGGGGGCGTTGGTCTTGGCCGCTGCCCGGCTTGGCTTTGTGAGACCTGAACTGGACCAGCGCTGGCCGCGGTGTGCCGAGATTCCCTTCACCTCCGAGCGCAAGCGCATGACCACAGTGCACAAAACCAATGTCTCTCCCGATCAGACGGATGTTCCATGGCGTGATGCGTATTGTGTGGCCTTCTGCAAAGGCTCGCTAGACGGCTTGATTGAAATTAGTAGCCAGGTGTGGGCAGGGAATGAGGCTGTCGCGCTGACAGATGAATTGCGCCAGCGCATCCAGGTCGCTCATGACCGACTGGCCCAGGAAGGGCAGCGCGTGCTGGGTGTGGCCTTTCGTCCCTTGCCTGATCAGCCTGAGGAGGCAAATGAAGCCGAGCTTGAACGTGAGATGACCTTTGTGGGCTTGATTGGTATGATGGACCCTCCGCGTGCTGAGGTGAAGGAGGCCGTGGCTACCTCTAAGATGGCTGGTATCCGCCCGGTTATGATTACGGGCGATCACCCGCTAACGGCCCAGCACGTTGCCCGTGAACTCAATATTGCCAGTAACGAGCGCAGTCTGACAGGGCGGGAGTTGGCCGGCATGTCGGTCCAGGAACTGCAGGACCAGGTTCAAGTCGTATCGGTCTATGCGCGCACTTCGCCCGAACATAAACTCAAGATCGTGCAAGCCTTGCAGGATCAGGGTCACATCGTGGCAATGACGGGGGATGGGGTCAACGACGCCCCAGCTCTCAAGAGAGCGGACATTGGAGTAGCTATGGGCATCACCGGCACCGATGTGGCTAAGGAAGCGGCCGACATGGTGCTGTTGGACGACAATTTTGCGACCATCGTGGCTGCTGTGGAGGAGGGGCGGATCATCTATGACAACATCCGCAAGTTCATCAAATACACCATGACCTCCAATGCGGGTGAGATTTTGGTGATGCTCTTGGCCCCTTTTCTGGGTATGCCCCTACCTTTGCTCCCTTTGCAGATTTTGTGGGTCAACCTGGTGACCGACGGCTTGCCTGGCCTGGCTATGACCATTGAACCGGCCGAGCGGGATACGATGCGCCGGCCTCCCCATCGGCCTCAAGAGAGCATCTTCGGTCGAGGTCTGGGCCAAGACATCCTTTGGGTAGGCCTTTTGATGGCCCTGATCTCCCTGGGTATCGGTTTCTGGGGTTGGGGTAATGGGCATCCAGGCTGGCAGACCATGGTTTTCATCACCCTCACCTTATCTCAGCTGGGCAATGCCCTGGCACTGCGCTCAGACCGGGACTCGCTGTTCTCCATCGGCCTGCTGTCCAACAAAGCTATGTTGGGGACAGTGGCTTTGACCCTTCTCTTGCAACTATTGGTGGTCTACGTCCCGTTCCTGCAGGAGATCTTCGAGACGCAAGCCCTTCCCCTGGATACCCTGATTCTCAGCTTGGTCCTGAGTACAGGCGTCTTCTGGGCACTGGAACTGAAAAAGTGGCTGGTACGCCGTTGGGGCCCGGCCTGAATGCATCCGGGGTTGCCCAAATGGGTCGTGCCTGATTTGCCAGGCCTGGGCATCAATCAGCCAGGGTGATACCTGCGTCGGACAGGCGTTCCTGCACCAGAGTCAGCAGGCGGGGACGCATCTCTGCTGCCATGCCGAATCGGGCTTTGGCCACCAGCCTCAGCTCGGTCTGATGTCCAATCACGCCCGACTCGCTGATTACCTGCCAAGGCTCCAGGAGATTGGGTAGCAGGGCAACTGCTTCTCGCCCCAGTTCCTCTAGTAAGGACAAGGCGCGGCCCAAGTCGCTGGCGACAATCTTGAGCTTGATGTCGGCAATGGAGAAGCGTCCCCGGCTGAAGTTGCGCACCACTCGTACTTCGCCATTGGGCACAATGTAGAGCTCGCCAGTGGAACCACGTACCATAGTGGTGCGAAGACTCACCACCTCGACCACGCCCTCTACGCCCAAAATTTCCACTTTCTCTCCCTCGGCGAAGGTATCTTCGAAGATGAAGCTGACACCGGTCAAGAAGTCACTTATGAGTGGTCGGGCGCCCAGGCCGAAGGCTGCACTGAAGAGCCCTATTATCCAGACCAGGGTGTTCAGAGGCACAAACTGTCCTACGCTCACCAGGGTGGCAATCGCGAAAGCTGCAAAGCTGAGGGCGCTGGCAATCAGGCTCTGTAAGGTTGCGGACCGCTCCGGGCGTGCCCGATCGGTCTCAGGGGCAACGTGACTCAAGAGCACGATGCGACCCGCTATGGGACCAGCCAGGCGGTGGATGAGCCAGGCCAGGGCGTAGAAGAGGACGATGCGGAGGACGTAACTCCACCATAAGGGTGTGCTGAACAGGCGCGCAATTTGGTCAAGCATGGATTTCTACTCCTACCCCAGTATACCATGCAACCAGGTCACGCAAAAGAAAAGGACGCCTGTCATCCGGCCCTGGCCTGACTGGCGCCCATGGTTGGAGGCGCTTTCCCTGATCAGATGGCACAAAGTGGCAGGTGAAAGTCGGGTGGCAGGAGATTGCCACCCGACTTGTTCGTCCGCCGATGATCAGAGCGCGTCAGCTCAGAGTTTCGGACAGCTCTTCTAATAGTCGGGCATCGGCGGTGTTGCGGGGGCTTTTTCCGGTTTCGGGATATCGGTGATGAGCGCTTCGGTGGTCAGGATCATAGCCGCGATGGAAGCCGCGTTCTCCAACGCACCCCGCGTCACCTTGGCCGGGTCGATGATACCGGCCTTGACCATATCCCGGTATTCACCTGACATCACATCGTAGCCCAAGCGAGTGCTCTTCTTTTCCGTCTGGCGGCGACGCACTTCCTGGACCACCACCGCGCCGTCCATGCCCGCGTTGCGGGCGATGCCTCGCATGGGCTCCTCCAGCGCACGGCGTAGCATATTGACGGCGGTGGCCTCATCCGCGTACTCCGTCTCG
>CP070811.1:2013082-2021183 GCA_020343875.1 Anaerolineales bacterium | reverse complement strand
CTCGTACATCTTTGGTTGTCTGATATAGGTGGTCTAGCTCCGCCACCCTTTCAGCGCTCAACGGGAAGAGTGTGATCGCTTTCATCTTCACCTCCTCCCCATCAGTATACACCTTACACAACTTTTTTGCTTGTACTTAGTGCTTTGTCAAGGCTAAACTGGCAGGTGATATTAACACGCATGGCCTTGGAGTCTACCCGTCAAATCACCGTTGACAAAGTACTAGCAAGTTTGTTCAAGAAAATTCTTCCAAAAAGCACGGTCGCCAAGCTCCCCAATTCATCTACCTCTGTACAATCCTGATTCTTGGGTGGTTTATTGTACTCGTATTGGCTATCAAAGGCCAACAGAATCTGTGTATTCCCCAAATACTCTGCAGGTTCCTCGGTTCCCAATAGGTCTCC
The DNA here is from genome assembly GCA_020343875.1 of Anaerolineales bacterium. GTDB lineage: Bacteria > Chloroflexota > Anaerolineae > 4572-78 > NAK82. The sequence continues at coordinate 2,020,779 of CP070811.1, read as the reverse complement.
TTGTCTTCCCCTTCTCGGCCCAAGTCAGATGATACTAGCTTATGGGAATCGGCTTTAGCAAACCTGATATCCCGCCTAAATGTTTGCGCGCAAACATTTGCTGCGCCCCAACGGTACGTGGCCGTCGGCCGTGGTCAATTCAGGCCACGTAAGCACAGTTACGGTGCCTGAAGGGAGTACTTCATTGGGTAAGAACGAATGGCCCGACGATTGCCTCGGTTTGGCTGGGTTTCGTGCCTCAATCCAACCTGGTTGCTGCTCGCCTCACCACAGATGCGTTGGGGCTTCGGCGCAAAAGACGTTCTTCCAATGCCATTTGAGTGCCTTATGGGCTGGCCAAAGAGTGCGTTCGGCTGGCAGGAGCAGCGCGCACCCGGTCAGCGACAGCAAAGGCTTGGCTCCTTCCTCGTCAGTGGGGACGACAGGAGACACCTCAATCCAGTAGTCGGGAGTCACGCTGACTAGCCCTTGATCGAGAGTCCAATGGTGTAAGCGGCACAATGCCATACCATTCCTCGGATCGTCGTTGTAGCTCTCGCTCCAAGGTACAATATGGGCTGCCACAACTGCCGCCTGCCCTTCTGGTGCAAAAACGCGGATTCTGCACATGGCACAGGTGAAATCATAAGCTTTCACTACCACGCGCCGAAATGCTGTAGAACGTGAGACGGTATGATAGCGGTCCCGCCCCTCTCGCGATTCCCTTAGCTTGAAGCGCCTCTTTGAGCGCCCGAGTAGTTCAAGACTGTACTGGAATGATTGAGCGCTAATCTGCCCCAGCTCAACCAGCTTTGGGCGCACTTCCGGCGCAAAATAAGTCTCTATCAATACGCGCCGCAAATCATCGCGTGATCCCTTATCCAGCAACATCTCGAACAATGCACCGTCCAGCGTAACGCCTAGTACAAGCTGGCGCAATGGACCGATTGAGCGAATTTGTGGCATGTCGGCCAGCACCTGTTCCTTACCCGGCACTGGCACCAAGTGCCAGAAGCGATCTCGGTGCAGATGGAAAAAAGGCAGCACCGGATTGCTAGCTTTCTCCTGGCCCATAACCCTGTCCCAATAAAGATCGAAAATGTCGATCAAGTCGGCGCTGAATTCAATGAAGTTGGTTTGGATGATGCCTTGCGCGATCAGGTCCATGACAGCGAGGAGCAGAAAAGGTTTGTAAGGAGCACGATAGTTGGTGGTTGCCTGCCAACGGGTTGGGCTGGTATCAGTGCGGAGTTTGGAAAAGCATTTGAGGTAGTCTTCTATCATTTCGCTGTATGAACGTAGATCGATATCAGATTAAGGAAAACAAACCGCAAGTTCAAGATGAAAAGTGAGCAGCTAGGAAACCCTATACAGACTCCCCTCCCCACAAAAAGCAAAAGCAGCCAGCGCCATCGCGCCAGACTGCTCTTCTTCACTGTCCCTCAAGAAATGCGTCGCACCCGATCCTGGGGACCATGGGATTCCTCCACATCGGCGGGGGGGTTTCAGTTTTGTATCTCGGCCAACCTCAACAACATGCCAAGATTATACACGACCATGCCGAAACATCCAAGTTTGGCCGCTCATACAGCCCCTTTCCGTCGCGCAGGGCAGGGCGAATGACGGGGCCCATCAAGTCGCCGCAGCGTTCCGCCTCCTCGGGGGTGGCCACTGTCGCAAATTTCCATCCTATGCCACCGCCTTCGATGAAAGCTCGTACTCCACAGGTAATAACTGCTTAAGGTTGAGTCGTTTGGAGGCATCAAGAATCTCGATACCTATAATCTTGTCTCCTCTGCCCATATCCAGCACAACATCCTCAGCGAGTCGTTTGTTTATCACTTCCTGCTTCCGGTCGTCCAGGCGGATGTAAAGCAAGTCGGTCTTAGCGTTATATAGAATCTGCATCTTCGCCCTCCCACTCCCCATAAAATACATAGACCGTCACCGTGACTGCGAGCTCTTCCGTCAAAATATATATCACCTCGACCCTCTTCTGCTCATAGTAGATGTTGTGCCGTTTCTGCTTAAATTCATAGGTTTTGGCTTTCCCTAAGCGGCCATACTTGGCGGGGATGGAAAATCCGTCATTGATCACATCTCTGATTTCTTCTTCGCCCGTTCCACGCTCCTCAGCGCGTTCCAGAGTGTGTGGATCAATCTGAATATCCACGCCTCGTTCCCTTCAACCAGTGCATCATCACACGTCCAGATTCCGCACGTTCTTGGCGTGGGTTTGGATGAAGCGCTTGCGAGGGGGCACCGCGCTGCCCATCAGCATGTCGAAGGTCCGGTCGGCCGCGGAGGCGTCCTCGATGGTCACCTGTAGCAGGGTCCGGTTCTCGGGGTCCATGGTTGTCTCCCACAACTGCTCCGGGTTCATCTCGCCCAGGCCCTTATAGCGCTGGATGCCGACGCTGGAACCGTTCAACTTCTTGAGCAGGGCATTTTTGTCCTCTTCGGTGTAGGCGTAGTGTATCTGCTTCTTATGCTGAAGGCGATACAGCGGCGGCTGGGCGATGTACAGGTGACCGGCCTCGATGAGGGGCTGCATGTAGCGGAAGAAGAAGGTCAGCAGCAAGGTGCGGATGTGCGCCCCGTCCACGTCGGCGTCGCACATGACGATGATGCGCCCGTAACGCAGCCCGTCCAGGCTGAAATCATCCCCAATGCCGGTGCCCAGAGCCGTGATGAGCGCCTTCACCTCGTTGTTGTTCAAAATCTTGTCCAGCCGGGCTCGCTCGGTGTTCAGGATCTTGCCCCGCAGGGGCAAAATGGCCTGGAAGCGGCGGTCACGGCCTTGCTTGGCACTGCCGCCGGCGCTGTCGCCCTCCACGATGTAGATTTCGGCCTGGTTGGGGTCGCGCTCCGCGCAGTCGGCCAGCTTGCCGGGCAACGTCATGCTCTCCAGGGCGCTCTTGCGGATGACCAGGTCCCGCGCCTGACGCGCCGCCGCTCGGGCTCGAGACGAAGTGAGACATTTTTGGATCACCATCTTGGCCTGGCGCGGGTTTTCCTCCAGGAAGGTCCCGAAACTGTCCCCCACCACCGCCTCCACCTGGCTCTTCACTTCGGCATTCATCAGCTTGACCTTGGTCTGGCTTTCGAACTGTGGGTCGCGGTGCTTGATGGAGACGATGGCCGTCAGTCCCTCGCGAGTATCCTCGCCGCTGAAGTTCTGCTCGTTCTCTTTCAGCAGACTCTGCTTACGCGCGTAGTCGTTGATGGTCCGGGTCAGGGCTGAGCGCAGGCCAGTCAGGTGGGTCCCGCCGTCAATCGTGTGGATGGTGTTGGCGAAGCTGTAGACGCTCTCGGCGTAGGCATCGCTGTACTGGACGGCTACCTCGACGCCAACCCCGTTTATCTCCTTCTCCACATACACCACGGGGTGTAGCACCCCTCGATTTCGGTTGAGGTAACGTACAAACGAGGTGATGCCGCCCTCAAAATAGAAAGTCATCTCGCGCGATGGCACTTGGCGTTCGTCGAGGAAGTGGATGGTGACCCCCTTAGTGACAAAAGCCATCTCGCGCAAGCGTTGCACCAGCGTCTCATAGCGATAGCCATCCACCTCTTTAAAGATGGCAGGGTCGAAGCGGAAGGTGGTTTTGGTGCCCCTTTCGTCGGCGCGTTTCTTGGGCAGGGTGGCCACGACTTCCACCGAGCGGCTGGGCTTGCCCCGCTGATATCGCTGGCGATAAACTTTCCCGTCGCGCTTGACCTCTACCTCCATCCACTCGCTCAGGGCATTCACCGCCGACACACCCACGCCGTGCAAGCCGCCCGATACCTTGTAGCCACCGCCGTCGAACTTGCCACCAGCGTGCAGGGTAGTCATGACCAGCTCCAAAGTGGAAATCTTCTTCTCCGGGTGAGGCGCTACCGGAATGCCCCGCCCGTTGTCTACCACGGTCACGCTCTGGTCGGGATGGATGACGATTTGAATGTAATCGCAAGCGCCAGCCAGCGCTTCGTCAATCGAGTTATCAACGACTTCGTAGATGAGGTGGTGCAGGGCTTTGATGTCCGTGCCGCCTACGTACATACCCGGCCGGCGGCGGACTGCCTCCAACCCCTCTAAGACTTGAATATCCTCTGCCTCGTAATGGGAAGTCACTTGATTGGCCACTTCAATTCTCCTATCTCATCAAGACAGCATACCGCAGCATATTTTACCACATTTGGTCAGATTACCCAAATCCCAAAGCGAGGTGAATCGTAACCAGCGCCAGTCAACCACTACATCCTGTAGGTTTATCGGAAGACACTACAAGATATAGCGCCTGTCTGGCTGGCACTTTGTCAAAGGTAATTTGAGAGGAAATTCGCCAGTGAGGAAGCGGTCAGGTAAGTTCTTCCAGTCCCACCCGATCCAAAATCTCAATCCGATGACGCTGAATGGCAATCAACTCTGCCTCCTGCAAATCTCTGAAGGCCCGACTTACCATCTCGCGCACCGTTCCCAGGTGGGCCGCAATTTCATCCTGAGTCCATTGCTGGCGGTTTAGCTGGCTCGACTCATCAACCTGCTGCAATAAGAAAGCCGCCAGGCGACCTGTAACAGATAAGAAGGAAAGGTTGTAGACACGCTGTACCAACTGGCGGCAGCGCATAGCCAGGCTGTTGATAATGATGTCATCTAGCGAGGGGCAACCTTGGCGCAGACGGCTCAGCGCCTCTCCGGGCAGAACCCACAAAGTTGAGTGCTCGATGGAAACCAGGCTGGCCGGGTTGGGGCCGCCATCTACCGCCGGCACCTCGTTGCAGGAATCGCCCGGGCCCAAAACGGCCAGCACCTGTTCCCGGCCGTCTACGGAGAGGCGATACACTTTGCACAGCCCCTCTGCAACCAGATGCAAGCCGGCGCCTGCCTCCCCCTCCAGGAAAACCATAGCCCCCACCGCATAGCTGCGCACGGCCACTTCCTGGGCTACCAGCTCCAGGTCCCTTTCGTCCAGCGGTCGAAAATAAGGCACCGATCGTAACAGCGAAAGCGTGTCGGCATTCACCGCAACTGGCATGGCGGCATCCTCCTCTTGCTATGACCAAGCTTATTATCACTCCGCTCAACGCCTTTGTCAAACGGCCTAACCAGCAGGCCTCCTCCCACCCTCCACCAGCGTGGCTACCTCTCAGCACACCAGTCAGGCGTGCGAACTGCCAGGCCCCAAGGCCGGTGGCGCTGGCTGACCATGCCCCCGGATGCGATGAGACAAAAGTCACATACATCCGCAGGCAAAAATGCTAGACTGGATTTGATCCACACGTAAGATCTCAGGCGCGGGGATTATGAGCTTAGACTTCTTGCCCCAAATAGATCCTGCCAAATGTATTGGCTGCGAATTATGCGTGAAGCTATGCCCTAACAGTGTGCTGGCGATGGTTGATCACATTGCAGTTGTCAGTGCCCCGGAAGCCTGTGAATACACGGGCACCTGTCAGGAAATCTGTCCCACGCTCGCCATCAGCCTGACTTATGAAATCATTTTTAAAAAGAAAAAGAAAGGGGGGAGCAGCCAGCGCACAAACGTGTAAAGCAGGGGCACCAAACCCAAGCTTCATATCAGGTCCCGGCAAGCAAGCGACCAAAGACATTCAATCGTCAGGGAGGAATGACTGTGAAACGAAAAACCTTAGTACTTGGTATACTGACAATGGTGATTGTGGCCGGCTGCTCCCTGGTTAGCAGGCCGTCACAAGAGCCCACTCCAGGCGCAGCCGGTGAGGCAGTCGGCACTGGCGCCAGCGGCCTCAGCCAGGAGGCGGCCGATATTGCCCAGGCGCGCGGTCTCGGCCCCGATGACATCACCGCTGCGCTAAAAACCTATCTGCCCACCGGCATCCACGACGAATATCTCATCTTCTCTTCGGGCGGCCACTCGGGTCAGCTCCTGATAATCGGGGTGCCAAGCATGCGCCTGCTGAAAGTGGTGGGCGTCTTTACCCCAGAACCCTGGCAGGGATGGGGCTACGGCGTGGGTAACGACGTCTTGGAGCAAGGCGACGTCAACGGCCATGAAATCCGCTGGGCCGACACCCACCACCCAGCCTTGAGCGAGGCCGAGGGTGATTACGACGGGCAATACGTCTTTATCAACGACAAGGCCAATGCCCGGGTAGCCGTAATCGACCTGCGTGATTTTGAAACCAAGCAGATCCTCAAAAACCCGGTTGCCTTAAACGACCATGGCGGCACTATGGTGACTCCCAACACCGAATACGTTATTGAAGGCGGCCAATATGCGGCTCCTCTGGGCTGGGAATATGCCCCAATCGAGGATTACAATGAAGAGTACCGGGGCATGGTCACCTTCTGGAAGTTCAACCGCCAGACTGGGCGATTGGAAGCCGACAACTCTTTCGCCATCGAGCTGCCTCCCTACTGGCAAGACATCTGCGACGCAGGCAAACTGGCCAGCGAGGGCTGGGTCTTCTGCAACTCCTTCAACGCGGAGAGAGCCACGGGCGGTGTGGAAGAGGGCAATCCTCCCTTTGAAGCTGGCGCTTCGCAGGGCGACACCGACTACATGCATATCATCAACCTGAAAAAGGCCGAGGAAACGTTTGTTGCCGGCAAGACTATAGACGTCAACGGGTTTGCGGTCATCGACCTGCAAACAGCCGTTGACGAGGGTATCCTCTACCTGACGCCCGAGCCTAAAAGCCCCCACGGGGTAGATATCACCCCCGACGGCAAGTTTTTAGTCGTTTCCGGTAAGTTGGACCCCCATGTGACCGTCTACAGCTTCGACAAAATCGTGAACACCATCGAAACCGGACAGTGGGACACCGACGACTACGGCGTGCCGGTGCTGGCCCTGGATGACGTCAAGGAAGTCCAGGTCGAGCTCGGCCTGGGGCCGCTGCACACCCAATTTGATGACCAGGGGTACGCCTACACCAGTCTATTCCTGGATAGCGCCGTGGCCCGCTGGACCCTGGGCGGTGATTTTTCGGATCTGCACCCCGAAGAGCCCTGGCAACTAGTCAGCAAAATCAGCGTGCACTACAACATCGGCCACCTGCTGGCAGCCGAAGGCGACACGGTCAGCCCAGATGGCAAATACCTGGTGGCTATGAACAAATGGGCCATCGACCGTTTCGCCAATGTGGGGCCGCTCCTGCCGCAAAACTTCCAGCTGATTGACATTGATAACACCGGCGAATCTATGCAATTGCTGTACGACATGCCCATCGGGATTGGCGAGCCGCACTACGCCCAGATGATCAAGTACGACAAACTCAGCCCCTGGGAAGTCTATCCCGAAATCGGCTGGGATCCGCAAACCCAATCAATGTCTCAGAATGCCGTGCAGCCCGGCGAGGAGAAAGTGGTCCGCAACGGCAATCAAGTGGAAATCTTTATGACCGCCGTACGCTCTCACTTCACGCCTGAGCACGTTGAGATCGAAGAGGGTGATCACGTCGTCTGGCATATCACCAACATTGAACGCGCGTATGACGCCACCCACGGCTTCTCTATCCCCGGCTACAACATCAACGTCAGCATTGAGGCAGGAGAAGCAGTAACCATTGAATTCGACGCCGACCAACCTGGGGTCTTCAGCTACTACTGCTCTGAGTTCTGCTCTGCGCTCCACCTGGAGATGACCGGTTATCTGATGGTAAAACCCAGCGCCTCGAGCGCTATGCTCAGCCAGTAAGGATTGCCAGGGGGAGCGTGGGCACAGAGGCACGGCCCACCCTCCCCCGGCTCT
>CP070811.1:1950004-2012982 GCA_020343875.1 Anaerolineales bacterium | reverse complement strand
CTCTCCAGACAACGCAGTCCCGGCCCAGCCGGGGCAAGTGGTGCATAATATCTAGGCTTTTGGTACCAGTAGGCCCAGGTTACTTATTTTATGGTAACAAACTTTAGATAGTTATGTCGAATAACTATTGCAACTATCACAGAACCAGAATATAATATACATGACGCGTATCTATTCGAAGGCCTGGGGTAGGAGCGGTCCCCAGGCCGCGGCACAATGGCCGACTGGCGTCGGGGAGCGTCGGTCGTGTCCTAAAAGGAGGGTATCTATGCGTAAACTCGTGTTGATCTTGGGACTGGTACTGCTTCTACAATTGGTGCTGGTGCCCGCAAGCTCCGCAGCGCTTCCTGAAGCGGGAGGCTTTTGGCACCGCGTACGACACGGAGAAACGCTATTCTCCATCGGCCGGCTGTACGGTGTGAATGCCTATACCATCTGCCGCGTAAACGGGCTCCGCAACTGCAACCACATCTGGTCCGGCCAGTCGTTATGGATCCCAGCCGATCTTTATCCGCATCCACAGCCACAGCCGCACCCTCGCCCGGGGCCAGGCTGCACCGATTATCACCGCGTCAGCTATGGCCAGACGCTGTATAGCCTTGGCCGCCACTATGGAGTGAGTGCATGGGCCATCGCCTCTGCCAATGGGATCTACAACCTGAACCGCATCTACGCTGGTCAAACCCTTTGCATTCCTGGTCGGTAGTCGTACACAGCGAACATCCCGCCAACAAACAGGCCGAGGGCTTAAGCCTTCGGCCTGTTTAATCTTGGCAAAAAGATGAGAGATTGGCAGTCAGGATGCCCCTGGCGGTAGAATGCCACCCTCCTGTTTGATGCCGACACTGCCCGGCAAGAGCAAACGTCGCAGCCATGACCGGACCGGCCCCCGGTAGCGCTTGACCATGATGACTGTTTTGCTGCACGAGCTTGCTACTCGCTGGGAGATGGAGCCGAAGAGCCGCTGTTCGAAAAGCCGCTCCTCGGTGGCCCCCATAACCACCAGGTTGTGCTCCTCGGCCTCGCGCAAGATACCGGTGACCACGTCAGGGGCGGTCACCACCAATGCCTCCAGTGGATAATCGAAGCCAGCGGCCAGGCTGCGCAGCAACTCATAACCACGCGCCATCGCGCCTGAGTTTTCATCCTCGGGCGTAATGTACAACAGGGTGATAGTCGGATGCCGTTCCGGATATTGACGCTCATACTGGCGTGCCTGGGCAATCGCCAGATCAATCGCCAGCCCCGTGTGCAAGCCGCCCGCCGTGGGGATCAGGATACGATGCGGGGCCTCGCGACGACGGAAGCGAACTACAGCAATATCGCACGGAGGATTCTTGGCCAGCAAGTCAATGATATTCCCAAAAGCTACGTCCCGGCTCTGCGTGTAACCTGGCCAGCCCAAAATGATCAGGTTTGAGTCTCGTTTCTGGGCCGTGTCCAGGATTGCCGAGCCGATATGCCGACCCACCCGAATCATGGTGTGCACCGGCACGTCGAAGGCGCGTGCCTCCCGGATCACCGCCTCCATCAAAGGTTTGCCATAGGCCAGAAAATGCCTTGCTTCGCTCAAGGAAAGCTGGACTGGCAGCCGCACCACATGCAGGGCCAATACCTCACCATCCTTCTCCTGAGCAATAGCAGCCCCCAAAATAGCCAGCTGGTGGGCCTGCTTTTCATTAGCCAACGGCAGCAACACCGAGTATTCCTTCATGGCCAGGACTTCCTCGTGCACAATCAGGGCTTCCGGCGGGGCCTCTGCCGCCTCCACGCGGGTGGTGTAGGCATAGTAGATCACCAGTCCCATCCCGATCCAGGCCAAACTGACGTACCACGCCATCGGCTGGAAGGTGAACTGGTAGATAGCCAGCGCCAGGTTGCTGACCACGCCCAAGATAGGCAATAGAGGGAACAATGGTGTCTTGAAGCCCTTCAAGGCCGGCTCGTTACGTCGGATCCAGATCAAGGAGAGATTCACCAACACAAACGACAGCAAAAATAGCAGACTGGCGCCCGAGCCCACCACCTCAATGGGCAATGTCACCGCCATAGCCACCAGGATGAATCCGGTCACCAGCACGGCGACATGGGGGGTGCGGCGTATGGGGTGGATGATGGCGAGTCGAGAGGGCAACATGCGCTCGCGGCCCATGCTGAAGGCCACCCGCGACGAAGCGAGCACCGTCGCATTTAAGGCCGACATCGTCGAAAGCAGGCCACCGAAGACAATTATGAGCACGCCAACACTGGGCATAAAGTTCTCCGCCGCCCGAACGATGCCTGTCTCCTTGTAAGTACCCAATATCTCCCAGACCGTGTTTACGGCCGGGTCGGCGGGATCAAGTACGTGGGGACTGAGTTCGGTAGGGAGCTGGTCGGGTAACTTATTGTAAACACCGGTAAACCCCGTAGGGTCCACCGCGCCGAAAGAGACCAACAGGATGAGCAAGTAAATAATGACTGCCGCCCACAAGGACACGAAGGTGGCTATCGGGATAGCCTTGGTGGGATTCTTGATCTCCTCGCTAACAGTGGCGATCAGGTCGTATCCCTCAAAGGCGATGAAGGTCAGCCCCATGGCCACCACCACGCCTCCCACTCCCTTGGGTAATAGGGGAACGAAATTGGTGTGCACCAGTTCAGGGGTGCGAAACATGGCCGCCACCCCGAAAGCAATAAAAAGGCCCAACACGACAACCTTGGCCAGAGTAATCACGTTTTCGGCCTTGCCCGTCACGTCAGCCCCCAGGACGTTGAGAGAGATAAAAAAGGCAGTGATGGCAAAGGTGATGATAGAAATGGCGTTGCCATGTCCTACCAGCTCTACTGCGGTGTGATATATATAGGGGAAATAGCTCTCCAACAACTCGACAAAGTAGCCGCCAAAGCCAACGGCATACAGGCTGCAGGCCACGGTGTAGGCAAACCAAAGCATCCAGCCCGAGATGAAACCGACTACGCCAGGGTAGGCGCGCTTGACAAAAGCATAGCCGCCGCCCGCTTCAGGGATAGTGGAGGCCAGTTCGGCGTAGCTGAAGGCGGTAAACGTGGTAACGATTCCGTTCAGGGCAAAGGCAATAATCGCGGCTGGGCCAGCTTCGCCGGCAGCGATGCCAGTCAACACGAAGACACCGGCCCCAATCATCGCGCCCAAACCAATCATCGTCGCGTTGAAGCCGGTGAGTGTGCGGGCTAATGTCACTTCATCATGAGAGGATGGATCATTCATTTAAATGGATTATAGCATAAATCTAAGCCAAAGAGAAAGCCCGGATAATGAGAGAGGGCGCGCCCCAGATTCCATAGAATTAGGGCAAACCTGAGGGATTTCGCCCCCGGCTTTCCCAGTTTTGGACGCACCCCATCAGTGTCTCACTTGACGGAGATGGGGCGAAGGACAAACACTTCCGCGCCTGGCAACCCGGTCTCATCCAGCAAACGCACATTCACACGATATTCTCCGAGCGGAGCATCAGACGGCAGGAACAGATCGAACTGGGCTCGAACTATTTCCCCTGGCTCCCAGCGAGTGGTTGGATAGTCCACGCCTGCGGCCGGGAAGGCTCCCTCAGCCACCGGCAAAGCCGGGTTGGCACTGGGCGCCAGCTGCAATGCTACGCGCCAATCTAGCTGGGGCCGGTTTTGGGCTTGCCAGTATAGGACCACATGCACCGGGTCACCAGGTTGCAAGGGTGTGTCAGGGTCGTAGCCGTGGCCGAGCTTGTAGCGGTCGTAGCCAAGCAAGCGCAGCGAGCCGAACTCGACGCCGGCGGAGTGTTGGTAGTTCAACGCCACGGTGGGCGGCGGCGCTGCCGGTTTTTTGACGGTGAGTCTCCCCAGCTCTACAAAGTCACCGCCGCTAGTGGGCAGTCGCTGACCGTTGCTAGCATCGTACAGGCCCACAACGACGCGATACTCCCCAGGCGGCGTCCCCAACTCGACGAGCAAACCATGACGGTCAAGCACCGGCTGACCAGGTCTCCAGTCCAAAGTCGAGACCAATGGCTCCGCGTCCCGCTGACCGGCCAAGTGGTTCTCGGCGTCGAGCGCCTGCAAAAAGACCACATAGCGGGCACCAAGGGGTGCGTCCGTTGTCCAGCGCAGCTGTGTCTGCACGATCTCGCCCGGCACAGTCCCTCCGCCATCTCCATCACGAGCCAAGTCCCCGCCGGGGTTAGCGGGATCAGGGTAAAGCAACTGGTAGCCTGTAAGAGACACATGGGCGCCCAGGCGAACGTCGATCGGTAGCAGGTCACCTGCCGGCAGCGGGGCAGCGTAGCTGACCAGGCGTACATTGCCCACCCAAGAATCGGTCGCCTTAAAGGCGTGGCTATCTAGCCAGCCCTCGATGACACTGGCCGGGTCACTCTCATTGGTTGCCCAGTAAAGAGAAAAGATGCGCTGTGACCGCGACAAAATCGTCTCCAGTTCGGATGTGGTGGTTCCCTGGTCGAGCGGGCGGCTGCGTGGCAGCGGATATACAGGTGTATCGCCTCGATAGTAATAGCCAAACACTTCTTGCTGGCCAGCTGCGCTGAGAATGATAGCGTCCTCAGGTCCAGCGACTGCCTCCAGGAAGCGAGCCATGCCCCGGTAATCATCGCGGGCGACCGCCGGGTCTGTGTAATACAGCCTTAATGGCCCCCAGGCTGCTGCCACCACCAGGCCGGTACCCAGCCATCCCCAAAGAGATACCCCTCTCCCAGCGCCCACCCAGCTCAGACCCACGGCCAGTAGCAGACACAATGCAGGGCTGGCAACCAGCAAGAACTTGAGGTAAGCTGGTTTAAACAGGGCCAGCGTCATTCCCATGGGCAGCCCCAGGTAGAGTAACAACAAGATGGCCAAGGGGAACGATGTCTGTTTTATGAGACGAGCGGCCCCAATCAGCCCCAGCAAGGCCAAGCCAAGCAGCCACCAGTCGCTCACCCTCTGAGCGGCGGGCCCCAGGGTCAATGTACGCCACAGGATGACCGGGACACCCCCAGTCTGGTCCGGCGGCGGCCAGGTAGTGAGCTGGCGCCAGGCGATGGGCAGCCAGGGTAAATACAAGATCAAGGGAATGAGCTGCAGCGTCAGCCAGCCACCCCACCAGCGGGCGGCCTGCCTCTCCTTATGGCCTTTCAAGAGCCAGCCCAGCATGCTTATATTGGTGGCAAGCAGGATCAAGGGGAAGACATAATGGGTGTAGAGGCCCAGCGTAGCACTGAGTATGTAGGAGAACGAATAACGGGCAGGTGGCAGCCAGAAGCGAGCTGTGAATCCCGAGCGGCTTGGCCCTTCGTTCCTCTCAGTCCACTCCCCATGCCTCATTAACTCGCCTGTGGTCCAGACCAATAGCGCGCCCAAGAGTGCCAGCAATGCGTACATACGTGCCTCTTGCGCGTAATACACTTGAAACGGCGACACAGTCACAATGATGGCTGCCAGCAATCCCACCTGTTTGCCGAAAAAGCGTGCCCCCACCCGATAGACCACCGCCACCAAAAGCACGCCAGCCACCGCCGAAAGAGCGCGAACCGCTACCTCGCTCTGGCCAAAAACTCGCATCCAGGCGTGTAGCAGCCAGTAATAAAGCGGGGGATGAATGTCCCAGGCGGTGCGGGCAGTGATCTCGCCCAGTCGGGCTTGGGCTAATGCCACGCTGTTCCCCTCGTCAGACCAAAGACTTTGGCCTGCCAAGTGGTAGAAACGCAGCCCCATTGCCAACAGTAATGTCAGCCACGGGCCAATACGAATGAGTAGAGTCTGGAGCATCGAAACACGCCCTGCCCTTAATGCATCCACACCACTCCTCATTTGCCCGGGGCCGATCTGCAAAGATTTATGGTCATACTGTCCTCTCCGACAGCTCAGTTTACACCGGGGGCCATAACGACGCAAGTAATCTGGTAAGGTAGACGTATGGCTAGCGCTGCCCCCCCTACACCCGTTTTCTAGCACTTCAACAACTTGAACAAACCCACGAAATATAGTATACTGTCGTAAGTAACCCCCTAGGAACAGGTACGCTCTGGATAGGAGAAGTACCTGAACTATAACCCCAAGAGATGAGTCTTTGATCGAAGAGTTATGTCAAGTGAGGAGGACTCGCGGTGAAAATCTCCTGCCTGCAAGAGAATCTGGCCAAAGGATTGAGCATCGTCGGACGTGCAGTCGCCAGCCGGAGCACGTTGCCGGTATTATCGAACGTGATGCTGGAAACGGACAATGGTCGCCTGAAGCTGTCAACCACCAACCTGGAACTGGGTATCAATTGCTGGGTAGGAGCCAAGGTGGAAGCCGAAGGCGCTACTACCGTGCCAGCCCGGTTGCTGACTGACTTCATCAACTCGTTGCCACCAGAGCAAATCGACATGGAATTGGCTGTGCGCACGCAAACCCTCAACGCGCGCTGCGCCCGTTTTGAGGCCAACATCAAAGGCATAGATGCTCAAGAATTTCCCATCATCCCTACGACTGATGACGCCGAGCGTGCCATCCGCCTTGAGCCTGAAGATCTGCGCCAGATGATTGACCAGGTGGTGTTCGCTGCCGCTACCGATGAGAGCCGGCCCATCCTCACGGGGGTCTTGGCTCGTTTTGACGGGGATGAGCTGACAATGGCAGCCGCGGATGGCTTTCGCTTGTCAGTGCGAAGCGCGTCCCTGGGCCAGCCAGTTGAGGAAGCCATTGAGGTCATCATTCCGGCCCGGGCACTAGGAGAATTAGCCCGCATCTCGCCCGACCAGGAAGACTGGGTAGAGGTTTTCATCACGCCGGCCCGCAACCAGATCCTGTTCCACATGCGAGATGTAGATCTGGTCTCGCAACTCATTGAAGGCAAATTCCCTGATTACCGGCAGATTATTCCTTCCAGCCACACCACCCGTACTGTCCTCGACACGTCTGGGTTTCTTAAAGCCGCTCGCGTCTCACACCTCTTCGCCCGCGATGCAGCCAACATCGTGCGAGTGGAGGTTGCGCCTGGCGACGAATTGATGCCCGGTCGTCTGACCCTGGCGGCGACCAGCGCAGAACTGGGGGACAATGTAGGCCAGTTAGATGCAATCGTCGAGGGCGACCCTATTGAGATTGCCTTTAACGCCAAATATCTGATTGACGTACTGTCGGTGATGGATACAGCCCAAGTGGCCATGGAGACGAGCTCGGCCTCCAGCCCTGGCGTGCTGCGGCCGGTTGGCGATGACGACTTTGTCCACGTGATCATGCCTATGCACATCTCACGTTGACATCGCAGCCAATCAACCAGCCTGCTATGAGAAGAGCGCTATCCATTGCCGCCATCTTACTCCTGCTGGTCTCTATAGCCCCCTGGCTGCTACGTGTATGGGTGCATTGGCGCACCAAGCCTCGCATCTATGACCAGATACAGCTGGTCCCCGCCGCCAACGTGGCCCTTGTGCTGGGTGCTGGCCTGTGGTCCGATGGCTCACCAACACCCCCTTTGCACGACCGTGTTGCAACCGCTGTTGACCTGTATAAATCGGGTGTCGTCAAGAAATTACTGTTCAGCGGTGACAATCGCTTTGAGTGGTATAATGAGCCAGAAGCTATGCGCCAGCTTGCCATGCGACTGGGTGTGCCGAGTCAAGACATTGTGCTAGACTACGCGGGCCGTCGAACGTACGACTCCTGCTACCGCGCTAGAGAAATCTTCAAAGTAGAACGCCTAGTAATCGTCACACAACGCTTTCACCTGGATCGGGCACTGTACCTGTGCGACGCATTGGGGATCCCATCGGTGGGCATGGTAGCTGATCGTCGGGTGTACGCCTCGCCATATCGCCAGTGGTGGCAAACGCGCGAACTGGTGGCATTGGCAAAAGCCTGGCTAGATATTCACATCTTGCGCCCGCAGCCAGTACTGGGTGAAGAACTTCCAATAGAAATCGCCACCTCACATCACAAATCTTCCTCATTGGCCTCATAGCGCTGATCTTAGCTGAAACAGATAAGGAGACAAAGATGTCTGACAGACTAAGCTGGATCCAAGACGAGCTAAACACGCTCAAAGGACAGGGCTTGTTCACTACCATCCGCACCCTCGCATCTCCTCAGGGGGCCTGGCTGGAGGTGGACGGGCGCCAGGTATTGAACTTTTGCTCAAACAATTACCTGGGGCTTGCCAACCATCCACGTCTAAAAGACGCCGCCCAGCGGGCCATCCAAAGCCACGGCGTGGGGCCGGGGGCCGTTCGCACCATCGCGGGCACGATGGACCTGCATCTAGAATTGGAGAGTCGCTTGGCAGCCTTCAAAGGAGTCGAGGCGGCTATCTCCTTTCAATCGGGCTTTAACGCCAATCTGGCCGTCATTCCCGCTCTGGTCGACAAGGAGGACGTGATTTTCTCTGACGAACTTAACCACGCCAGCATCATAGATGGCTGCCGTCTATCCAGGGCACGCATTGTGCGTTATCGGCACAATAACCCTGACGACCTGCGCCGCGTAGTGCAAGAGACTCGCGCACAGGGCTACCGGCGCGCGTTGCTCGTGACCGATGGCGTCTTTTCCATGGACGGCGATATCGCCCCCCTGGGCCAACTGGCCTTGGTGGCTGAAGAGCATAACCTGATGCTCATGGTAGACGACGCTCATGGCGAGGGTGTGTTAGGCCGAGGTGGACGTGGTATTGTTGACCACTACGGGCTACATGGACGAGTAGACATCGAAGTGGGTACTATGAGCAAAGCATTTGGGGTGGTGGGAGGTTATGTGGCAGGCCGCCAACCGGTGGCGGATTGGCTGCGCCAGCGGGGGCGCCCCTTCCTTTTTTCCAGTGCCGTTACTCCCGCCGATGTAGCAGCCTGCATCGCAGCCGTTGACCTGTTGGAAGAGAGCACCGCCATGGTGGACCGCTTGTGGGAAAACGGGCGCTACTTCAAGGCCGGTATGAAGCGGCTTGGCTTCGATACCGGGGTCAGCGAGACGCCCATCACGCCCGTGATACTGGGCGAAGCGCCGCTGGCCCAGCAATTCAGCAAGCGTCTCTTCCAAGAGGGTGTTTTCGCCACCGCCATTGGATTCCCCACCGTCCCACGCGGCAAAGCACGCATCCGGGTTATGATCTCAGCCGCACACACCAACCACGACCTGGACCAGGCATTGGGCGTGTTTGAGAAAGTGGGCCAAGAGCTGGCAGTGATCTAAAACAAGGTTCCTTCATCCAGCCGGTTCCCTAGTGGGCCTGCTTGTCCGAGAAGACACTTACCAGCGTGCGCAACAGGATCTTGAAATCAAGCAGTAGCGACCAGTTTTCAATGTACCAAAGGTCGTATTTGGTTCGCTCGACGATCGAGGTATCGCCCCGCAGGCCATTGATTTGTGCCCAGCCCGTCATTCCAGACTTCTCTCGGTGGCGATCCATATAGCGGGGGATGCTTCTCTTGAACTGCTCGACGAAGACCGGTCGCTCTGGGCGAGGCCCCACCAGGCTCATATGGCCGAGCAAGACATTAATTAGCTGAGGAAGCTCATCAATGGAAAAGCGGCGGATAAACGCGCCAATCCGGGTCCGGCGTGGGTCGTCATGAGTTGCCCACACCGGGCCCGTTTTCGCTTCGGCGTCAGATCGCATAGAGCGGAACTTGAGCATCATGAAAGGTTTGGCGTCCAGGCCCATCCGCTCTTGGGCGTAGAAAACCGGGCCTGGCGAATCGAGCTTGACCAGAATGGCGACCAACATCATGATGGGCGAGATAAACAACATGGCCACAGCGCTGCCCAGGATATCCACGCTCCGTTTCAGAGCCAGCCGCCAGCCGCGCAAGGCGATGTCCCGTACAGTGAGCAATGGCAAACCATTCAGATCACCAATGCTGATCTCAGAGGCTATGATCTGAAACACATCGGGGAAGACCTTGATGCTGAGCTTTTCACGCTCACACAGAGCGATGATGGACAGGATCTCTTTGCGTGAGGCTTCAGGCATGGCGATGATGACTTCATCTATGTGGTGCATCTCGACCAGGCGGGGGATGTCGTTGGTTTTTCCCAGCACATCAATGCCTAGCACGCTAAGCGGCCGATCATGATCTTCGACAAAGCCGATCACGCTGTAGCCCAGGCCGGGCGATTGCCTGATCTTCTGCAAGATCATACGCCGCACCTCACCTGCGCCCACTATGATCAATCTAACTTCATTGAAGCCCCTAGCTTGCAGGCTCCATTGGAAGCGGGATTGGACGACCCGGCCCCACCACACCAACAAGATCGTCAACACCCAGGCATACACCATCATGAGCCGCGGGTAATCCAGTTCGCTTTTATACAAGAGGGATATGAAAGCGATGGCCGCGATAGTGCCTACAGAAGTAGCGCCGAAGATGGCGTAGAACTCGTCAATGTGAGACGTAGCACGCTGCCGGTGGTAGAGTCGGTAAAAGAAGAAAACCAGGATGATGGTGGCAACGTGAACCAGTAGCATGCCCCAATAAGCGCTAAAGATGTCAATATTCTCGTACTCTGACTGTAGGCGAAGCATATAGGCAGCAGCAAAAGCCAGGCCCGCCATCAGTGCGTCCGTTGCCACCAAAGAGGCAGTGAACAGCCAGGAGATGCGTTGTTTCATTCGCCGCTCCCCTCCGCACAGGTATCCTGGTGGGTACCATTTGCCATCAGCAATTGCTGAACTCTGAGCAACCCGGCCCGCAAGCTAATGCCAGTCAGCACCAGCCAGTGCAGCCAGAAGGGCGTGGAGTCTGCATAGTGCTTCCAATAGAAGATGCGCATAGCCCGGTAGAATTCGCGCTCCGCTTTACGGCTGTGGCGGCTGGCAGCTCGTTTCACGTGCAGTACGCTAACAACAGGGTTGTAGTACACCTTCCAGCCAGCTTGGGTGATGCGATAGGCCCAGTCCAGGTCTTCACCATACATGAAGAATTCCTCGTCTAGGACTCCGGCTTGCTGGATGGCTTCACGTCGTACCAGCATAAAGGCCCCCACCACCGAGTCTACCACTGCCACCTGGTCGGGATCTAAGTAGGTGAGGTTGTAACGCCCAAAACGACGGTGGCGCGGGAATAGCTTCGAGAGCCCCACCATCCGATATAGCGCGACCTGAGGGGTGGGAAAACTACGTCGGCAGGCCAAGTCCAGGCTCCCGTCTTCGAGCACCAGCTTAGGACCAACCGCCCCAGCTTCAGGGTGCTCGTCCATGAATCTCAACATCAGCGCCAGCCCATCTTCCGGCAGTTCGGTGTCAGGATTGAGAAGGAGCGCATAACGCGGAGGGGCCGACAACTCCTCAGCAGTGGAAAGGCCAAATAAGCTCACACCCTTTTGAGTGGTCTCAGCCGCCAATCCAAAGCCATGGGCCCGCAACCCCAAGTTATTGGCGTAGGAAAAGCCACCATTCACCGGACTCTCAATGAGCTGCGTCTGCGGGAACTCGGCCCGCACCATGTTGGCGCTACCATCGGAAGATGCGTTATCAACTACGCACACCCCAAACGTAAAATCACCTCGACTCTTGTAAATCGAGGTCAGGCAGTCACGCAGATAGTCGCGCGTGTTGAAGTTTACAATGACAATAGCCAAGTCAAACATATTCAGGCTCTTGGGTTTGCCGCAGGATTAATCGCTCCCGCCTTTGCCTATTCTATCACATGCAAAAGCCGCGAGCAAGAAGGGCTAGAAAACTTGGGAAACTACCAGGTCCGATTCCAGGCCTTCCATCCGTCCATTTTGCCAGTCTGTTGACTGTCTACAACTCGCATCGCATCCACAGCAGCGTGCGTTCTTCGTGAAAGCCGAAAGACTTGAAGGCCTCAATCCCCTCCGGGTGATAGGTGGGATGGCGAACCAAGATCGTGCGCCCGGGCCAGCGTCCCAGATGATGCAGGGCGTGGCTGATCAATCCCGCTTCAACCTGTCCTCTCAGCGAGGGATGAACCTTTACCAAGACCCGGCTCTCGCGCCACCAGGTACCTGCTTCAGCAGTGATTGTCGCCAAAAAACGATGATCGGTGGTCAAAACTAGGCGCAAGGTGGGGCCGCCACCGACCAGCCGTGCCACTCCGCCAGCCAAGTGCTGCTCAAAGCCCAGTCTGAAGTGGGCAAGACGCACAGGTCGCTCGACCTGTACTTTCTCCGAAGTGAACGCGAGGGTCAAGTCGTAATCCATACGAGCATCGGCGGCGGTGAAACGGCGAGGGCGGAGATGCGCCACGTCAATGGGGAGAGGCTCAACCGCCGGCGCCCCTAGGCGACGCAAGTAAGCCGTGCCGAAGATCTCCTGAAACCCCATGCTGCGGTAGAGATGTACCGCGGAGGCGTTGTTGTCACGCACCTGGAGGGTTGCGACTTTGCCGCCCCATTCGCGGATCAGCTCAATCGCCGCATCCACGAGGGTGCGGGCGATTCCCCGGCCCCGATAGGGCTCAGCCACCGCGACGTTGCTGATGATCCACCGATAGGAACCCGGTGCCGCGCGGCTAACGGTAACGTTACCCACAACCTGGCCCTCTTCCACCCAAACGAAGCCAGACAGCAACTCGCTGAACTCAACGCTAGCCCGATTAAGCCACCATACCAAAGGTCCCAGGCGGCTCATATTCCGCATCTCGCGAAGCGCAGCCTGGCCAGCACGATCCAGCTCTTCCGCAAAGGCAATCTGGATGAGCTTAGCAACGCCCGCCAGGTCGCGACCAGGATCCATTGGCCGCAAGCCCGAAACCTCGCTTTTACCACGTACGATTACGGCAACCATGTCGTTATTATAACACCATTCCCCGCTTGTTGCCACATTTATTGCAAAGTTCCTGACGTTTGTCTATAATTTACAGCGTCAGGTCCCACCCTGGCAAAGCGTGTGAACCATGAAAACGGGTACTGCCAGCTCACTCTGAGGGGTCTGTCCGAGATTTTAGGAGGAAATCCCCCCCAGTTTGCACGGATTTCCTAAAACCCCGGACGCACTCCACCCTAAGAGCACATCTACGATGAAAAGCTACCAGCGCTATTGGACAGCCAGCATAACGATCCTACTGGCCATGACCTTGTCCGGCTGCGGCTTGGCCTACCCGGCTGAGTACCTACCGGCTGGTTCGCCAACGCCTTCCCGTTGTTTTATGGCCACGGGCCACACTGTCGGTGGCAACTTCTGGCGATATTTCGAGGCCATGGGAGGTGTCCAATCACTGGGATATCCGATCACCGAGCCTTTCATGCAAGAGGGGCGACAGGTACAGTATTTTGAATACGCCCGGCTAGAGGATCACCCCGACAACCCCGGGCGCCCGGTGGTCAAACTAAGCTTGCTGGGCGAGAGACTAGGAAGACGCCAACCGCCGCTCAGTCCGGCGCGGGTACCGCCTGCCTCCGACCGGAACAGTCGCTACTTCCCGCAGGCAGGCCACGCCTTGAGCGGCGATTTTTTGACCTATTTTGAAGAATACGGTGGTCTCAACCGGTTTGGCTTTCCCATCGCTGAGCCCCTGGTCAGGGGTGGGAAGCTGGTCCAGGACTTTCAGCGGGCACGCCTGGTATGGAATCTCGACCGCCCTCCCGGCAACCGGGTGACGTTGGAGCCCAGTGGCCGCTTCTATTTTGAGGCGCAGGGACTAGACCTGGCGCTGATGGCCCCGGTTCCCTGCCCGCCAGGCTCGCAGGTGGTGCAGCCCCACGCTTCCAATTGACCTAATCTGTCCCCTCAGTCTCGCTGATCTTGGCTTCCTGGCTCCCCTCGAGCTCGCCAGCTTCGGCCTCCTCGTCCTCTCCCCAGCCAATGATCCACACGCAGGCGCCGGCCAGCAAGATGGTGGTCACGATCAGCGCTGCCCATTGTTTAGCAGTAAATCCCACATCCCTGGCCGACCAGACCAAGATGATCACCATACCAATCGCCAGCGCGACCCAGGCAGTGATTTGGGGGTGGTTTCGCGCAAAGTTGCGAATCGTTGCCATTGTCCTCCTCTGGTTTGTGGCCCTCATAGTTGAAGCGGCATATCAATTATCGGGCCTCTCCTATTGACTACGGATCATCCGCTAAATCGGCGTCATAATCCGACGCTCAAGAAGTTGTTTCACCATCAGCACACTTCCCTTGGTGTGGAAATCCTCGGCGGCTTCGCGCCACATCTTGATGAGTTCTTCAGGTGACTTCTTCTTATAACCACTCTTCTCGAAGAAGGCCATAGAAACCGGCCCCGCTTCGGGTAAGCTAAAGAGCAAAGCTACCTCACACGAGAGTTCGCCCGCTTCCTTCTCAACCCCTTTCAGCAGCTCTTTGCCCACCGTAGGCCATAAGTCGCTGGAGCGAACCAGGAAATCATCGATGCCAGCAATGAGATTCTCCGTACGCAGGCCGACCATGCCCAGTAGCTGCTCGTCCGCTTGGGCCACAAAGTAGCCTTTGGAGAAGAGATTCTCCATCATTTCTACCTCGTTGGGCACAATTTTCCCATTAGTGGCCTGGCCCATCAACGTTGACATCGCGCCCAGATCACTTCGTTTTGCCCTCCGCACCTGGAGCCTCTCAAGGGTCTCCGGCGGCACTGGCTGACCCGGAGGAACAGGCTTGGGGACAGGCGCAGCTGGCTCGGGCGGAGGCACAACCGCGCGCGGGATGGCGGCAAAATGGCGCTGCACTATCTTCCATGTGAGCAACACATCGCCGTCGTTGTTAATGACCACGTCAGCACGGGCGATCTTTTCTTCCTGAGGCGGCTGTGCCCCGATGCGAAGCATGGCTTGCGGGCCGGCCGTCTTGCGTTTGGTCATTAGTCGTTCAAGCTGGACATCTTCCGATGCACTGACAACCCACACGGCATTACAATCGTCGGCCATACCCGATTCGATGAGCTTGATCGCCTCGACAGCTACCACGCTTGCCTTGGTGCCTGCGATCCACCTTTTGATCTCTCGCTTGACCGGCGGGTGAGTAATGCTTTCCAGGTGTGCCAGCGCTTGGGAGTCACTAAAGACAATGTTGCCCAACCTGCCCCGGTCAATCTCAAAATCCTCGTCGAGAATATAGCGACCGAATTCGGCCACAATTTTATCGTAAAGAGGGCTTCCTCGACGCATTAAGACGTGAACCAGGTTATCGGCATCCAAGGTTTCGGCGCCCAATTCCTTCAGCATCCGCAACACCAGGCTTTTGCCGGTAGCAATATTGCCAGTCACCCCGATGATATACTTATCGGCCATGGTTATATCGTCTCCATTGCTGTCCACCGATCCAACAATCGCGCCAGATCTTCTTCAGTTGCCCGGTAATCCCGGCCTAGGGAATGCAATTGTTCAACCGCCTGGGCATGGCTGGCTGCTTCCAAGGCGGCCGACAGCTCAGCCAGGCGGCTCTCGGCGCTTTCGATGGCTGCTTCCAGTTCCGCCAGCGCTCGTTGGTTACGGACTTGCTCCCGTTTAGGCCTGTCACGACGAGACGCGCGGTCAGCCGCACGCTCCTCGGAGCGCGTGTCGGCCTCGGCAGAGTCTGCCAACTGGCGCGCCTGCCGGTCTGCCAGGTAGGCGTTATAGGCGCTGATCGGTGCCTCAGCCTTACTAAGGTGTAGGGTTTCGTCTTCCAATGCCCACACCTGGGTGGCCAGCGCGTCAATGAAATAGCGATCGTGGGATACCAACAGGATAGTGCCGGGGAAGTCGCCCAAAACCGCCTGCAAAATCTCCTGCGACGGAATATCGAGGTGATTGGTCGGCTCGTCCAACACCAGGAAGTTGGCCCCTCGCAGAGCGAGTTTAGCCAGCGCCACACGTGCTCGCTCTCCGCCGCTCAACGCACCGACTGGTTTGAAGACATCATCACCAGAGAAGAGGAAGCGTCCCAGGATGTTACGTGCCTGGCCGACAAGCAAATCTTGACCTGCGTGCGTCCCCCTGGAAGCCGAGAGCACCTCGTCAAGCACTGACTGGTTGAGATTCAGGCCCGCATGCGCTTGGGCCAGGTAGCCAATTTCCACAGCCGACCCCAGCCGCACACGTCCTGCCAACGGTTTGACCTCTTTCAGGATAGTCTTGACGAAGGTAGTCTTGCCGGCACCGTTGGGTCCAATCAGCGCCACTCGGTCTCCACGGCGGATCTCCAGGTCAGGGCAAATGAAGAGAGGCGCACTAGGCTCGTATCCCACGTACAGATCGTAGGTAGCCAGCACCAGGTCACCAGAGCGCAAGTCGGTCTGCAACAGATCCAGATTGAGCCGCTTTTCTTCCCGGACGCGCTCAACTTGATCCAGCTGCTCCAACCGTTTGCGCCGGCCCTGTGCCTCCTTGGTCCGCTGTCCCGCGATGTTACGGCGGATGAAGTCCACTTCCTTGGCGACGAAGGCTTGCTGTCGTCTGAATTCACGCTCCTGACGCTCGCGGCGCGCGGTGCGTTGCTGCAAGTAGGCAGTGTAGTTCCCTCGGTAGACCTGCAATTGCCCGTGACTCAGGTCCCATACCTTGCTAGCGACTTTGTCCAAGAAATAACGATCGTGAGCCGTGACGACGATTGCCCCATTCCAGGCCTGAAGATAATTTTCCAACCACTCGACTGCATCCAGGTCCAGATGGTTGGTTGGTTCGTCCAAGAGGAGCAAATCAGGGGCATCCAGCAACAAATTGGCCAGGCGGGCGCGGGTCTGCTGCCCGCCGCTGAATTGAGTTAGCGGGCGCTGGTAGTCCTCCTCAGCAAAGCCCAGCCCACTGAGCACCTGCCGCATACGATGTTCATAGGTATACCCACCAGCCAGCTCAAAGGCATCCTGGGCCTGGCCATAGCGGGCAAGCAATTGGTCACGTTCGGCCGGATCAAGGGCAGCAGCCATGGCCCCCTCCAGTCGACGCAGTTCTGCCGCCTGCAGCTGAAGGTGTGCAAAGGCGCTCTGCCCCAGTTCCCACAGTGTCTCACCACTGCTAACCAGGGTGGCCTCCTGGGGCAAATAGCCAATCCGCAACCCCTTGGCACAATGTATCTGACCGCTCGACTCTGTTTCGAGGCCAGCCAGGATCTGCAGCAACGTAGTTTTGCCCGCCCCGTTTGGGCCTACCAACGCCGTCCGTTCGCCATGAGCGATTTGCAGGCTCACATCCTCGAAGATATCTTGTGCGCCAAAATGTTTGCTCAGCCCGGTAGCCGTTAAGATGGACACTGCCTATCTACCACCCGTCAAAAGCCATCAGAAATGTACCTTGCGATTATACCATAAATAGGGTCTGGCAGGAAAGAATAGTTTGCGGTATAATTGCGCCGAGATATTGAACAAGAATTACGCATTGCGCATGCATGATGTGCACCTCGCATTGCGTCCTGCATAGAGTTCAGGAGAGTGTACTGGTGCGTCTCCGCTGGTGGGCCGCCATTGGCTTGCTGGTAGCCGGGCTGGGAGGGGTTGGCTTATGGCTGATTATGACTCGCGTCTGGCCTGACCCGGCGATGGAGTTGGCGTTCCTGGACTTGCTGGGCATAACCGACGAAACGCTCAAGCATAGTCTCCAAGGAAATATGCTCGAATTAGTATTCTTGGGCCTACTGGCCATAACCTTTGGCGGGCTGACGATCCCGGTGGCAGCTTACCTAAACTATCGCTTTGGCCAGCCCGACTGGCAGACGCAAGATCCACGTCGCCTGCTACGCCAGGGGACATGGGTAAGCCTTCTCAGCGCTCTGTTCGGCTGGCTGCAGAAGGAACGTGTTCTCAACTGGACCATCGCCGCCGTCATCATCGGTGTGTTTGCCCTCATGGAAGCATTTTTCCTGACGCGAGACCACGCTTAGGAGACGACAGCAGGTTTCTCAGCCATGAGACAATCAGAACTTCGCAAGCTTCCTAGCGTTGATAGACTTCTCCAGACGGAAGACATTGCCCGTCTGGTGGAACAGCACGGGCGCGGCCTCACCCTTGACGCGCTGCGAGCCGTCCTAGATGACGCACGCCAAGCCGTTTTGAGCGGCCAGCCTGCCCAAGGGGCTGAGGCTCTCATCGCCGAGACTGGCCGCAGATTGATGGTCGACGCGCGGCCCAGTTTGTATCCCATGATCAATGCCACCGGAGTCATCATCCATACCAATCTGGGGCGCGCCCCTCTCTCGGAGCGCGCGCGGCGGGCAATGGCCCAGGTTTCGGTAGGATACAGCAACCTGGAATACGATATCCTGGCTGGGGCGCGCGGTTCACGCTATATTCACGCCTCTGACTTGCTGTGCCGGCTGACCGGCGCCGAAGACGCCCTGGTGGTCAATAATAATGCCTCGGCCGTATTGTTGACGCTAACTGCACTTGCCAGCGAGCGTCAGGTGCTCATCAGCCGGAGCCAATTAGTGGAAATCGGAGGTGGCTTCCGCATCCCTGATGTAATGCGCCAGAGTGGGGCAGAGCTGGTTGAAGTGGGCACTACCAATCGCACTTACGTCCACGACTACGCGGAGGCCTTGCACCCCATGCATACGGCTATCATCCTGCGGGTGCACCACAGCAACTTCCAGCTCACTGGCTTCGTGCACGAGCCAGCGCTGGCTGAGCTGGTGATCTTGGGAGATGAGTACGCCATCCCGGTTATGGACGACCTGGGCAGCGGTACTTTGCTGGACACGGAACCCTACGGCTTGGCTCACGAGCCAACGATCCAGGAAAGCATTAGCGCCGGGGCGTCCATTGTCACCGCCAGCGGTGACAAGCTGCTGGGCGGGCCGCAAGCTGGGCTCATCTTGGGCAAGGCAGACCTCATCCACAAATTACGCCGCCACCCGCTGGCGCGTGCCCTGCGCGTCGACAAGACAACCCTGGCTGGCCTGCAGGCCACGCTGCTGGCTTACCTGGAAGGCAAAGCGGCCGAAGAGATTCCCGTCTGGCGCATGATCACTACCCCCTTGGAGACCCTGGCCCGGCGGGCCCGCAAATGGCAGCGTGCCCTCAAGGGTACGGGTGTGCCAATGGATGTGGTCCCCGCTGAGTCCACTGTCGGTGGCGGGAGTTTGCCAGGGCAAACGCTACCTACCTGGGCGCTTGCTCTTGAGGTCCCCTCCCCCGATGCCCTGGCAGCTCGCCTGCGCCAGGGAACCCGGGAGCCGGCCCAGGCACCTGACCTTGTCGAGGCGCCGCCCCTGGTGGCCCGCATCGAAGACAACCGGCTGCTGCTCGATCCGCGAACTGTACTGCCGGAACAGGATGGGGCGTTGATCAAGACGATGGAAGCCGCACTCTCGGCACAGCCAACGCAAGTATAGAGCTGAGGTAAGCAGACGTCTCAAGCACTCGCCGATATGCTGAACAGCACAAGGAAGAATGGATGGGCACCCTGTACCTGGTCGCCACCCCTATTGGAAATCTGGAAGACATCACCCTGCGCGCATTGCGGGTGCTGCGTGAATGTGAACTGGTTGCCACCGAAGACACCCGCACCACTGGCCGGTTGCTAGCCCACTTCAACATCGAAAAGCCACTCATCAGTCACCACGCACATAGCAAACCAGCCCAATTGAAGCAGATATTGGCCACTCTCGAGGCCGGCGACGTGGCGCTGGTCTCCGATGCAGGTACGCCCCTTCTCTCCGACCCAGGCTACGAGCTGGTGCAGGCGGCCGTCGAGCGCGGGGCTCCAGTGATCTCGATCCCTGGCCCGTCGGCGCTGACAGCTGCCCTGCCCCTTAGCGCTTTGCCGACAGACCGCTTCATGTATCTGGGCTTTTTGCCCCGCCCGGCTGCCGACCGTCGGCGTGCCTTGGCTGAGGTGGCCAGCGTACAAGCCACGCTGGTCTTCTTTGAAGCCCCCCATCGCCTACGGGCGGCTCTGGCCGACGCCGTGGACAGCCTGGGTGGCCAACGGCGCTGCGCGGTCTGCCGTGAGCTGACTAAGCTCCACGAGGAAGTCTGGCGCGGCACTCTAGCTGACGCGTTATTTGAATGGCGCGAACGCCAGCCCCGCGGCGAATTCACCATCGTCGTGGAAGGTGCGCCAGCGCCCGCCCCCTGGGATGAGGATCGAGTACGGTCAGCTCTGGCCGATTTGCTGACCAAGGGCATCAGTCGCTCCGAGGCAGCCCGCCGTGTGGCCCGCCAATCAGGCTGGGCCAAGAGCGATGTATACGCCGCCTGGCCTCGTGGCGCAGGCTGACCTTCTGGAGGTCGGGAGGACTTTCGCCAGAAGAGATTTACGAGGGGCCGGTATGCGACCCGAAGTAGTTGGCTTCGTAGCGGACACGTGGTAAAATGAAAGGGTACAGGATCAGGGAATCAAGCCCAACTGCCCCTTGATCACCAAGCTCTGATCCCTGATTCTAAGCGAAACGAGGCACTTCGGATGACCCTATCAAAAGCAAGCGCGTTACGATTGGCAAGCAATGCCATGGACATGGGAGCAACAACACTCCGCGGCCCTCTGTCCCTGGAAGAGACGGGGGAGTTCACCATCGGTCAACGCAATCTGTCGGAGTGGCTGAGCCGGTATGCAGGCCAGGAAGTGGTGTTGGTTCTGGCTCCAATTGACACTAACTCGTCCGAGCAGAAACTTCAATGCGGTGTATGCGGGCGCGACTACACAGGAGATGAATGTCCCCATTGTGCCCATGCCCGCGCCCGGCTTCGCGGGTGGTGAGACAAACGAACACCCCGGCGCTTGCCGGGGTGCTTTATTATCGGGTGGCTCCAGTTGCCTAGCTCAACAACTCTAGCAATTCCTCAGCCGTCTGCCGGGCGCGATACCGCAGCGAGCCCAAGGGAACGCCAGAGCTGAGCGCCAGCGAAAGCACCAGTCCTTCAGCCAGGCTTAGGGAATAAAGGCGATATTCACTCCCTTCATGAAGGCTTTGCTCAAAGCGACCATCGGGTTCCCCCAAGAAAGCCGCTGATCGGGCAGAGGCCTCAGTGGTCGCGGCGACTAGCGCTGCCAGTTTGGCCGTCTGCTCCCGACCCAACAGGCCTGCAAAGGCTATGAGTTGCGGGCCCAAAGTCACCATAATGGACTCTGCCGGCACTTCACGATTGAGACTCTTCAGAAGGCGCACAATCCCATCCTCTTTGGCCTGCAGTCTGGCCAAAGCCTCCTCAGAATAGCCTGCTGGTACCTCATCTGACAGGGGTTCAATAGGCAAGGGCCTATCTTCATCCGCCGGAAGCTCCCAGCTGAGTGCAGGGGCAGGCTGCGCTTCTGCGACAGCTGCCAGGCTGGACTTATTGGGCGCAGCGGCATTTAACTCGGGAAGCGAGGCAGAAGCAGGTTCCGTGAGAGGCTCGGCGCCCAGTCCTTTGCCCACTATGTGGGGCAGATCACCCACAAAAAAAGGCTTGGGCAAAACGCCCTGTATCTTTAGATCCACTAGCTCATCAGGAACTTGCTGCCCGAAAAGAGGGATGAGCATCAAGCGCATCGAGGGCTTGGCCTCTCGAATGGCTTTAACCAGCGTGACCGGCCTGACATCCGGGAGCCCCATGTCCACGATGACCATGTCGAAGTTACGTTCTACGACTGACTCCAGGGCATCACTGCCGGCGTGCGCTAGGGTCACCTGATATTCATCAGTGGTTTCCAGGCCTTCTTTGAGGATGGTGGCAAAAGCATGGTCACTGTCTACGACGAGTATACTGTGTGCCACGGTTCCTTCGCTCTCAAGTAAGATCGCATAACCACCCGATTGTACCGACTTTCGCGCCAAAAGTCAATCCTGGATAGCCCTAATAGCCAGCTCGTCGCCAGCCCATGCCATCGATCAGGGCCCAGATTTCCCGAGTACTCGGATTCTCCAGCATCACGCCGTGTTGGAAAAATTGCACCGCTCCCTTGGGGTAAACATCGCCAGAGCCAGACTCCCGCTCGCGGGGTGCGCCGACCTGTTCCTTTACGCCGGGGCGATCACACCAGGTAACCCCAAAACCCGCCATCGGCCCCAGGGGCTCAGTCGCCTCGGGACAGCCAGGGGGAAAGAGAGGCTTGCTGGAATCCCACGCGTTGTCATACCGGGCCCAGGTCACACCGCTGCTGGCTGCGGGATCAGGCATGATCACTACCCAGATGGGTTCAGGCAAGGTGGGCGATTGCCACCAATACATAAAGCCTCGCTCAAAGTATTGCCTGGCGTAGTTACGGTCGGTAATCGCTGACCCAGTGGGATAGCCCAGCGGGCCAGATCCTCCCCCTAACTCTTCCCACATCGGGTTGAAGAGAGCATAAGGCCGGTAGCCAGTGTCCGGGTTGAGAGGCTGCGTAGGAGTGAAGGTCGGCGGGACAGGTGTATCGGTGGGAACCGGCGTGGGCGTTGGCAAAGGCGTATTGGTCGGAATAGGAGTAGAGGTGGGTAATGGCGTATCGGTTGGGAGAGGCGTAGATGTGGGCGACGGGGACTCAGTCGGCACGGGCGTTGCCGTGGCGGTGGGAGGCGTAGGCTCAGCGGTTTCCACGACAGCGAGAGCCTCGGGCACCGGCGTCAAAGTGGCAGTAATTTCCACGGCTGCGCTGGGGACGGTGGGGCCGGGCCTATCACGCCCCAGCAGAAGTATCAAGGCCACAACCAGAACAATGCCCACAACCACCAGGCCGGCCACGCCAGCGACGACCAGCATCGGCAGGCTACTCTTCTTGGCCACTGGCTGGACCTGATAGGCCGGCGACGGGGCGACCCGCGCAGGCGGTACAGTAGGTGGATAGGCCACTGCCGGTGGCGGCTGTGGCACGTGACCGGTCACGGGAGGGGCAGTTGGGGTGGCAACCGCTTCCGCTGGTCCAACCCGGGTGATAGTCGCCTCCAAAGCCTGCGCCAGTTCGCCAGCGCGAGCAAAGCGGTCACCCGCATCTTTGGCCAGGGCTTTGAGAATGACCCGCTCCACCGACTTGGGGATAGCCGGGTTAATGACGCGCGGCAGGGTCAACGGGCTGGTGATTTGCTTGACGACCACAGCCATTGGCGTTTCCGCTTCGAAAGGCACACGCCCGGTCAGCATCTCGTAGAGAATAATGCCCAGCGCGTACACGTCGGTACGCCTATCCACCTGCATGCCCTGTCCCTGCTCGGGCGACATGTAGGCCGGCGTGCCCACGCCGACGCCAGAACCGGTCAATTGCACCGAACCTTCTACCATCTTGGCCAGGCCAAAGTCCGAAAGATAAACCCAGTCTCTGTCATCTATCAAGATGTTGCCTGGCTTCACATCCCGATGAAGGATGCCCTGATCGTGGGCATGGTCCAGGGCGGCAGCGATCTGTTTGAGGATGTTGAGAGCCTCTTCCAGGGCCAGAGGCTGCCCCAGGCGGTCTTTGAGCGTACCCGCCGCTATATATTTCATCACAATGTACGACAGGCCGTCCGCCTGGCCGAAGTCATAAACAGGCAAGATGTTGGGGTGATCAAGCCGGGCAATGGCTTTGGCCTCGCGCACGAAACGCTCAGAGAATCCTTCTTCATGCACATAATAGGCGGGAAGAATCTTGACTGCCACGTAGCGATCGAGACCTGGTTGATACGCTTTGAAGACAGTAGCCATCCCCCCTTTGCCAATCTGTTCCACAATCCGATATTGTCCCAGCGTTTGACCTATCAATGTCTCCATACCGACCTCCGTCTTCTAACCACAGCTTACCACGACATTCTATCACGATTTGACCCAGGATACTAAATACAAGTAAAAATGGAATCGCTCTTGACATAGAACACACGTTCGTGGTAAAATAGGGCTGTATAGCACAAATGGTCGAATTTACCAGCAGGTGGTAAGGAGGCGACTTATGGCCTTATCGGAGCGACAACGAAAGATTCTGGAATTCATTAGGAGTTTTGCCCTCGACAATGGGTATCCGCCCACGATTCGGGAGATTGGAGAGGCTGTCAACATATCGTCCACATCGGTGGTGAATTACAACCTGAACGCCTTGCAGAAGGAAGGCTGCCTTGTGCGAGACCGAACGGTATCGCGGGGCATCCGCCTCGCCGAAAGTTTGGAGGAGTTACGTGCTGCTGCCGATCTGATCCATGTACCACTGCTGGGACGAATTGCTGCCGGTTCCCCAATCCCGGTGCCGGAGGATGCGTTCGCTGGTGAGAGCATTGAACTGACTCGAGACATTGTGCCGGCTGACAGAGAGACCTACGCCCTCCAGGTGCGGGGGGACTCGATGATTGATGCTTACATCAACGACGGCGATGTAGTCATCATGCAATATCAGGAAACGGCCAACGATGGCGACATGGTGGCTGCCTGGCTGGTGAACGAAGAAGAAACAACTCTCAAACGCTATTACCACGAGGGACATCGCGTCCGGCTCCAGCCGGAAAACAGCCAGATGGGCCCTATCTACGTCGCACCAGATAACCTCCAGATTCAGGGTAAGGTATTGGCCGTGATCCGCCAGATTAATTGAAGACCTATTTCGGATGAGAGATCGTGATCGGCCGTATCCAGCCTTGCTCATCCGACCGGCCTTGCTCCAAGAACCAAGCAAGCGAGGAATCCGCTGTCTGACTTGCGAACGCCGATGCGAACTCATCGCCGGTGGGCTGGGCTGGTGCCGCACCCGACGCCACCAGGATGGGACTCTGCTGACACTCACCTACGGCGCTGTCTCCTCCATTTCCGCCAACCCCATCGAAAAGAAGCCTCTTTACCATTTCTATCCAAGCAGCCGAGCCCTCACCAGTGGCGCCTGGTCGTGCAATTTCGGTTGCCCCTGGTGCCAGAATCACCACATCAGCAAGATACCTCCCGGCAGGGGTCACTATATGGCTCCGCAGGATTTCGTCTCTGAGGCCATCAGACTGGGTTGCCAGGGCACCTCCATCAGCTTCAATGAGCCTACTCTCTGCCTGGAGTGGTCGCTGGACGTCTTCCGGCTGGCTCGCGCCCGGGGCCTGTACAACACCTACGTGACCAATGGCTATATGACCTCCCAGGCGCTGGGTCTGCTCGTGAAGGCCGGGCTGGACGCGATGAACGTGGACGTGAAGGGGGATGCCCAGGCTGTACGACGATACTGTAAAGGGATTGACGTGGAGCAGGTATGGCGTAACTGCCGGCTGGCTCGCGAGCTGGGCATCCACCTGGAAATCACTACCCTGGTCATTCCAGGGGTGAATGACCAGGATGAAGTCTTGGAAGGCATTGCGCAACGTATCGCAACCCAGTTGGGGCCAGAGGTTCCCTGGCATGTCAGTGGCTACTACCCGGCTTATCGTTTTACCACGCCCCCCACACCGCTGGACACACTGGAGCGAGGCTGGCAAATCGGCAAAGAGGCAGGGCTGGCATTCGTGTACCTGGGAAACGTGCCGGGCCACCGCCTGGAAAACACCTACTGCCCCCACTGCGAGACGTTGCTCGTCGAGCGCCGGGGGCTGAGTGTGACTGCCTACCGGCTAAGCCACGGACGTTGCCCGCTGTGCAACCGGGAGGTGCCCGGGACGTGGGGGAATACCGGCAAGCCATTAGGTAACAGCTAGGCGCACCGTGCGCCGCCAGTTGTCGAAAGTGTGGTGGAAATCAGGCATCAACATAAGTCCCTGAAGCGTACCGATGATTCAGTGCCATGCAGGAGGGTTGGATTATGGAGAAGCACATTGGTCGCGTTACCCACTACTTCAAACGCATTAGTGTGGCTGTCCTCGAGCTCAGCGGTGGGCTTAAGGTAGGCGATGCGGTCCACATCCAGGGCCACACCACAGACTTTAACCAATCCGTCGAATCGATGGAGATCGAACACCAGAAGGTCCAATCCGTCGGCCCCGGAGCGGACGTTGCCATCAAGGTAATCGACCACGTACGAAAGGGTGACGCTGTATACAAAGTAATTCAGGAGTAGAAAGGGCAGGCACTCCAGACAGCGGGCATCAGCCACGGCTGGATGCCGTGGCTTTTCCAAAGCAGGCGGGCCGTCATTTAGCCAACCCGGAAGTACCCCATGAAAACCCGAGAAGCCAGAGAGTTGGGTGGGCGCCTGACCGCGCTTGTCCAAGCCGGAAAAACAGCCCAGGCCTACAGCCTGTTGGCCCCTTTGCTTGGCCAGCGTACACCTTTCGCCATGCTCAGGTGCATCGGCGAGCCCATCGGCGCGAGCCCGATGCAGCCGGTAAACGATTTCTTGGCACTCATCGCCATTGACCGGACCGAAGGCGGCTGGGTCATAATCAGCAGTGCTCTGGAGAGGCAATTGGGGCGTGATCTGGACGGTGCTTTTGCACGCTGCCGTGACTTCATCATTGCCGGCGACATCTGGTACGCGACAGACATACTGGCAGAGGGCGTTGTGGGCCAAGCGCTGGCGGCCCACTTCCAGCCATCGTTGCAACTACTGGCTCCCTGGCGCCAGGACCCCAACCCCTGGGTACGCCGAGCCGTCGGCGTCGGTGCTCATTTTTGGGCCAAGCGTTCCCACGGGGCGGCAGAACATATCCCCCGGGCAGGGAGGCTGCTGGCTTTCTTGAAACCCATGTTCGAAGAATGGGACATGAATGCCGTCAAAGGCGTAGGCTGGGGTTTAAAAACGCTGGGGAGGTATTATCCTGACCTGGTGGCCGATTGGCTGGCGCAGCAAGTCATCCCCAATCAACGGCATCATCGGACGCTGATGCTACGCAAGGCACTCACGCACCTTTCCAAAGAGCAACGCACCCGCGTCAAAGAGGCGCCACATCCAGGCTCACAGCTGCCTGCCGAACCATGAAACTAGAATTTCGGGAGTACCGGGCTCGCAAAATTGTCAACATCCACAAACATGTGGACGGCCCCTGGTTCTGGGGCAAGTACTCAGCACGCCCTTATGTAGGCTGCCGCAGTGGCTGCGAGTTCTGCTATGCGAGAGGCAGCCGCTACCTGGGGCGGCGAGATCCGAATACGTTCGACTCGCTGATCCAAGTCAAAATCAACGCTGTGGAGCTGCTACGAAAGGAGCTCTCCCGCCTTGAGCCCGAAGTAATCGCCTGTGGGGATTGGCAGCAGCCGGCCGAGGACCGGTACCGCCTGTCGCAGAGCATGCTGGAAGTGGTACATGACCTGAGCTTCCCCCTATACATCAATGAACGTTCCCCCCTACTCACCCGCGACCTGGATCTGCTGGTGGAAATCAACCAGCGGACCTGGGTAGGGGTGGCCTTTAGCATCAGCGGCGTGGACCCGTCTCTGAAGAGGGCCTTTGAGCCACGCAGCCCGGGCGTGAAGCGTCGTTTGCAGGCTATGCAGCAGTTGGCCAGCGCTGGCATCCTGGTGGGTACCTCGTTGATGCCGATATTTCCGTTCGCGGGCGACGGCGAAGATCACTTGCAGGATACCGTGCGCGCTATCAAGGATCACGGAGGATCATTCGTGCTGGCTGGCGCATTGACAATGGATGGCTTCCAGGCTGAACGGACCTTGCAGGCCGCCCGACGCCTGGGCCCGGCACTGGTGGCCAGCTGGCGGAAGTTATATAGTTGGGAACCAGGTCGAAAACCAAGCTACGGCCCGCCCAGGCCCTACAATGCCCGGCTGGGATTGCTGATCCGCGAATTGTGCGCTCGGCACGGCTTGATGGATCGCATACCCCGCTACGTCGCGCCCGGGCCATTGGCTGTCAACAAACGTGTTGCCGAACGCTTGTTCCTCAAGACCTATGACCTGGAATTGGAGGAAGCAAAAGACTATCGTATCTGGGCTTATCGCAAGGCAGCATGGGTAGTAGATGAGTGGCCCCAAAGCATCGCCCAGGTATATCAAACCCAAGGTGAGAAAGGGCTGCAGGCAATGCCTGGAGTCGGCACAAACCTGGCCGGCCAGATTGCCAAGTGGTTGCGAGAAGAAGGAATCCACAGAGATGAACGACTGGAAAGCCAGCCTCAAAGCTGATCCCCTGCCCTGGCTGCTGGAGCCAGACCAGGCCAATCCGGGCGTCCGATACTTCGCCTTAAGAAACTTGCTCGACCGGACGGTCGATGATCCCGAGGTCATTAGCGCACAGGCAGAGGTGATGCGTAATTATCCAGTGCTTGCCATCCTGGACGCCCAGTCCCTGGATGGTTACTGGGTCAAGCCCGGTCCGGGCTACGCACCAAAATATCGAGGCACCCTCTGGTCGGTCCTCTTCCTGGCCCAACTGGGGGCAGACGGGCGGGACGAACGGATCCAGAAGGCCATCGAATACGTCTTTGCCCACGCTCAGGCCAGGAACGATGGCTTTGCCTGCAATGGCCAACCTAGCACGACCATCCACTGCCTGTGGGGCAACATGGTACGCGCGTTGCTCGATCTGGGTTGCTGGGGAGACGAGCGCCTGGAGCGCGCCATCGACGCCTTGGCTCGCTCGATTACCGGTGACGGGTACGAGTGGTACCGCAAGTCAGGCGTCCAGGCCCCCGACTTCGTTTGCTCGGCCAACTATGGCCTGCCCTGCGCCTGGGGTGCGGTCCGGGCCCTGTGGGCGCTTAACCGCGTGCCCAGCCATGGCCGTGCCCCCGCCGTTGAGGATGCTATTCAGATAGCCACCCACTTCCTGCTGAGCTACGATGTCGCCCGCGCCGACTACCCATACCAGGAACGGATCAGCTCCAGCTGGTTCAAGTTTGGCTATCCGTTGGGGTATGTCACCGACGTATTGCTCAATCTGGAAGCGCTGGTGGAGGCAGGCTGCGGCGGTGACCCACGCCTTGAGGAGGCAATCCAACTGGTGCTTTCCAAGCAGGATGAGGATGGCCGATGGAAAATGGAATATAGCTACAAGGGTAAGATGTGGGCCGACGTCGAGAAGAAGGGCCAGCCCAGTAAATGGGTTACACTGCGAGCGGTAAGCATGCTCAAGAGAATTCACGGCAGCTAACAGGTAACACATCGCACCAATCACGCATTCGCATCGCAAGAAAGCATTCTTGCGGTCGGTAACCCAGGTCAGGGCTGACTTGACAGGGTCGAGCGGGCAGAGTAGACTGGGTGGACCAGAGGCGTAGCATGACGACATCTGAGCAAGTGCCATCCCTGACAGACCCTACCGGTAGGGAACATCCCTTGACCGGCCAGACGACCACGATAGGCCGCGCCCTTGAAAACGACATCGTCATTACCAGCAAGCGCATCTCTCGCGAACACGCTCGTGTGCGACGTGAAGGCTGGCGGGCCATTCTGGAAGACATGGGCAGCACCAATGGCACCTTCCTCAACGAGGAACGGATTCTGCATCCGATGGAGCTGCACGACAAGGATCGCATCTCCATCGGCGACGTGACCCTGATCTTCAACGACCCGGACATTACCTACCGGGATTCCCCCTTCCCGGAGTTGGAGGTGAATGTGGCGGCGGGTGTGGTGCGGGTGGATCGGCACATGGTCACCCTGGCACCCAAAGAATTTGGGCTGCTGGCTTACCTCTACGAACACAAAGGTGAGGTCTGTTCGAAGGATGACATCGGCAGCGCTGTCTGGCCCGAGTACCACGAGGGGGTCTACGACTATCAGGTCGAGAATCTGATTCGTCGCCTGCGCGCCAAACTCGAACCCGATCCGGCCAATCCACAAATGCTGCTCACCATGCGGGGCCTGGGCTACAAGCTGGTCACCCGCGGCTGAGCACCCTTATCTTCGCTCGAAACAGATAATCGGATTGATGGGTGCTGCCTGTGGAACCGCGAGCGCCCGTAGGGCATGCGCTGTATAGCGTATTCCACGTCCCAGCCGACATACACACTTCACCGCACAAATCGTATTGCACGCAACTGGATAGCCAGTTGTTAGCTGGTGGTTAGGCAACGGCGCCCAACATGCGATATGATTCCCTCAGGCTGAAAGATCCAAGGCAACCTGGAAAGAAGCCCATACAAGCCTGGCAGGATCATTAGCTGGGCCGTCCGCGGGGAAAACCCGGCCCGCCTTTGGACGTAGAGGCAGTTTAATGGCACCCCATTCATTAGAAGGGCAAACACTCGGTAAGTACCGGATGCTAGAACCGCTGGGGCGGGGGGGCATGGCTCGCGTCTATCGCGCTTATCACCCCCAGCTGGATCGCTACGTTGCCATTAAGGTGCTGCGCTCGGATTTGGTGGAAGACGAGCAGTTTCTGGCTCGATTCCGGCGCGAGGCCCAGGCGGTGGCCGCCCTGCGTCACCCCAACATCGTTCAGGTCTACGATTTTGACGCCCAGGACGACGTGTACTACATGGTGATGGAATTGCTAGAGGGCGACACGCTCAAGGTGCGTCTTAGCGACTACCGGGTACGAGACGAGACTATGCCCTGGGGTGAGGTGGCCCGCGTCACCCTGGATGCGCTGGATGGGCTGGGCTATGCCCACCACGAAGGCATGATCCACCGTGACGTCAAGCCCGCCAACATTTTGTTATCCAAGCGTGGGCAGGCAGTTGTCAGCGACTTTGGTATCGCCCATATAGTCGGCAGCACGCGCCATACCGCTGCAGGCGCTCTGATGGGGACCTTGAATTACATCGCGCCGGAGCAAGGACTGGAAGGGCACAGTGACGTCCGCAGTGATATCTACTCTCTAGGCGTAGTGATCTACGAGATGCTGACCCGACGCACGCCCTATGACGCCGATACGCCGCTGGCCATCCTGATGAAACATCTTAACGAGCCCCTGCCGCTACCCCGCCGGGTCGATCCGAACATCCCCCAGCCCCTTGAGCGGGTAGTGCTCAAAGCGTTGGCCAAAGACCCGGATGATCGTTACCAGAGCGCCGAGGCGATGTCCCAGGCGCTAAGCCGGGCCATCGACGAAGCCGAGATCGAGCTGCCAGACCGCATCTCCCTGCCTCTCTCGTTCAAAACCGCAGAGGCACCATCGGAGTCGGTGGCCATCTTTTCCGGCACAGCCCGCCAACGGATCACCGACGCTGAGTTCGCCGCCGATGATACCGACGCCAAGCTGGACCAGCGTTTGGCAGCAGAGCCTGCCTCGCCCATCAAAGGTCAGCAGCTCGTGGACGAATCTCAAAAGGGGGATATTGAAACCTTTGGGGAGGCGGGGAAGGAGATCTTAAGCGCGCTAGGAGCGCTCGGAACCCTGGCCCTGGGCAGGGCAGCTCGGGCATTGCGGGGGGCGGTGCATGCCGCCAATCGTGGGCTGTTCAAGACGGCATCGGAACCAGAGGCGGTCCGCCCCGAGGCACTGCCAGTAGTGGTATCTGACATTCAGCTCGACCCCAGTGAGGCTGGTGGTGTCTCAGCCGCAACGCCGCCGGAAGCCACCCTTACCCCGGAGGAAGCCCTCAGGCAGCCCGGCCCGGACGAGCAGGCTGCCCAATCCGCACCCGGAAAACAGGCGGGATTGGGAAAAGCGATCTCGGCTGCCACATGGATCGTGGTCATCCCCAACCTGGTGCTGTTGTGGGTGGCCGGCCTAACCGGCTGGTGGAGCATCTTTGAGAAAGGCTGGCCGATGGAGCTGTTCCTGGTTGGCTTAGGTTTTAGCATCATCATGGCCACGTCAGGCTCTATCTGGTTGCTGACTCCTGCCGGCATACTGGTGGGCAGCGGGATCATCTTCGCCTACTCCTCGCTAACAGGCAATTGGCACCATTGGGTCTTTTTGTGGGGCATACAAGTGTTGGTGATTTTCGGCACGGTGTGGTTGACAGTCTATCTGGCACGCTCTGACGACCAAGTTGGCCGGACCAGTCACCGTCTGGGCTGGCTGCTGGGGCTGATCGCCGCCGGCTGGAGCCTCTTCGTTCCCCTCCTGGCCCTGATTCTCCCAGACTAATCTCTTGGCATCACCATTGTCCCCACCCAGACTTCCTCGTTCGTAAATCCCTATTCGAACCCGCATCATCAGAATTACCTCGTGTGCATCCATGGCATGCACAGGAGCCCCCCATCCTTGCGGGCCAGCGCAGCGCGAGAGATTTGAGGACACCTCCCACGCCATCTGGGTGAAACTCGGCAGGTAACGCTGGAGCAGTCCCAGCAGACATTTGATGCGAACAAGATAGCTAGCTTATAGCCAGTGGATAGGCAGTCGGCCCGGCAATATGGTACTCTATGACCAGGTAAAACCGGCAACCGCACGGGCCGGGATATCGAGGTGATTGACCACATGGTATCGACACAGCACGAAAAATCGCAGGACCAGAGCCTGATTGACTTACGCGACCTGGTTAAGACCTACCAGACGGCTGCCGGCGACTTGACGATCCTCAAGGACGTCTCGCTGCAGGTAAGAGACGGAGAGTTTGTGGGCGTAGTGGGGCCTTCTGGGTCTGGAAAATCCACGTTGCTTAATATGATTACCGGCATCGATCGGCCCACCAGGGGCCAGGTTTTCGTGGCTGGCGAGGCTGTTCACAACTTGAGTGAGAACCAGTTGGCCCGCTGGCGAGGACGAAACATTGGTGTCATCTTCCAGTTCTTCCAGTTGCTGCCCACACTGACCATCCTGGAAAACGTGATACTGCCCATGGATTTCTGCAACGTCTATAAATCACGCCAGCGCAAGGACCAGGCTATGCATCTCCTGGAGCAGGTGGGCATCAGCGACCAGGCTCACAAGCTGCCCAGCGCCCTGAGTGGCGGTCAGCAACAGCGAGCGGCCATCGCTCGTGCTCTGGCCAACGATCCGCCCTTATTGGTGGGCGACGAACCGACCGGTAACCTGGATTCGGCTACCGCAGACCAGGTGTTTGCCCTGTTCCAGCGTCTGGTAAGCCAGGGCAAGACGCTGGTGGTCGTTACTCATGACCTGGGGCTGAGCGAGCAGATGGAGCGGGTGCTCCACCTGCTTGATGGGCGCATCCACCGCGATCAGAACAACGGGCATAATGACAGGCATTGAGGGCAAATAGGACTGATGAGTGTCGTCTGGAAGAAGGTCTGGCGCGATTTAGCTCACAGCAAAGCCCGCACGCTCCTGGCAGCGCTCTCCACAGCTGTGGGTGTCTTCGCCTTGGGGCTGGTCTTCGGCCTGTCTGGAACGATGCGCGCCCAGATGACACAAGTTCATCGCGGGGCAATTCCTGCTCACATCACCCTGTGGGGCGGACCCTTCAGTCCAGAGATCGTTAATGCGATGCAACGCGAGCCTGGTGTCAAAGATACGCAGGGGCAGATAGTCGCCTCTTTCCGATGGAAACTAGAGGGTGACAAGAACTGGCACAATGGGCGGGTAGTCGCCCGTGATGACTACGAAACGCAGGATATGAACCTGCTGCATCTGGTGGATGGCCTTTGGCCATCCAAGCGTCTATTAGGGATAGACAGCCTATCTTCACAACATTTTGGCATTCATCCTGACACAACCATTCTTTTCGATTCGGGCGGGCGCGAGCGCCCCGTGCCGGTAAAGGGGGTCGTGTACGCCCACGACGTGCTGGCGCCTGAGATGGGAGGCGAAGTGACGTTCTTTGCTACGCCAGAGACAGCGGCCTGGCTGACCCAGTATGAGCAAGGGGAGGGTTTCAACCAGCTCCAGGTCCGCATGCAGTCCTTCAGCCAGGAGGGCGCCGAGGGGGCAGCCAAGCGCATCAAGGATCGTCTGGAGCGCATCGGGCTTTCGGTCCGTGGCTACCAAGTCACGGACCCCGACACTCATTTTATGCAGGACATCGTTGATGCAGTATTGGTCGTCCTGACTGTGATGGGTATCCTCTCTCTGGGATTGAGTACGTTCTTGATCGTCAACACCATGAACGCTGTCATTGCGGGTCAGGTGTGGCAAATCGGCGTCATGAAGGCGGTGGGGGCGACCCTCTTCCGGGTGGTGGACGTTTACCTGGCCACGGCGTTGATTTACGGCGGCCTGGCCCTGCTGCTGGCCGTGCCTCTAGGGACGATTGGCGCCCACCTGGTGTCTGCCTGGTTGCTGGATATGTTTAATGTCAAGGTCAGTACCTTCCAATTTGTGCCCCTCGCGTGGGGCATTCAGGCCGCAGTGGGTGTGGCGGTACCGGTGCTGGCGGCCCTGGTGCCGGTGCTGGGTGGGGCGCGGGTCACGGTGCGCAAGGCTATCAGTACCCACGGCATTGGAAGTGGGTTTGGCCAGGGCTGGCTCGACCGTCTAGTGGGGCAGATTCGCTGCCTGCCACGCTTGCTAGCTCTGAGCCTGCGCAACACCTTCCGCCGCAAAGGACGCGTCGCGCTGACGCTGGCTGTGCTCACCTTCAGTGGGGCCGTGTTTATCATGGTCATGAGCACAGGCGGCTCGTTCGATAATACGGTAACGATCATGTTTGAGCTAGGAGGGGATATAGCCATATCCTTGGATCGCTCGCATCGCGTATCACACCTGGTCGAAATAGCCGAGGCGGTGCCTGGCGTCACTAGAGCCGAGGTGTGGCAGGAGCAAGCGGCGACCCTTTTGCTGGGCGCTTCGGGTGGCCAGGAGCCCCCCATCTCCCTAAGCGGGGTGCCATTGGGTTCGGAGATGTTCCATCCACGCATCACCAGCGGCCGAGGCTTGCTGGAGAATGATGACATGGCGGTACTGATTAACCATAAGCTGGCCGAGGAAGAGGAGATTGAGGTAGGCCAGAAGCTTACCCTGAGCATCAACGGCGAAGACTCTAAATGGATGGTAGTGGGTTCTTATCTGAGCGTCGACTCCCTTTCCAACAAGTTCTTCGTCCCCTTTGACGCGTTGGCGCGGGAGACCGGCAGTTGGAGAAAGGGAAACCAAGTGATGGTACTGTCGGAGGCAGGTGATATTGCATCCCAACAGCGGCTGATCACGGAACTGAGCCAAGCCCTAGCCACCCAGCGCATTGAGGTAAACGATACCTGGAGCGCCAGCAAACAATGGGAGGAGACCCAGTCCGCCTTCGGTGTGCTGATCTATCTGCTGCTGGCGATGGCGGTACTGGTGGCCGTAGTGGGGGGAATCGGGTTGATGAGTACCATGTCCATCAATGTGGTAGAGCGGACCCGCGAGATAGGCGTGATGCGCTCTATCGGTGCCACCTCGCTGGCTATCGTTGGTATATTCGTGACCGAGGGCGTGTTCGTGGGCGCCTTGTCCTGGCTGTTGGCCATGCCACTTAGCCTCCCAGGCGCGCGTTTGCTCTGCAACGCCATCGGCCGTGCCATTCTTGAAGTTCCACTC
The DNA here is from genome assembly GCA_020343875.1 of Anaerolineales bacterium. Lineage (GTDB taxonomy): Bacteria > Chloroflexota > Anaerolineae > 4572-78 > NAK82. Next base: position 1,978,056 of record CP070811.1, on the reverse strand, counting down.
GACTTTGTCTACTCGACGGGCGGCATGGCCCTCTGGCTGCTAATTGTGGTTTTGCTCTCAGCACTGGCCAGCCTATGGCCAGCCTTACGGGCAGCTGATGTCAGCGTACGCGAAGCGTTGGCCTATGAGTAGTGGTAAAAGGTCAGCTGAAACACACTCCAATCCGATGGGCAATTGTTAGCCAGCGGATAGGCAACGGTTTCAGGGGTGTAGTATCATATCCGCAGTTCGAGGAGTTCATCAAAGGAGGCAAAAATGGACAAGCGTTTTTCAACTTTTGCAGGGGTTTTTATGGTGTTAATAGGCGCACTAGCTCTCGCATTCAGCCTGGGCACGCCGATTCTAGGGTTCTGGCCGCTGACCCTATGGCGATGGGGTATAGGCCGGCTATGGCCATTGGCCATTGTGGGCATCGGTTTATTGTTTATGCTGCCGCCCTTCGTGCTTGGCCTATCCCGTCTTGGCCCGGACGGGACAGGGCAGGTACAGGTGATACATAGCCGCCGTGGCCTGGGAGGTCTCTTTATCCCCGGCCTGCCTATCCTGACTACCGGCGCCATCCTGCTCCTGACCAGCGTCCTCAACTGGTGGCGCCTCTGGGAGTGGCTATGGCCGCAGGAAGTATTGGCATTGGCACTGGGCTTTCTGTTAGCGGCCATCTACATGCGGGTGATCTGGCTTTTCATCCCGGCTATCATTCTGGGGATCAATGGCGTGATGTTCCAGTTCTGCGCCCTCACCGGCCTATGGGAGGCGTGGGCAGTGCTGTGGGCTATCGAGCCGCTGGCGGTTGGTTTGTCGCTGCTGGCAGTGGGCGCCAGGATCCGCTCAGGTGGGCTACTAAAGACCGGGCTCATAGTGTGCGGGCTGGCTGGAGCCGGCCTAATAGGCATGATGCTTATTCTTTCCGCGGCAGCCTTTTTGCCAGGACTGTGGCTGGTTAACTTGCTGGGTTCAGCCGTTGTGATAATGGTCGGCATCCTACTGGTGGCCTGGAATGTGATAGGACAGCCTCTATTATCCAGGTCAGCTGTAAAGTGAAAAAGCCGGTTCATAGGTGCCACGCACTCGCTGATCATAGTGCGTGGCAATCCTTTGACAAAGCAGTACGTTGCGCAAAAACGGCGCCAGCCGCTCTCACTGTCTCTCAGGTGACTCGACGGCCAACTTCGGCACACCCCGGCCCCACCACTCCTGCGCCAGCCCCCAGATGCCCAACGCCAAGGCCAGCCCAATCAGGATCACAACCGCAACGAAGGTATCTTGTAACCCCGCCACCTGGGTCGCTGCCGGTGCAACAATGGTCCCTTGCTGAGACGTGTCCCCCAGGCGGTAGGCCACGCGGCTGGCCCACAACGCGCCCAACGTCGCGACGCCGGTAGTCTGACCCAGCGTACGCGTAATGGACAGCAGGCCCGAGGCCACCCCCAACCGCGTTCGGGGCGCGGTTCCCATGATGGCGCTGTTGTTGGGTGACTGAAAAATCCCCATCCCGACGCCGATAGGCAAGAAGCGGACGACGTAACCCAGCGCGTCTGTCTGGGTACTGAGGGTACTCACAAAATAATAGCCGACCAACAGCACCACCAAGCCAATCACCGTAATCGGTCGTGTGCCGAGGCGGTCTGATAAGGAGCCGGCGATGGGCGCTGTTATCCCCATCGCCACAGGCACCACGGCCAACAAGAATCCCACTGAGCGTGGATCATAGCCCAGCACATTCTCCAGGTAGAAAGGCATCAGAATGATCGTTCCGGCAACAGCGATGAAGGTGATAAAGCCTGTGACCAAGTTAATACTGAACAGCCTATTCTGAAAAAGGCTGAGGTCAATCATTGGCTGGTTGCTTTTCAGTTCCACAGCCAGAAAGATGGCCAGGAAGAACAGCCAGGTAGCGAAGAGCAACAGGACAGATGTCTGGGTAAATCCCACCCGTTGCCCCAGGGTCAGGGCTTGCAGAAGAGCCATCAGGCTAGCAAACAGGGTGGCAGCGCCCGGGAAGTCAAAGCGCTGGACGCCGGCCGGCTTCAGATCGGGCACGAAACGAGAGACCATCAAACTGCCTATCACGCCAATCGGCAAGTTGACGAAAAAGATCCAGTGCCAAGAAAGCGAACTGATCAAGATACCCCCCAAAACTGGACCGGCTACAATGCCGACCGAAACCATCGACCCAATGATGCCCAACGCCGTACCGCGCTCTGAGGGGGGGAAGGCCTCAGTCACAATGGCTGTCCCTAAAGCCATCATCATCGACGCCCCAATGGCTTGCAGAACCCGAAGCCCAATCAGCCAGTAGATTGTCGGCGCCAGGCCACATAGCACCGATCCGACGGTGAAGATAATGAAACCGGTTGCGTAGACTGGCTTTTTACCAATCATGTCCCCCAGCCGCCCTACACTCAACATGAGCGTGGTGACTGTCAGCAAGTAGGCCAACACCACCCACTGCACAACGGCAAACTCGGTCTGGAATCCACGAACAAGTGTCGGCAATGCTACGTTGACAATGCTGCCGTCAATTGTCGATAGGAAAACACCCATTACTACCGCTGCCATCACATGCCACTTACGGCTGTAATCAACTGGCTGCTGCATAAAGCCCCCCACGATTGCAGTTCAGGATTGGCTCATGGGCAGAACAAGCGACAGCACGTTTTCCATGCTCGCGGCGGATATGGCTATCCAGCGCGAGCATGCACTAGTTCTGAACGTGGGCCTCAGGATTTAATCATCAGCGCATTGGGGCTGCCCGGGCGTGGCACACATGCGCTGAACTCCACCTGCAACTCAGTCGAATGGCGTTGAGTTGCAGCGACGATCATTGACGTTCTTTATATCGCAAAAGTTGAATTTGTCAAGGGCAACCTGCGTCCAAATCACTGACTTGTGGATATTAGATATTATGTAAAATAGGGTTGACTCTCAATGTAATATGTGCTATAATGTGCCGCAGGAGTCTATCGTTACACGTAGGAACCCGATGCAATGGCCAGGCGCGGGTCACGGCCCCGCCTGGCTGCTTTTCGACGCATTAAATTGTAAGTTTGAGGTGTATCTCATAGTATGGCGAACGGGATCGTAAAGAACCAAAGCGAATCAATAACTGAGGACATAATCCAAAAGGCAGCACAGCAAGGTTACCTGACCTTTGACGAACTACTCGTTGCTTTTCCTGAAGCGGAAGAGAATATGACTCAATTGGAAGAGATCTTCATTCAGTTGACCGAACGGGGGATCGAAGTATACGGTGACGATGAGGAGGCTGAGGAGGAGCGGCGGCTGCGCAAGACAGCGTTGCCAGGGGCCGAGGATGTGGAGAGCATTCCTGAAATTGACCCCTTCGATCTGAGCGGCATCGCTGCCGATGACACCATCAGCCTATACCTCAAGGAGATGGCTCGAGTGCCCTTGCTCACACCTGCTGAGGAGACTTCTCTGGCAAAACGGTTAGAGCGTGGGCGCCAAGCGCAGCGCAAGCTTGATCGAGATGGGCGCGGCAGAGACGACGCCACTCAGCTACGGCGAGAGATCGTTCAAGGAGAACGAGCCCGCGATCACCTGATCAAAGCTAACACGCGCCTGGTGGTGAGCATTGCCAAGAAGTATATGGGACAGGGTGTCCCCTTCTCCGACCTGATCCAGGAGGGCAACCTGGGCTTAATGAAGGCGGTGGAGAAATTTGACTACCGCCGTGGTTACAAGTTCAGCACCTACGCTACCTGGTGGATTCGGCAGGCAATCACCCGGGCGCTGGCCGATCAGGGCCGTACCATCCGTGTACCGGTTCATATGAGCGACCGTATCCGCAAGCTGCACCAGGTTTCCCGCCAGCTTGAGCAGGTATGGGGGCGTAAGCCCACGCCCGAAGAGCTGGCCGAGGAGATGGAGCTGGAGCCCTCCAAAGTGCGGTGGATGTTGCGCGTCAGCCGCCACCCGGTGAGTCTGGAGCGACCGGTTGGCGAGGAGGAAGATAGCGAACTGGGCAACTTCATTGAAGACATAGACGCGCCTACACCACCCGATGCCGCCTATCATCATATGCTGCAGGAGAAGCTTGAGGATGTGCTGACGACCCTCACCCCACGCGAGGCACGAATTCTGCGCCTGCGCTTTGGCCTGCAAAATGGTCGCAGCTACACATTGGAGGAAGTTGGCAAGAAGTTTGGCCTCACTCGAGAACGCATCCGGCAGATCGAAGGCCAGGCATTGCGCAAACTACGCCACCCCCGACGTAGCCGCCAATTGCGCGACTATCTGAGCTAACCAGGTACAGGGGCAAAGTTCAGTACTCAGAATGACTCCAGGCCTGTTATAGTAAGGAACAACCAACAGCCCTCGCAAAGAGCGAGGGCTGTTCTTAAGTACTATTGAAGTATCTGTGTATGCTGATCGCTGGCTACTGCACAGCGACCTCTGCCCGTCGACGCCACGCCATCAATCCCACCCCTAGCACAATCAGCACTACCGAGACAAGTTGTGCCGTGGGGATACTCCCGATCAGCCAAGCGTCGGGGCGCAGCGACTCGACAAAGATACGCCCCAGGCTATACCCAATTAGATACAAGGATAGGATGTCACCGTCTTTGAGGCGATCTCGATAGCGCCGCCCAACAACCATAAGCACGATAAACAGGGCAAGATTCCACAGCGACTCGTAAAGGAAGGTGGGATGAAAGCGGGTGGACTCCAACGGATAGCGACTCAGATCGTTGTATGGGGGAATGCGATGCTGGGCATCAATGGGGATGCCCCATGCAAGGGTGGTAGGCGGACCGTACAGCTCCTGATTGATGAAATTGCCCCACCGGCCAATGGCTTGGGCTAGGATCAGGCCAGGTGCACCAATATCAAGCCAGCGGGCGAGGGGTAGCTGGTTGCGCCAAGCGTAAATGACGACAGCCAGCGCGCCGCCAGCAATCCCGCCAAAAATACCCAGTCCTCCCTTCCAAATCATCAGCGCTGTAGGAAAGGGGATGGCAATCCCAAACAGACGAACCGTCTCAAAAGGATTGGTGACGAAATAATACTGGAGCCCAATGTCCGTGCCTTGGGGGGTTGAGACTACGTGATACAGCCGGGCTCCCAAAATACCAGCGATGAGGCACCACACCAAACCGTTCCACACATGCTCTGGATCCTCACCCCGGCGTTTAGCCTCGAAGGTGGCGGCATACGCACCCGCCATTGCTCCCAGTACGATGATGACACCGTACCAGTGAACGACCAACGGCCCGATATTCAACGTTGGGTTAATGGGAGGCATACATTGCTCCTTAAGCGATTGGTGTACCGAACGAGTGTATTGTACTCAATTGCCAGATAGACGCAAGGCAGGCAGCATGAAGACAAAGCCACGGTTCAAGGGGGAGGCGCCCAACTGCGCAGGTTGATGAGGATGACACGGGAGCTTGATGGGGCGGGTATTTAGCCCGCCTGGCAGTGGGACATATGGAAGGATCAGGCCGTCGCTTATGCGCCAACCTATCAAACTGCTCAAGGCACCGGCTTACTGGAGTGCCGGCAAGCCCACGTAGAAGATACTCCCTTTACCCAGCACACTTTCTGCCCAAATCCGCCCCCCGTGCTTCTCGATCACTGATTTACAGATGGCAAGACCCAGGCCAGTGCCTTGGATATCGGCTGTTTCGTCACTTTCGACGCGGTAGAATTTGCCAAAGATGTAGGGCAAATCACCAGGAGGAATACCGATGCCATTATCCTCGACGCTCACCAACACGGTGCTATCTTCCAGTCGTATCCTCAAGTGGATTTCGCCCCCTTCTGGGGTGTACTTGATAGCATTCCCAGCCAGGTTGCTTATGACCTGGCGCAAACGCAGATCATTGCCCAGCACAACGGCTTTCCCTGGCGGGTCGTGGAAAACGAGCTCTTGACCCTTGCCGTTGGCCGCGCTCTTGAGCTGGTTGGTCACTCCCTCGGCCATTGCTGCTATGTCGCACGGCACCATCTCCATGTCCAGCCCAGCTTCGATCCTGCCTATGTCCAGCAGATCGCTTATGAGCTCGGTGATCTGGCCCACCCCCCGTACGATCCGTTCGATGAATATCTCTTGTCTTTCGTTGAGAGGGCCGACACTCCCAAGCATCTGAGCATAGCCCTGAATGGACGTCAGGGGCGAGCGGAGGTCGTGGGAGACAGTGGACACGAACTCTGTCTTCATCTGATCCAGTTCTTTTAGATGGGTGATGTCTTGCATAATCACCGCCCGCCCCACCCCAGGGATGGAAGTGAGAGTGGCATACGCCGTTCGCCCACCGCTGACAGGTATTTCGCTGGTCCGTGCCGAGCCGGTCTCGGGCGCTCTGCTCACGAAATCGACCAGCGTTTCGTTGTCAAGGAGCTGGGCCAAAGGATGGCCTTCCACCACTGTTGCCCCCAGGTCAAGAGCACGCCGCGCGGCAGCATTAGCCAGAACGATGCGATCCTCACGACCGGTGGTCACCAGGACCGGTTCTTCAATACTGGCCAGCACCGTCGCCAGCTTGGTTCGCTCACTCTCTATCTGGCCAAAGAGCCGGGCATTTTCAAGCGCAATTGCTGCATATCCCGCCAGCACGGAGAGCAGTCGCACATCGTGCTCGGTGAACAACCGCTCTTTCTGACGATTGTCAACTCCTAACACCCCAATGATTCGATTCTTGATCTTGATCGGCACGTAGACAAGCGATTTTACCAGGTATGCCGTCTTAATAGGCTTTGCGTCTGTGCTGTTCAGGATAACTGGCTCGCCTGTCTTGACCACGCCGCCCGCCAAGCTGTCTTCCACACGCAGCCGAAACGAGCGAGTCACCTTCTCCTCGAATCCCCGAGCTGCTACCAGATATAACTCATCGCTTTGTTCGTCCACCAACAGCAGAGAGCCTTCTTCGGCGCCGGTGAGGTACACGGCAGCTTCGATCAACCGAGCCAGCAGCTTATCTAAATCCAACAGTGCCGTCACCGACTTCCCGATGCTGAAAAGGGCGTTTAGCTCCCTTACGCGCCGCTCCAGAGAGCGATTGGCGTTCAGCAGTCGCGCCAGCAGGTCGTCGCGTTCACGGCGCAGCCGCACCTCGGTCAGCGACTGCTCCATGGCCTCCAACATCTCTTCAACCTGGAACGGTTTAAGGATGTAGTCTTTGATGCCCAGGCGGAAGGCAGTCACTGCCAGCGTCTCAGACCCATGGAAAGTCATCAAGATAACCGGAATCTGAAGGCCCTCGTGCTGAAGCGCCTCCAGCACCCCAATGCCAGTCAACTTGGGCATATTCATGTCGAGCAGAATCAAGTCTGGGCGCTCGCTCTTGGCTTTACGCAACCCTTCGACCCCATCGCGAGCAACGATTGGGCTATAGCCATTAGGCTTGAGAACGTAGTCAACGATGAACTCTACGTTCTCCGCACTATCATCGACCACGAGTACTCTCTCGCCCGCCATCTTGAAATGCCTCTCACCTGGTCCTAGTACCCATGAGGGGAGCCCTAACAACGGCCTAAACAATGGGATTATAACACACCTGGGCATAATATGCACACATTGCAGTTCACCGCGACACAGCGTCTCAGCTTGCAGAAAGAGGTAAGAAATTCCTCAATCTGGTTGTCAATATGATGCATGGCCCCCGTATGCTAAGCCATAATCCTTGACCAACTGGGGCAAACAGGCTAAGATATGCCTTGCTTAACGGATGTCACTTAACCGCAAGGCCTATAGGTTATTGCAGTCGCAGGAAGGAAACATCGGCACATGTCTAAACCAGTCCATATAACCGACAGTACATTCGACGCTGAGGTGCTAAAGTCTGATATACCTGTTCTCACCGACTTCTGGGCAGAGTGGTGTGGGCCGTGCAAGGTGATTGCCCCAATTCTGGATCAAATCGCCGTAGAGTATGACGGACGCATCAAAATCACCAAAATGGACGTGGATCAGAATAACCAGACGGCAATGCAGCTAGGCGTGCAAAGCATCCCTACGCTGATTCTGTTCAAGAACGGGCAAGCGGTAGAGCGATTGGTGGGCAGCATGCCAAAAGATCGACTGTTATCACGTATCTTGCCCCACTTGCCGTCAGCGTCCGAGTAGGCCTTGACAATTGAAAAGAGGCGTGCTATACTCGCCTTAATCAGATCATAAAGACGTTGAACAGGACGAGTAGACTTCAAAGCGGGGTGTTAGAGAGTCGGGTGCTCTCCTGACAGGGGTGCGCTGAAAGCCCGATACCAGCGCTGATGTTGAATGGACCTGGGAGTCGCAGGTTGAAAGTTGGTTTCAGGCCGTTAGCCTGCCAATAAGTATGCCTTGCCGGAGTCGCCACCGTTATTAGGGCAGAAGGTATCAGACGCATGGCCGCGTTACGTACCTGCAACGAGTGAGGCTGGCCCACCGGGTTTGTATCGAACCCCGTCGTCACGGCGGGGTTTTTGTTTCCGCCCAGTGAGTCGCCTAATCTGGGTGGCACCACGGGGAGCTACTAACGCCCTCGTCCCAATGGGACGAGGGTTTTTTTGTTATGTGAAAGGCAAGTTATGTTGATGAATGGAAGAGGAGGATCGGGAATGTATCTCAGCGCCGTCAGAATCAATAGCGACCTTTATCCCACCCATCGATGCTATCCATTTAACATTCCAATTTTCAACCATCCCACTGAACTAATCTTCAGGAGGCCTGTGGCCTTCTTTGTGGGCGAGAACGGATCGGGCAAATCTACCTTGCTAGAAGCCATCACCAGAAACTGTGGCGTTCATATATGGCACAAGCCCAAGAGACATATCGCTCACCATAATCCCTACGAAACCTGCCTGGCTAACTACATCAGCGTGACGTGGGCAAACGGCCATGTGCCGGGCTCTCTTTTCCGAGCGGAGACGTTCCACGATTTTGCCGACTTTATTGACGACGTTGCCCTGTGTGATCCTGGACGGCTGGAATACCAAGGTGGCCAAATCCTGAACACCCTGTCTCACGGCGAGGGGACTCTAAGTTACTTCAGCGGGCGTTACCAGGCAAAGGGAATCTACTTCCTTGACGAACCCGAGGCGGCACTCTCACCCGCAAGCCAGGTGAAATTCCTGCAATTACTACAACAGCTGGAGGCTAAAGGCCATGCGCAATTTATCATAGCCACCCACTCTCCAATCCTGCTGGCCTATCCCGACGCTCAGATCTTCAGTTTTGACTCGCCTTGCGTCAAAGAGTTAGCCTATGAAGATACCACTCACTACAAGATCTACAAGCAGTTTTTTGCCGACCGGACTGCCTTCATAGACAGCCAAGACAGTTTTACGCTAACCGAGAACAGGGCAGTAACCATTCAGAAGGAGGTATGCCATTGAGAAAAGCTATCCCTTTGTTTGCCCAATCCCACTCTCTCACAATACCAGGAGGAAGAAAAGATGACACAGTATAAATACCTGCTACAAGAAAAGGATATGCCCACCCATTGGTACAACATACTGGCGGATATGAAGGCCCCGCCGCCTCCGTATCGGCATCCAGGCACGCTTGAGCTGTTGGGGCCTGACGATCTGAAGCCGGTCTTTCCCGAGGCGCTCATCGCACAAGAGGTGAGCACAGAGCGGTTTATTGAGATCCCAGACGAGGTGCAGGACGCGCTCAAGATGTGGCGCCCCTCGCCCCTGTACCGCGCCTCCCGTTGGGAGAAGGCGTTGGACACCCCAGCTAAAATCTACTACAAGTGGGAAGGCGTCAGCCCGCCAGGCAGCCACAAGCCCAACACGGCCGTAGCTCAGTGCTATTACGCCAAGCAGGAAGGGCTGGAAGGCTTCTCCACCGAGACTGGGGCTGGTCAATGGGGCAGCGCGCTGAGTTTCGCCACCCGGCTGTTTGGCCTAAAGTGCAAAGTCTTTATGGTGGCTGTCAGTTTCCAGCAGAAGCCCTATCGGCGTATCGCCATGGAGACCTGGGGAGGCGAGGTCGTGCCCAGCCCCAGCTCGGAGACCAACGCCGGGCGGGCAATCCTGGCCGCAGACCCCGAGAGCCCGGGCAGCCTGGGCATCGCCATCAGCGAGGCGGTAGAGTATGCCGTCACCCACGATGGCTACAAGTACTCCATAGGCAGCGTGATTGGCTTCGTGCTCCTGCACCAGACAGTGATTGGGCTGGAGGCAATGAAGCAGATGGAGATGGCTGGTGATTACCCGGATATCGTCATCGGCTGTGCAGGGGGGGGCAGCAACGCAGCCGGCCTGATCTACCCCTTCCTGAAGGACAAGTTGACCGGTGACAGGCAAGACCTGCGGGCCGTCTTCGTCGAGTCTACCGCCTCCCCCAGCATGACGCGCGGCATCTACGCCTACGACTGGGGCGATACGGCCAAGATGGCACCCTTGATCAAGATGCACACCGTGGGTCACACCTTCATCCCCGCCCCGGTACACGCCGGTGGGTTGCGCTACCACGGCATGGCGCCCAGCATCTGCGCCCTCTTGGAGCAAGGCGAGGCGGAGGCCCGGGCTTACCATCAGAACGCAGTCCTGGGCGCAGCCGTGAGCTTTGCCCAAGCCGAAGGCCTCATCGTGGCTCCCGAAACGGCCCACGCCGTCCGGGCCGTCTATGACGAAGCCATGGCCTGCAAGGAATCGGGTGAGTCGAAAGTCATTCTCTTTAACAACAGCGGTCACGGTCACTTTGACCTGGGGGCCTATGATGCTTACCACAGGCAGGATCTCCCGGACTACGAGCTGGACGAAGCTGCCATCCAGAAAGCCCTGACCGAGCTGCCCAAGATCCCGGCTTAGCAGCCATATTGTTCAAGTCGCTGATAGGTATCTGACAAGGTGCGACGCACTTTGGACTCTTCCGGCATGTTTCAGACATGGCTCGCCCCGCCTGCACGGAGTCTTTACGAAGTGCGTCGCACCTGAATCCTGGGTCTATTCTGTTCAAACTGTAGCATCAGGAAATTACGACAGTCTGCGTCTCGTGAACCGCATCATGGATACGCTGCAGGTGTTGGGGAATGAGATCCATCGGCAAGTTGGCAGGGTCGAACCAGCCCAACTCGGTGACCTCAGCGTTGAGCGTCAGAACCCCCGCGGTGGGCTGAGCTCGGAACAGGGCGACCAGTATGGCACGCGCTGGCGAATCCTCTCCAAATGTACCCGGCGGGTAGTAGCTGGAGTACAGCCCCACCAACCGCTCAAGGCGTACCCTGAGGCCAGTCTCTTCCTGTGCTTCACGCATGGCCGTCTGTTTGAGTGTCTCTCCTATATCCATATGCCCGCCTGGCAGGCACCACAGGCCGTTGTCCTGCCGACGTGTCAACAGTACCTGGCCCACTTCATTGAAAATCGCTACGTTCGCCCCCACATGAGGCGTGACCAGTTTGGTCCAGCCGAGAGCGTTGATCCATTTGAGATCGGGACGGCAGCTGTCGGCATGCAGGCCGCAGTAGATTACCCCAAACCCGCTCCGCTCCAAGGCCAGCTCTACTTCGGCCGGGTGGTAATAGGCAAAGAAACGGCTCAGCCCCTCTTCGTCATCGCACCAACTCTCCCCCTCCCCCTGCTTCAGCATCAGGTACAGGTGACCGTGACCCAACACACGCCGTATCCCGGCCAGCGCATTAGGTAGATCGGCTTTGGGCAAGTGTAACAGAGAAGCGCAAGCCCAGGCGCCATCCAATGCACTATGGACGAAGGGTAGAGCGCGCACATCGGCCTGTACCAGCAGATTAGCCCCCCGCTCCTTCGCCTGACGCAACATCCCGGCTGACCTATCCAGCCCCACAGCCCAAAAGCCTCGCGCAGCCAGAGCCAGCAGGTCACGGCCCGCCCCACATCCCACATCGACAATCCGGGCCCCTGATTTCAGGCATGCACAGAGTCGGTCGAGTTGCACGGAAAAGTCACTTTCACCGAATTTGGCAGCGAAATACGGGGCGAGCTGGTTGTAGCTGTATGTGGTTAGGCGGGTTTCATCGTCTTGCACGTCGGCCTTGCCCCCTGGCTCCAGAAGAAGACACCATTATAACACAGCCAGGTGAATGCCAGCCAGTCGCAAGTTCACAGCGGGGTGCATCCAGACGTCAGGGAATCGAGACAAACCTGGCGGAATTTGCCCCTGTGCTTTCTCGACTCTTCGCATGCACCCGTCACAGCGGATGATTTTCAGCTGAAAGCTGGAAAGTCAGCCACCATTGTCTGTAATCGGATCAGCTGGTGTGTATACTCTGGCTCCAGGAGAAGGAGGCAGTCTTCTGGCTTTTGATGACCGGCAGCCAGCTTGAGGGCAAAGGTGAAACATGTTGCCTGGCCGCACTGGCGACAATTGGTACCAGGCAACATTTTGAAGACAGCCATCGGCGTGGGGCGCTGATGGGCTTCAAAATCGGGCTCGATCTCGTGCCGTCGCTACCAGGTGCGATTGACCAGCTTGACCAGCCCCCGGATCACCTTCTCGGCCTCAGCCCGGTCCTCCAGGTTGGCGACGGCGATTTCATAGGAATGAAAGGCTATGTTGCGTCCTCCCTTCTTCCAGTTCAACGCCTTGGCCGCATGTCTATAGATCGCGCCTCTCAAAGTGGCATTAAGATAAGGCAATACCTCGCCAATATCAACTTTAAGCCGCGCAAACGCGCTCCAAGTTTCGGCCCCAGGATCGCAAGGGGGCGTCATCAATTCCAGGTCATAGTCCTCAATGAGCATTTCACCGCTTCCCGTAAAGAGGCTTCCCCTGGCCTGGGCTATGCCTGTGCCGGGCACCTCAACCACGCACGAAGCATCCCGGTCAGGTATCACCCCGCAATTATGCCGGCTCTGCCAGCGCCTGGGTCAACCACCCCTTGATCTCGTCAGTCGACGGGATGCGTCCGGCACTGACTAGCTTTTCGTTGATGACCAGGCCAGGGGTGAACAAGATGGGGTACTTCGCAATCTCCTCCCGCTCTGTCACCTTAAGGATGGTCACCTCCAACTCTTGTGGCTGTTCCTGGGCTACGGCCTCCAGGGCTTCAACCGCTTGTTGCGCCAGCATCTGACAATTGTAACAACCAGGCCCTAATACTTTGATGGTGAGCATCAGCAACCTCCAGATTCGTCAGGAATTCTGACCCCTTTTTTCTGACAGTCAATGCACAAGTCGGTGGATCGGTTGGTCCAATATTTCAACCCGCAGCCCGGGCAAGTCGCCGAGCGCAATATTCCCATGCGCGGCTTGGGCCGAGGTCGCAGCTCCGGCGGCAGATCCTTAAAAGGATCCGAGGCACAGCTGCAACCCGCCGACGACTCATCGCCTGATGGTTCATTACTTGTAGGCATATCACTCTCCACTGGGTCTCAAATTCACGGCAGCACCTCTATGGTGGGCTTGATGACGATCCTGGACTTGACCGAGTTGGCCACCAAGCTGTACTTTTGAGCAGATTCCAGGGCGCGCCTCACCCGCTTGCGCACACGTTGCTCGTCTTCACCGTCAGCCTTGACCATAACCTCAGGTTGAAAGACCAGGTCCGTGAAGATTTCCGTCCTGTCCAACTCAATACGCTTGATACCATCACAAGCACACCGATAGGACTGCAGGTTGAGCTTAAAACGTTCAGCAGCCCAGATAAACATCATCATGATGCAGGTGTTGGCAGCAGCCACGAAGGCGTCTTCCGGCGTCAACACGCCGGGGTGGCCATGCGCGTCGGGTGGGGCAGAGAACATCATCTGGGGGCCATTGCCCATGCTCAAATGGCCCCAATGCTCGCCCTTCCAGACGACGGTAGTGTGGTAAGCAGCAGTACGCGACATTCAGGTTGCCCTCTTCCGACAGTAGCTTTCGAACTCACGTAGCAAGGCCACTCGATAGGCTGAAGTCTCCCCATCTGGAATAGGGTTGTAAAGCCGTGTGTTTTGCAGAAGCTCGTCCGCCACGCCACTCAAGTGAGGGCGTTTGCCGCGCTCATAGAACTGATCAAAGATAGTCGGCACCGCGATCAGCGTCTCCCGCCGGTCACCAATGGACATAGTCAACACCGGAATGCCCGAACCGCAGGAGCAGGTAGCCTGCACAGCTTCCTCTACCTGTGCTTGAAGGAGATCAAGCCCGCTCACCACTGTTCTCTGGAGCAAGTCCCCTTTGCGGCGGCTGGCTTTCTCCCCCAACAACTGGTCCACGTGGACTGCAATCGCCTCAGCAGTGGCTTCTGTCACCTGCAAGCCTGATGCGTTCAGGTAACGCGCCGTACCCAGGCCGGCGTCGTCTGTCATCAGCTCGGTGACGACGACGCTGGCGGCTGGTTTACCACTGTACCGCTCCGTCGCCCGGGCCGCACAACGCTGGCGGCAGCCATCCACGGCGACGGTCGGATAGAAGCGGGCGAAAGCCCGATCTCCTTCGCCTCCCGCCAGGAACAGAGGCAGGCAGATAGTGACCGTCTCGTCAGGTCGTATTTGTTCCAACACCCTCAGCGCTGCCAAGCGGGTGACGGTCCCCTCGGCCATCTCTTCACCGCTGCAAGCAACGATGCCCACTTTCTTCTTCGGCAGCTCTGGCATCATGACAGCCCTTCGTCTATGGCGATTCTATCCGTCGCTTCGGCCAACTCCTCAGCCAGCCTATGGGCTAATGCCTGCCCATCCGGGTTTAGTTGAGAGATACCTTTGGGTCGTAGCGCTCGATTCCGGCGGAAGGTGTCCAATACATTGGCCTCGTAGGCCACCCGCCCGCCGCTCTCGGCCACCATCTTGCTGGCACAGGCCAGCTTGCAGCCATCAATGGCGATGACCGGAGCACCCTGAACCTGGGCCCTCGTATCTCCATCTCCCAATACCAGCAGCGATAGGGCAACTACCTCAGTGTGCGCGGGCCGCAGATCCTCGACCAGGCTGTAGGCCGCTTCTCGCCCGACGGTGCCGTACGTCTTTCCGATACCGCTGCACGGTATGACAATCACGCGCCTATGTTTACTCATAGCTGCTTCGATTCCTTCTCAATTTCGGCCTGCATCAACTCAAAATAGCTCACAGGATCCAACAGGTTATCTCGCTCAGTCTGCCAGGCATTTACTTCCAGCAAGGCCAGCCAGCCTTTGCCATAGGGATCTTGGTTGAGCAGCTCCGGCGCATCCTCCAGCGCAGCGTTTACCTGGTGGATGATGCCACTCACGGGCGAGGGAAGGACCAGGTTGACTTTGATGGTCTCAATGCTGACCAGGTCGTCGCCAGGAGCGAGGTGGGTGCCCTCCGGCTCCAGATCAGCGAATGCCACGTCCCCCGATGTTTGCTGCAGGTAGTCAGACAAGCCAATACGTGCCAGCTCGCCTTCCCACTTCACCCACACATGGTATTGGGTATATAGGCGGTCTGTCGCCACCCTAAAAGTGAATTTGTCGACGGTGGTTTCCAGAAATTCAGGCATTTGATACCTACTCCTGACCCTACTGCCGTTCTCATACAAAAGCCGACAGGTCGCCCGCCAGCTATTCCGCCCCCCTACAGGCGTTATAGCCTCATTTTATTCAGAGCGAACACTGCCCCAATTGCGCAGCAAGGCCGGCACCTGTTCGGCGATGGCATCTCGCACATTGCGGAAGACGGCCAGCACTTCCTCGTCGGTCCCGGTTGCCCTGGCCGGATCAGGGAATCCCAGATGAACCTGCTTCCCCCGCCCCCCCTGTTCCCGTGTCTCAGGGACAGCCAGCCAAAGGGGGCAATTCTCGGCCGCGTCGTCGCAGACGGTCATCACCAAATCAAAGTGCACACCCCGAAACTCGTCCACGTGCTTGGAAGCACGCCCCTGCCAGTCGATCCCGATTTCAGCCAACACGGCCACCGCCTTGGGGTGGATATAACCAGCGGGCTGGGTACCAGCGGAAAACGTCTTTCACTCGTCGCCCAGCCGAGCATTCGCAATCGCTTCTGCCATCTGGCTGCGGCACGAGTTGCCGGTGCACAGAAACAGTACGCGGCGTTTCATTCACGTTTACCCTTCATTGGCCTACGGCTCCTCGGAACCCGATGGGTACCCCTCCCCCACGAGTGCCGAGATACTGATCGTTTGTTGCCCTTCCGGCCCGCACAGTACCGAGCGCTCCTGAATCCGGGCCGGGTCAAGAAATTCGTTGAACCAGGCCCGCCAGCGCGTCACCGTCTCTTTCTTCACCGCGTAGTAGATCCAGCGCCCGTCCACTGCATCCCGGCGACTACGCACCCAGCCAGCCCGGTGCAACACGCGCAAGTGGTGCGAAAGGAGGTTAGGGGGCAGGCCTAACTTCTCATTCAACTCACAGTTGCACGAATCCCCCTGCATCAACAAGTCCAAGATACGCAGCCGGTTAGGGTCAACCAGCGCCTTCAGCATGCCCACCACCTCTTCCAGTGTTTGCTCGCCAACGGATAGTCTATTCATCATTTTGGTCTTTCTCTAGCTACTTGTTCAGGAATCACTGAACATTCTTGAGGCGACCTTACGCCTGATTTCTGTTCCAGGAGCACGAAGTAGCTAATGAACAAGCGCTAAGGCTCAGCTTGTCTTCAGGCCATCACAGCGTTGGCCAACACGGCTACTGGGTAACACCTAATGCGGTCTGCTGCCTCCCAAAGGCCACTCTGCCCAACCACAGTGACACGTACACCAGCCCGATGAGCACCGGCACCTCAATCAACGGGCCAATCACGGTGGCCAGCGCCTCCTGTGAGGCAATGGTGAAAGTGCCCACCGCCACCGCGATGGCCAGCTCGAAGTTGTTGCTGGCAGCCGTGAAGGACTGGGTGGCCGCCATCTCATAGTTGAATTTGAAGGCCATAGAAAGGCCAAAAGACAGGAAGAACATCAGGATGAAATAGACCAGCAAAGGTATGGCTACTTTGAGCACGTCCAGCGGTTGGGCCAGAATGCGGTCGCCCTGCATGGCGAACATGACCACAATGGTGAACAGCAAACCGATCAGTGCTGTGGGGCCCAGGCGGGGCATCAGGCGCGTCTCGTACCACTCCCGTCCTTTACGATTCAGGAAGTAGAAGCGGGTGATGATCCCCGCCGCTAACGGGATGCCCAGGAAGATAAGAACACTTTTGGCGATGGCCCACATAGTGATTTGGACCACCGTCCCCTGAAAGCCCAGCCAATCGGGCACGATTTTTAGATAGAAGTAGGCCAGTGGACTGTACATGACGATCTGGAAGACCGAGTTAAGGGCGACCAGCACCGCGCAGTACTCACTGTCGCCGCCAGCCAGCATGTTCCAGATGAGTACCATGGCGATGCAGCGCGCCAAACCGGTGATGATCAGGCCGGTGCGAAAGCCCGGCTCATTGGGCAAGAAGATCCATGCCATGGCGAACATCACCACCGGCCCGATGATCCAGTTTAAGGCCAGCGAGACGCTGAACTGGCGCCAGGCGTCGGCGATCTTGCTCAACTCCTCGTACTTGACCTTGGCCAGCACGGGATACATCATCCACAGCAGGCCGATGGCGATCGGCAGCGACACGGTGCCAATGCTCAAAGCATTGAACACGTCTTTGATACCTGGCGCGATTGCGCCCAGACCCACGCCGACCGCCATAGCCAGGAAAATCCATAGCGGCAGAAAGCGGTCGAGCAGCGAGAGCTGCCCGACGATGCTCTTGGCCGCTGGCTGTGCGACAACTCGGGACGATGTGGTCATTCTCCCACTTCTCCTTTATTAATTCAATATCTGTTGAAATGTTTGGTTGCAAAAAGTTCTGCGTCTGCTTTGGAGTATACGCTTGGGAGCTAATGGAGACCAGTGATATTCATCCTAAGAAAGAATGTCAAGCGTCACACTGGTTCAATAATCGTTGAAGTATTTCTGCAACACCCATTCAACGGAGCGTATGAGAAGATATTTGTTCGTCACTCCAATCCGATGGGCATGTCGTTGCCGCGTCTGTCACCCGCTGCTCAAGATTCGCGCGTCACACGCAATCGGAATTCCTCCACCGATTTTACGCGGACCCGCTCGCCAGCCTTGATGTGGGCATCCTCAGCCTCGGCGTCCCATCGCTCGCCTTTGAGGAAGACGGTGCCTACCGGTGTCAGATCCGTGCGGACAGTGGCCAGGGCCCCTATTAGACCCTCGACGCCAGTCGTAGGAGGCCGGCGTTGGATGGCCACCGCCTTGGTGATGATAAAGGCGAAAAAGCCCCCAGTCGCCAGTCCCACACCAATCACCAGATTGCGCGAAACAGCGTAGAAAGGAGAGTTGAAGAGAATGAGCGACCCCAGCACAAAGGACACGATACCACCCACCGTCAACACGCCATGGGTAGGCGCTTTGATGTCGACCACGAATAGCACAAAAGCCAGCACAATGAAAAGCAAGCCCGTATAATCAACGTCAAGCACCCCCAGCGAATAGAAGGCGAGCAACAAACAGATAACCCCCACTACCCCGGCAGCATATCCCCCCGGACTCGACAACTCGAAAAGAATGCCGTTGATACCCAGAGTCATCAAGATGAACGCAATGTTAGGATTGGTGAGCGTGTGTAGAAGACGTTCAACAGTCGTCATGGGTAATTCCTCTGTCGAAACGCCCTCAGTGTGGAGCGTCAGTTCCTGGTTGTGGAGCGTCACCTCGAGGCCATCCATCTGGCGTAGCAAGTCCGAGAGGTCGGTGGCGATAAAATCGATGACCCCCAACTCGAGTGCCTCCTCGGCAGTGGCTGCCCTGGCTTCGCTGACTGCCTGGCGGGCCCACTCGACGGCCCGTTCGCCCCGACGCTGTGCCAGCCCCTCAATATCAGCCTGTAAGATATTCACAATCTTGTCCTTGAGGGTTTCTGAGATTTCTTCCCCCTGTCCGCTGACCGGGCTGGCGGCGCCGATGCTCGTGTTAGGCGCCATAGCCGCCACGTGACCTGCCAGTGTAATGAAAGTCCCCGCTGAAGCAGCGAAGGCTCCGCGCGGCCAGACATAAACCACCACCGGCACGTCGGAGGCAACAATAGCCTGGATGATACGCTTGGTCAAATCCACGTCGCCACCGGGCGTGTTGAGCATCAAGACTAGCGCCTCGGCGTCTCGATCCTCTGCTTCGCGGATGCCCCGCTCTATATAGCTGAGCATGACTGGCGTGACCGGTCCGGTTACCTCCATCACCAACACCTGCCCCTCGGCTTGCGCATTGACCACCGACGACAAGAGGGAGGTGAGAATCAACACCAGATATACTATCCATCGAATTCGCTGTGCACGTTTCATCACTATCTACCTACCCATTTGAACAATACTAGCCTGGCTTACCTTTATTATACTCTCGTTTGTCAAACCGTCCCAATCAAGAAGCCCTGCGGGGCCTTCAGAAAGGCGCCTCTCACGACGACGGTCGCCACCCTCGCCCACCTTGCAACCGAATCCAATCGGCGACCAGCGGGCGCCCCTGTCGCCGTAGTCGCCCAGCAAAACGTCGAAAGATTGCCTGGGTCGTGAGGGCGTCGGCCAGAGCGCGGTGGGCACCTGAGGGACGGATGCCCAACTGACGCGCGATAGCTGACAGGCTGTTACGCTGAAACCAGTATTGGCGTCGGGCGAAAGCCAGCGTATCGAGGGTCACCCCATCCCAGATCGGTAAGCCCGCTACCCGCAGTTCAGCCTGCAAGAAGCCTAGGTCAAAGGGAGCATTGTGACATACCAGGACAGCATCCTCAACCAGCGACAAAAGCTCATCCAGCAAGTCGGAGAAGATGGGAGCATCGGCTACCATGCTTGGGGTGATACGGTTGACTCGCATCGCCTCCGGACTCAGCCGGCGTTGTGGGTTAACCAGCGAGGCGAAACGCGACACCTCGGTAAAGCCCTGCGCCCGAACCACAGCGATTTCTACTACCCGATCTCCCAGGTCAGGCCGCAGGCCGGTAGTCTCCACATCCAAGAAGGCAAGCGGTGCTTCGTGCAAAGGCAAGCTGGTCAGGTAAGTCATTTCAAGGTCCCGTCAGCCAAAAAAATCGGCCACCTTCGCGGTGGCCGATGGAGCTGCATATAGGCGGGGAGGGTGGGATTCGAACCCACGGTGGAGCTATTAACCCCACAACCACTTAGCAGGCGGCCCCAATCGTCCACTCTGGCACCTCCCCGTGCAGTGGTTGGCACTTGAAGACATGTCACTACCTGCCACTGACTATTCTGGCGGAGGGAGAGGGATTCGAACCCCCGGAGACCTTGCGGCCTCAGCGGTTTTCAAGACCGCCGCAATCGTCCACTCTGCCATCCCTCCACTTCAGTATCCTGCGCTCGGACTGCCACCGGACACTGGACGGCGAGCAGGGAAACCCCCTCTCCACCGGGTGCAATTACAGTATAGCAAAACGGAGCAGGATTGTCAATTAAAGACAAGATCCAAATCTATAGCTTTTTTGTTGACAAAGCTGAGCATATCATATACCCTATGCATAGTGGGCAAGAGGTATAGAGTATTGCTGCACACACATACACCCTAAGCAGGACTCCAATGAGCAAGAAGATTCTGGTGGTTGACGACGAACCCAAAATTGTGCGTGTTCTCAAGGGTTACCTGGAGTCGGCGGGTTTCCAGGTGATAGCTGCGTACGACGGGACGGAGGCCCTGGCCGTCTTTCGCCACGAAACGCCAGATCTGATCGTGCTAGACCTCATGTTGCCTGAAGTGGATGGGCTGGACGTGGCCCGGGCCATCCGCCGAGAGAGCGACGTGCCCCTTATCATGCTCACCGCTCGCGTAGACGAGGCCGATCGGCTGATCGGCCTGGAGCTGGGTGCAGACGACTATGTAACCAAGCCATTCAGTCCCCGTGAAGTGGTGGCTCGGGTTCGAGCCGTGCTGCGTCGCGTTGCTGGATCAGAGCCAGCCAGTCGTCGCCTCTCGGTGGGCGACATCACCCTTGACCTGGACAAGCGCCAGATCAAGGTGACCGACCGCCAGGTGGAGCTGACCCCGACTGAATTCGACCTGTTGGCGACGCTGATGGAGAGCCCCGGGCGGATATTCAGCCGTATGCAGTTGCTGGACAAGGTACAGGGATATGCTTACGAGGGCTACGAACGTACTGTGGATGCCCACGTCAAGAACCTACGCCACAAGATCGAAGAAGACCCCAAAAATCCCCGCTACATTCTCACCGCCTACGGGTTAGGGTACAAGTTCGCGGAACCCGACCATGCGTAGTCTGAGTGTCAAGCTTATTGCCGCTTTTGCGCTGGTCATTTTGCTGGGGGCAGCGATTACCTACGCCGTGGCCGGGCAGGCACTCGCCAACCAGTTCAGACTGTATGTAAATCGGAGAGGGCAGTTGCGAGCCGAAAGCTGGGCCCCCCTCTTTGCCGACTACTACGCACAAACCGGAGACTGGAGCGGAGTCGAGGCCCTGCTAAGCGATCTGCCCATCATAAGTGTCTCAGGGGGCGTGATGGGCCGAGGGCGAGGAGGCCCAAGGTCCGGCCAAGGCGAGTCTGGCGCCGGGACGGCTATGGCTGGCGGCTATGGCATGGGCCAGGCTGCAGAAGATTATGTCATATTGAGCGACGCCGCAGGCCATGTTGTGCTCGACACCGCGGGTGAGATGGTAGACCAGACTCTGGCCCCCAATGATTTGGCGCACGGGGCATCCATCATGGTTGATGGAGAGCAGGTAGGTACCCTGTTAGTGGTGGCCCGCGAATCGGGCCCAACAGCGACCCTGAGCGCCGATTTTCTGAACGCGCTCAATCGTGGCATTCTGCTGGCGACCCTCGTCGCCGGGTTGGTAGCACTGCTGCTGGGTGCAGTCCTGGTGCGGCAGATTATCGCTCCCCTACGAGGCCTTCAGGCCGCGGCTGGCGCCATTGCTGGCGGAGACTTGTCAAAACGAGTGCATGTCACTTCGCGCGATGAGGTGGGCGATGTGGGGCGTACCTTTAACCAAATGGCTCAGGCCCTGGAGCACAACGAGCGCTTGCGCCGCCACCTGATGGCCGACATCGCTCACGAACTGCGCACCCCTCTGACCGTCATCCAGGGACAAATAGAAGCCCTCCTGGACGGTGTCTTCCCTCTCACGCCGGAGCAACTCGCTCCAATCCACGAGGAAACGCTCCTGCTCTCACGGCTGGTAACAGACTTGCGCGAACTGGCGCTGGCCGAGGCTGGTCAACTGACCATCGAGCGCAACCCAGTTAAGCTAGGCGACCTGGTTCGCCGCGTTGCAGCCGCCGTGGAGCCAGCTGCTGGCGAAAAGGATATCATCCTTTCACTGGATATCCCGCCTAACCTGCCTGCCGTATCTGCCGATGCCGACCGACTGAGCCAAGTGTTGCACAATCTGTTGGGCAACGCGCTCCGCCACACGCCGCCACGAGGAGGTGTGGCTATCTCAATCGAAGCAACTCATCATGCCTCCAAACTTTTCCCGACAGGCGCCTATGGCCCAGTCTCCGCATTGCCTGGCCCTCCTTCCGTGGCCCCGCCCTTTCTCCTGGTCTCCGTGGCTGACACCGGCGTCGGTATCCCCGCCCAGGATTTACCGTACATCTTCGACCGCTTCTATCGCGCCGACAAATCCCGTTCGCGTTCGGGGGGAGGCTCCGGCTTGGGGCTAACTATTGCCCGCTACATCATCGAGGCCCATGGCGGCCACATTTGGGCCCACAGCCAGGCGGATGAGGGAACTAACATTCAGTTCACACTGCCGATAACGAGCACACAATTGAGTTGAGGTACGACAGGTGGAAAAAGCCTGCTTGCTCTCCACTTTCCTGACAATTGGAGGTTTTTGCCTGAGCACTGAGTCTAGGATATAATGCTGCGTGCAGACAAGTCTGCCTAACCGTGTCCCCTTCGCCAACAGGCTGAGGGGCTTTCCATTATTTTCGTACACATACTACATACCCTATAGCCAACTCTATGAAAGTTCTTATGCTTTCCAAGGCCTGCGTGGTAGGGGCCTATCAAAAGAAATTGGAGGAAATTGCCCAGCACGACGGGATGGAGCTGACAGTGGTTGTGCCTCCCGAATGGCAGGATGAGCGAGGCACCCTACGGCTGGAGCGGGCCCACACCACTGGGTACGAGCTTCGGGTTGAGCCCATCGCTTTCAACGGCCATTTCCACACCCACTACTATCCAAGTCTGGGCCGGATAGTGCGCCAGCTGCAGCCCGAGGTCGTCCACATCGATGAGGAGCCCTACAACCTGGCCACCTTTCAGGCAATGCGAGCCGCGCGGCGGGCCGGTGCCCGGACAGTGGTCTTTACCTGGCAGAATCTGCAGCGCCGTTACCCACCTCCCTTTAGATGGATGGAGTCTTACGTGCTGGCCCGAACCGACGTGCTACTGACTGGCAACGCCGAGGGGGTAGATGTGTGGCGGGCCAAGGGCTACAAGGGGGCGGTGGAGGTGATTCCCCAGTTTGGCGTAGATCCCGACATTTACTCGCGGATCACTCGTCCGTCGCGCCCAAGCAAGCCAAGTGTGTTATTGCGCCGTAGCACGCGCCGGCCTTCGCAAAGCGAGCTGGTTATCGGCTACATAGGGCGATTGGTGCCGGAGAAGGGAATAGATGTACTCTTGGAAGCAGTGGCCCAGCTCAGGGGACCGTGGGAACTGCGCATTTTGGGCAGTGGGCCAGAGCGTGACCGGCTAGAAAAGATGTCCCAGTGGCTGGGTATCCTACCCCGCGTCTCCTTCGACCTGCCCATTCCATCCACACAACTGCCCTATTATTATAGCGGGCTCGACGTGTTGGTATTGCCCTCACGCACTCGTTCCAACTGGAAGGAACAGTTCGGGCGAGTGCTCATCGAGGCTATGGCCTGCCAGGTGGTGGTCGTCGGCGCGCGATGCGGTGCGATCCCCGAAGTTATTGACGACGCCGGCCTGACCTTTGCGGAAGGAGATTCAGCTGATTTGCGAGCGCAACTCCAAAGGCTGTTGAGAGAGGCCCACTTACGGCTTGAGCTGGCACAGAAGGGTCGCCAGCGCGTCCTGGACCATTTCACCCAATCTCGGATTGCGGAGCGCACCGTGGAAATCTATAAAGGACTCGGCCATAATTCGGCGTAGGATTCTGATCCACACAGCCCTCTTGGTAGAAATACTTCGTTCCTGCTCACCAACTGTGGTATAATATCACCGTGGACGCACCAGCTCCATCTCTAATGCACATTGGCCTAAACGCTCATCTGCTCTCTCTCAGCCGCGATTACCGGGGAGCAGGCATTAATTCATACATCTACCAGTTACTGCACAACTTGGGACAGGTTAACTCAGGGCATTGCTACAGCGTCTTTCTGAGCGAACGACGTTTCTTTGACAAAAGGCTTAGACTTCACTACAGCCGGTGGCCAACTCATCGGCCGGTGATTCGCATACTTTGGGAGCAACTGGTGCAGCCCATCGCACTGCGTCAGGCAGGAGTCGACCTGTTGCACGCGATGGCCTTTGCCGGTCCGCTGGTGGCGCCATGCCCCTTCGTCGTCACCATCTACGACTTGAGTTTCTTGCATTTTCCGGCAGCATTCCGGCCGTGGAACCGTTGGTATTTAAGCTACTTCACCGCACTCTCAGCCCGGCGAGCGCAGCGAATCATTGCAATCTCCCAAAGCACCAAGCGTGACGTAGTGAACATGTTGGGTGTGCCCCCCGACCGGATTGACGTGGCATACTGTGGCGTAGATAAGATTTTCCACCCGCTGCCGGTGGTTGAGGTGACCAGATTTCGAAAAGAACGTGCTTTACCTGACCGATTTATTCTGTTCTTGGGCACTCTGGAACCGCGTAAGAACGTACTGCAGTTGATTCGGGCCTACGGTCGCTGGCGAAAAGCCGAGGCAGACATTCCAAAGCTTGTGATCGCCGGGGGCAAGGGCTGGTATTACGACCAGATTTTCGCCGAAGTGGAGAGCTTGGGATTGACCGGCGAAGTTATCTTCCCCGGCTACGTAGTGCAAGAGGAACTGCCGTATTGGTACAATGCCGCCGACTTGTTCGTCTATCCATCCCGCTTTGAAGGTTTCGGCCTGCCAGTGTTGGAGGCGATGGCCTGTGGCAAGCCAGTGGTCACCTCCAACGTTGCTTCGCTGCCCGAAGTAGCCGGTGATGCGGCCTTACTGGTGTCTCCCGACGACGAAACCCAACTGCTCGAGGCCATGCAGCGCGGGCTAAATGACAAGACGCTCCGCCAGGAAATGATGGCCAAAGGTCGGGCCCGTGCGGCTACCTTCACCTGGGCAAATACTGCCCACAAGACCATAGACGCCTATGCACGGGCTCTGGGCATAGAAACAGCAGGGGGTGAGAAATAGGCAGAGGGTGGAGTGGACAGAGCCATGCAGGCTCGACAGCCCGGTTTTTTTGCCTCATCCCTGGCAGGAGATAGATTCTGTGACAGGACCAGAACCAACTCCCGCTTCCGTTCAAAGAAGAAACAGACTGCTGGCAGGCATCAAACGTCGCTGGTTTCTTATTGCCGGGCTGGTGATAAGCGACGCCGTGCTCATAAACATCGCTTTCGCCATCGCCTATTGGATTCGCTACTATTTGCAGTGGCTTCGCGCTGTTGACCCAGCCTTCGTGGTCCCCTTTTCCGTTTACATCCCCTTTGCCCTGATACTGACCTGCTTGCTCATCTTGGTCTACCGCCGGCAAGACCTCTACCGGCTACGCCAGGGGGCCTCTTGGTTTGACGAGGTGTATGCCATCATCAACGGCACCACCACCGGAATTGTGATCATGGTGGTGCTGGTCTTTATCTCACGTCCTACCTTCTACTCTCGCCTCATCTTCTTCTACGCCGGGGCGCTCATCATCATGCTGCTGAGTCTTAGCCGATTGATTAAGAACATCGGGGTGCAGTATATGCGACGCCGGGGTCTGGGCGTGGCACGGGCCATCATCGTGGGTGCCGGTGAGGTAGGACGCACCGTCATGCGCACTATGGTTGCCCATCCTGACCTGGGTTACGAGATTGTCGGCTTTGTGGACGACGACCCGGCCAAGGGCACTACCGACATCGGCCGTTTCAAAGGACTGGGCAGCCTGGACACCCTGGCCCTCCTGGTCCAAGACGAAGCTATAGATGAGGTGATTATCACCCTCCCTTGGCAGTACCACCGCAAGATTATGGCTATCATGGCCCAATGTGAGCGGGAGAACGTCAGAGCGCGTATCGTACCTGACCTGTTCCAGATGACCCTCAGCCGTATGTCTATCACCGAGATGGCTGGCATCCCTTTGATCGGTGTCAGGCATGTACGCATCAGCCCCTCTGTCCGCCTTCTCAAAAGAGGGGTGGATGTGGCTTTCTCGCTGTGCGTTCTCATACTCGCCGCCCCCTTGATGGGCCTCATAGCCCTGATCATAAAACTGGATTCGCCTGGGCCAGTACTCTTTCGTCAGGAACGAGTAGGCAAGGGAGGCAGATTGTTCACCCTGCATAAATTCCGCTCTATGGCCTTGGGGGCTGAAGAACAGAAAGAATTGCTGCGCGACTTGAACGAGGCAGATGGCCCTATCTTCAAAATCAAAGAGGACCCGCGCGTCACCCGCCTGGGGCGATTGCTGCGCCGTTTGAGCCTGGACGAGCTGCCACAGTTTTATGACGTCCTGCGTGGCGAAATGAGCCTCATCGGGCCACGTCCGCCCCTGCCAGAGGAGGTAGCCCAATATCAGCCTTGGCATAGACGCCGATTGGAGGTGGCGCCCGGCATTACCGGCCTGTGGCAGGTCAGCGGGCGCAGCGAACTCCCCTTTGACGAAATGGCACTGCTGGACATCTACTACGTCGAACAATGGAGTCCGGCCCTTGATTTGAAAATCTTTCTGCGCACTATTCCCACAGTTCTCTTTGGCAGCGGCGCTTATTAGCCCAATTCGCAGTCATCAACCACTATTTCGACATTCGACTTGAAGGACAATCTCCATGTTTCAACTCTCCAAACACGACCAGCACGCCTGCGTAACCTTCTTACAGGACTTGGTGCGCACTCCCAGTTTCTCATGTCAGGAACAGCACGTCGCCGAGCGGCTGGCGGCCGAGATGCGTGCTGTCGGGTTTGACGAAGTATGGACCGATCGAATCGGCAACGTTATAGGACGCATCGGACCAGGAGACGGTCCCCGATTGCTGTACAACGCCCACATGGACATTATCGGCGTGGGCGACCCGGACGCCTGGACACGTGACCCATTTGGGGCCGAGATTGAGGACGGCATCCTGTACGGGCGTGGTTCTGCAGATATGAAAGGGTCACTATCCAGTCTAGTCTACGGCGCCAAGGCCCTTAAAGATGAGGGCGTGAAACTGGCTGGCGACCTGTATGTAGTCGGCGTGGTTCAAGAGGAACCATGCGAGGGCTACGCCATGCGCGTTCTGGTCGAAGAGGAAGGCTTGCGTCCCGACTGGGTGGTGCTGGCCGAGCCGACTAACCTGCAAATAAGCCGGGGACATCGTGGGCGGATGGAGCTGCATGTCACCGTGCGCGGGCGTTCATCTCATGCTTCCATGCCTCATTTGGGCGAGAATGCCATCTATGGTGCTGCCCGTATCATCTTTTCGCTGGAGTTGCTGGCCGACATGCTGGCCGACGATCCATTTCTGGGCAAAGGAACGTTGGCCGTTACTCGTATCGAGAACACTGGCGGCAGCAAGAATGTCATCCCCGATAGCTGCACCTTCATTCTGGACCGGCGCCTGACCTTGGGTGAGACTGAGGCCAAGGCCCTGGCCGAAGTCGAGGGTGTCATTGCTCGTGAACAGGTGCGCGCCCAGGTCCGCCTGGCCGAATTTGAATACACCAGCTACACCGGCTATCTTTGCCATGATATGGAACATTATCCCGCCTGGGTGATACCCGAAAGCCACCCCCTGGTGCAAACAACAGCCCGCGCGGTGCGAGAGGTGGTCGGCCAGCGGCCTACCATCGGCAAATGGGATTTCTCCACCGATGGCGTTTATACCATGGGGGTTGCTGGCATCCCCACCATAGGCATAGGACCGGGCGATGAGGCCCAAGCCCACACGGCCGATGAGTGCATCCGCCTGGCCGACTGCTACACCGCTGCCCAAATTTACGCCCAATTGGCCCTTGAATTGCTGGGTCAGGACTAATATTGGCACCTGGACAG
>CP070811.1:1945376-1949904 GCA_020343875.1 Anaerolineales bacterium | reverse complement strand
GATGCCCCCCATGAGTTGTTAGGCCTTGTGTCAGAGGTTATGCAGAAAGGAGCTTGAAATGTGCGACTGGGTATATTGTGAACTGATTTTGTGGCACACATACAACCGCCGCTTGCGCGAGGCCGCACAGAACCGGCTCGCCCGCCAGGCACGGCCTGGCCAACAGCGACGTTTTCGCCTTCTTGCCTGGGCACGAGCCTGGCTGCAGGGTCAGCGGTCGGCCCGGGGAATGGGATCGCGGGCCTCCCTGCGCGGCGCATAGGATTGCCGTGTTGGAACTGCAATTTCGGCAGCCCCATCCGCTGGTGGCTCGCCTCCCATGCCGGCTGATTGCCTGGCCCTGGTACTGCCAGGAGGCAGAACCTGTGGGCTACACCTGCTCGTTCTGGGGAGCCGCCTTCCGGCCAAAACAGGGCCAGGCGACCGGATCGGTCTTGAGGTTACGGGATCATGGAAGAGAGTAGTCTCCTTGCCCAGTACGAGTCACAGGAAACCTGGGCACGCGCCCGCAGGGGGGTGCTGGCGCAGAGGGTTGTGTGCGCCTTGAAGAACTGCTCGGTGGATTTGATACCGTTTGAGGAGGTGAGGACCCGCTTGCACCTCACTCAAAAGTATTGTCGTGGCATACAAGACATCCAACTGGCGCGCATTCGGGGCAGTTTGGGGCGCTACAGGGATTTCACATCGGCATTCCTGCCTCGCCGGGGCCATCTGCGCCAGCGCTGGGAGCGGGTCAAATCCCTGCTCTCTACTCAGCGTATGCCTCCGATTGAGGTCTACCAAGTCGGCGATGCGTACTTTGTAGCTGATGGTAATCATCGGGTTTCGGTGGCGCGCCAGGAGGGCAGGAAAACGATTGAGGCGTATGTATGCGAATTTGTGTCCCCCATCGCATTAAGCGCTGAGGCCGATTTGGACGAGGTGATCATTAAGTCAGAGTATGCCGATTTCCTGGCTAGGACCCGTCTCAACCAGCTGCGACCGGGTCAGGAGATTGTATTCACCAGCCCCGGACGTTATCGGGAGCTAGACTGCTTGATCACCATGTTTCGAGAGGCATTGGAGGAGATGAGGGGGGAGCCGGTTTCAGATGAAGAAGCTCTTCTTCTGTGGTACGATATGGCCTATAGCCCGGCGGTTTATGAAATTAAGAAGAGTGGCGCGCTGGCGCGTTTTCCTGGCAGAACGGAGGCCGATCTTTTCATCTGGATGTGGCAACAACAGCACAGACTACTCAAGCCGTATACTTCCAGTCCGGTTCACAAAGTAGGGCAAGCAATCGTCTCGCCTGTCAGATGGCTCGTGGTAAGGAGCAGAGGCTGGTTAGGATGAGTGATGTGCTTGCCTGACCAGGCCTTCCAGCCGATCCCGGGGATGGTAGTCTACCGCAAGATAAGCAGATTCTTATGGGTGAGATTGCAATTCACGGTTTCGGCCGTATTGGCCATTCGGCGTTAGAAGCGGCTTTGGCGGTTCCGGTGTGGGCAAAACAGCGTAAGCGCCGCCTTGCCGTAGAAGGAGGACAAGATGACTATAGACACGGGGCTGAGAATCGCCGCGATTGCCCTGCCGCTGGCCGGAGCGCTGGCCATGTGGGGATGGGGGGGCAGGTTTCCTCACGCTCAACGTCGGGTGGCAGTATCCATCTTTGGCACAACCGCGCTTCTCGCCTTGACCTTGTTTCTACTCAACCGCTACTACGCCTGCATCCTGGCCTTCGGCGACCAGAACTGTCTGTTCGACGGCTTGGCCACCCTGTCCCTCTTCTTGCTGAGCATCCTGCTGGCCAGGGGCTGCATCGTTCTGCGAGGCGAAAACAGGGCCCAAGATTACATCCCTATGCTCTTGTTTGGCAGTGCCTGGGCTGGAATGGGACTGACTCAAAACCTGTGCCTGTTTGTGGTGTTCTTAAACCTGTTCCTTTTTGCCGCTGATCGATGGCTCAAGAGGAAAGGGTTAACATGGCGTTTCCTGGTACTGCGGGATGATTATAAAGATGACGTGCATTGAGTTGACCAGTTGGCCATGACCAGCACGCCAAACACCGCCCAGTCCCTGGCA
Organism: Anaerolineales bacterium; assembly: GCA_020343875.1. GTDB lineage: Bacteria > Chloroflexota > Anaerolineae > 4572-78 > NAK82. The sequence continues at coordinate 1,947,843 of CP070811.1, read as the reverse complement.
TAGATGACGCCCAAAAACCGCGTGTGACGGTCATTTCTGGACGCTTTTGTCATACAACCGCCTGGTGAACGTGCCACACCCGTAGGTATTAGCCAATGCACAAAGTGGGTTCAGGCACATCCAGGTCGGGGCGGCGTGGTGAGTTCCGCTGTGATTTGTGGCATCGGCTCTGGCTCCTCAGGTGGCGCGCTAGGCTGTCGGAGAGCGCCTATCCATACTCCGAGAAGGACGACCAAGCCGCCCACAACGAAGCGGGGGGTGACGACCTCACCGGAAAGCAACGCAGCGATGATGACGGTTGCCACCGGGAACAGCAGAAACGCATATGAAGTCCCAGTTGCGGTCCACCTCGAGAGAACGAATAGGTACAGGTAGAAGAGGACGACGGAGCCGATCAAAACCAGGTAGGTGAAGGCAGCCCATGTGCTGGCAGCGCTCGGTAGGAACCAAGACTCTTTGGCCAGCAGGGAAACCAAGATAAGGATAGCCGCGCCGGTGCTGGTGGCTATGGCGTTCGTGGCGAGGGGGTCGGTCTTGGGAAAAAGCTTGAAGACGACTGCTCCTTCTGCGAGGCTAGCCGCCCCAGCCAGCAAGCCAAGGAGTGGTAGCATAGGGACGGAGACGCCAATCTCTGGGCCGACCGCCAAAGTAATGCCGGCCAAAGCTGTCAAGGCACCTGTCAACGCGCGCCATTTGAAACGCTCCAGACGGTGGGCCGCTGCGAAGAGCATGGTCAGCAATGGCCCCAAAGCCAAGATAATCATCGCCAGGCCCGCCTGGATGCTTAGCAAGCTCCAATAGAGGAAGGCATAACTGACACCGATCGCCAGCACACCGTACAGGAGGCTACCTATGAGGGCTCGGCCCGCAGGTATGCCGATGCGGCGGCCAAGCAAGATGGCCCAGAAGATCACCGCCGTGGCAATAAAGCGGATGGCCGCTCCCCAGAAGGGAGGTAGCTCCAGGTTGCTAAAACGGACTGCAACGGCATTACTGCCGCCCAGGCAAACCAGCACGGCAAACGCGATGAGCGTGAGGCTATCCGGGCCCGATCTGGGGCCGGCACTCGGATGATCGCTTGTCTGAGACATGCCCTATCCCTCCTACTGAGTATCGTGTAGTATATCGTACCGTGTAATATATCACCAATTATCGACGAAGTCAATCGTTTTTATCGATAAAAATCCACGAACGATTGATTGGCGAGTTACAGGCCGGTAGTCGTGGCGGTTGAGACGAGGCATGAAAGTCGACGTGCGCCCGTGTGGGGTGAGGCCTTGTATCAGCCCTCAACTTGACTGGCCTAGCAGAGCCAGCAAGCCGTTGGCCAGCGTGCCCTGCCAGTTCATGGGATTGTGCCCGCCGCTGAACTCGGAATAGAAAACGGTGTACCCTTTCGCCTGTAAAACATCCCGCATGTACGGCGCCCCGACCAGAAAATTGTTCCAGCCCGGTTCAAGGGTCTGGATCTGGGTCTCTAACAAACCCGCTTCGATGTAGAAACGCAGGGGCAACAGGGGCTGGGCGATGTATTGGCGTGCGATCCATTCATCCTCGGGCTCGCCCTGCGGTTTCCATCCCAAGAAGCCCGACTGGCAAAGTACATTGCCGAAGATGTCGGACTGGTGCAGCCCGATAAACGCCGCCATGAGTCCGCCCAGACTCACGCCCACGATGCTGCTCTGCGCAGGATCGTGGGTGAGGTGATAGGTTTGGCGCGCCCATGGGAGCAGTTCGCTCCTGACGAAATCCAGGAACGGCGGGTAACATGCCTGGTCACGCTGACGGGTCTCGTCGAAGACACTGCCGACCAAAATCGCCACCAGTGGCGGCAGCCGCCCATCTGCGTACAAGTTGTCGAGTATGGTTGGGGTGGGGATCATGTTAACATAAAACCAGCCATCCAACACCAGCATGAAGCCATATGGCGTTCCATCGGATCGATAGCCGGGCGGCGTATAGACCCACACCCGGTACTCGTTATCAAGAATGTTGCTCCGCACACGATGCGAGGTGAGTTGGCCTTTTGGAACGTCGGGGCGCGCTGTGCTCCACGATAGAGGTGGCGCGTCTGGAAGCTCCAGCACGGACGACACCCAGCCCTTGAAGCCAATTTCATCGTCGTCGGGCCAGGCGTGCGTGCGCGGGTTAAGCGGGTCGGTCACGTGCTTTCCCCCTATCGCGAATTGATACGACTCGCGCGTGTCGTTGCGCACCGTGTAGGTTTTGTACCAGAGATCAGTCCCTGGCAGGCGCGCCATCGCCTCGCTCGAATCCCGCCCGGGCAGTGCGCTCACCACCGCCACCTCTTGGTTTTTGTCATCCGCCCGCCAGGCAAACGTCACCAGCGAATGTTCGTCGTCGCCTGCCACCTTCCGCCAACGGCTTAGCTCCCTGGTCCGCTGCACTCGCGCCTTGGCTCGTCAGCCTGAAACCTTGCAGGCTGGCATGTATGTCTTGGGCTGTG
>CP070811.1:1933404-1945276 GCA_020343875.1 Anaerolineales bacterium | reverse complement strand
GGTCTGGGACCCCCGTCCGGGGCGAAATCAGGTGCCACCTGGCCGGAAGGCGCGGGTGCCACACCCGCTCGGAGCAAAAGACTAGTAATGCTCCAAGGGGGTCTGGGACCCCCTTGGCCGAAAGGCGCGGGTGACACACCCGCTCGGAGCAAAAGACTGCAACTGCTCCAAGGGGGTCTGGGACCCCCTTGGCCGAAAGGCGCGGGTGCCACACCCACTCAGAGCAAACCGGGGCTGTTTATTGGACTGAAGCCACCCGTCAGTCAGGGCCGACCCTCACAGCTGGCTGGGCAACACCGAGTCACGCACGCCTTTCAAGCGACTTGGGGGCCAGCGGCGCGCACGTCACTGGATACCATGTCCTCAAACGGCTGAAAGTTCTCAATGAACATATGCGCCAGCCTGCGAGATTGTTGGTCGTAAGCCTCTTTGTCCTGCCAGGTATCGCGCGGCCTGAGTACCTGGTCAGGCACGTCGCAACAGTTGGCGGGTACGTGGACGCCAAAAACCGGGTCGGGCTCAAAGCCGGCGTCCTCCAACTCGCCGTTGAGGGCGGCGTTGACCATAGCCCGGGTATAGGCGATCTTCATACGATAGCCTACGCCGTAGGGCCCGCCTGTCCAACCGGTATTGACCAACCAGCATTGGACCTGGTGCCTTTCGATCTTCTCACCCAGTAGTCTGGCATACACGGTCGGATGCAGAGCCATGAAGGGGGCTCCAAAACAGGTGCTGAAGGTTGCCTGCGGCTCGACGACGCCCTTTTCGGTGCCAGCCACTTTGGCGGTGTAGCCTGCCAGGAAGTGATACATTGCTTGTTCGGGGGTGAGCTTGGCGATGGGCGGCATCACACCGAAGGCGTCGGCGGTCAGGAAGATGATGTGGGTTGGGTGAGCCGCCATGCCCGAACGGACGATATTAGGAATGTGGCTGATCGGGTAGGCGGCGCGTGTGTTTTCAGTCAGTGTCTCGTCCTCCAAGTCGATACGGCGCGTGTCCGTATCAATAGCCACGTTTTCCAGGATACTGCCAAAGCGGCGAGTGGTCTGATAGATCTCCGGCTCCGCTTCGGCCGACAGGTGGATGACTTTGGCGTAGCACCCCCCTTCGAAGTTGAAGATGCCCTGATCGCTCCAACCGTGCTCGTCGTCGCCGATGAGGTGTCGGTGGGGGTCAGCCGAGAGAGTGGTCTTACCAGTGCCGCTCAGGCCGAAGAAAAGGGCCACGTCGTCGCTCTCGCCAACATTGGCTGAGCAATGCATGGAAAGAACCCGCTCCAAGGGCAGCAAGTAGTTGAGAATCGTGAAGACGGACTTCTTGATCTCTCCGGCGTAGCTGGAACCCCCGATGATGACCACCTTCTGCCCAAAATGCACAATGATGTAGACTTCGGAATTGGTGCCGTCCATACGCGGCACCGCGTGGAAGCGAGGGGTGTTGATGATGGTGAACTCCGGCACATAATCGACATACTGGTCGGGCCGGGCCTGGATGAACATGTTACGGGCAAAGAGACTGTGCCAGGCCGATTCAGTGATGACCCGGACCGGAATCTGATATTGTGGGTCGGCGCCGGCAAAGCAATCTTGCACGAAGACATCTTTCAGTTGTAGATAGGCCAGGAGCCGGGAGTAGAGCCGGTCGAAACGATCCGGGTCGAAAGGGCGATTAACATTCCCCCACCAGATGTGGTCTTGGCTGGAAGGCTCGCGCACAATGAATTTGTCGTTGGGCGAACGGCCGGTGTGGTGCCCCGTCCGCACCACCAGGGGGCCCAGATGTGCCACTAAGCCTTCACGCCGACGGACTGCCTCTTCATAAAGGGCAGAGGTGGTCAGGTTCCAATATACGTCGTTGACGTTGACAATCCCATGATTTTCTAAGCCGTAGCTGCTGGCCTGGATTCCATGTTCTCGCATTTCAGCCTCCTTCAGATATGAAACAGGCCACTTTCCAGGGCCTGGCGGACTTATTGGGGCACCATCTCCTGGACTGGCGATGGCATGTTGACAGGGGTAAAGGTCACCCGTGCGTCACCCGTGTCAGTGCCTTGCAGCAGCACTCGCCGATCGGTGAGCAGATACAGAATACGACTTCCCGCGGCGCCTTGGTCTCCTGTGCCAGTGGTGACAAACATCTCCTGAATGGTGACATCTTGCTCCGGGGTCGAGATCTTGACCAGATCGTTGGCAGGGGTTGGGTTACGTGGATTGCTGATCCGCCATATCTCTCCGTTGCTTTTCAGCAAGTACAGAAAGTTCCCTTCCGCGAAGATTTGGGCCGTTCCGGTTCCTTGGTCAATCAATTTCAGGTCGTCGGTTTCTGGCCGGCCGTCGTCATAGTAGCGCCAAACCGTGCCGTTATCGTGGAGTAGATACAACGTGCCGTCGCTGGCTACGAAGATCTCCTGCGCTGGTGCTGCTGTAGTCAGTGGCTGCAGCTTAGAGGCGCGCCCGCTTAGATCGATCTCGGAGCGCCATACGGCTCCATCCACAGCCAGTATGTACAGTTGGTCCTCAACTGGGAAAATCTGGCGGGCGTCAGAGGCCTGGATAGCCGTTCTAGGCGGGCAGGCACTTGTGCTGCCAGCATCTGCGCCGGGCTCGCACCAGTAGACTTCCCCCTCCCGGTTAAGCAGGAAGAGGTTTGTTCGCCTCAGCCGGCTGGTGGAGGCAGCCATCTGTTGCACTCCGCTCACGGCGCGGCCCTCGATCAGTATGATCGCCGTCGTCTCTTCAGGATTTTGATAGTCGTAGGCAAAGACTGTTCCGTCTGGTGAGATGAAGATCAGGTTGGTGCCTCCATAGAGTCCGACTTGCCTGGGGTTTTGGCCGGGCACCAACAGATTGGCTTCCAGAGGTCGGCCCCATGCCCCCACGATGGTCCCCATCTCGTCCACGAATATCACATCACCCCCAACTGCTGATAGGTGTCGGCCGGGCCCTCGCAGCGGCAGTTGCTTGAGAGCATTCACCCTCACATCCGACTCCCGAGATTCCAGGCGTCCCAGATAGAGACTGAAGATAAGCCGCTCCGCCTCGGCTTCCTGCTCCAGTCCGGCCTCACGATACAGGCAGGCCAGGTAAGGCCGCAGCAAGCTGCTATCACCGTTTGGGTCTTCGCGGACGGAGGCTTCCACAGCCTGCACGGCGGCGTCAAAGCGAGATGGATCGTCATCGGGTTGTTCCAGAGCCAGGTGGTAGTTGGCCAGGCCCAGCATGGCATCAACTTTTTCGTCCAGTGGGGCGAAGTGGTCGGCCAGTTGGTAGAAGGCTTGCGCCCGCCGATATCGCTGCTGGCGAAATGCTTGGTTGCCCATAGCGAATGCCAGATCTCGATCGGATGGAGCGGCGTCGATGCCGCTGGATTTAATCAGCTCTGGATTAAGGTCAAGGGCCATTCTAAGGGCCAGGTATTCTATCATTTCTGAAGTGGTGCCACTTGGCCCGGCGATTCGCCAGGCGTAAGACGGGTTTGTCGAAGATACCGAGATTTCCAACTCGCCCTTGTTCTCATTAATTTGCCCGCTGAACTCTCGATAGCCGGTGGGCATTATCTTCAACAGGAATTGAGTGATGATTCGGGAGGGGATGTTAATGGCCCCAATGGAGAGATTGCCCAGGTCCAGGCGGCTTCCCTGAGAGCCGGTCACCACCCTAGGCAAAGGGATGCGCCGGGAGGCGATGAAATCGCCTGGCCCGCGTAATACGACGTCGCATTCTTCCATTGAGAAACTGCGACGGGCAGTCACTCTGCCCCTTGAAGTCCTGGGCTCCTGAGGTTCCCACAGGATAAGCACCGGGATGGGATTGCCTACGCCCACCTGGTTGAGTTCTGCGATCAACTGAGCTGCTGCTGTCTCACCATCCAACGTGGTGTCTTCGATGGGCCCTACGCTAAAAGGCAAAACGACCCAGGTGCCGGAGTTGCTGGAAATCCACAGCCCAACTAATACTATGACACCCCCAACCAGAGCGGATAACCGTGGACGTCTCTTAATCCCGCCCACGATCCATCGCACAAGGTCGTCGATGGAACGCAACCACCCCAGGCCAAAGAACAAGTATATGAGGACGATCCCAACCCCAATCAGTGCCACGCGATGGCTGATCAAGTCAGGCCCGAACAGGCGCACCTGGGAAATCAGCCAGGCCCAGGCTCGGATCAGCCACTGTTCGGCCACGACAATGACAACCGCCAGGCCCAGAGCAATGCCCACTGCGTAGGGGTGGCTCCGCAGCCATCTCAGGCGTTCTCGTTCGGCATCCAGGAAACGTGACCAGAAGGAGGGTAACGGCGGCTTGTCATCCGGCGGAGGGGCCGGCTCCTCAGGGGTGCCTACGGCCGGCTGTTCCTCAGGTTCTGCCGGGTGCATTTCAACTGGGGTGGCCCCGGTTATTTCTTCCAGGTCACCCGCAGCGAGGCGCAGCAAAGTTGCCAGTCTTCGTATCATATGAGGATCTCCTGTTCAGTAGGGGGATGCCTACTGACACATAGCAGGTAGCCAAGCATCAGCTACCTGCTATTTAGTGCGCGTCGTTTGTGCCTGGTACACTCAGGTAAGGTGTGCCATCGTGCTGCGGATCAATGCCACTGACTTCTCCAGCGCTGCCTGCTCCTCCGAGTTGAGGCTGATTTCAATGATCTCTTCGGCCCCGTTTCGACCCAGTTTCACGGGTACCCCGAAGTAGATGTCGTCAAGCCCATATTCCCCTTGCAGGTAAGCTGCACAAGGCAAGATTAGCTTCTTGTCCTTGAGAATTGCCTCTACCATTTGTGCCGCTGCTGCCCCGGGCGCATAGTAGGCGGAGCCTGTCTTGAGCAAACTGACAATCTCCCCGCCGCCTTTACGCGTTCTCTCAACGATAGCATCCACTCGATCTGCGGTCAGTAGTTCGGTGATGGGGATGCCTGCCACGGTCGAGTAACGCGGCAAGGGCACCATTTCATCACCGTGGCCGCCCAGTACGAATGCGTGGGTGTTTTCAACCGACACGTTCAACTCCATGGCGATGAAAGCTCGCATACGCGCCGAGTCGAGCACGCCGGCCTGGCCGACCACGCGCTCGCGAGGAAAGCCGCTGACTTGCTTGGCCAGATAGGCCATCGTATCCAGAGGGTTGGTGACGATGATGAGAATCGCGTTCGGCGAGGTCGCCTTGATCTTGGTGATCACGTCGGTGACGATTCTTTGATTGATGCCGATCAGATCCTCGCGGCTCATACCCGGCTTGCGTGCCACCCCGGCGGTGATAACCACCACGTCGGAGTCAGCGGTTTCGTCGTAGGCAGTGGTGCCAATGATCCGGGTGTCATAGCCAACCACTGGGCCTGCCTCTGTCATATCCAGCGCTTTGCCTGCTGGCATGCCCTCAGTCTGGGGGATGTCTACCAGTACAATGTCGCCCAACTCACGCTCGGCCAGCCAGTGAGCCGTGGTCGCACCAACGTTGCCGGCTCCGATGATAGTGATTTTGTTACGCATGGCTCAGTCTCCTTAGTGCTCGTTCAAAGATAACTTGGCATCATTGAGGCGGTTTTTACGCCTGATTGCTGCTGAGAAGTACGCAGTCGACACGTACTTGATGGGTGGTTTCTTTCTCTCAGAGCTCACGGAATCGTTCTTCCAGCTCTTCTAGCATAGCGGCGGCTTCTACCAGCTTGTCAAGAGGGTTTTGAGCGCCTCGGAAGTAACGATAATCACATGGCATTACGTCCAGGGTTTTCACCAGGTCCATATGATATCTGCGAACGGTCGACTGCCGAGCGCCATACCATTTTGCAATCTCCCGCAGAGGAGCTTCCCGGAAGTTGAGCTTGCGGGTCGTCAGGTCAAGGGCAGCCGCCCAAGGGGCGGGACTGCTCGTGTCCAGGGGGCGACGTCCGACCGCAATGCGGTATTCCATCCACATTTGGATGGCTGCGCCAATGATGTCGAGGGGCAGGTTGTGCTGGGTCATCACTTCTGTGAGAAGTGTCTCCACCTCGTCCATCGCGTTGCCAAAGAGGCGTTCAAAGCGTTCAGTCAGCGCGGGGTCGGATTCTGTACGCAGGAAATTGCCCAAGGCCCGTAGGGTGCCTTCGTAGTCACCGAAGCGAGCCAGGGCGCGGGCCAGGTTCAGATGGTGGTCAGGTTGGTCGGGGTCTAGCTCTGCGGCCTGGCTGAATGTCCGTACAGCATCTTCCACTTCCCAGTGGCGGTAACGCAGCAGTCCCTCTTCGTTGAGCTGAGCGGCTCTACGTCTATCGGAAGCGGATACCATGTTTGACCCTTTCGCGTGGTAATGAGTCGGTGCAAGATGCCTGCCGTAGACTCAACGGGGCAGAATGAACGCCTCGGCCACTTGTCATGTATCTCTTAGGGCGAGCGGGTTAGTAGCAGGCTCATCCTTTGGCCGGGGCCGGGGCTGTGCCAACGGTGGACAGGGCATCGGTTTCCGTCTCGTCACCAGGCACCAGTTGCTCTTCGACCAGCAGGCGCTGCAGGGCGGCAATTGCCACCTCGAGCATTGGTCCGTCCGGCTGGCGGGTCGTGAAGCCTTGGAGCCAGAGACCTGGGGCGATGAGGAGCCGCATCAGCCAATGATCGTGGTGGGCTGAACTAAACTTAATGAACTCGTAGGCGATGCCGGCGATCAGAGGGATGAGCACGATCCGGGATGCGATGCGCAGGAGCAGCGGCGGGCGGCCCAACAAGGCAAAAACCAGAATTGAAACAACCATGACGACTAATAGAAAGGCGGTACCACAGCGAGGATGGACCAGGGTATGACGACCAACGGCCTCGACGGTCAACTCGTCATCGGCTTCGTAGGTGTTGATGGCTTTATGCTCTGCGCCATGATAGCCGAAAACTCGCTGGATATCTGGGATGAAGCCAATCACCCATACGTAGGCCAGAAATAGGGCCAGGCGGATAACACCTTCCAGCAGGTTGCTCAGGAAGTGTGAGGCGATTAAGCGATCCACAAAGCCCAGGATCAAGAGAGGGCCCACGAAGAAAACGGCCACGGCGATGATCAGCGAGAAGGCGATCGTCCCCCAGGCAATAGGGCCGGAGAATTCTACATCTTCCTCCTCCATGGCTACATCGGCCGAGAATATCAGGGTGCGAATCCCCAGGCCCAAGGCATCCCATAACATCGTTAGTCCGCGCAGGAAGGGCACTTTTGCAAGAAAGCTGGCGTAGATTCGTGGATTGAGCGGTTCACAATGGATGACGATCTCGCCCTGGGGGTCACGTACCGCCACACACATCTTCTGGGCACCGCGCATCATGACCCCTTCTATGACCGCTTGCCCACCGTAGTTGAATGGTTTTCCCATAATTCCTCGCAAATAAGATTATGAAGATTTTACACCGAAGGGGGATGACTGTCAAGGTATTATCATCCGTCAGCGAGTGCGCTGGAAGACTCATTGCAAATAGTGGAAAGATGTCTGAAAGAAGACAGGTCGGAGGGATATCCATGACAACAGCTTTTTATGCTGGCCTATGGATCAATGCAAGGGAGGTCCCTGCCCGGTCGGGTGGGACCTTTGGCGCTAGCCAGGGATTTGGGTACCCGATCATCACGTCGGTGCTGGTAGGCGCCAGCCGTCCCGCACAAATTGACGATGACATCAGTGTTCCTCAAAACCTGACGTTCGACGTTCTTTGAGGATGAACTAACTGCGATTGACCATATCCTGAACGGGAACTCATCGGGTGCTCTACAACCAGTGCTTGGTCAGGACTCGATTGACGAGCAATCTGGACACCTATGGCGTTGGACTCTACCCCTCAAATTACCCTTGACAAAGTACAAGGTGGCTCATCTGCTTCTCAATCGGGAAAATGCCCTGCCTATAGTCTCCCATGCTATCTCAGGCTTCTCGCAGGCGATCTGGGAGAGCGCCTCGCAGCCTCGGTAGCCCCAGGCAGCTAAGATCGTGGCGCCCTCCGCTTTGGCGGTTGTGAGTGCCACCTCGATTTCGCTCTCACGTCCGGCTGGGACTTTAAAAGCTTGCGCCCAAATATGGGGCCGGATACCACTTGCTTGGCAAACCTCAACTACCTTCCGAGTCTGTTCAGCCACGAATTCCTCGACATCACGTTCGAAGATAATCCAATAGGGATCGGTCCCGAAGATATCAATACCGGGCAAAGCACTGACTCGCTCCCAGGGTAAAGCCTCACGGCTCCCTTCGCCAACCGGGAGCAGGCAAACCGCATTGTTGGCCCCTTGTGCCTTCGCATAGGCAATCATCTCACCCAAGAATTCAAGCAGCAGGTTCTGCCGGAAAGCCTGCAACTCAGGTGTCAGTTCAGGTGGCATATCACCGCCCAAATCGCTGCGAAAGCGTTCTGTGCAACGTGGACATCGACAAGCCCATGCTTCTGGCGGAGCAAAGTCCGCGCCTTCCCACTCTGGGATGAACAGGTGAGGTTCATCCCACAGGATTGTATCGGAACCCGCTTCGAGGGCTGCATCGATCCAGTCTTTCATCGCCGCTCGGGTCTCTTGTGCACTGGGGCAGGCCGCCGGAACAATCCGTCCATCGCTGAGCACCTGACAGGCATCTGGGTTACGTGCAACAAACTTGCTGAAGGCTTCGCCCCCGAACAACCCCATCAGGCCCCACGGATCAGCCCAGCAGCCCAAACCGGCATCTCGCGTGGCCCGGAAAAATCTGCCGATTGTGCCTCGGGCAAAGAGATAATCATTCTCACTGAACGTATGGACCACGAATGTGCAGCCGTGAGATATCATCTCGTCCAGATCCCGAACAAAATGGTGGAACCAGCGATTAGCAAAGTAGGAAACCCCGGTTTCTAATTGAGACATCAGCTGTTCCTTTCTCATCTAGTTCAGACAATACGACGAAGCCACTTGTGACGATCGGCCAAGCGGCTGCCATACCATATTCTCAACCTTATCAACTTTATGCTTTGGTTTAGGTGACTGCCAGCCCCGCCCAGATCGCTCTGCGCTTCTCTGTTGCCCCTCCTGTGAAGTGGTCCAGCCAGCACCGGAGATATAGAGTGTTTGGATGCAGCTGCCCTTTCGGGGGAAGGTTGCCAGGCTGATGAGATCAACATCTGTGCCCACCAGTTCGAGACAGAAAAGGTTCCGCCAATTCTCTCGGGATTTCCACCGGCCGAGGTAACCCATCTGCCAGGTGCACTGGTGCATGGGAGACTTCTATCAAGCATATTATATCACAGAATTCGATCTTCTATCCATTGGATCGCTCCAACTCTATGGCCGATGCTAACTCGAATGCATTTTCTCTTCGCCGCACCAGCACCCTCGCACCCTCGGGGCGAAGCCGGTTTGTTTGTTGTCGTACACTACTTGTGATATAATCGGCCCGTAGTTGCTGGTAGGTAGGACTATACTAAACCGTGGTGGCCAAATTGGCTGGCCCTATTTTGCTCCGAGCCATATGTGACCCGCGACTTTCGCCCATATGGCGCCTGATTTCGCCCCAGACGGCGGCCTCAGAAACCCTTTGAGCATTCTATGGGGCTTTTCTCACACGACCACGGTTTAAGGCTGAGCTACCTGCGGGTAAGTCCCGAACCTAAATCAGAGAGAAAACGAAGGAGGTCAGTCCATGCTGGAGGTCGTCACCAACCAGTTCAAGCGTTGTGATCTGGTCAAAGCGTCGGGTCGCGTAGATAGCCACACCGCTCCACAACTTGCAGATACTTTTGAGGCCATCAACGAGGCCGGACGGTTCAAGATCGTGTTTGACATGAGCGGCGTGGAGTACATCTCGAGTGCGGGTTTGCGCGTGATGATCAACGTGCAAAAGACCTGCAAGCGTTGGAATCGGGGTGAGTTGGTCCTTGCCGGCGTGCCAGAGCACATTCATGGGACTTTGGACCTGACCGGTTTTGTGCCTCTCTTCAAAATCTTTGACGACGATGCCGAGGCGGTCGGCAGTTTCTAGACCGATGACGGGTGTTCTGCCGTCGTGTGTGCAGAGTTTGTACATACATTTTCCCTCAAGGTAACCTCAGCTTGGGGAAAGAAAAGGCTTGGGACCTGGCGCAGTATCCCTTGGCGCTTATTCAAAGATGACTTGGCATAGTTCTCTTTGCGTTGTTGGGCAAGAATTGCCAGGTCATCCCCCGAGGGAATGCTTGGCTGGCCTCAGAGCGCGTTTTGGGGGACGGGACCAGACGGTGGTAAGCACCTGATTGAATATTTAGTGGCTGATGAATAATATACCTTCCAGTTCGCGCACTCAGACACTCACGTTTCCTGCTCAATTCGAGAGCCTGCTTAGAATTGGCGAGTTTGTGACTCGCGCTGCCCGGTCTGCTGGCTTGGACTCGACGGCTGTGTATGCCGTCGAGATGGCCGTGGATGAAGCGTGCACAAACATTATCGAGCACGCCTACGGCGGCGAAGGGCGTGGCGAGATCGAATGTACTTGTCAGATGAATTCCCACGCCCTGAAGGTGACGCTTCGAGACTTCGGTAGTTCTTTTGACCCATCCAGCGTGCCTGAGCCCAACATTACCGCCAGCCTGGAGGAACGTGAAGCGGGTGGGCTGGGACTGTTTTTGATGCGTAAACTGATGGATGAAGTTTCTTTTGAGTTTACGCCTGATTCTGGCAACGTCCTGACCATGGTCAAGCGTAAGGAGACAATCTCTTGACTGACCGGCCGCAGCCTGCCGATTGGGTTGGGTGGCGGCAGCTCCTCAAATTGGGCCAGCAACTGATGGCCGCACCGGCAGTGGCCACTCAGTGTGACCTGATCGTCGCCACGGCCGCACACCTTTTGAAAGGCCAGGCCGATCTGTGGCTGGCTGAAGCGTTTCACCAGCTGCCGGGCCTGGAAGCACTACCCGCATTACGTGTCGCCCCCCCATCCGAGTTAATGCGCTCTGTCCTCGAAACTCGCCAGATATCCCATCGCAAAGTGGAGAATGGGGAAGTCTACCTGCCTGCGCTGGCAGTGCCGCTATCGGTGAACGACGTTCTGCTGGGTGTGCTGCAGGTCGAACGGGCCCAGGCAGGCCCTTTCAGCCAGTCGGAGATCGAGCTCCTGGAGGGCTTTGCGGCTCAGTCGGCCATCGCGCTGCAGTCCGCTCTCCAGGTTGAAGTGGAACGCTGGCGTGTCGAGCAACTCTCGTTGGTGCGTGTGGTGAGTGCCCAGGTCGCCGATGTCCTCGACCTGGATGAGCTCTTTCACCGGGTGGCCGATCTCGTCCTCGAAACTTTCAAGTATTACTACGTGGCTCTCTTCACTTTGGAACCAGGCCAGCAGGCTTTGCGGCTGCGGGCCAGTGCCGGCCCACTTCGCTCTCAGCCGGGTGGGCAAAGCGGCCCTGCGCCGGCGTTGCACGTCCGACTGGGGCAGGGCATAATCGGTTCTGTGGCCCACACGGGCGAGGAGATCCTGGCCAATGACGTGAGCCGCGAAGCCCGCTATCGCTATGAAGATGTGTTGCCTGAAACCCGCGCCGAAGTGGCCTTGCCGCTTAAGATCGAGAATCGCGTGCTGGGCGTGCTGGATGTGCAAAGTGACCAGGCGGGCGATTTTCGCGAGACGGATATGCTGGTCTTGCGCGCCTTGGCTCACAATATCTCCGTTGCTGTAGAAGATGCTCGCCTGTATGCGGATCTTCGCCGCCAAGCTGACCAGCTCTCGGCTGTGGCTGAAGTCAGCCGGGCGGTTGCCTCTATTCTCGATCTGGATCTGCTTCTTAACCAAGTGGTTGCCCTGATTCACCAGCGATTTGGGTATCCCTTCGTTCACCTTTTTACCGTCCACCCCACTCGTCGGCAAGTTATCTACCAGGCGGGCAGTGGCCGCCGGAGTCAGGTCTTGCAGGCGCGAGGCTTGATGTATGACCTGGACGATCCCAAGG
>CP070811.1:1889893-1933304 GCA_020343875.1 Anaerolineales bacterium | reverse complement strand
CAAGTGCTGGCTAGGGAAGGCGTTGTAAGCCCGGTCATTGGCATAGATGAAACGGATCAGCCATTCCGCCCAGCCGGTGCCAGTCACTTGGGGACGAATCATGTAGTTGGGATAGAAAACAAAGATGGTATAGCCAATCAAGCAGGCGCTGATCCAGCCTGTGATGAAGGCCACGTATAGTGAATCTTCCATTTTCAAGTAGGCCCACAAAATGGCTACTCCCCACCAGATAATGCTGAGCACGTAAGGCACTACCCAGGTAGGCCAGAAGGGAACATATTGGTCCAGCCAGATTTCAAACGTGGTGCCGCCACCCAGGTGACTCATGAGGCGGTTGATGATCACGTAACACAATACCACAGCTATGTGGATGATAGCCAGGATAAGACGGTGAGTGGGCGTCAGGAAACTTTCAGGAGAGACGTCGCGATCCATAGACTCTTGAGCTCCGATTGATCGGGTGATTTGATTATAAGCGCATCAGGCATCATTCATCCAAGGCGCGCAACAGGTCGTCGAGGCTGCGCATTTGGGCAACTTGGTTGAGGAAAGCCTTTAGCGACCCGCTTTGGGCACGCAGCTGACGCATCCAGGGACCGATGGGATCGACCGAGGCCGGGCTGGTAGCATAACTGCCGTGGAAAGCAAAATAAGCCTGGTTGAGCCGGCGCAGATTGTAACCTGCATCCACCAGCTTTTGTCGTTCTGCTTCCATATAGGCTTCCGCCTCTGAAACCCGTCCTTCGGCCAGCAAATCATCCACATGCAGACGTATGCGACGCATGGCTTGGTTGAAATCCTCGCGGAGGGGAGTTTTTGCTTCACCCGGTGGCTCGGGCTCTGTTCGCGGTGGTGGCACCAGCTCTGGATAATAGGCTGCCATCACCAGATCCGCTACTTCGCCACCAACAATCGAAGCAGTCGTCTCATTCATGGTGGTCAAATCCCGGCTGTCGCTGTAGTGTAGCCCCAAAGGTCGGAAGAACAGATAATTGTGAGCCCATTCGTGAGCGACAATGTCGATCAGGCTGTGCAACGACGCGTTATCAACGACCATGGTTGGCCAGCTCCCGATGCCTCCCAGGTCGACCACCAGCGCCGACACGTCCAACTTTGCCTCGATAGCAGCCTCAAGACTGGCACGTTCTGCCTCAGGAACATCGGGCAGCATATGAATGTCGCGGTAGATGCGGATCTCATCTCGAGGCGAGATGACCAGGTTGGTGGGCAGATCATTGAAGCGGAAGGTCACCGGCGGCCAGACCTGATTGTTACGATGTAATTCTTGGACGGTCAAAACCTGACTCACCTGGGCCGCTATGATGCGCTCCACCCGCGGTGCAGCCACCTGCTGCTGGCGCCTGAGCTCATCCAGCTCACGCTCTAGCGGCTGAACCGAGGGCGGCAGGATGGGAGACTGCTCGAAAGGAGCTGCCGGAGCGGGTTGAGGTAATTGTGCCAACTCATCCCGAATACGCGTTTCCAACTCGGCCACTTGCCATTGCCGGTCCAAGAAAGCCAGCACCTCTGCCTTGCCTGCCAGGAGATTGGCTGGCGATTTCTGGTCACCGGGGATGGGGCGACCACGCAGCCACCAGCCCATCTCTTCCAAGACTGCGTGCGTCTCCCAGCCAACCCAGTCGAAGCGTCGTCCGGCGACGAGTGGTGAGAGATTCAGATCAAACGCATTCTCGGCAGGTACGCTGGCGTTGGTTAAGATTAAGGCCAATATGCTCAGCAAAACGATGCGCCGCAGCGAGCGTCGCCACGGTCTGGGCTTGCCTTTGTTCGTTCTAGGTGTCATATCAGATCAGAACATCCCTCATCCAAAATCGAAAATATCAAATATCAAATCCAAGAAAATGTCAAATGGAGGTATAGCTTGAACGCACGTGCACATTTGGATCTTACAGGTAAGGTAGCCCTTATTACCGGTGCATCGCGAGGGATCGGAGAAGCAATTGCCCTGGCCTTTTCCGAAGCCGGCGCGAAGGTAGCCATCAGCAGTCGCAAGCAGGGGCTGCTAGATAGAGTGGCAGCCACAATTGAGGCACAGGGTGGAGAAGCATTGGCCCTGGCCGCTCACACTGGCGAGATGGCTGCCATCAACACGCTGGTGGCGCAAACGGTGGAGCGCTTTGGCGGCTTAGACATTGCCGTCAACAACGCGGCGACTAACCCGCACTTTGGGCCCCTCCTCACCGCAGACGAGGGCCAGTGGGCAAAAATCCTGGACGTGAACGTGGTGGGCTACTTCCGTGTGGCCCAGGCAGTTGTGCCGGAGATGCGTAAACGTGGCGGCGGCAAGATGATTAACATCGCCTCAGTTGCCGGCCTGAAACCTATGCTGGCCATGGGCGTTTACAGCGTCAGCAAGGCGGCGGTATTGATGCTAACCCAAGTGTTGGCACAAGAGTTGGCCGAACACAACATCCAGGTAAATGCCATCGCACCAGGCGTGATCAAGACCCGTTTCAGCAGTTTGCTGTGGCGAACCGAGTCCATCGCCCAGAACATACAGGCTGCCACTCCCCTGGGGCGCTTCGGGGAGGTAGATGACCTGACGGCAGCGGCCCTCTACCTGGCTTCACCCGCCTCAGACTTCATGACCGGGGGAGTGATGGTCATCGATGGAGGCATGAGCGTAGCAGGGTTAATGACGCAGTGAAGGTCTGAATGTGTACCTTTATGCGGGCTCTGGCCTTCCTCCATCTGGCCTCTTGATCAAGCCCCGCAGGTCCACTGCAAACGCCCCCTGTCCCTGGGGCAGCACGTACAGCGGATTGATCTCCAGTTCAGCGATTTCTGGAAAGTCGCACGCAACTTGCGCCAGGCGCAGCATAGCGTCCAAGACGGCAGACCGGTCGGCCGGCGGGCTAGCGCGCCATCCCTTTAACCGGACCCCAGCCCGCGTCGAATCGAGCATGCGCTCAGCCTGGGAAAAAGACAAAGGAGCGATACTCATGGCCACGTCGCGCAGCAGCTCCACATCCACGCCCCCTTGGCCAACCAAGGCCAGGGGGCCAAACTGAGCGTCACGCCGGACGCCTACGATGATTTCCTGTCCTTTGGCGAGCATCTTTTGCACCAAGACACCCTCGATAGCCGCGTCGGGGTAGGCAGCCAGAGCCGAGGCAACGATACGGTCAAAGGCAGCCCGCACGGCGTCACCGTCGGTCAGATCCAGGACCACACCGCCCACGTCTGACTTGTGGGTGATATCTGGCGAGGCCAGCTTGAGAACCACCGGATATCCGATTTCGCCAGCCAGCCGGGCGGCCTGCCCGGCGCTGCTGGCAAGTTGAGAAGGCGGCAACCTGATCCCATAGGAAGCCACCAGCGCGGCCAGATCGCCCCGCTTAAAGGCAGCGCTGGCCCCATCCTGATCAATGTCATTCAGCTCGACCGGCGCTTCAGGCGGTGTGTCAAGCCAGTGGCGGCGGGCCAGCATGGCGGCCAATGCCGAGGGAGCTCGCTCGGGGAAGGCGAAGTTGGGCACGCGCCGCTGATGCAAAATCGCCAGGGCTTGATCGACCGAGGCCAGGCCCATGATCGAAGCCAGCACCGGCTTGTGATGCACTGCTGCCACCTCGCAGATGACCTCGGCCAGGCTGGCAGGCAAGAACCAATCATTGGGAGCCATTATCACAATTACGGAGTCCACAGTAGGGTCCGACAGTAGCGCATCCAAGGCGACGGCATACGTACCTGGTCCAGAACCAGCCAGTACATCCACCGGGTTCTCCACGCTGGCAGCAGCTGGCAAACGGGGGCGTAGGTAGGCGCGAGTCTCATCGGTCAGGGAGGCTACTTGCAGGCCTACAGCTTCAATGGCATCTACGGCCAAAATGGCCGGGCCGCCAGCATTGGTCAACACGGCCACTCGTTTCCCCTGAGGCAGGGGTTGCCAGGCCAGCGCGCGGGCCCAGTCGAAGAGTTCTTCCATCGTGCTGGCACTCAGCACTCCGCTACGCTGGAAAGCAGCGGCGTACGCTTCTGCGCTGCCAGCCAATGCGCCAGTGTGCGAGGCGACTGCTTTCGCTCCGCTGGCTCCCTGTCCGGCTTTGAGCACCACCACTGGTTTGCGGCGGGCGGCCTCTTCTGCCGCCTGCATAAAGGCCCGTCCATCGGCTACCCCTTCAATATAGGCCGTGATAACCCGCGATTGCGGGTCGGCAGCCACAGCTGCCAGCATCTCCGTCTCGTTGACGTCCACCTGGTTACCCAGACTGACGATGCGGGAGAAACCCACTCCTGCCCCGCGTGCCCAGTCTATGACAGCCGCACACATAGCCCCCGATTGGGATACGAACCCAATGTCGCCGACCTGGGGCATGCCTACCACAAACGTAGTATTGACCGATGTATGCGTATCAATGGTGCCGATGCAATTAGGGCCAACAACTCGTATATTATGTTTCCGAGCCACGCGGGCCAACGCGTCTTCGTGTGCTTGCCCCTCTGGTCCGGTCTCGCTGAAACCACCGCTGACGACAATGACGTATCGGATGCCACGTTTCCCGCACTGGTCGAGCATGTCAGCCACGATCTTTACCGGCACCACGATCACCCCCAAGTCAACCGGGTCGGGCACGTCCGCGATGGAGGGGTAGCAGGTATGTCCTAAGATCTCACTGGCAACCGGGTTGACTGGATAGATGGCGCCCTGATAGCGATACTCGACCAGATTGCGAACGACGCCATGACCCAGCTTATGCGGGTCACGCGAAGCCCCAATGATAGCTACACCGCGTGGGTTGAAGAAAGGTTCGAACATGGCAGTCGCTCCAGTAAGCGATAGGCAAACCAGGCTGGCATAGTGCAGGCACACATGCTAGTCGATTGCCGACTAAGGCTTCAGCACAATCTTTCCAAATTGCTCGCCGCGTTCCAGGATTTCTATTGCTTCCACTCCCTGTTCCAAAGGCATCACCCGGTCAATGACCGCCTGGAAAGTGCCGTTGAAGACCAGGCTCATCACATCTCGAAAATCTTGATGGCTGCCCATGGTGCTGCCAATCACACTGATCTGCTTGCCGAAGATGAAGCGAATGTCAGTGGGGGCGATTGGCCCACTGGTATTACCAACTGTAAGAATCCGCCCGCCCCGGGCCACGGCACGAAGGCTATCGCCCCAGGTTGCCTCCCCAATATTATCCACCACCACGTCCACACCCCGCTTGCCAGTCAGCTTGTAGACTGTCTTAGACCACTGGGGGTCATCATGGTAGTTGAGGACTACTTCAGCGCCCAGGTCACGCGCATTTTGCATCTTGGCTTGGCTGCTGGTGGTGGCGTAAACCGTACAGCCCGCAAACCTGGCGATCTGAATGGCAGCTGTGTTCACCCCGGCGCCGGCTCCTAAGATGAGCACGGTCTCGCCAGCTCGGATCCGACCCTGGTGGATCAACATGCGCCATGCGGTAAGGAAGACCAGCGAAGCGGCAGCAGCCGAGATGAAGCCCACCTCATCTGGCAAGGGTAACAGATTGGCGACTGGTACGAGGGCATATTCAGCATGGAAGCCGGGGGCATGTTCACCGAGGATGTAGTAGCCAGGTGATACGCTGTCTAGCCCACGCCTGGTGTAGTGGTCAGCGTAGCGATTAACGCCCGGGTCAATCGCGCAACGGGTCCCCATTTCAATGCCGGTCACCCCCTCACCCAAAGCGACCACTATCCCCGCTCCGTCGGCACCCAGAATATGGGGCATACTCAGCTTGAGGCCGGGCCAACCCCGTCGCACCCAGATGTCGAGATGGTTGAGGGCGCTGGCTCTGACCTCAATCAGGGCCTCTCCCGGCCCGGGCTCCGGTTGGGGCACGTCGGCAATTTGAAGCTTATCCAAGCCTCCGTGTTCATAAAAGACTAGCGCTCGCATAACTAACGCAATCCCAGCTCATTTCGTGCGATGACCATGCGCTGAATCTCACTCGTACCCTCGTATATTTCGGTGATTTTCGCGTCACGGAAATATCGCTCCACGGGCAATTCCTTGCTATAACCCATCCCAGCATGAATCTGCACCGCCTGGTGCGCGCAGAACATAGCTGTTTCACTGGCATACAGCTTGGCGATAGAGGCTTCAGTTGTGAAGCGAGCACCGCTCTTTTTGGAAGCCTCTTTGGCTAAAGCCGCCTGATACATCAGCAATCGACTGGCCTCGATGCGACATTTCATATCGGCGATCTTCCACTGGATGCCCTGAAACCGGCCGATTGGGCCACCAAAAGCTTCCCGCTCGCGGGCGTACTGCAGGCTGGCCTCGTAGGCCGCTTCAGCAATGCCCAGTGATTGAGCGGCAATTCCGATGCGCCCCGCGTCCAGCACGGTCATAGCAATCTTGAAACCCTCTCCCTCTTCACCCAAGCGAGCTTCTACCGGACACCGATAGTCCTCAAAGTGGATTTCGCTGGTGGCGCTGGCCCGAATACCAAGCTTGTCCTCTTTGCGACCCAGGTGGAAGCCCGGTTTGTCATTCTCGACAAGGAAGGCCGTGATGCCACGATGTCCGCGCTCGGGATCTGTCATGATAAAGACCAAGATCAGGTGTGCAGCCGGCCCACTCGTGACCCAACTCTTGGTGCCATTGATGACGTAGTAGTCCCCTTCGCGTACGGCGTGACTCTTCATGGTGGCTGCATCCGAGCCGGACATGGGTTCGGTTAGTGAATAGGCGCCGGTCTTCTGCCCGCTGGCCACCGGCGTTACGTACCTTTGTTTTTGCTCCTCTGTGCCAAACCTGAGAATACCGTAGCAGTAGAGGGAGTTATTAACTGACATAATGGTGCCATGCGCGGCATCTACCTTGTTAATCTCCTCCAGAGCCAGCACATAAGCCAAGGCGTCCAAGCCAGCCCCGCCATACTCTTCTGGCACTTCAATGCCCATAAAGCCCAGGTTTCCCATCTTTTTGACCGTCTCATAGGGGAATTCCCCGCTCTCATCGTAATGAGCGGCAACCTTCGCGATTTCGTTCTGGGCGAAATCACGGGCCGCGTCGCGAATCATTTGGTGTTCCTCACTAAGTTGCAGATCCATCAGATCGACCTCCTATTCGAGTGCCTAAAGCATGGCGCTTCATGCATCGCGAGCAACGTATTCTCTCATGAATTCCAGCATCAAATATGTGGATATTGCCCCGGGGTCGGGATGTCCCAACGACCTATCCCCCAACGTCTTAGCCTTACCTATCGTGGCCACTATTTCTTTTGTACCCTCCATGCCCTGCCTAGCCGCCTCGGTAACAGCGGCCAAACTCTCATCCAGAGGCGCCGATCTCAGTTCATGAGACTTAAATGCCGCCGGTTCCAGGGCGTCCACCATGGTCTTGTCTCCCGGCTTTGCCTTGCCTCTCACCTTAACAGCGTCCAGGCCATCCACGAGTAAAAGCGAAAGCACCTCAGCATCAAAGATACTCCGGTCGCCTAGCTGCTTGGCCCCGCCTCTGAAGAGAGTGCCAAAGACGGCTCCTGACGCGCCGCCAATTGAGGTCATCAGGGTCATACCAACTGCCTTAAGCAGCTCACCAATCGTTGCAAAATCTCCACCCTGTAGTTTTTGAAGAACCGCCTCAAAGCCTCTGGCCATGCCAACGCCGTGATCCCCATCACCAATCGCCTTGTCAGCCTGAGTTAAGAGATCCTTGCTCTCCACCATCCCCTTAGACAGATGAACAAACATCTCTTGAGTTTCGGGCATGCCTAACTGGGATCTTGCCATCATATTACGCCTTGGTAAATCCAAAAGAATGGGCAGGCATATCGTAGTACTTTTTGAGCTCATCATCTAACTTCATCAAGGTGATGGAAAATCCTGCCATCTCCTGGCACGTGCAGAAACTGCCAACCACGGTATCATAGACCGCAATCCCTTTGTCCCTCAAAATGAGGCGCACCTTACGATTGACGATCAGAAGTTCCATCATGGTGGTGGCGCCCAAATCATTGATCAAGAGGCAAACCTCATCGCCGGCCTGGAACGGCAAATCGGCCAGGATTCTGTCCATCATCTTCTCCACCAGCGCGTCTGCAGGGAGCATCTTCTCCCTGGAAACACCCGGCTCGCCGTGAAGTCCCATGCCAATTTCGATCTCATCTTCAGGAAGCTCAAATGTAGGTTCACCGGTCTCGGGGATGGACCCTGCCGCCAGCGCCACCCCCATGGAACGGGTACTATCCCGCGCCTTGCTAGTGATCCGGAAAACCTGTTCGAGATCTTGGCACACTGCTGAGGCTCCGCCCGCAATCTTGATCACAAAAAGGTCCCCCGCTATTCCCCTCCGATCTTCCATTCTCTCAGGTGGAGCTGAAGCCACATCGTCCCAGATTCGGACTGTTTGTGTCTGGAAGCCCTCATCCGCTGCCATTTCGGCGGCGATGTCAAAATTCATATTGTCGCCCGCGTAGTTCCCGTACAGATAAAGGACTCCACGGCCCTGATCTAAGGCCTTGGTCGCCTCGAGGATAATGTCCGGCGTGGGGGCTGCAAAAATATTACCACAGGCAGCTCCATCTCCCATGTTTTCCCCGATAAACCCATGAAAAAGCGGCTCGTGCCCACTTCCTCCACCAATCAATAGGCCTACCTTGTCGCCGGGTAAGGTAGATTTGACCAGGGCATTGACCCCCTCCAGCTTCTTTACTTTTCCGTGATATGCCTCAACCAAACCCTCAAGCAGTTCCGATACAACATTCTTGGGATCATTGACAACTTTTTTCGCCTTTTTCATTCGGGCCTCCTGAATGTGCCTGTGACGAGTATAAATGGCTCGCGCAGTAATCAGACTATCTCAACGCTCATGGCCACCGCTTCGCCGCCGCCGAGGCAGAGAGCGACCACGCCAGTCTTCAGCCCTCGCTCCTTGAGAGCATAGATGAGAGTAGTCAGCGTTCGAGCGCCACTGGCCCCGATAGGATGTCCCAGAGCGATAGCACCACCGTTCACATTAACCTTGTTCCAGTCCAGGTTCAGCTGGCCGCCATCCGCCAAAACTTGGGCAGCGAAGGCCTCATTGATTTCGAAAAGATCTACCTCCCCCTGTTGGAGTCCGGCCTTTTCGTAGAGCTTGCGGATGGCGTGCACCGGCGCGATGAAGAGCCAGCGTGGTTCCACGGCGGCTTGGGCATAACTGGTGATGCGAGCTAGCGGCCTTACCCCCAGCTCGTCCGCCTTCCTACGGCTCATCGCCACCAGGGCACTGGCTCCATCGGTGAGGCCAGGCGAGTTACCGGCGGTCACCTTGCCCCCTTCCTTGAAGGCTGGTTTGAGCCGGGCCAAGGCCTCAATGCTAGTGTCAGGTCGTGGCCCCTCGTCGGCGTCAACTGAGCTGGGCGGCCCTCGTCGCTGGGGCACTTCTACGGGCACAATCTCCGCTCTGAAGCGACCGGCCTGAATGGCAGCCACCGCTTTTTGATGGCTCTTAAGGGCGAATTCGTCCATCTCCTCACGCGAGACTTCGAATTGATCAGCGATGAACTCAGCCAGGTGGCCCATGTGATTGTCTTCAAAGGGGCACCACAGTCCGTCATGGACGATAGCGTCTATGAGTACGTTATCGCCCATTCGGTAGCCAGTACGCGCCTGGGATAACAGGTATGGCGCGTTACTCATACTCTCCATACCGCCTGCTACCACGACTTCAGCATCGCCAGCCCGAATCATCGCTGAACCCAGCATAACGGCTTTTAGGCCCGAGCCACATACCTTATTCAGAGTCGTGGCGCCAATTTCGGGGGGCAATCCGGCGCCGATGGCGGCTTGCCGGGCTGGCGCCTGGCCCTCTCCAGCGGGGACAACATTACCCATCAACACCTCATCAACCAAAGTGGCATCAATGCCAGCTCGTTTCAGCGCTCCAGCCACAGCCACTGCGCCCAACTGCCATGCCGTTAAGGACGACAGATTGCCGAGGAATTTGCCCATGGGGGTGCGGCATGCACTAACAATGACGACTTCCTGCGAGGCGTTCATACGATACTCCCTCCTTGGAGCTGCTTGTGGACCGTTCCACTAGTGAGATTTGCTGTATCCGAGGTCATAGATATTTTACCAGAGTTTAGGTGCTTTGCCCAGTAATGAGGTATGAATGAACTGGGTGTGAATTGGCCCCTCCTGCCCACCCCTTACCCGGCTGGGCACACCGGCACAGCTATGCGTCGATCAGGGGCAAGGCCGCAAGCCAGTCTCTGGAGCAGATTGAAAACCAGCTTGGAGGGTAACCTGCGTGCTCCCTATGCAGGCCATAATCCTCGCTTTCACAAATGTAACCAACCTGTAACCACAACACCGGGTGAAATATGTTATAGTAGATAACGAGCTATGCACAGTCACAGGCTGCTTTTGGCTTGTTTGGCATGCAGGGTCATCAGCTATCATACTCAGAGTCAGGAGCCCTGGAGGCACACCCGGTGGACGCAAATCGCATTCTCATTGTAGATGATGAGCCGACCTTGGTCTTTTTCTTGCGCCGGGGGCTATCAGAAGCAGGCCTGAGCTGCGAGGTGGAAGGGGTTGGCTCGGGGGAAGAGGCGCTGGCCAAACTGGCTTTCTCCAAATACCGGGTACTGATCACCGATTTGAAAATGCCAGGTATGAATGGCCTTACCCTGGCGGTAGCGGCTCGATCGTTGCACCCTACGATTGGCATCATATTGATGACCGCCTACGGGTCGCGCGAAGTGGAGGCCGAGGCCGAGCAAATGATGATTGATGGCTATCTCACCAAGCCGTTTCAAATGGAGAAGCTGCGTGGCTTGGTTGAAAAGATACTCCAGGCACAGCAAGATCCAGTCACATAGAAATTGGCGGTGCCAGGGAATGGTCATCCCGCCCCAAGAATTGTTTAGCCGTGGAGGTCGGTGTGAAATGAACGGTACCATACTTTACATCGAAGATAACCGCGACAACCGTATGCTGGTCAGGCGAGTCCTGGAAGCGGAAGGGTATCGAGTGCTTGAGGCTGAAGATGGGCCTGAAGGCATCGAATTTCTCAAATCCGAAATCCCCGATTTGGTGTTGATGGACATTAACCTGCCCGAGATGGACGGGTATGAAGTGACGGCGCGTCTCAAACAAATGCCCTCCACGGCAAACGTCCCTGTGATCGCTATGACAGCCAATGTGATGAAAGGCGATCGTGAGAAGACACTAGGTGCCGGTTGCGATGGATATATCCCTAAACCCATTGATATTGACGCATTGCCAGACGAGTTGGCCAAGTTCCTGAGGAAGAACAGTCATGAATAATTCTACAGCGCATGCCACACAGGAAAGTCTGAAGAAACCAGTAGAACCGCAGGACGCCTACGTATTGGTCGTGGAAGATAATCTGCAGAATCTGGTGCTGATTGCACGGCTGTTGGCTTTTTTAGGCGTGCAGCGCTACGAATGGAAAGCCTCCGGCTGGCAAGTGCTGGAGTTTGCTGACACGATGCCACGAGTTGACCTGGTCTTGATGGACATTCACCTGCCTTACGAGGATGGCTACGACGCTCTGCAAAAACTCCGTGCCGATCCTCGTTTTGAACATACACAAGTGATAGCTGTAACCGCTGACGCCAACCCCGCCTCAATGGAAAAAGCGTATCGGGCTGGCTTTGACGGATTCCTGGGCAAGCCTATTGATCCAGATAGATTCCCTGACCAGATCCGGGCCATTCTGCAAGGCGAGCCGGTATGGGAAGTAGGCTGCTGACCGAGGGCATCAGGTGCCAGGTATCAGGATCTAGCCTTAGTCACCACTGGCATCTGCTGAAATGCCTCCAGCCAGCGCCAGGTCTGGATAGTTAAAGGAGTGCGTGAGAAATGAGCACTAAGGTGCCCGAAGCAACCTTCTCCCAGGCAAGAGACCTATCAAGATGGACTCACCTGCGGTATGGGCTGGGCAGAACCCTGCTGCTTTGGTTCTTGGTACTGTCTGTGATGTCGCTGGTAGCATCCGGGATAATCATTAGCGCCATCGTGCTCCAAAACGGGCGTCAGACCGCGGTCGAACGCCTATCAGCCATTGCCTCCTTGAAGCAGTCAGAGATCAATGCCTGGACTGCGAACAGGCAGCAAGAGTTAGCTCTTATCACCATCACCCCCGACATCCGGTCTAAACTACTCTATGTTCTGAGCACCGAGGCACAAGACGCACGAGTTATTGCTGCTCAAGAGCAATTGAAGGAGTATGTTTCCATCATAACCTCTGAAGGCGGCTCGTTTGGAGAGCTGTTCTTGCTCGATTCGTCTGGAAAGGTACTGCTTTCAAGCGACCCAAGCCAGGTGGGCGCATCCCACGCTGGGCAGGCCTACTTCGTAAAGGGACAAGAAGGCCCTTACCTTCATCCCCCCCACTATTCCCTTTATACAGCCGCTCCTTCGATGGTTGTGGCTCAACCAGTACAAGATAATTCGGGGCATGTGTGGGGCATCTTGGTAGGGCGTCTGAGTCTCGACCAGATCGCCAGCTTCATGAGAGAAGACTCCGGGCTTGGCCATACAGGGGAAACCTATCTGGTCAACGCTGCCGGCCTCCTCTTAACACCCCCTCGATTTGAGGGGGAATCGGAAAAAGGGCGTCGCGCCCAAGAACTGCGCACCGAAGGCGTAGAACGTGGCCTTGCGCTAAGCATGCCGGACTCGGAGGAGCAGGCTGGCTGGAGCGTTTACACCAATCAGCAGGGGCGGCAGGTGCTGGGCGTTTATCACTGGCTCCCCAATATCCAGGTATTACTCTTGGCCGAGCAGGAGGTCGGTGAAATCCTGGCCCTACCGCGTGCCATCCTGGCTACTGGGTTGGTCATCTTGCTGGTCGTAGCTGTGGTGGCTGTGAGCGCCGCTCTGCTAGTCAGCGGGCACATCACTCGGCCTTTGGTAGGACTCACCGTGGCTGCCAACCTTATTGCCAGCGGTGATCTTTCACACGAAGTGCCCCATATCGAGCGGCAGGACGAGATCGGCGCACTGGCTTGGTCTTTCAGCCAGATGAGGCAACAGCTGCATGATTTGATCACAAGTCTGGAAAGACAGGTCATCGAACGGACCCGCCAGTGGCAGGAGGCAAACAACAAGCTCCAACGACGGGCCAATCAACTGGAAACCATCACTCTGGTAGGACAGGCCATCACATCGATCCTGGACGTGGATGAGCTCCTGCTCGAAGTTGTTAACCTCATCTGTGCCCGGTTCAAGTTCTATCATGCAGGCATTTTTCTGATTGACCCAAGCGGCGAGTGGGCGGTACTACGCCAGTCCACCGGAGAAGCGGGTCAGCGCATGTTGTCCAGAAAGCACCGGCTGGCGGTAGGCAGCCAATCCATAGTTGGCTGGGTGACAGCTAATCGCCAGCCCCGCATCGCTCTCGATGTAGGGAGTGATGCTGTTCACTTCAAGAACCCAGATCTACCTGACACCCGCTCAGAAATGGCATTGCCTCTGGTTGTAGGTGGACGGCTGCTGGGCGCTCTGGACGTACAAAGCGTGGAGGAGGCCGCTTTCGACGAAGAGGACATGGCTACTTTGAGCTTAATGGCCGATCAAGTGGCTGTTGCCCTGGACAACGCCCGAAAATTCTCGCAGGAGACGGCCATCCTCGAAGCTACCAGCCCCCTGTATCGCGCCAGCCGGGGTATTGCCCTGGCGACCAGTCTCGACGATGTGCTTAGGAGTGTCGTCAATCACTCGGCTGGCCCTCACGTGGCCCGGTGCGCCTTAAATCTATACTCCGACGCCGTCGGAGGCCAAGAATTGGGCTGGATCGAGGTCGCTGCTGTGTGGGACAATGCTCATGATACTGCCCACCCGACCGGCACTCGCCTCCCGGTGAAAGCCTCAAGCTTGTGGGCGCATTTGCAGCGGGAACCGGCAGAGCCGCTGGTGGTGGATGATTTGCTGGCTAATGGTATTGACGAACGTATCGACCATGAAACACACCGCATGCTGACTGAAAAGCTCCGAATTCGAGCTGTTTTGATGCTGCCAATGGTGGCTGCCAGGCGGCCTACGGGGTTGCTCTTGGTGGCTAGCCGCCAACCGCATGCCTGGACAGACACCGAGTTACGCACCTTCCGCTCGCTAAGTGACCATGTAGCCATCGCCGTAGAGAACATCCGCCTTTTAGAGGAGGCCAAAGCCCACGCCACGCGCGAGCAAATCATTCGCCAGATCACCGAGCAGATGCGCCGGGCTGTGGACATGGAAACCATCCTGAAGACAACGGTAGCCAATTTGGGCCGGGCTATGGGCGTGCCCAGAGTATATGTGCGCCTGGGCACCGAAGCTGCCTTAAGGCTGAGCAGCAGCCATGAACCAGCGTCTCTCCGGAACGGGCCAGCATCCCTATGGGACAGGTTGGATCACGGTTCCTCGCCCGTAGGAGGGATCAACCACAAACGGCAACCTTGAGCCAGCAAGGACGGAGATACTGACTAGCCCTGACACCATAGCGCAGTGTTGTAGATAAAGCCAGCCCCTTCATCCGGAGACACAGCATGAGCGACCAGGAAAAGACAAAAGAGCAACTAATAGAGGAGCTACAGCAATTACGCCAACAAGTTGCTAAATTGCGAGCGCCGGACGATGAGCACCGAATAGGCTTTCTACCCATCCAGCGCGATATTACGGAGCACAAGCAGGCAGAGGCTAACTTGGAGCGGCGCAGCGCTCAGTTGCAGACGGCGGCTGAGATTTCCCGGGCCGCTACCAGCATCCTGGACCCCGACGAATTGATCCAAAAGGCCGTGGCTTTGGCCCACCAGCGGTTCAACCTGTATTATGCTGGCTTGTTCCTGGTTGACCACACTGGAGAATGGACCAATGAGCCGGGCAAGTGGGCGGTACTACGAGCGGGCAGTGGCCAGGCCGGCCAACAGATGCTGGCACGAGGGCACAAACTGGAGATTGGCGGCGAGTCGATGATCGGTTGGGCTATTGCCAACCAGCAAGCCCGAATCGCGCTAGATGTAGGCCAAGAGGCAGTACGCTTTGATAATCCCTTCCTGCCCGCGACTCGCTCCGAGATGGCATTGCCTCTGATCACCCGGGGGAAGGTCATTGGCGCGATGACGGTGCAGAGCGACGAGGAGGCTGCCTTCAGCAATGAGGACATCGACGTGCTACAAACGATGGCCGACCAGTTGGCCAACGCCATTGAGAATACACGCTTGTTCAGGGAAACCCAGGAACGGCTACGAGAAGAGGCTATGCTCTTCAATACCAGCCAGCAGCTGGTTGATGCACCCCTCCGGCCTGAAGAAGTGGCCAACATTATCGCCCGCCAATTCGTGGAGGTGACGCGTGTCCCCGAGTGTTCTGTCTCCCTGCTGGACTCTCAGGACAGCGGCACTCTGCATGTCCTGGCAGACTTTGACAGAGAGGAGAGCAGTATCTCTCAAGATCACGCTGTGGAAACCTTTGACTTGGCAGACTATCCAGCCACCGCTCGCGTGATAGAAACCCTGCAGCCACTCGTGGTTCAGGCTAGCGACCCGGGCGCCGACCCAGCTGAGCTGGCCTATATGCAGGACAATAACATAGTTACCCTTATCATCATCCCCCTGGCCGCCAAGGGGCAAGCCATTGGCGTCATTGAATTAGAGGCCTGGGAGCGTGAGCGTCACTTCACCAAGCAAGAACTCAATCTGGCGCTTACATTGGCCAACCAGGCAGCGGTGGTTCTGGAAAACGCACGCCTGCTCGAGGAACAGCAGCAAGCCTACCTCCTACTGGGTGAGCGAGTCAGGGCACTCAATTGTTTGAATGAAATCGGGCGGAAAATAGATGAGGCCCCCCTTATACCCGTGTTTCTGCAATGGGTGGCAGAGCGCATTCCGTCCGCCGCACGCTACTCTGACTTATGTGCGGCAGCAATTGAGTACGAAAGTCGGACCTACGGCGCGGCAGAAGCAATACAGCTGCCTTGCCAGATATCTCAGAGCTTGCGGGTTGGGAGTGAAGTGGTGGGCCGAGTTCACATGGCCTATCGTCAGGAGCGCGACTTTGTGGATGAAGACAGCGCCTTGCTGGGTGACATCGTCCGGCGGGTGAGTGGCTACGTCGAGAACCGGCGCCTGCTCGAGCAAACCCGGACAGCATTAGCCCAAGTGGAAGCCACCCACCGCAGCTATCTGCAACATAGGTGGGAGGACTACCTCCATCAGCGAGAGACATTGCGGGAGAGCAGCTTCCTCTACGATCAGGCGCAGGTGACCGCCGAGCCCAATCTCTGGCGACCTGAGCTGGAATACGCCCTGACCGAGGGCCAGCTAGTCATAGCCGAAAGCAACGGTGACGGAGACCCACGGACGGGCCTGGCCATGCCCATCATCCTACGCGGTCAGACCATCGGCGCATTGGGTTTTGAAGATCCAGAGGGAAGACGGCAATGGTCCATAGAGGACCAAATCTTGGTTGAAACCGTCAGCCAGCAGCTAGCGCTGACGTTGGAAAATGCCCGCCTCCTGGAGGTAACCCAGCGCCATGCGGCTCGAGAACGAGCCGCGCGAAAGATCACGGACAGGATGCGCCATGCTCCAGATATGGATGCGCTGATACAGACCACTGTTCGGGAGGCAGCTGCTGCCCTGGGGGTGCCAGACGCCTTTTTGCAGTTAAACGTGCTGCCAGAAGTAGGGCATGAGAACGGGAAACAACCGCCCAGCGAAGAGGACTATTAGACTTGAGGCAGGAGATAGAACCGGCCCCAAAGGCGATCAGGGTCGGCATCCTGTGGGGTCAGAACACCTGAGGCGCTGACCGAACAGTGCGAACAGCGTGAGGGCCTTAGGCAAAGAGAAGGGAACTCAAAGCAATGTGGGCAGAACGTAGCAGTACCTTTCGATACACGCTTTACGGAATACTGTTCGGGTTCACATTCCCAGTCCTTTCCACCTTGGGGGACTTAGTTGCACAGCAACTACCCCTGACCCTGGGAAGCCTCCTACAGGTGCAAAAAAGTACCCCCCTGCACTGGGTGATTGACACAGCACCTTTGGTACTGGGCCTATTGGCAAGTTTTGCCGGCAGGCGGCAAGACAAATTGGTTGACCTGAACGAGATAATGAAACAACAGGCCCGAGAACGCATTCAGGCAATCCAGCAACTTGAAGCCTTGAAGTCTACCCTGGAGTGGCTCGTGGCCGACCGCACGCAGAAATTGGAGGCCGCGGTCGAGGTCTCTCGCGCGAGCACGTCGGTGCTCGACCCCGGCCAACTGCTGCGTAGGGTGGTAGAGTTGGTCCGCGCAAGCTTCGATCTCTACTACGTTGGCCTATTTCTCCTCGATGACGCTCGACAGTTTGCCGTCCTGCGCGCCGGCACAGGCGAGGCCGGTCGGCAGATGCTCGCCGCGGGTCACCAACTGGAGGTAGGCGGCGCTTCGATGATCGGCCAGTGCATGGCCACGGCTGAGGCTCGCGTAGCGCTGGATACCGGCGCGGAAGCCGTTCGATTTGACAACCCCTTGCTGCCTCACACGCGTTCGGAGATGGCCCTGCCGCTGCGTTCCCGCGGCCGGGTGATTGGGGCTATGACCGTGCAAGATACCAAGGAAGCCGCCTTTGATGAAACTGACATCACCGTGATGCAAACGATGGCCGATCAAGTGGCGGTGGCCATTGACAACGCCCAACTCTTCGCCCAGGCCCAGGGCGCACTAGAAGAGATGGAGGCCACCCACCG
The DNA here is from genome assembly GCA_020343875.1 of Anaerolineales bacterium. GTDB lineage: Bacteria > Chloroflexota > Anaerolineae > 4572-78 > NAK82. The sequence continues at coordinate 1,915,643 of CP070811.1, read as the reverse complement.
ACGCTACTTGGGTCAGGCCTGGACTGAATACACCCGCCACAGACCATCGGGTGTTTACCACTATTCTAAAGAGCATGGGCACACTGAAGCCAGGAGTCAAGACCTCGAAAAGGAGATGCTACCAGAAGCTCAACAGGCGATGACGGTACGGCGCCCGGTAGCAAGAAAGTGCAATAATGGTGACCCTATGGACCATGCGAAAGAAACATCTTCGTCGGCCCTGGTAGTGCCCATTATGCTACGCGGTCAACCGATCGGCGCATTGGGTTTCAAGGAAGCAGATGGCAGCCGGCAATGGAACGCCGACGATGTGAACTTGGCCGAGTCGATTGCCGAGCAATTCGCACTAGCCGCCGACAACTTACGGCTCCTGCACGAAACGCAACGCCATGCCGCCCGCGAACGATTGATTGGTGAGATTTCAAGTCGCATGCGGGAAACACTGGACGTTGAGACAGTTCTGCGGACTGCAGCCCAGGAGGTGCGTCAGGCCTTGAGGCTGCCGGAGGTGATTATCCGCTTAACACCTCCGTCAAACAATGGGTCCAGGGATCGCACGCCCGATGTTACTTGATGGGCCTTGCTCGAACCAGCATAATTGCTACCGGCGATTAGATCATTACATCTTGGAGGCTTTGATATGGATGCTTCCGACCTCCAGTTGACTAGCCCAGATAAAATGGCCGAAACACGAGCCAGCGAGACAATAATCCATACCCGCAGGTGGCCAATTGCCGCCTTCACGCTACGAACGAAACTGATCATAGCCTTCCTGGTCGTGTCGCTCGTCCCCTTGGGTCTACTGTCTTACCTAAATAGCCGCACCTCGCGCGCAGCCCTAACGAATGCAGCCAACCAGGCCCTGTTTGCGACGGCCTCGCAGACCGTAGCCGCCCTTGACAACTTTTTTAATGCCAATCTGGATGCGATAAGCGCGGAAGCTCAGCTAGGCGCCTTTGAGAAATATCTTAGTCTACCTGCCGAGCAACGCTTGGGCAGTGCCGAAGAAGCCCAGGTGGTGACCATCCTACGCGCAGCCGGCCGCAGAGACACGGCCAACATTTCCTCATATGCCCTCTTGGATCGCTATGGCCAGAATATAGTCGACACCTTTGCACCAGACATCGGGCTAGACGAGCAGAGCTTTGATTATTTCCAGGTGCCTCTGGAAACCGACGAGCCGTATGCCTCTCCGGTGATGCTGGGTGAGCTACCAGGCCAGGCATATGTATACTTCAGCAGCCCCGTGCATAATGAAAGCGGAGAGATTGTAGGTGTGCTACGCGCAAGCTATAATGCTAGCGTGCTGCAACAACTACTTGCTCAGAGTAACGATCTGGCGGGACCAGATTCATTCGGAATTCTGTTCGATGAGAACCACATTCACCTAGCGCACGGAACGAAACCGAAAACGATTTTCAAGTTCTTGGCGCCGCCCGACCCGGCCCGTGTCTCAGAGCTGAAGGCAGCCCGGCGCTTGCCCGATCTGCCGATCGGGCAACTCTCCACTAGCTTACCTGTGCTTGACCAGCAGCTGGCGACCTCAACTGACCAGCCATTCTTCGTCACAGAAGATGCCGCCGCAGGAGGCCGAATAAACCGAGTGGCCGTGGCAAGGATGAAAACACAACCATGGTTAGTGGCCTTCTTTGAGCCACAAGATGTGTACCTAGCCCCCGTCAAAGCTCAAAGCCGCACTGTAGCATTGCTAGCGGTCGTGATCGCTGGAATGGTTGCGGGCGTGGCAGCCGGCGTGGGGCAACTGTTGGCTGGCCCCGTCACTCGGCTGACCGCTGTGGCAGATCGAATTGGTGGCGGCGACCTGACAGCACAGGCCGAAGTGGAAGCTGGCGATGAAATCGGAACATTGGCCGCCACCTTCAACCATATGACTACCCGACTCCGAGAGCTGATCACTGATCTGGAGCGCCAGGTCGCCAAACGCACTCGTGACCTCGAACGTCGCGCCGTGCAGTTGCAGGCGGCTGCTGAGGTAGGGCAGGCCGCTACATCCATCCGCGAGCTGGACCAACTACTGAACCAGGTGACACATCTGATCAGCGAGCGCTTTGGCTTTTATCACGTGGGGATTTTCTTGACGGACGATACAAGCGAGTATGCCGTGCTGCGCGCGGCCAATAGCGATGGCGGCCAGCGAATGCTGGCCCGCGGCCACAAATTACGGGTAGGTCAGCAAGGCATTGTGGGTTATGCCACAGGAATGGGGGAGCCCCGTATAGCCTTGGATGTAGGCTCCGACGCCATGTATTTCGACAACCCAGACATGCCTGACACCCGCTCGGAAATGGCACTGCCACTTGTGGCTGGTACTCGTGTGCTAGGCGCTCTCGACGTACAGAGCATTGAAGAGGCTGTCTTCACGCAGGAAGATATCGAAGTACTCCAGATCTTGGCTAACCAAGTGGCAGTGGCTATTGATAACGCCCGCTTATTCGCCGAAGTTCAGCAAGCATTGGAGGCAGAGCGGCGCGCCTACGGTGAGTTGAGTCGCCAGGCATGGGAAGAGACACTTCGCGCCCGGCCCGACCTGGGCTTCTGCAGCGACGAGCGCGGCGTATCCATCGCAAGGGATGTGTGGCGACCCGAAATGGAACAGGCCCTACGCAAGGGGCGGACAATTCAAATCTCAAATCCCAAGTCCCGCCAGCTTGATGCCTATGGAAAGCAGACCTCAAGCCCCTTGGCTGTGCCTATCAAGGTGCGCGGTCAGGTGGTGGGCGTGCTGGATACTCACAAGCCGGGCGATGCCGACCCGTGGACTCCAGAGGAAATAGACACCCTAGAACATATCATCGAGCAGTTGGGATCAGCCCTGGAAAGCGCCCGGCTCTATCAGGACGTGCAGCGTAGCGCCGCTCGAGAACGACTAACCCGCGAAATCACCGATCAGATGCGCCGCGCCACTAGCGTAGATGGCATCGTACAGACAACCGTGGACGCACTTTTCACCGTAATGGGAACGTCGGGTGCCTTTTTGCGACTGGAGGGTGCTTTACCTGCCGAGGATGGCGGGGAAGATGGCCATAAGCCATGAGCCGTCAGGGATGAGGAAGGCAGCAGCTATGACCCAAACAATTGCCGTCAGCAGCCAAAAGGGAGGCGTGGCAAAGACCACCACCTGCCTGTCGCTGGGGGCCAGCCTGTCCGAGATGGGGCACTTCGTCCTGCTTGTTGACCTGGATCCTCAGGCCCACCTCACCCTGTCTATAGGATTGACACCCAAGGAACTACGCCGCACAGTGGGGGATGTTTTGCTGGGGAACAACTCTCTGCTCAGCGTCAGCCGCGAAAGTTCAGTACAGGGCCTGGACATCGTTCCCGCTAATCAGCGCCTGGTCATCCTGGAAAAGGTTCTCCAGGGGCGGCCAGACTTTCAGTTTCAATTGAAGAACGGGTTGCAATCCCTGGGAGATGACTTCTATGATTTTATCCTGATTGACTGCCCACCCTCTCTGGGGGCATTGACACTGAATGCCCTGACGGCAGCCAATTTGCTGATCATTCCCGTCCAGTGCGAGTATTTTGCTGCTCATACACTCCTCAACTATAGAAAACTGGTTGAGTATATGCGCAAGAAGACCAACCCGCGCTTGAAATATCGCGTGCTGGTGACCATGTATGACCGGCGTAACAAAATCTGCCAAGTCACGCTTGAGCAAATGCAACGCGGATTAAATAGAGTTCTCTTTGAAACAATCATCGAGGTGGATACCAAGTTAAGGGAAAGCCCGACACTTGGTCAACCAATCACCCTTTATGCACCCACCACACGCGGTGCCGAACAGTACCGAGCGCTCGCCAAGGAGCTGTTGAATAATGGCCAATGAATCCTACAGCAACCAACTTGAGGCTTTGTTTTCGGAAATTGACTCTAGCTCGACAGCTGGGGAGAGGCAGGACGGTGCGCTCTGGGAGGAGGTAATAGCCTGCCTCCTTGAGAGCGAAGCCGAGGTCGAACCGCTTGCCGCCGAGAGATCCACGATAGGGCCGCTTTTATCACCCACGGGCACAGGGGGCAGCAAGAATGGATCTCCCTTGGAGGGCGCCATCGCTGAGCTCTTTGAGGGTGGAGCCGGGGCCGATTTTGGACCCGAGCTGATGATTGCTCCTACGGAGACGGAAGAAGCCCAGCCAAGGCTCAGGCTTCCAAGAGCAAGGGCTCTTTCTGCAAAGATCACACCCGGCGAACAGCAAACCAGAATCTCCAGATTGGTGCTGCCTGTGCTAGCAATCACCCTGGCGGTGCTCACCGCCTCCTTGTTGATACGTCTCATTTGGCCGACCGCGATGGCTTGGGCAGGATTTCATACCCTATACCTGGCTACGTGCGCGCTGGCTGTGGCTGTTATGGGGATACAGTGGCGATTCAATTCCTCCATGTCGGGCGTCCTGAAAGTAGCAGAGGAGAAGCAAGCTGAGTCGACCCGCACTCAGGCATATCTTGAGGAAAGAGTGGCATCACTTTTCGAAGCTAACGCTCTGTTTCAGAAATGGACACTCCAATTCCAGGTGGCTGCCCAAGTCCTCCAGGGCGCCACCTCAGAGATGAACCTGGATGCGCTTCTACAACAGGCGGTAAAACTGACACGTGACCGATTTGACCTGTATTACGTTGGCCTGTTCTTGATCGACGAAAGTAGGCAGTGGGCAGTGTTGCGGGCAGGCACTGGTGAGGCAGGCTGTCAAATGGTGGCGCAGGGTTACCGGGTCGCAGTAGGCGGTGCCTCCCCGTTGGGCCAATGTACAGCCAACGCCCAGGCCCACATTGCCTTTAGCGCGGCTAAGCAGGCGCTGCTTCCCGAGAGCCGCTCACAGATTGTCCTGCCGTTGCAGTACGCCGACCAAGTGATAGGGGCGATGGATTGGCAGAGCACCCAGCACCGGGCCTTCTCTGAAGAAGACGTCAGCGTATTGCAGACCATGGCTGACCAATTGGCAGTCGCCATTGCCAATGCTCAGGCCTACACAAAGACCCAAGCACGCTTGGACGAGGCAGAGAGAATTCAGCGAAGCACCAATTGCAGGCACCAGTCTAAGTACAGGCTGGCTCAAGCGGCAACTCACTACGAACGTCGACAGCTAGATGCCATACCTTTTAGTGAGCAAGTGCTGCCCGAGACCCAACGTGTGATGGCACACCAGGAGGTGATTGTCCGCTCCAATACGGATGGCGGAAAAGAGCAAGCTGCACTGATAGCACCCATTATGCTGCGCGATGAGGCTATTGGCGCCTTAGGATTCCACGAGAACAATGGACACAAGTGGACGGACGACGAGATCGCACTCCTCGCAGATGTAGCGGATCAGGTAGCCCTGGCTGTGGAGAATGTGCGTCTCTTTGAGCAGACCCAGACTGCCCTGACCGAGACTGAAGCTCTCTATCGAGCTAGCCATCGCATTACCACCTGTACCGGCCTGGATGCCCTATATCAGATCTTAGTGGATGAAATGGCAGACCGACTGGGAGCGCAGCAGTGCCAGTTGACCATCTTTGATAGTGAAAACGGATATGCCAAATTAGTAGCCGAATACCGGCCCACTCCCGACCAGGAGGCAGCTCCCACCCCAATTACCGACAACCCCACCTATGAGCTTCTACTTGATACTCACCGGCCCCTGGTAATTGAAGATGCGAGCGCACATCCAGCCCCGGATAAACCCAAGGACGCGCCAGCCCAAGCAAATGTCAAAACAATGTTGCTGGTACCTATGGTAGTCAGAGAAGAACTCATTGGTAGCTTGGCCATCGAGACAGTGGGGCAAAAGCGAGTATTTACGGAAGCCGAGTTGGACTTTTGCCAGACGCTGTCCAGGCAGGCAGCTATCACCATCGACAACATCCGTGCCTTCGAAGAACAGAAAGAGACAGCCGAGCGGCTGCGTGAGGTGGACAGGTTCAAGACTCAGTTCCTGGCCAATATGTCTCATGAGCTAAGGACGCCACTTAACTCGATCATCGGCTTCTCGCGCGTCATTCTCAAGGGCATCGACGGCCCTCTTACTGAACTGCAGCAGACTGACCTGACCGCCATCTATAACAGTGGCCAGCATCTGCTAGGCCTCATCAACGACATTCTAGATTTGTCGAAGATCGGGGCCGGCAAGATGGAGCTCAACTTCGATGAGATGGATCTGAAGCCGATCATCAAGGGGGTTATGTCTACGGCAGTGGGATTGGTCAAGGACAGGCCCATCAAGCTCGAGCAGCACGTGCCTGAAGATTTGCCAATCATCTGGGCCGACAGCACCCGAGTGCGTCAGATTCTGCTCAACCTCGTCTCCAACGCAACCAAGTTCACCGAACGTGGCAAAATCAGCCTGACTGCCGACTACGACGACGAATGTGTTTCACTCAGCATCACTGATACTGGCATAGGCATCCCCCAAGAGAAACTGGAGCGCATTTTCGAGGAGTTCACCCAAGCGGATGGCACAACCACTCGCCGTTTTGGCGGTACCGGGCTGGGTCTACCGATCAGCCGCCATTTTGCCGAAATGCACGGGGGCGAGATTAACGTAGAGAGCGAGGTGGGGGTGGGCTCAACCTTCACCGTCACTCTACCCATCCGCGCTCAGACAAAGCCCAAGCCGGAACCCGCCAAAGATGAGCCAGAAACCAAGTCGCAGACTATAGAGCGCCGACTGATTCTGGCAGTGGACGATGACCCTGGCGTTATCAGCCTGTACCGAAGATACCTGGAAAGGCAAGGGTATCAAGTAGTCGGTGTCGCCAATGGCGACGAAGCGCTTGATAAAGCGATTGAGTTACAGCCTTTCGCCATTACCCTCGACGGGCTGATGCCCACCAAGGACGGCTGGCAGGTGCTCCAAGAGCTAAAAGAGTGCCCACAGACCCAACACATTCCGATCATCATTTGTAGTATTATCAGTAACAAGGGCCTTGCCTTTAGCTTGGGCGCTGCCGATTACCTGATAAAACCCATAATGGAAGAAGAATTATTGGCTGCTCTATCACGTTTGGATCAGGGGGAAGAAGAGGCAAAGGTGCTGGTCATAGATGATCAAGCTGATGATATCTTACTTATCCGCCGTATTCTTGAAGCGCAACGCCGCTATCTGCTAACTGAGGCCCATGGCGGACAGATCGGAATAGACCTGGTACAAAAAGAAAAACCAGACCTTATCATCCTCGACCTGATGATGCCGGAGGTAGATGGCTTCGCCGTCATAGAAGCCCTCAAACGAGACCCCGACACCCGCAACATCCCCATCATCGTTATCACCGCTAAAGCGTTGACAGAGGAAGAACGTCAACGGCTACTGGGTCAGGTCGAAATATTGCTGCATAAGGGGCTCTTTACCGAGCACGAGCTACTGGAGGATCTGCGCAAGGCATTAGGCCAAATAGAATTGCGTCGGCAAGGGTAATACCTATAATATATTCAGCAACTGCTACCTTCCCATAGGCCAGGCGAAGTTCTCTTCAAACGGTAGGTTTTCCCGATCAAGAGATTTCTGATCGGCAGCTCAAAACCTGTGGGAAGGTTTCAAATTGTCCAGTTTAAGAAAGGGAGTAAAGCCCAGGCTGTATGGAGAAAGAGTTCCACGTAAAGTGTGCCAAATGTGGACACCGTGTGGCCTACGTTACCCCCATAGCGGGGTGTGAGCAGTGCGGCCATGACTGGCTGGATGCGGATTATAATTTGGACGCCCTTGCCAAGACGTGGCAGCCAAATTTAGCTTCGCGGCCCTTCAACACGATGTGGCGATACTGGGAGTTACTTCCGCTTCAGAAGCAGGACAACATCATATCTATGGGAGAGGGAGGCACTCCACTGCTCAAGGCCACCAATCTGGGACTGATGTTAGGCCATCGTCACCTCTACTTGAAAGACGAACGGCAGGGGCCCACCAGTTCTTTCAAAGACCGCCAAGCATCACTGGCCATATCAGCCATGAAGGAGGCGGGAGTGACCGAAGCAGTGGTCGCTTCGACTGGAAATGTGGCCATTTCCTATTCTGCTTACTGCGCACGGGCGGGCATCAAGTTGTGGGCCTTTCTCACTAGCACGGTCCCTGCTGACAAGATGCGTGAAACGGCGTTTTACGGGACCGAGGTCATAAAGGTCACCAGCACTTACGATCGGACTAAGATTGTGGCGGCTAACTTCGCTGGTCACAAAAGACTGTTTGTCGATCGAGGGGTGCGCAGCATTGCCGCCAAAGAAAGCATGAAAACAATAGCCTTTGAGATCGCCGAGCAACTGGGGCAGATGATCAGTGAAGATGACACGGGGCCCAGCCGTGCCTTTGACGGTCCGGCAATCCATCCCCTCGGCGGAGGGCAGGCCCGGACGGCGGGCAGAACGAGCAGGTGGTGCGTGCCCGATTGGTACGTGCAGGCAGTCAGTGGTGGCCTGGGGCCAGTGGGTGTGTGGAAAGGCTTTCGCGAACTTTATCAAATGGGCTTCACCAAGAAAATGCCCAAACTGGCCCTTATTCAAGCTGCTGGCTGTGCACCGATGGTCAACAGTTTCAAAGCCGACCTTGAAGAAGCCGAAGATGTAACCGATCCACAGACACGCATTACGACCCTGGCCACCGGCAGCCCCGGCGCAGTCTATCCCTTTTTGCGGAACATAATGCTGGAGCATGGCGGCGTCATGGAGGCCGTCACCGATGAGGAGGCTTTCCGGGCTATGCGCGTGATGGCCAAAATGGACGGGCTTTCGATGGAGCCAGCAGCGGCCTTGGCTTGTGCAGGGGTCTTCAAGCTGCTAGGGCAACAGATTATCAAACCAGACGAAGTGGTGGTCATCAATATTTCAGGGCACACTTTTCCCGTCGAAAAACATCTGCTGGGTGACGACTGGGCTCGTACGTTGGGTACGGCCGAAGCCGCAGCTTTGGCATCTCACTCGCCAGCGCCACGTGAGGGTCTGATGACCGCCCTTAATCGCCTGGATGGACGCGTGAAGCGAGTCGTCATCGTCGAAGACGAGCCAGACGCCGCCCGACTTTTGCGAAGGATCTTGCAGGCGTGCGGCAAATATCAGATCTTCGAGGCTCAGGATGGAAGCACAGGCCTGGACCTAATTCGCCGGGAACGTCCAGATTTGATCCTGCTGGACCTGATGATGCCAGAACTGGACGGTTTTACTCTGCTCGAAATCGTTAAATCAGAAGAAGAGTTTCGAGACGTGCCAGTCATCGTGGTCACAGCCAAAGAGTTAACATCAGCCGAACGACGCCGGCTGGATGGGCAGGTTGAGTCGCTTCTGCAGAAAGGTTCCTTCACGGAAGAAGATCTACTGGGAGACATTCTCGAAGCGCTGGAATAGCTCAGGGTCAATGGAAGCTTACTCCATCACACTTACTTCCACGCGTAATGTAATGCCACCTCGCTCCCCGAACCAGACACGATTCTTATGCATCAGGTCCCATTCCAACACGTAATCCCCTGGCTCAGCAGGGGTGGCGAAACGAGCCCGCTGGTCAAGCGCGTCATTTGGTTTAACCACCTGCCCCAAAGGGGTGCTCAGGCCATCCCACTCGACCAAATCGCCATCGGCAGTCCACCAATGATAGCTGAGCTGGATAGGGTCAGGGCCGACCGTCTCCCAGCTTTGCGTCCCCCGGTTCTCCAACGCCACAACCGTCTGATACAAGCTATCAACTCGCAGACGCCTGGACCCACGGTATTCGACCAGAGCTGAGCGGTAAAGGCCCTCACGGTAGTCAGCCAAGTTCTCTTGAAACGCAGGCGGCGGCTGACCGGGGCCACGCTGCAATAGAAGTACACCGTTCTCGAAAGCAGCAACATGGAAAGAGGGGTCGACCAGCAACCCCTCCACTGTTGCGTAAAAGGCGGACTCGTCCAGGGGAGTCTTGCTAGCGCTATAATCCAGATCTAGCACCAGGTACTCCGCATCAGCCACCGTAGGAAAACGGTAAATAACTGGGCGCCGTGATAGGTGCGGAAAGAGGTTACCCTGAGCCGATACGCTAGCGTTCGCTGAGATGAGGTCGAGAGTATTATTTAGCTCTCGTTCGCGTTCACCTATATGGTAGTAATCGGTTAGACGGAATTTCGGTCCGGGAGGCAGCGAGCTAAGGAAAAGCGCAGCCAGTAGCGTCATTGTCAGCGCAAAGATAGCCGTCAAACGGCTGCCTTCTAGCTGTGAAAGGCCCTGCCTCTGCTCCCCGCCAGTAAGCCGGGTGATCCATCGCCCGGCATTGAACGTGCCTCGAACGGCAGCGATGAACAGAAACGGTATGACTGGAGCCAAATAGTGAATTGGGATGGCGTGCTGGGTTGGGGCGGCAGTCAGAATATTCAAAACCAAAACCGGCAAAGCTGGCAGCAAGGCAAGTAATGCTAGCAACGGCGTCCCGCCCAGGGGGGCTATCAAATCAACCAAGATCTGAAGCTCTTCACGCCCCAACAGAGCACCTAGTGCATCCAAGGGCTGAGCCAACACCCAACGGGCAGTACCGGGTACATCCTGGACTAATCCTGCATACTCCCCCGGCCCCAAGTGATTGCTACCCAGCCCATAGGTAGACTTAGCCCAGGGCACCACCAGCCCAAAGTCGAGCGCCATCCAAGCCAAGCCGATCAGTATTGTCACGGCACCATGACGAAGATGCTGCCTGCCCCCTGAGCTGGAGGCTTTCTGCAAGATAAGGCACGCGCCTACGCCCAGCAATGCCAGCGCTGTATCAACCCGGCAGAGCAGCGCGATGCCGATTGCTAGATAATAGCTACGCCAGCGTCTCTGCTGCGCTACCTGCCATGCCCAAAGCAGGAACGGGATCATAAGCGCTGAGGCATGAAAGTCAGCCAGGGTCACGTAATGCAGGGGCAAGTAAAGCAAATAGGCCAAGGTGATGGTCAGAGAAGCTACACTGTCCTCAAGTTGGCTCCGCGCCAGCAGATAAAGCGGGATTGCGCCACTGGCCAACACAATCGCCTGCACAGCAATCAATAAGCGTGGGTCGGCCCATAACCAATAAAGCAGTGACAAAGGCAAGAAGATCAACTCTAAGTAGCCACCCACCAGTCGGCTATTTGGGGACAGGTCTGCCGCGGTGTTGTCAAAGGCCATCGACAAGGGCGTGTATTCCAGGAGGCGCCCCCTGGAAGTGTTCCACATCGCCTGATCCATCGTACCCAGGTCCAAAGCGTTGCTACGAAAGCTGGTGTGGCGGGCGATGGCCAGACCACCGTATACTGTCATATAGACCACCATACCTACCAGGATTATCAGTGGCCCCTGGTGATCGAGCCGCTCCAGCAACCTGCGGTTTTTCAAAGCAGGCCACACCAGCCAGCTGATCACAGCGCTCAAGATCAGGATGAGGCTGTAAGACCAGACCGAACTTCCATAATTCATTCCCAGCCACGTCACCTGATACTTAAGCAGCAGGATGAACGGGATGGCAACCGCTACCGCAAATCCCCAGGCCGCGCGCCGCCGAAGCCCTTTGGGCGGCGTCTCTTTGGACAACCCCAGCTGCCAGGCCAGCACCGCCACCAGCAGAACCAATACCAGCGTGCGTGCGAGGCGATACCAATAGAAAGAGTAGACCTGCTCGCCCGCCAGCCACCGGTTGATCTGATTGGGGTTCCAATGATCCCACCAACCGATAGCGATCAGGATTGAGCCGCCGAGGAGACAGATCGCGGGCAGAAGAGATTTCCGAATCACGTCTGGAGCTCCCTATCAGAAGACAAAGCTTCACTTACCTCGCATGAGAGCTAGACCATTACCCACTGTCAAGCCAATAATCACAGCGACCACCATGTCCCATTGACCCAAACCCACTGGAATCAAAAGAAGCAGCAAGATTACTATGCTAGCCCAAAAGCGCGGACGTCCACCGAACATTAATGACCTCTCCTGGCGCAAGGTAAACAATATCTTAGCCCAGACCGAGCTCGGGATGATAGACAATAGACGGGGAAGGCCCCCTCTGGTCGCCACTCCCCGTCTATCACAATTGCCGTCATTTACACTAGGAATTTCCCAGGTACCCCCGGCAGGATTCGAACCTGCGGCACACGGTTTAGGAAACCGCTGCTCTATCCTCTGAGCTACGGGGGCAAATCACGTGGCGATTTGATTTTACTGAGTCGGGGCCCAATTGTCAATCCGCAAAATAGCTGAAGTTCACCTGGTAGATGTGATAACGCTCTAGCGTGATTTCTGCAGAATGTATTTAGAAGTCCGGTCAGAACGGCCATCGGCCTCCGTATAATCATCAAAGACCTCTGCCAGAAGCTGGTCACCCGACAAGCTCACCGCGATTTGTGTCTTCTTGTAGTCAAAACTATACACACCCACCAAGGCCGGCAAAGCAAACGGGACTCTAATAACACCCCAATCACAATCCGCAGGCACACAACTACCATAACCATGAAAGGTTACAAGCTCGTCATCAACTTTTTCAATGATGAGGCGCGTCATACCAGAGGCATCTGGGTCAATATTGACCCAATTACCCACAAAGTCATCAATCCCAGGGCCCACTGGGCAGCTGCCTGACACGGAGACCCTGATTGTTTCACTGGCCGTGCCCCCGTCAGGCTTGACGACACTCAGGGTATGGGCAAGCGTATCAGGCGTATCGTCCCTGTTGTCGCAAGGGCAATCGGTAAGGGTGCCATTCTCGCCTTGCAAAGGCACCCGATCCAGGTATGCCTCTAACACATTCTTGGCGTGCCAGGATAGAGTCAGGCACTCCTTGAGTGAGGCATCAACGCTGCTTCTGTCAGGCACCAGCCAATACTCCGCTTCCAGTGGCCGAGGTGCGGGCTCCGTCGGCGCTGGCACCACAATCTGCACCCTGAAGGTGGGGCCCAAGGCCTCCCCGCTGGGGCTCCTCATCCGCCAGTAGCCAGTGTAAGTACCCGGGATTGGGGGCGCATACAAAGTCACTACGATGTCTACGCTTGCCCCCACCGCGGTGGCGGGCACCGCCTGAAGGGCAGGAGCTCCCATCTGGTCGCCAGACATAAATACCCAAGCGTAGCCGTCATCCCAGGGGCAACTGCCACTGTTTTGGACGCGCCAAACCTTGTCAATGCGAGCCTCAGGCCCAAACACGGCGCCATCCGGCACAGTCACATCAGCTACAAAGGCTGCATCAGAGACGCATGGGATGCGCACCTCTTCAGGCACCGGCGTTGGCGTAAGGGTAGCCGTCGGCGTGGACGTCAGCTGTTCGGTTGGCGCTGGCGTGGGCACAATTTGTGAAACCGGTGTAGGCGTGGTAATAGGCGGGAGAGATGTTGGCTCCGGCATCCCACCCTCGACCATCCACAGCTGGCGCTCGGCCTCGCTCATCGGTTCCGGTGAAGGTGGGGGCTGTCCAGGCTTGACGCTCACCTGCTGGCCAGCAACTACCCTCATGCTCTGACCCTGAGCAGTCACCATGACCTCTCCTTCTGCCACCGAAACCAGCGTCGTCTGATCAGGGCTCACCACTACGCTGAAACGGGTATCCCGCACCGCCGCCACAGCGCTGGACGTCTCTACGATAAACTCATGGGGCCGGTCAGGCGCCAGGTGCGCCCACAACCGGCCTTCCTGCAAAAAGAGCCAGGTCACCGGCCTTTCCTGATAAGGGGTGCTCTCTTTGACTGTAAAGATGGTCTCGGCAGCAAGGCGTACCACATCTCCCAGCAATTGCAACTGAGCATAGGAGGCGGGCCCCGTGCGAACCTGCCCGCCAGCGTAGATTTCCAGTCCCGCCGTGGCCAGCCCCCAATCATCAGTCGGCTGCGGGCGAGCATCTACTCTATTGATAGTCTCAATAATCGTCGCCGAGGGTCTTTGATCCTCAGATGGCCTACAGGAACTCGTCGCCAATGCCACCAACGACAGGCCAATTATGATCCCAACCCCCCTTTTCCATAACATACCTTTCTCCTTCACCAATACTCAAGACCCCGGCGCATCATAATCAGGGATCGGTTGCGCCTTTCCCTATTGACCTGGCAGCGTTCCTTCCTTCAGTCCTAACACGCGATGTACTGGGACTGGTTCCGCTTTTCCCTTGGCCTGACATGGGGGGATATCCGAGTCCACTTGGACTTGATCCTTCACCTGAACGTAGGTGGCCTCTGTGATCAGGATGGTCGCTCCAGGCCGACCTTCATCAACATCTCCCTCGATTAGGCGGGCAAGCACCTCTTTCGTGTAAGCCTCCACCCGTGAGGCAGTGTTGACCACATCGCCAATGACGGTGTACTCCACGCGACGGCCGCGGCCTATGACACCATCCATCAGCGGCCCACTGTGAATCCCGATGCCGACCCGCAAAGGTCGTTGGTCACGCAGGGGCCAGGTTTCATTCAGTTCGGGCAGTAGGGCCGCCATGCGCAGGGCCGCCCGCACTGCCAGTAGCGCGTGTTCAGGCGTCGGCTCCGGCGCGCCAAAGAGCACCAACAACCCGTCCCCCAGCATTTAGTCCAGCACCCCACGCTCGGCAAAGATGGCCTCGATCATGGCATCAGTGTAACGATTTAGAAAGCGGATCACCTCACCGCTGCGGCCCTGGCGTGTCAAGGCCTCGGTGGCCGAGGTGAAGCCCCGGATATCGGAAAAGAGTACCGTGGCGGCAATCTCGGGCCGGTCTTCAGCCAACAACTCTTCCCAGCGACTCAAGACAGCAGACAGCCGCTCCGGAGCCATAAAACTCTGAAAGCGAGCCCGGATGCGACGTTTCTCCCGCTCTTCGATGAGAACCCGCTCCACCAATCCGCCAGTGGCAGCTATGCCAACCAGTCCCAACGGCGAGACGACCGGTAACCACAGATCAGCCCGCCCAAAAAGGAAAAAGGCTACGCCCAGGTAGGCCAGCGCCAAGCCTCCGGTCGCTACCATCGCCATAGCAGGTCTGAGCTGCCAGAAGACCAGAGCGGTCAGAACCAGCGCTGTCAGGCTAAGAGCCGCGGAGAGCCAAGCCGGCGCCCGCCGGATGGGGTTGCCGTTCAACAAAGAGGCAATGACGTTGGCGTGAATTTCGACACCAGGCACCAGTTCAGGACTGCCCCACGGCGGATTGAAGGCCGTGGCGTGCAGGTCTTGCTCCAAAGACGTGGTGAAACCAATGAGCACAATCTTGTCGGCGAACGCCTCGACCGACACTTCACCGTTGAGTACCTGGTACATTGAGAAAGTAGGAAAGGTTGCCTGCCCACCACGAAAATTGATAAGCAAATCTTGCCCACTATCCAAGTGCAAATGATGTTGCCCCAATGTTACGACGTTGGTGGCGGGATCAAACGGTGCAACCGGCTGATGCAGATAAGTCCGGGCAATCTCATAGCCAAAAGCAGAATACCAGACATCGTTGTGAAAGCGCCAAAGGGCAGCCCGTCGTACCACCCCATCGTTGTCTCGAGTCAGGTTGACCAACCCAACGCCGGACGCCGCCTCAACCAGCGGCGCGACAGGCGGCGCATATCGGTTGTACTCATAGCCAGCGCCCGCTTGGTGCTCGATGAGACTGGTCAGAATCACGTTACCTGCCTGTTGCAGGCTGCGGGCAAGCTCCTCATCCTCATCAGGGTCGGGGCTGGCGTGGATCCAGGCCACATCCACGCCAATAACAGCTGGGTGACCGGCGGCGATGGCTTCAATCAGGCGGGCATAATTGCTGCGCCGCCAGGTACGAACATTCTGGTTCAGAACGTTGAAACTCTCATCGTTAATGGCGACGATAGCGATTGATGGATGTGGCGGGCGGGGGCCGCGCAACCAGAGGCGGAAATCGTAGGTGACAAGCTCCAGCGCCTGGAGGATGCCTGACCAACTCAGCAGGTATACAAAGAGAAGTCCTACTCCAACCATTAAGAGCAGGCGTTGGGGGCGAGCAAGTCTACCCGAAGTAAGTCGACGAACAGTATCAACACTCTGCATAGTCTGACCTTGATTTCTCACCTTCGGTACGCAAGTGGTAGCTCTACACTGAATGGGGTTAGGTTGAGTGGGTGACAGGCTGGCAAACAAGTTGTGGTAGGCTACCGCAACCCGAGCAGGCAAGGCAGGAGCTTACAGGATGCAATGAATGAGCGCCCCAACCCATGGGGCACTGGTAAACCAAGTAGCTTATAGGCATTATATCACACATGGAGCCGGCTTGTCGAAACAGCTGCAAAGCGTGGGGGGTGTTTCGTACCAGCTGAGCCTGCCTGGATCCGAGCAGCGTCTTCTCCTCAGGGGCCCGACGATGGGGCGTTGTGCCCTGGGTTGGTTTTGCCCGGCAGTAGAAAAATAAAAGGCAGGCCCAACAGCGGAATGATAGCACTGACCATGTAAGCCGGGCGCAGTCCAAACAAGTCCCCCATCGCTCCCAATACCACAACCACCACTGAGCGGATGCTGAAGTTCAAGGCCATATAGATGCCATTGGCCAAGGCGCGGTTCTCAGGAACGCTCTCCTGTACTAAGGCCATCAGGACCGGCGTGATGGATAAAGCAGTAAAGCCCAACACCAGCAAAACAGGCAGCCGGGTCCACCCTTTGACACCTAAAAAGACAAGCATAAACAAGGCAGCAGTCAGCAAAGAGACCCATAGGACACGTTGGCGGCCCAGCCAATCGCTTAGTGAGCCACCCAGCAATGCGCCTCCCACACCGGCCGCCTCCAACAAGGAAAGCGAGGCACCTGCAAACCAGAGATCAGCGCCTTCTTCAGTCAGAAAGGTAGGTAGATAGGTAGTCAGGGCTACGATCATAAAGGCGCGCACGACGACAAGAACCACCAAGGGGGCCAGCAGCGGCCTCATCATCCGTAGGGCTCGGCGCCAGGGTCGGCTCCGAGCCGCGTTCGGGGGCCGCCCGGGCACGCCCTTCAACCGGATGTAGAGGATGAATGAAGCCAACAAGCCTGCGCCCATCAACCAAGGCGTGCCTCTCAGGGTTATTAGCTGAACAACGCTAACAATCACAATCGGCCCCAGAGTCCGCCCCAGCTCACCGCCCACCATCCAAAATCCCATACCCCGTCCCAGGCTACGCCCCGACAGGTTACCGACCATTACTGGCCCGACCGCGTGAAGCGTGGCCGAGCCGAAGCCAGCCACAACAAGCAGCACAGCCAATGCGGCGTAATCTGGCGCCACGCCCAGCAAGCTCATCGCCACCGCCGTGACCGTGGGAGCCAGGATAACCAAGTAGCGCAAGCTGACCCGATCAGCCAAGTGCCCGATGAAGGGCTGAAGTAGGGATGGCGCCTGCAAGAAAACCGACAGTAGACCAGCCTCCGTTGTGGATAAGGTTAGACTGGCAATAAAGGCCGGCAGAAGGGGTGGTAAGAAAGCCGTGTAGGTATCGTGGACCGCATGCCCCCCAGTAATGGTCAGCACACGGCTAGTCTGGAATCGCTCAGGTTCGGAGCCCTGAACTACAGGCATAGTATCCTCAGGCATAATACCCCCCACTCCCGCATACCCTTGCTTAGAGGAACCTCAGAAACAAAGTAGCCGCTATTGTGTCCCAAAAGACGATCTTAGTCAACCGCGCTGGGCGATAGAGCCACGCTCGACTCAGACCTGACCTCGCTAAGCCGGTCAGCGGGTAGAGCCGGCCAATGCAGTTGGCGTTAATTGACTGATATGAATGACATCAATTACAGGATTCTACGAGAATCCCCATTGACAGCAAATAATATGGATGATAGAATAGGATAAACCTAATTTTGCGACCGGCGATGATACCTTGAACATTTACAAATGATAAATTAACATCACTCGTATGCCATAGGAGGCAAGGAATGGCAAGTTACTTCAATCGGGCTTGGTGTGACGAGTGCGGCACAGAAATCACGTGGACACCCGTGATGATCGATGGCCGCCCCTACTGTTGCCACGATTGTGCTGTTGGGCTGGAATGCGCCTGTGCCAACACCAGCTTGCCCAGATGGGACGATGAATTGGGGCCTTTCTGGGTAGGGAGCATTGAGGGCAACATAGAGTCCACCTATGGCATAGAGTATAACTTTGAGTAAGCTGCTCCGAAACCCCGATCATCCCCAGCCACGTGAAGTGTGAAACGTGATATAAGCCCGTTTACGCTTCACGTTTTGCGTTCCAGGCCCAGTGACAAGCTCAAATAGTATGCCCCCTGGCACCCCTCTGGGATGTTTCAGGCACTTGCCATCCGACACAGATATCTGGTTCAAAAACAAGAGAGGCCGTCGAAACGACGGCCTCTCTTCTTCAGAAGGAGGAAGAACAAGCCAGGGACGGGGGAATCCCCGGCAAAACCTACGAAAAAATCATGGCAATGGCCAGTAATCCAGAACAGAGGGTGGTGTACGCAACAATCACCAGCAGGATGGCTGCCACAAGCACGAAGCGCTTGACTGGGCGGGGCCACAAATGCAGTGCCAACACGACACACCCCCTTTGTAGTTATGAGCAACTTGCCATATTCTCACCTACATTATAGTATAGAAAAGATGCTCACCAGTGTCAATGGTACTAATATCCCAAACCAGATAAATTATGTCGGATACCTAAGGAGAGCCTACCTATGCAATTCATTGACTTACGTAGTGACACCGTCACTCTACCTACTCAGGCGATGCGGGAGGCAATGGCTTCCGCCGAGGTCGGCGACGATGTGATGGGCGAAGATCCCACCATCAACCGGCTGGAAGCAATGGCCGCTGAACGAACGGGCAAGGAAGCCGCCATGTTTGTCGCCAGCGGCACGATGGCGAATCTGGTCTCGTTGCTAACCCACTGCAGGCGCGGCGATGAGACCATCGTTGGTGGCCGGGCGCACATCTTTCTGTTTGAAGCAGGCGGAGCATCTACGCTTGGCGGCATCCACTCAAGACAAGTCCCCAATCAACCTGACGCAACGCTAGATCTGGCTGACATCGAAGCAGCCATTCGCCCTGACGACCCCCATTGTCCGCGCAGCCGGCTCATCTGCCTGGAAAACACTCACAACCGGTGTGGCGGCGCATGCCTCACGTCCGACTATATGCACCAAGTCCGCAGCTTGGCCGATAAACACCAACTGCTGATTCATCTAGATGGCGCACGGGTCTTCAACGCGGCTGTCGCCCTAGGTGTAGACGTACCCGAATTAACGCACCATGCCGACAGCGTGAGCTTCTGCCGAGCCCAAGGGCGCTCGGCGCCAGTCGGCTCGCTAGTGTGTGGGTCGGCCGACTTCATCCGCCGGGCACGCCGGGAACGCAAGGTAGTGGGAGGCGGCATGCGACAGGCAGGGGTCATCGCTGCCGCAGGCATCGTGGCCCTGGAGCAAATGGTGAGCCGCCTGGCTGACGATCACGCCAACGCCCGCCGGCTTGCCGAAGGCCTGTCCGATACGCCTGGCATCCGGGTTGACCCAGGCCGGGTACAGACTAACATTGTCATCTTCGAATTGGAAGAAGGCGCCCTCACTTCGGAAGAATTCTGCCAGCGGCTGGCCGACCACGGTGTAAAGATGGGCCCTGTTGGAGGGCAGCAGATTCGGGCATTGACGCACTACGGAATCGAAGCCGATCATATCGAGCAGGCATTGGCCGCCATTGCACGTGTGATGACTTAGTTTATGGCCAGACCCTGCGCACCAACCAAAGTGAGTGACACCTGCTGACAGCAAATAGCTGGGCTTTGACACAGGCGCAACCTGTACTCCGACAGAGCCTCCAGACGCGTTGACAAAGCGGACGCATCACAGTACAATTCGGATATGGGCAGGTAGCTAGTCCCTTTGATTTTCCCACGAACAGAGAATTCTCTGCATCAAGTCATGGGCAAAGACAAACTACTTAAGAGCAAAGTCGCCGTCGTCACCGGGGGCGGGCGGGGGATTGGTCGGGCAACGGCCCAGGCACTAGCCGAGGCTGGCGCCGACGTCGTGATTGCTGCTCGCTCGCGGCGTGCTATCATGGCCGTGGCCGAAGAAATACGCGCCTGCGGCGGCCAGGCCCTGGCCATCCCCACCGACGTGTCGGACCCGGCGTCGGTAGACCTGATGGTACTACAAACGCTGCGCGCTTCGGGCCGTATTGACATCCTGATCAATAATGCGGGCGCCATCGCTCCTATTGGCATGACTTGGGAAGTACCTCCTCTCATCTGGCAGCGCAATATCAACGTCAACCTGCTGGGAGTCTTTCTGTGTGCCCACGCTGTCTTACCTCACATGATGCACCAAGACCTGGTTGGAAATGTTCGAGGTAAGATCATCAACGTCTCGTCGGGGGCAGCCAATAGTGTTGTCTCCGGTTGGAGCGCCTATTGCGCAGCCAAAGCTGGCGCCGACCAATTCACTCGCGTCTTGGCCGCCGAAGTCGAATCGCATCGCATCACGGTGAACAGTGTCTATCCGGGCGTGATAGACACTCTGATGCAGACTGAAATTCGTCAAGCGCCATCTGATCGTTTTCCGGAACGGGGCCGTTTTGAAAGTTATTATCACACGGGTCAGCTCCACTCGCCCGAGGAAGCAGCCCGGCTCCTTCTTTGGCTGGCAAGTCCGTTCACCGACGATATGACCGGCCAGATCATTCGCATTGATGACAATGAGATTGGCCAGCGCATAACCAAGGACCTGGGCAAAATGCGGCTGCCGGACCAAGAAAGGCAGAAACACTAGAGGCACTTTGGGGCACCGCCGGTGCCAGGTGAGGTACTTCCATCCATTTCAGTTCGACGCCTTTCACCACTACTATACTCTGGAAAGGAGAGAAGTAATATGGCATTCGAGAAAATCGTGGCTCCCACTGACGGCAGCAAGATTGTTGTTCAGGAAGGGGCTCTGCGCATCCCAGATAACCCGATTCTGGCCTTTATTGAGGGTGACGGCATTGGGTACGACATTATGACCGCCAGCAAGCGCATCTGGGATGCAGCTGTACAAGCTGCCTACGGCGGACAGCGCAAAATCACCTGGATGGAGATTTACGCCGGTGAAAAGGCAGCCCAAGTATACGATGGAAACTATATGCCCGAAGAAACGTTCGCCGCCCTGCGCGAATTCATAGTGGGCATCAAGGGGCCGCTGACCACTCCTGTGGGCGGCGGCTTCCGCAGCCTGAACGTAACACTGCGCCAAGTACTTGATCTGTATGCCTGCATACGACCAGTGCGCTGGTACAGTGGTGTCCCCAGTCCCCTTAAGGAGCCTTGGAAGGTGGACGCGGTTATCTTCCGCGAAAACACAGAAGACGTATATGCCGGAATCGAATACCAGGCCGGAACGCCCGAAGCCAGCAAACTGGAGAAATTCCTCAAGGAGGAGATGGGCGCCCAATTCTTTGAAGGGTCAGGGATTGGCATCAAGCCGATCAGCGAGTTTGGCACCAAACGATTGGTGCGCAAGGCCATCCAACACGCCCTGGACGAGGACCGCAAGAGCGTTACCCTGGTGCACAAAGGAAACATCCAAAAGTTCACCGAAGGCGCTTTCCGCAATTGGGGCTACGAATTGGCCAAAGAAGAGTTCGGAGATGTGACCATCACCGAAGATGAGCTATGGTCGAAGTACGAGGGGAAACAACCGGATGGCGTCATCGTCATCAAAGATCGCATCGCTGATATTATGTTCCAACAGATGCTTTTACGCCCCGACGAGTACGATGTCATCGCCACGCCCAACCTGAACGGTGACTACCTAAGCGACGCCGTAGCCGCCGAAGTGGGCGGGGTAGGCATTGCTCCCGGGGCCAACGTGGGCGATTACGTGGGCCTCTTTGAGGCAACGCACGGCACGGCACCCAAGTACACCAACCTGGATAAAGTCAATCCGGGCAGCCTCCTCTTTTCAGGTGTGATGATGCTCCGTTATATTGGCTGGCGCGAGGCCGCCGAATTGATCGTGCGGGCTTATGAAAAGACAGTATCACAGAAGATGGTCACCTATGACTTTGCCCGCCAGATGGAGGGTGCAAAAGAGGTCAAGACATCCGAGTTCGCCTCGGAAGTCATCCGCAACTTATGACCTCCAGACCACAGCCATACAGTTGGAATTGAGAGCAAGCACCAAACCCAACGAGCCCAGCCCAATTTGTGTTGGTTAAGATACGCCTCGGCGCCAGCAGGCCGCCGAGGCTTTTTTTGCCAGTCCGATGCGCAAGGCAAGCGGAGTGGCGATAGATGAAGTCTCTTTGCGCTATTTCAATTTGATTAACCTAATTGCAATAGAGAATACCTTATTCCGGGGAAAACAGGCAGCTTTGTGCAGATCCGGGCTGCTGGTCGGCGGCAAAATGGGGATTGGGACCTGATGATATGTGCATGCCCGGCGTTTTTGCACTTTTCTTGCCCCTATGTTATAAGGAAATCGTCAGCGCTACAGGGCACACCGTCTCTCCTCAGCCAAATTCTGCACATGCACATATGCCCGTGTTAATTCGGAGCCTTTTTAGATGCTCTCCAAGCTCTCCTTGCGATCTGGTTCTCTGCCCTTCTCGATTGGTATCTTTCTGTTTTCCATATATCTCCTCAGCTTTTCCGGCAAGTTTCATGTGATGGACGAGTTGGCCGTCTTTACCGCGGCCCACAACCTTGCCCAGCATGGGCAAGCCGACATTAATCAACTCATCTGGACCAACCACTGGACACCCAACCCACCAGGCATCTGGGGCGAAAACGGCAATCTCTACACCAAAAAACCACCTGGTATCTCTTTTGCGAGCGCACCACTGATTGGATTGGGGATTGCCATCCCGGGTCTCAACGCTGTTCAGGTGGGGTTACTGACTAATTCCATTGTGACCGCTCTAACTGCCGGTCTGCTCTTTATCTGGCTGATCGATTTGGGTTTCTCTAAGTCAACTGCTACCCTTTCGACCCTGGGGTATGGCCTATGCACAATCGCCTGGGTATACGCCCGTATGTTCTGGGAGTCCTCCCTGCTGGCGGCAACTTTTTTGGTGGCTGTGTGGTCGATTTATCGGGCCACCCATGTGCCTGAGCTTCGACGTCGCTGGCCGTGGCTACTAACCTGTGGGGTGGCTGTGGGTTTGGGTATGGCCCTGCGCTTTGAAGCAATCTTGATGATTGCCCTCATCGGCCTATACCTGGTCGCGAATCAGCAAAGGGGTGCATCAGCAAGCGGGCGAACTAGTGAAGTAGTGAGTCAAGAGGTAGGCCACATCACACACAGCACGTCTTCGAGTTCGCACCGCATACCACGCCTTGCGTTGCCTGGATCTGCCCTTATTCGCTTAATCGCGATCTATTTGGCCCCTTCATTCGTCATCGGCCTAGGGCTGCTGTATTTTAATCTTATTCGCTATGGTAGCATCGGCGAAACTGGCTATTCACAGGAGATTCTTTTCCGCAAGCCGTGGGTGGGCGCTTTTGGGCTGCTGTTCAGCCCTGGTAGAGGCTTGTTTATCTACGCGCCGCTGACCCTACTGTTGTTGTTCGGCATACGCCCAGCTTGGCGTCGCCTGCCTCGGCTTTACTTTGGGCTCATCGGCAGCGTTTGCCTCTGCTATTGGCTTTTCTATGGCGCGTGGTTTGCCTGGGGTGGCACATGGGGTTGGGGCCCGCGTTTCCTGCTGCCTATCCTGCCGCTGCTCCTGCTCTTTGTGGCCGAGCCGCTAGAGTGGCTCGGCCGCCAGAAGCAATCCGGCCTGAAATCCAGGTTTTTGGGGGCGGGAGTCGGCATCCTGGCTATCCTCAGCTTAGTTGTCAACTTTCTCGGTATCACGGTTGATTTCAACGAGCACTTTTCACGGCTCGGCTCAAACGACGACTTTGTGTTTAACTGGGCCGCATTTCCACCGCTGGCTCACTGGGATATTCTGCGGGAGGGCTTGGTCGACCTTATCTGGCTGCGTCCCCATGTGGAGGGCCTGAAGATTGAATGGCCAGTGTTGCTCCCGACCCTCGTTCTTCTTGTTTTGGCAGCTGCCAATCTAATCATGACCTATTATGGAGAAATAGGCACCCCGAATAAGGGACTAGGCTCCACAACTCAGATTCCGCGGCAGACATCACACCTTGAGCTTCGTTCTATCGCCCTGGCGGTTGCCATAGGCACGACCCTTCTGACAATGGTGGGTACAGCCCATGTTCCCTTGGCCGATCAACAAACCAAGCTAGATTTACCGATGCTGGATTTCTTGTCTGACATGGCCCGACCTGGCGACGCTTTGCTGGTTGCTATGCCTGCCTTTGGCGATGTGCAAGAAATCTCCACGCTGCTGATGGCCTACCAGGCCCGGCCGTTGCCTACCTATGTCTGGATTGAAGACGGGCCACGTGCGATTCAGGCATATGAGCGAGCGCGGGTCCAGCAGGCCATACAGGCCAAAGCCCGACGGGCCTGGCTGTTTGAGCGTTGGCACACCCAGGGTGACCCCACCAGCATCTCGGCAACTCACCTCGATCAGACAGCATTCCCGGTTCAGGAACGCTGGTTTGCACAGAGTGGCAAACTTACACTGTATGCACTCGCCGATAGCTCTCAGCCGTCGCCGACAAAAGTACCATTGAATATTCCATTTCAGGGCGGGCTGGCCTTGGTTGACTTTGCCGTTTGGAATGATGAACTGACAGTCGAGACTGGAGATACACTAAAGCTGCGCCTTACCTGGCAGGCGGCGGGGGCGAGTGAACCATTGCCCGAAGGCATGCCTGGTACCACTGGAGGCATCATCGCATTTGCCCAGTTACTGCAACCAGGTACGCCGGTCGATAATGTTGCTCAGAGTGATCGGCTGTTAGTTGATTTGCAGACACTCAATCGGTCTCCCTTGCAGCCTGGACAGACTGTCCAGCAAGGATACGGCCTGCTATTACCAGACGACCTCACGCCCGGCTCGTATCCTCTCATCATAGGCCTATATCACGCGCCTACCGGTCAGCGCCTGCTTCGCACCGACGATAGCCCTGACGACTTCGTGTATTTGACCAACATAGTGGTCAGGTAGGCTTGCTGGTCGATCCGATCCAGACCCTGTGCGAATGAATCTGGCCGGGTCAACGAGTTATCCCAGTGTCTTCTCCGCCACCAAAAAGTGAGAGAGGCCAAAAGCCCGCAGTGGTGTTCGCTCCAGCCCATAGGTTCCCCTACGCAGCAGGCGCCCCAAAGCCGGGTAGCGCGCCAACACGTTGTCGTAGCCAGGATAGATCTGGGTGTGGGTCACGATCCGCACTGGTAAGCCCACAAAAAGAGCCCGCAAGTTGTGCATGGTGTAGGCCCTTACGTGAGGCGCCAATCGATTCCGAATCTGGTTCGGCAAATAGTTGATTAAAGGCGTATTGCCAAAGTGATATTGACCACGCCAGTAATGACCGTGCGTTTCAAAGGGATAAAGGCGGTTAGGACAGAAAAGGGCCAGCCGGCCGGCCGTCTTGAGCACCCGCACCATCTCCACGGCTATGGCCCGGTCATCGGCAGCGTGCTCAATGACCTCATGCGACAACACCAGGTCAAAAGATCCATCGGAGAAGGGGAGTGTCTCCCCCGGCGACTGGGTCACCCGACCATAAACTGACGCTTCGCGTGCCCGTTCTTCTTCGATCTCCACCCCAAAGACATGGGGTGTGAAACGACGAAAGGCACGCATATACGTGCCCACACCACATCCTACATCTAGGACAAGTCCGCCCTTCAGTCGATCGCCGGCTGCTGCATGGATCATCGCCAGCCGCCGCTCCTGCCCCGCCCGCCACACCATGGAGGGGACACCCCGTTCGGCAGATTTGTCCAGTCGCATAAGCACTACTTGGCCCCCACGTGCAACGCCACCGTGCCCAGCATCAGCATCTGATAAT
>CP070811.1:1862856-1889793 GCA_020343875.1 Anaerolineales bacterium | reverse complement strand
TTACACCGTACTCGCAGCAGACCTACCCGGCCCCTTGACCAACACGCTCACGGTGACCGGCGCCAACGCCCTTGACCCAGGCACCCAGGCCACCGCATCCGCCACCGAATCCGTCGACCTGACCACCACCGCGGAGATGACCGTCACCAAACGGGCTGATGTCAACACCGCCCAAGTCGGCCAGGTGGTTACTTACACCTACCAGGTCACCAACACCGGTAACATAACCCTGACCGACATCAGCGCCAACGATGACAAGCTCGGGCCGGTTCTCTTCACCTCCAGCACGCTGCGGCCCACCCAGGCCGCCTCCGCCTGGCTGACCTATACCATCCAGGTAAAAGACCTGCCTGGCCCCTTGATCAATACAGCTATCGTTAGCAGTACTGTTGGCGCCGAATCACGATTTTTGATTACCACTTGGGTCACAGAAACAGTATCTCTACAAGGTGGTTCCAACTTCGATGTTTATCTTCCTTTGATACTCAAATAGGAGTCATCAGACGCAAAGAAGCCCCCAAGTTGCGGGACTTCATACTAAACCCAATGAGGGTTGAGGCAGCGGCGAAGAAATCATTTGACACCCATATGTTTTTCAGATACACTACCCGGCGCCAGCGTCCCTTATCGCTGAGAAAGGGCACCCAATTTGAACCACGGCCCCGGGCAGATGGGCATGGCCAAGTCTTATTACTCAAAACTGATTGTTGATCTCTACCGCCTGGCAGGTGCCCTGATACCCCGCCTTGCACCAGCCGTCGGCTACCCCCTCTTTTCCTTGGTTGGCGGACTTGTCCACCGCTTAAATCATAGCGCCCGCGCCAACGTGCGCGACAATATTCGTCATATTCTGGGGCCCGACGCGCCGCAGAGTCAAATCAATCGGCTGACCAGAGCCACCTTCAACTACGTCGCATACAACTACTACGACCTGTTTCGATTGCCCGCCCTCGATCCGGAACAGGTAAAGGCGATGGTTCAGGTAGAAGGTTGGGAAAATGTCGAAGCAGCTCTGAGCCTAGGCCAGGGCGTGGTGATGACTTCGGCCCACTTCGGCAACATCGAAGTAGTGCTCTATGCGATGCTAATGCGAGGCTTGTCCATTACGATACCGGCGGAGCGGGTAGAACCGCCCGAATTATACGACTACCTGTCAGCGCTGCGAATGAGCCAGGGGTTGAAGATTATCCCGATAGACGGCCCGATGCTAGAACTCTTCCGCACGTTACGCCGGGGGGGAGTAGCTGGTATCGCCGGTGACCGGAACGTCACTGGCGGCGGTATAACTGTAGAGTTCTTTGGCTCGCCGGCTCGTCTGCCCGATGGGCACGTTCGTATGGCCATGCGCACCGGGGTGCCCATCATCCTTGGCTTCAGCCAGCGGCTGGGCCGAGACTCTTACAGGGCACGATTCTGGCCCCATTTTTCTATCCCCGAAGAGGGCTCCGAAGAGGAGCGACTGGCGGCCGGCATGGCTTACGTCGTCAGAGGGTTAGAAGAGACTATCCGAGCTCACCCTGAGCAGTGGGTGGTGACTGTGCCTATGTGGAGGGACGACAGTATAGCTGCAGCCACACCGCCCGGCTGATAGGGCTGCCGTCTCGCTCGAGAGGTTGAGGAACGCATGAGAATTGCGCTGGTGTCGCCCTATGACTTTTCCTACCCAGGTGGGGTAACCAAGCACATTATCAATCTGGCCAAAAGTTTCCAGCAACGCGGGCACCAGGTGCACATTATTGCCGCTTCTTCACGAAATGCTGATAACATGTCACCAGGTATCACGCAAATCTCGAGCTTCGTGGTGCCCGTACGCTACAACGGATCAATAGCTCGCATTAGTTTCTCGCCTCGCCTTGCCCAACAAGTGCGCGCCCTCTTGGGCCGGGAAACATTCGATGTACTCCACCTGCACGAACCGACAACCCCAACGCTTCCCTGGGTAGTGCTACGCCAGGCGCAAAAGCTATCGCCCCAGACCGCGTTGGTTGGCACCTTTCACTCCTACCGTGAGCGGAGAGGCTGGAAAGGTATGCCTTCTGAACCCTACAGTTATGCCCGACCTATCTTCAGGCGTGTGGTGAACCGGCTGGATGGCCGGATTGTTGTCTCAAAGGTAGCTCACGATTACGTCAACAACCACTTCCCAGGTTCATATCGCGTGATCCCCAATGGCGTTGACGTAGCATTGTTCGGGAATCCCTCCCTAGAGCCCCTAAGCCAATTCTCAACTGGCCTCAACCTCCTCTTTGTAGGGCGCCCAGAGCCCCGCAAAGGATTCTTGTATTTGATTGAAGCCTACGCACGGGTGAAAGTGACTCTGCCTGAAAGCCGATTACTGGTAATAGGCCCGTACACAGCCAAAGATCGGGCCCCATTTGAGCAAGAGTTACGCCAACGGCAGCTGGGTGATGTTCACTTCATCGGATACGTGCCCGACGTAGAACTGGCACGCTATTATCAAAGCAGTCACGTCTTCTGTGCGCCCTCGACCGACTCCGAAAGTTTTGGGATGGTCCTGCTGGAGGCGATGGCAGCCAAGACTCCTATTGTCGCCTCTGATATCGCTGGCTATCGGGCGGTGGTCGGCCACCAGAGGGAGGGGCTCCTGACCCCCCCCAAGGATCCAGCCGCATTGGCCGAGGCAATCATTTATTTGTTGCAACGGCCTGATCTACGCCAGGCTATGGGAGCGCGCGGTCAGGCCAAGGCATCTCTTTACACATGGGAGCGAGTGGCCGACAGTGTGCTGGACTGTTATCACGATATACTGGAAGGCAAACGAGACTCTGGGGTAGTATGGAACAGCCAGAGCAAGCCGCGAGAAAGATACCCTCATGCCAGGGCGGTGCTCCAATACGAGGAAGAGTGAGTTGAAATATGTTGACAGACATGGTGCGACAATGGTTCCGAGGTATAATTAACCCCATAGCCAGGTTTATAAGCTGGACGGGCATATCCCCGGACGGCGTGACCCTGGTCGGATTCTTACTGACAGTCGCCGTGGGAATTCTGCTTTCGCAAAGCTACGTGCGATTGGCTGGGGCGCTATTGATTATAGCGGGCATATTCGACGCCCTTGACGGCACATTGGCCCGTCTGCTCAACCGGGTCACTCGCTTTGGCGCTTTCTTCGATTCAACCATGGATCGCTTCTCTGAAGCCACTATCTTCCTCGGCATTCTGATACATTTCCAAAAGCAAGGCGCCAGCACCGAGGTTATCCTGGCCTACATCGCTATAGTCGGCTCGTTGATGGTCAGCTACACGCGGGCACGAGCCGAAGGCATAGGCATCTCAGTTCGGGGAGGATTTCTTACCCGATTTGAACGAGCAGTGATTATGACCACCGCTATGATCTTCAACCAATTGACCCTTGCCCTCTGGATTCTGGCCCCCCTAACCAACTTTACCGCCTTGCAGCGCATCTGGCTCACCTGGCGAGCGGTGCAAAGAGACGCTCTGAGAGAATAGGAACAATTGCAGCCACCTTCTCAGCTCACCGCTGCGCCAGTATGTTGTCGGCCATATCGCCCGCGCGCCCAGCTTGAACCCGATCAGAAAGGCTAAAATGATTTAGACGTGTGCCCCAGATTGTCAGATATGCGCCCCTGGCTTCGAGCGATTTGAATTCCGCAAGCACGGCTCAGTTCTCCATCACCAATCTGACGCTCTTGGTATGACAGCAGCTAGGCCTGTCGCCAAAGACAGCCTGGAATACCTGGAAACGTCGGCACCCTAGTGTAGGGGCTGGGTACTTGCGCGTAGTGGGTGGGCGGGGTAGAATTCAGCCGCCAATTCAGGCAGGCTGCTCAGTCACGGGCGAAGCTGGCCTTGGATCTGGACTGAAGGCAAACAGATTAGTTGATACGGATGCTAACACTCATTGACTGCCAACCCGAGAGCTGAACCCACTATACGAAAACACGGCCACATTCTGCTCAGTTTGTTGCTCCTGGCAACGGCCGCTGTCGGCGCCTTTCGAGGGGCAGACGCCTTGCAGTATTCGTTCTTCACCTACCAGTCGCCGCTCTCGATCGTCGAGATCCAACCCGGTGAGTCAATGCCACCCCAAACTCAACGCGTGGTAGTAGTCGTCATTGGGGGCCTGGGCCTTACTGCAGTCAGCGAGGTGGATATGCCCAACCTGGAGGCACTTCTGGAAGCTGGCGCCTCAGCACCGATGATCAGCCACGCCCCCACTTACCCGCTGCCCGCCTGGACTACATTGTTAACCGGAGTCTGGCCTGACTTGAATAACGCGCCTATCTTGGAGACCAAGGCTTCAGGCCTACGCCCTATAACGTTCGACCACATTTTCGCCGCCGCCAGTGACACCGGACTGCGGACGGCCATCGCCGGTTTTGAAGGGTGGGCATCGCTAGTGCCGGCCGATGCAGCCGATGCAAGCTTCTACACCTCTGGCGAGGATGCCGTCGCCGATGGGCAAGTCGCACAAGCGGGGTTGGAGTTTATTGCGGATTCGCAATACAACTTGGTTCTAATCTACTTAACCCATATGGACGCAGTCGGACGAAGCGAGGGGATCGACAGCAACGCTTACGCCAGTGCTGCCAGGCAGGTAGACAATTATTTGCAGCAGATTATTCGCCTAGTGGACATTCCAAACTCGGTGCTGATCGTAACCTCGGACCACGGCCTCCTAGAGGATGGCCGCTGGGGAGGCAGCGAAACGGACCTGACCCAGCTCCCATTCGTCATGATCGGACAACAAGTAGTCCCCGGCGTTTACAGCCCCGTCCGTCAGGTTGATTTGGCTCCCACTATTTCCGCACTCTTGGGTATGCGGCTGCCCGCGGCTACCCAAGGGCGCCCTCTCTACGAAATGGTCCAACTCGATCAATCGATACTGACCCGTGGACAATTGGAATTGGCTGCGCAGAAAGTGGCGCTGAGCAACGCCTACTTGATGGCCATAGGCAGAGATGGTCTGGAGCAGGCGATACGCCAGGATCTAGACAGTGCGCGACAGACATTTCTGAACGGCAATCAGGCTGGCGCACTCGAACTGGCCAGGTTGGTATCCGAAGAAGCAAGCGCCGAGATGGCCTCAGCCAAAGCGGCTCGCATTGCCGGAGAGAGATGGCCACGCCTGGTAGGCTTGCTGATCGGGTTGTTGTTTGCATCGCTCTTCTTTTTGGGACGGCGGGGCAACAGTTCGTTAATGAGCATCACCGGGGCGGGTGTGACGGTCGCCATGTATTACGCCCTATACCGGCTGGAAGGTTACACGTTCTCTCTCAGCGCTGTCGACGCCCCGGATGCCTTTGTCACGGTGCTTGTTCGTTACGCGATCATTGGATTGGCAAGCGGTGGTATGCTGATACTGGTCGGGCTTCTGTATCGAGATGAGCGGCGTTGGTCAGCAGCTATCACAGCAGGTTACGACTATGGACTGTTTGCCATATTCCTGTCGCTGCTGCCGGCTATGGTTGGCTACTGGCAGCACGGAGCTACCATCAGCTGGTACCTGCCTGAGCTCAGGCTGACCGTATTGCACTTCGCGGCTCTGGTTCAGGTAGGTGTTGTGGCTCTCTTGGCAATCCCGCTGCCATGGTTTATCGCAGCCGTAGTGTGGGGCGTGGGTCGCTGGCGCACTGCCTCCGAGATCCGCGACCAGACATGGGACCCCATCGCCCGGCTGCGACGCAGGTAAGGTTCAACCCATCACCTGCCAGATAGCACAGAAAGGATCCCTTCCGATGCGCATTGTGATCACCGGAGCTTTGGGGCAACTAGGTACGGCTATGCAAGGTGCTCTGGCCAAGCACGATCTGGTTCTGGTCGACATTCCCGACTGGGACATCACCGACCCTCAATCGGTGCCGCGTATGGCCGGCCTGAAACCCGAGGTGGTGATTCACTGTGCGGCGATGACTGATGTAGACGGCTGCACACGCAACCCGGACCTGGCCTACCACGTCAACGCCTTTGGCACTCAGAACGTGGCGTTGGCCTGTCAGCAGGCAGGCGCAGCGATGGTACACATGAGCACCAACGAGGTCTTCAGCGGCAATGCCAGCCTGCCCTACCGTGAGTTCGATACCCCACTCGCCATCAACCCCTACGGTGCGTCCAAATTAGCCGCCGAACAGATCGCAGCCCGGCTACTTCACAAGCTCTATGTCGTGCGCATTTCATGGCTCTTCGCTCCCGGATGGAACAACTTCGTCAGCAAGATAGTAGCACTGGCAGACAAACACGGTCAATTGCAGGTGGTCACCGACGAAGTTGCCAACCCCACCTATGCGCCAGACCTGGCTGCTGCTGTCGCCCGATTGATTCAAACCGGGCACTACGGCATTTACCACCTGGTCAATGAAGGGTACTGTTCCCGTTACGAGTTCGTGGTGGAGATTTTGCAGCAGTCCGGGCGGGAGCACATTCCTGTCAAGCCCATCACCAGTGACAAGTTTCAGCGGGCGTCAACACCGCCTCCCTTCGCGCCGCTGCGTAACACGATCGGCGCGGAATTGGGCATCACCTTGCGCCCATGGCAGGAAGCGCTGGCAGACTACTTCGCAGAGCGCAGCGGTTGATAGTAAGAGAAAAGCGGGGCGAAAAGCCAGAACTGGGTTGCCCCAGCACTACCTCCGAGGGATCAGACTACGGAAAGTGGGGCCCTGGGTCAATCAGGGAGCTGCCATGGCGAATCTCAAAATGCAGATGTGGACCGGTGGAAAAGCCGGTGTTTCCCATATAACCGATGGGCGCGTCAGGGGTTGCCATGTCATTCTTGCTGACCAAAGGTTTATCCTTTAAGTGAGCATAGAGGGTCTGATAGCCACCATGGTCAATGACCACCATATTCCCATAGCCCTGGTCGCTCCAACCAGCGAATCTCACCACCCCACTGCTCACCGGATACACCGGCGTACCTTCCGAGTCGGCGACATCCCATCCATTGTGACAGAACCAGTAGCGTTGGGTAATCTTTCCAGTGGTCGGGCGGCGGGTTAGGTTCGGCTCCCCTTGGGCTTCCCCCCCTTCGCCGGCATAACTGCGAAAGGTTTGTTTACTCGCCTCTCCACACCTAAATTGCAGGGCCTCAGCGATCCCGTAGAAAACAGTATACAGATTTTGCCCCAGCAAGGAGAGGACTGCAATAAGGACAATGCCGACAAGCACCACAATCAGCGCATATTCAATCGTCCCCTGGCCTCGCTCGCCTGCCTGGATCGACATGCCTGACCTCCCTGGCCTACCGAAAGTCGCTCCGGGACGAATCTTACAGTAAACTCAAAAGCTTGACAAGTTATCCATGAAGCAGAGCCCCGACTGCCTCTTTACACGCCCCCGCCTATGGATGCCAGGTGACAGGTATCGTTGACGCTCAGAAGAGTGCTACGCCCCTCAGAGATCTCAAAGACACTCAGAGAAGCCGTGGCCGGCTGCAACTGCCAGAAATGACTGTTGTCTAATCCCAGCAGGCTGCACAACAGCAACCGGCAGACAACCACATGTGTCACCAAAACTACCGCATGGCCCGGGTGCCTAGTGACGATTTCCGACAAGGCCGCCTCGGCGCGTCCACGGGTGTCGGCCAGCGACTCACCGTCGGGGAAATGAACCGTGTGCGGCGCTTGCTGCCAGGCACGGGTCAGGCCTGAGTGTTGCTTGGCTGCCTCCTTCAACGTGAGTCCGGCAAGCGCGCCGTAGTTAATATCGAGCAAGCCAGGGTGGATGGTGGTACGCAGACCACAGGCAAGAGCGATCGCATCCGCCGTACGTAGGGTGCGTTGCAGCGGACTGGCATAGATGGCAACAGGCTGCCAACCACCAGTTAGCCGTTGGCCCACGGCTTCAGCTTGCCTCACTCCGACATCGTCCAGAGGCAGATCTACTTGACCCCGGAATCGCTCCTCAAGATTCCAGGCTGTCTGGCCGTGTCGAACGAGGAGGATGACAGTCACTGCTCCAGACCCGGTACCGGGAAGCGAGCACATAAGCTGCGGGTCACCTCCCGCAATTGACGCTTCAGCGCTTCATCGGCCGGGTTATGAAAGGTTCGCAAGATACAATCGGCGACTGTCTCCATCTCGGTACGGCCAAAACCGCGGGTGGTGACAGCAGGCGTGCCCAAACGGATGCCACTGGTGACACGCGGTGGCGCCGGATCGAAAGGAATCAGATTCTTGTTGACGGTGATGCCAACTTCATGCAACACATCTTCAGCCTGCTGGCCCGTGATGCCTGCCCCCCGCACGTCCGCCAGAATCAGGTGATTGTCAGTACCGCCGGAGACGATACGCAACCCGCCGTCAGCCAAGCGCGAGGCTAGTGTCTGCGCATTGTCTACGATGGCCCGGGCATAGATATTGAACTCCGGCTTGAGCGCCTCAGCAAAGGCAACTGCTTTGGCGGCAATGCTATGCATCAGGGGACCGCCTTGCAGGCCAGGGAATACGGCTTTGTCAACCTTGTTGGCATGCTCCGCCTTGCATAAAATCAGCCCGGCCCGGGGTCCGCGCAGCGTCTTGTGCGTGGTGCTGGTGACGACATCGCTGTAAGGAATAGGACTGGGATGCACTCCGGCAGCTACAAGACCAGCGATGTGTGCCATGTCTACCATGAGATAGGCGCCCACACCCTCCGCGATGGCGCGCAAGCGTGGAAAGTCAATGACACGTGGGTAAGCACTGGCCCCGGCCAAGATAAGGCGCGGCCTGTGTTCTTCGGCCAAGGCATTGATGGCGTCGTAGTCAAGCATCTCGGTTTCAGGGCTTACGCCGTAGTGAACGAAGTTGTAGAATTGGCCCGAGAAGTTGAATCTGGCACCGTGGGTAAGGTGCCCGCCGTGGTCCAGCTTCATAGCCAGCACGGTATCACCTGGCTGGAGCAAGGCCAGATAGGCAGCCCCATTAGCCTGGGCGCCAGAGTGCGGCTGCACATTGGCGTGGTCGGCGCCAAAAAGCTTCTTGGCACGCTCCCGAGCCAGGTTTTCAGCCACATCCACAAACTCGCAGCCGCCGTAGTAGCGATGCTCAGGGTAGCCTTCGGCATACTTGTTGGTCAGCACCGAGCCGTTCGCGCTCAATACCGCCGCACTCACGTAGTTCTCCGAAGCAATCAGTTCGATTTGGTTATGCTGGCGCGCCCGCTCACCCCGAATAGCTTCCAGCAACTCAGGGTCTACTGCCTGCAATACCGCGTCGGCAGCGGCAACGCGCATGTTTTGGCCAACAGTGACTGCCATACCTTGAACTATCCTCCCTGACGTAGAGATAACGAGGAAAGGCCCTTACCCGGCTTCCTCTGTCAGAAATGCGAAAGAAAACGCACCTTTATAAGGTGCGCAGCATCAGAGTTGCGTCCGGGCATCAATCGCGCTTACCTCTCTGACCAGCCAACCGGCCGATGGGAAATTAAACTCAAAGCTGAACGTCTTTGTTCAATGCAAAGTCTTGGGAATCTACCCTGACCAGCGAGGACATTATACCCCTGCATATTGAGAGGCGCAACTTGCGGCAATTGTGGGGTGTGGTATTCTATTGCCAAAGGTGTATCAAATGAAATTACTGGTTGCTACCCACAATCCTGGTAAGTTGAGAGAGTATCATGATTTGCTGCACGCCCTAGCCCTGGAGGTCACCAATCTCTCTCACGAGGCGATTGATTTTGAGCCGGAAGAAACGGGCTCGACCTTTGCGGAAAACGCCATCATCAAGGCCAGCGCCTTTGCCAACCGAAGCGGGCTGCTGACCTTGGCCGATGATTCGGGGCTAGAGATTGACGCTCTGGGCGGCGCGCCCGGGGTCCAATCAGCACGTTACGGGGGCACCCGGCGCGGGCAGGATGTGCAGCGCTACCAGCTGGTACTCCGCCAGCTGCAAGGAGTGCCGTGGGCCGAGCGAGCCGCTCGCTTTCGGTGTGTGGTAGCAGTAGGTACTCCAGATGGTCAGGTGGAGACAGCGGAAGGGATCCTAGAAGGGATCATCGCCTTTGGGCCCAAAGGCGAACGAGGTTTCGGCTATGACCCGATTTTCTTCATCCCAGAGTTTGACTGCACGATGGCAGAACTGCCACCGGATGTGAAGAACCGCATCAGCCATCGGGCCCGGGCAGCCGAGGCAGCCTGGCCTATCCTTGAGCAGCACATGGGGCGCGAAATGTGATATGGCATTGCGGTGTTGCGTTTCGTGCCATACGTCTCATTGTCCGGTGGTTCACGCTTGGCGCAGGCGGAAGTAGATACGCCCGCCCAACGAGCCCAAGGCCACCGAGACCGTTGTCCCTCCCAGGCCGCACGCCGCCAAGGCCAACACAATCGAGCTCACCAGTCGAATAGTATCGGCCGCAACCCCAATTTGGGCCAGCCATTCCATCTGCGCTGCAGAGAATTGAGCCAGCACTCCCTCGCCTACGTAAGGAAAGAGAGCACCAACGGCCGCCACTACCATCGCAGCCATCCCGGCTCCGATGCCGGCCACAAAGCCAGCCATGGCGCCGTTCGCCGTCGCCTGGCGCCGGGTTTGAATCGCATCTTCGGCCAAAATCCCGGCCAACACGCCGGTGCCAACCCAGACCACGACGAAGCCCAGAGACACCAGGCAAGCACGCAGCGGAAAAGAGATTAGACTGATCAATAGGATCACCAACAAGCCTACGCTGCCTGCTACTCCAGCCTTCAGCCCTGACGATCTCATGACTCGTGCATCCTTTCCTTCTTTACCCCCTACCTCTTGCGAACTTTGACCAGCGGACGACGGCTCTTCGCCCTCGCATTCACAGTGTCACAATTATCCCTAAAGCCCCTGACCGGTTCCCAGCGGTCAGGGGCTGGGTGTGGCTCTGTGCGAAACCCGCAGCATTATAGCACTGATGCAGCAAGAGGCACAATTCAAATGTCCGGTAGGTCTTAAGCCGCCACACCTGTGTGGCTAATGCCTGTTTTTCTCCCGCAATGCCTGCCACACCTTCTCCGGCGTGAGGGGAATATCCAGAATTTGAACCCCCACAGCATCGTACACCGCGTTGCCCACAGCTGGTGCCACACCATCCAGCGGGATCTCGGCCACCGCCTTCACACCGAAAGGATGGCTGGGCTCGTAGGTCTCCACAAAGATGACCTGCATATCCGGCATTTCATCGGCGCTGAAGATGCGATAGTCACCGAAGCGAGGGTTGGCCATCCGCCCACTCTCGTCGAAGGCCATTTCCTCGCTGATCGCATAGCCCAAAGCCTGCGCCATCCCACCTTCTACCTGGCTGCTGGCCGTAGCCGGGTTGACAATGACGCCGCAGTCGAGGGCCATCAACAGCCGATCGACCGTAACCTGGCCCGTCTCGACGTCTACCGTTACCTCAGCAAACTGGGCAGCGAAGGGAGGCGGGCTGACCGGGCTGACGTATGAGCCGATACCCATAATCTGGTGCTGGTCTTCGCTGTGCAGTGTATTTAGGGCGACCTCCTCCAGACTCACGCTGCGACCATCAGGCGCCCAAGCTCGACGATCGTATAGATCAATATCATGTGGCTGCCAACCAGGCTCTGAGACATCCGCAACGTCCCCCTGGCGGGGAATTGCCAACATCTTAGCAGCCCGTTCCCGGATTTGGGCTGCCACCTGCTCCGCAGCTCGCACGGCAGCAGCGCCGCTTATATAGGTAGTGCTGCTGGCATAAGCTCCTTTGTCGAAAGGCGTAAAGTCAGTATCAGAAGAATAGACTATTACATCTTCCAGGGGGCATCCCAGCACCTCCGCCACCATTTGGCCAAGCACCGTATCCGAGCCGGTGCCCAAGTCAGTAGCAC
Organism: Anaerolineales bacterium; assembly: GCA_020343875.1. Lineage (GTDB taxonomy): Bacteria > Chloroflexota > Anaerolineae > 4572-78 > NAK82. The sequence goes on along the minus strand of CP070811.1, from coordinate 1,878,020 downwards.
CAACCAGCAGATTGAAGCTGCCATCGTCATTCATTTTGATACTGGCTGCTCCCATGTCGAGGTATGGGATGGCAGTCCCCTGCATCACCATAGCCACACCCTGGCCCCGACGCAAATGGGATTTGCCCGGGACTCGATGGTAGTCATCATCATTTGTCCCCCGGCGCCATCCAAAATGGACAGCACCTTCTTGCACGGCCTCAGGCAGGGCACAGGTCTGAATAACTTCTGGTTTGGGCTCGCGCCCCTCGCTCCACACCTTGCTGAGTGGATGCTCGTCGCCTGCCTTGACCGCGTTCTTCAGCCGGAACTGGATGGGGTCCCAGCCCATCTCCTTACAGATGCGCTCCATATGCGATTCGACGGCCCAAAAGCCCTGGGGCACCCCATAGCCTCGGTAGGCGCCGGAGCTGGGGTAGTTAGTGTAAACGATGTCGGCATAAAAGCGAATATTAGGGGCGTTGTAAAGACTCATCGCCTTGTGACCGGTATTGCCGGTCACGGTCAGCGCATGATTGCCATAGGCGCCAGTGTCAGCCAGGGTGATCATTTCGTTGGCGACCATAGTGCCGTCGTTCATCACGCCGGTGCGCATTTTGATAATCATCGGGTGGCGGCTGGTGCTGCCGACGAACTGCTCTTGGCGCGTGTACTCCATCTTTACCGGGCGACCGGTAGCAATAGTCAGATGGGCGCAGGCATCCTCGATCATCACTTCCTGCTTGTTGCCAAAGCCGCCGCCGATGCGCGGCTTGATGACCCGGATACGCTTGACCGGTAATCCTAGCACCGGGGCCAGTATTCGCCGGATATGGAAGGGCACCTGCGTTGAGGTACGGAAGACCAGCCGGTCGTCTTCATCCCAGTAAGTGATACACACATAAGGCTCAATGGGGGCCTGTTGAACACGCGGCACAGCGTATTCTGCCTCAAAGACATGCTCGGCAGCTTCCATCGCCTGATCTACATCGCCCAAATCAATACGCAATTGAGCCGCCAGGTTACGCTCAGGGTTGGAATGGGCGAAATTCACATAGTCTGGCTCATCGTGGATGACGACTGGATTATCGAGCGCATCGCGGGGGTCAAGGATTGCGGGAAATACTTCATACTCCACTTCGATGAGACGGAGGGCCTCTTCGGCAATCTCTTCAGTCTCAGCAGCGACAGCTGCCACCCGATCCCCAACGTGGCGCACCTTCGTGTCGAAACTGAAGCTATCCAGGGGGCCGGGAATGGGATGACTCTGCCCAGCAGTCGAACGAGCCACGCGCGGCACGTCCTCATAAGTCAGTACGGCATGGACACCGGGCAGCGCCCTGGCCTGGCTGGCGTCCACACGACGGATGCGAGCGTGCGCGTAGGGGCTACGCAACAGCTTTCCGATCAGCATACCGCGTTTCTCCATGTCGGCGGCAAATGCGGGCTTACCCTGGACCAGCTTTATGGCGTCGACCTTGGGTTCAGGCTTGCCCACCACGCGCAGGCGGTTGGTTTCCGGGGCAACAACCATAGTTGGCACAGGAGTCGTCTTCAGCGCTACGTCCCCGCCACCAACAAGATCAGGCCCTAGCTCTTCTGGGGGCGTAGGCGATGCCCTTCCGGGTCCTGTCGAAGGTGTAGGGAAGAGATCGGGCGGGGCCGGGATTCCTTCCCTGCCCTTGATAGGCGATACCTCCTCGCCGCGCAACACTGCTGCCGCCCGCAACACTGCCTGCACAGGCTTGAGGTAACCCGTGCAGCGACAAAGCACGCCACTGAGCGCATCGCGCACCTGATCTTCGGTAGGATTGGGCTCAGTCTCCAGCAAAGATTTGGCTGCCAGGATCATAGCCGGCGTACAATAGCCACACTGAATAGCCCCCGTCTCCACGAAGGACTGCTGGATCGGGTGTAAGTTCACGTTGCCACGCCAGCCCTGGCTAGGACCATATCCCTCAAGGGCAACGTCGGCTACGCCTTCAATCGTGGTGACTTCAGCCCCTTCCGCCTGAGCAGCCAGCATGGTGCAACTGGCCCGGGGTATGCCATCCAGCAAAACCGTGCAGGCACCGCAACTGCCGTCTTCACAGCCGTGTTTGACGCCAAAATAGCCTTCGCGGCGCAGCACGTCCAACAACAGGTCGCCTGGAGCAACCTGAAAAGTTCTAGCCTCGTCGTTGATTCTCAGGTGTATTTCCATCCTTCTGTCTCTCCGTTGAGCAGGCTTCCACTTCTACCAGCCTGGAATTGGCTCACGAAACGCACACAAGCTTGTCACCCAGCTTGTAGTGATTGGCACACTACGTAAGCCAAACGACATCTACGACAGCAACAGCGAATCAGCCATTGGCCTTGCCCGCCTGTACCGCTACGCACCGACCGGAGGAGGTAAATCTACACATATACGTATCCCTCCAAAGCGTACGCGTCATTACTGCCAACCCCAAAGCCATCTGGATGGCAAAGGGTGCGAAAAACCGCAAACGCAGCCACGACGCTGTCTAGTGCATCGCCCCCAGGGTCATCCAGGATGGTCGACTGCAGCGGCGCGGGGGCGGATAGAAGAGTCTTCTCTTCAATAGCCTCAAGGATTCGAGCCCGGGCCTGGTAATGCTCTCTGCTCTTGCCCTTATAAGGCATGTAGAGATGCTCTCGCTTCAGGGTTGAAGCCGGGCAGATTTCCATCAGCCACGGTCTACCCGGCAAGGCAGCTTGCATAGGCAGCACACAGGCCGCCCCCTCACGCACCAAGGGAGCAAGCACACTCTGGACACCGAAGTAAGTCTGGCGGTAAAGCCGGATATTATAGGGCGAAAAAGGCGCGCGGCTCTCCTGATCGGTAATACGCTTCCATTCGGAACCACCCGCGGCGGTGCGGCAGGCGTCTCTGAACGCTTCCGGGTCACAATAATGATCGGGGAAAGACAAAACAAAGTCTTCCCAAGTATTCTCCTTGACCAAGGCACGCGGCAGTCCAAAAGGAAAATCGAGTCCAAAGACACCGGCTTCGCCGTCCCCAATGAAATCCCGCAGAGCAGGCAGGCAGCGCTCGCGGCCCGGGCCCGAGCCTGGCAAATCTGCACCCCGATAGCAAGCTTCGATGCGCAGTGTCATCCCTTCGATCACGCCCTCAGCGATCCATATCTTTTCACCGGCCTGCGCTGCGCCGCTAAAATCAATCCCATAGACACGAAGCGGATAACCGGGGGAGCGTAGCGCCATTCTTTCTCTAAGCTAACTTTCCACACGCGTCCAGCAACGCGCGCCGCGTGAGCACGGCAACCATCTCACGCCGATATTCGCTGCTGCCTCTGAAGTCAGAGGGCGGATTCAGGTGTTCAAGCACCGCCGCCACCGCCAGGTCCACCAACCCTTTGTCGAAGGGCTGGCCTTTGAGCCGATCTTCAGCCTGGTAAGCACGGATGGGCCGGTCGGCGACACCCGCCAGTGCGATACGCACGCCACCACATCGGTCCCCTTCACGGGTGACCCGGACGGCCACGGCTACAATCGGCTTGTCGCGAGGAGTGCGAGCCACATGGGCCATCGCAGTTCCGGGCGCCCCATGCGGCGACAGAGCAGTGAGGCCTATGATGAGCCCGCCGTCCAGAAATTTTCGGGGCGCGTCCAGGATGCGATCCAAGCTAAGGGTAGCCAGATCAGGCAAGCGCAGGTGGACTTCAGCATCAAGCGCCAGCAGCGCGATGAGTAGAAATGAGTGGGGATCGCCAACCGCGATAGTCCCACCCACTGTGGCCGCGTTTCGGTGGGTGATAGGGCCTTCCAGGTGGGCTGCCCCGGCCAAGAATTCGCCCACGCCGGTTGATTCGACCAGGCGTTGCAAGGGGAGCATAGCCCCAACATGTATCCGGAATCCCTCAACTGACAGTTGGTCCAGGCCCAATGCCTGCAGGTCCACCACAGCCTGAGCATCAGGCGCTTTCGAGGGCACCAGATCAGTGCCGCCAGCTAATGGGACAGTGCTCTGGTCACGTTGAAGCAATGCCAGCACGCCATCAAGAGTCTGGGGGCGATGATATTCACTGATTCTGACCATAAAGACACCTCGCAGTTGCAAATCCTGGCCCATTGGGCAACAAGGCAGGTAAGGTGACATGGGTGCACATTGATTCTATCCTACCACCTCTATCAACACTCGGCAAATCGCCCCAGGGAACGGAGACGAAAGCGCTGCAGTCTTTCTCAAGCCTGCCAATTGCGTAGCCCCCACACCAGACAACCCAATGCCAACCCACAAATGATAGCTGATGCCAGGCCAGTCGCCATCAGCCCGCCGACCAGCCATACTGGCCCACCGATCAGGGTGCCCAACATGCGCCCGATGCTAATGGCCGCTACGTTAGAAGACATCATAGTGCCCCGCGCTGCCGGCAATATCTCGGTGAAGAGGGATAAGGCAGTGACGATAGTGAATTCAAACGTAACAAAGATTACAAAAAGGCTGATCAGCGACAGCAGCAAACTGTGCCCGACCAGGGGTAGTAGAGCGTAGCTTAGCCCCGACAATACCAGGCCCGCCAAGGTGGCCCGCTTCAGACCAACCCGGTCAGCGATCCAGGCCGTAAGGCCTTCGCCCAACAACTCGGCTACACCGATGACAGTGGTCGCTGCCCCTAGCGCCAGAATGCTCAGGCCAAAACTCATCTCTAACCATACACCATAGATCACGAACAGATTATCGTTGGCGGCGGCAACTAGTAAACTGAAGCCAATCGCGCCCATAGCCGCACGCTCCTGGCTCAACCGTTGCCAGGCCTCTCGAAAGCCGATCCTACCTCGGGCGCCGAACTGGCGGCGACCGTCGCTGGGGATGACTGTCCCCAGCAGGACGGCGCCCAGCAAAGCAAGGCCACCCAACACGAAAAAGGGCGACCGCCATCCCAGCCGCTCCATCATCAAGCCAACCAACGGAATGCCCACCAGTGAGCTGCCGGCCCAAGAGAATTCTATTACTCCGACAGCTCGCCCCCGACGCTGATAAGGTACTCGTTCGCCCACGTAAGACTGTAGGGCCGGATCGAAGAAGCACCTGCCCAACCCGGCCATGAAGAGAGCTACCAACACGACGCCATAGACTGGCAGCAACCCACCCGCCAACATGCCCAGGCCAAGCATACTCAGCCCAGCAAGCATCATCAGCCGGTACCCCCAACGATCACCCAGCGGGCCAAATATTGGACACAGCACCCCCGTCGCCTGGTTGACTGCCAGAAGAGAGGTAACAGCAGTCAGTGGTACACCCAGGCTGCGACTAAGGGCTGGCGCGAAGGTATATGGGAAGCGTCTAGAGGTGTTGAGAATCAGGCGAGCCAGTGTGGCCACCCCAATCTCAAGGGCCAGCCCCGACGCAAGGGGGCCTGTAGCGGATGCATCTTCCTTGGAGGGAATGGACGTTTCTGCCAAGTGGGTCTCTCCTGTCATACAGTTCGATAAGCATCCAATAATATCCAGCAAGTCGCTGGCTGAGCGCCAATAGAAAGGTTTCGGGGGGGAGCGGTTAGAGTTTTGGTCAGGCCAAAGGTATTATCTCGGCATCGACCGCGCTGGGCCCCAGGTAGAGTTTACCCACCGATGGCACTCGTCGGAAGGTGGGACAGACAGCACCAGGATTGAAAATCAAAGTCCCGTTACCCCAGGCCCTGTATGGCTGATGGCTATGGCCAAACAGGACAATGTCAGCCTGGGGATACAGCCATGCCAACCGGTTGGCAATACGCTGGTTGAGAAGGTCTGTGCCTGGTGCAAGAAGGCTTCCCACCAGCCAATCGACAGCCTGCGACCAAAAGTGGGACCAGCCGCCGTGGTTGACGATGATGTCATAGCCAGCGACGGTGAGTTTCAGTTCAACCGGCAGGTCACGCCCACCGTCGCTCAAGTCAGTGAAATGTGGGTTGCCGCGTACCGCCTGGAGTGGCGCCAACGTTGCCAGCTCGCTCAGGTACTCAATACGATCCACGTCACCCGCGTGCAGAATGAGGTCTACATCTTGGAAAATATGGAGAACCTGGTCAGGCAGACGCTGCAATCGATAGGGCAGGTGAGTGTCGGAAAGTACACCAACGGTGACGATGTCTGTGTGCTTGAAACGATCAGGCACGGGCCAATACCTCTTGCGCCCACTTGAGCACCTGGCCCACCAATTCATCCCGGTTCTGTTGAGTGACGGTTAGCACCTTAACCTCAGGATGTGCCTTCAAACCCTCAATGAAGCGATCGCCGCGCAATGCGATGGTAGCCAGCACCGCTCGATCCGACTCAACTGCCTCAACCACAGATTCCCGAAAGCGGGCCGAAAAGCACTCCATCTTGCCGACTTCGTCAATGACTATGAGGGGAGCGGAAACCAGCACTGCGTCTATGGCAGGCAAGGCCAGTGCCTCAAAGGCAGTCAGGTCTACGCAATAGCGGCCAACACGATAAGGGCTACGAGTATCTACGTGAGCCAGCACACACGATTCGCCGTCTAATGTTTCCGCCGCAAAGCCCACCCGCTTCCCGTCTCGCCTCAGTTCGCGAGTCACGAAGCCACAGATCCGCTCCGATGGCAGGCCGACCAGGGCACGCAAAATAAGGGTGGTCTTGCCCACACGAGGCGGGCCAGTGAGAAACAGGTTCGGCTTCATAACCAGGCTATCATATCATCGGGATATCAACGCGTCAAGCAATGCCACGCACATTTGGCCCACTCTATCAACCGGAGAGAGCGATTGGAAGCCACTCGGCTTTTGACTGACCTTAGCCACAACCCCGGCCTGAAGCAGGGCGGAGATCCCCATCACGCCCCAAGGCACAGACAAAATGAGGGGAATCAGGGCCACTTGCCCAAAGTTCTCTCGATAAAAATAGCAGGGGTGCCGCATACCGACCCCAGCCGGCGCGGTAGCGCCAGAGTCAGTATACGGCACCCCTCCTCTGAGATGAGGTCGCCTTGAAAGGCCTTTAGAACAGTTGGCCGGCCGGGTCAGGGCGCCAAGAGCCCAGCACTTTCATATAATTGGCTCGTTCGAAAGCAGTCGGTTCGGCCACTCTCTGCTGGCTCATGCTACCCTGCATCTGGGCCACCGACTCATATTCATACTCCTCCATCCACTGGACCATGCCTTCGAGCACTTGGCTGATGCGCTGCACGCCACTTTGTAGTAGCTCTGAGGCCATCATGGTGACCTTAGCCCCAGCCATCAGCCCTTTCAGCACATCTTCGAGGGCATGTATACCAGTAGTGACGGCAAAGTCTGCTGGCACCCGTCCATAGAGGATGGCCACCCAGCGCAGGGGCAGGCGCAACTCGTTAGAGTTGCTCAAGACCAGGTGGGGTACTACCTCAAGGTTCTCAAGATCGAAGTCAGGCTGGTAGAAGCGGTTAAAAAGGACCAAAGCGTTTGCCCCCGCCCCAGCCAGGCGGTAGGCCATGTTAGCGGTGGCGCTAAAGAAAGGACTTAGCTTGACAGCGACCGGAATTGAAATGGCATTCTTGACATCGCGCAGGATGCTTAAGTACATTTCTTCCACCTCGGCGCCCGTCATTTCCAGGTCGGTGGGGATGTAATAGACGTTCAATTCTAACGCGTTGGCGCCAGCCTCCTCAATCTCGCGGGCGTATTGGATCCACCCGCCAGTGGAAACCCCATTCAGGCTACCGATGATGGGAATACCGACCGCCTTCTTAGCCCGCCGGATCAGGTTCAGGTACTCGTCTGGCCCCACCTTGAAAGTCGCCATATCAGGGAAATAGCTCAGAGCCTCGGCAAAACCGTCGGTGCCGTAACTCAAAAAGTGATCCAACTGGTGACTTTCCAGGGTGATCTGTTCCTCGAAGAGGGAGTACATCACTACTGCGGCAGCGCCAGCGTCCTCCATCCGGCGAATGCCATCCAGGCTTTCGGACAGGGGCGATGACGACGGTACAATGGGGTTCTTTAGGGCCATGCCCATATAGGTGGTTGTCAGATCCACGGTTTACCATCCCTTTCTTTGCTACGTCATAATGTCCAAAACAGGCAGGCGTGTCCCAGATTGCAGGTCACGCCTCGCATCGCCCGTTCTATTCCATACGGGCCATCTGTTCGTACTTCTGCCAACGTTCCTTCACCACTTCCTGGGCCTGGGCCAGGAGACGCTTGGCAGCTTGGGGATTGCTTTGGGTCAGCATACGATAGCGGGTCTCATTGTACACATAGTCCTTGAGCGGAATCTTGGGAGCCTTGGAATCCAGTTTCAGCGGGTTCTCCCCCTCCGCCCTCAGAGACGGGTTATATCGGTAGAGAGGCCAATAGCCGGAATCCACGGCCAGTTTCTGTTGATACATCCCCTTGGCCATGTCAATGCCATGCGCGATACAGTGGCTGTAAGCGATGATCAATGATGGCCCGTTGTAGGCCTCAGCCTCCAAGAACGTTCTGACCGTGTGTGCATCGTTGGCGCCCATGGCCACCTGAGCCACATAGACATTGCCGTAACTCATGGCCATCAGACCCAAGTCTTTCTTGGGGGTAGGTTTGCCACCCGCCGCGAACTTTGCCACAGCGCCAAGCCCAGTTGCCTTGGATGCCTGGCCGCCAGTATTCGAGTAGACCTCCGTATCCAGCACCAGCACGTTGACGTTGCGGCCGCTGGCCAGCACATGATCCAAGCCGCCATACCCGATGTCATAGGCCCAGCCATCACCCCCCACAATCCACACACTCTTCTCGACCAGGGCATCAGCCAGACTCACCAAGTCCCGTAACCCAGGATCTTGATTGCCCTGGGCCAGCTTGGCCTTCAACTCCGCCACTCGCTGGCGCTGGGCTTCAATGCCCGCATCGTCAGATTGATCAGCGCTCAGCAGATCATCCGCCAGTTCAGGCCCGATCAGATCCCGCCAGCGGGCCACCAGCTCTCGGGCGTACTCAGCCTGCTTGTCTAAGGTCAAGCGCATGCCCAGTCCGAACTCGGCGTTATCCTCGAACAGCGAATTGCTCCAAGCCGGCCCGCGCCCATCCTTGTTGGCCGTATAGGGCGTAGTAGGCAGATTGCCGCCGTATATGCTGGAGCAACCCGTGGCGTTGGCGATGATGGCCCGGTCGCCGAAGAACTGACTCAGCAACTTGATGTAAGGAGTCTCACCGCAGGCTGCACAGGCACCAGAGAACTCAAAGAGTGGCTGAAGGAGTTGCACGTTCTTCACGTTGTTAAAACTCAGTCCATCGTGACGGGGAAAGTCTGGCAACCCCTTGAAGAAATCCCAGTTCTCCTTTTCTTGCTCCCGCAGTGGTAGTTGCGGCTGCATATTGATGGCCTTGCGCCCCACATGGCTCTTGTCCTTGGCCGGGCAAACCTCCACGCACAGGGCGCAACCCGTACAGTCCTCGACGGCGACCTGCAAGGTGTACTTGCTGTCTCTGAGCTCCTTCCAGCGAGCATCAGCATATTTGAAGCTCTCCGAGGCTCCAGCCAGCGCACTTCCATCGTACACTTTGGCCCGAATGACCGCATGGGGGCAAACCAACACGCATTTGCCGCACTGAATGCAAATATCCGGCTCCCAAACGGGTACTTCAAGGGCGATGTTGCGTTTTTCCCACTGAGTGGTGCCGCTGGGATACGTGCCATCAGAGGGGAGAGCACTGACTGGCAGGGAGTCCCCTTCGCCGCTGATGATCGTGGCCGTCACCTTCTGGACAAATTCCGGGGCTTCAAGGGGTACAACCGGCGGCATCTCAATAGCGCTGGTCACCTGATCTGGTATTTCTACCTGGTGTAGATGAGCCAGGGCAGCATCGACAGCCGCAAAGTTTTTCTGCACCACTGCCTCACCCCGCTTACCATACGTCTTCCTGATAGCCTTCTTGATTTCCTGGATGGCTTCGTCCTTGGGAAGAACACCACTGATGGCGAAAAAGCAGGTCTGCATAATGGTGTTGATGCGCACCCCCATTCCGGTCTCTTGGGCCACATCGTAGGCGTCAATCACGTAGAATTTCAGCTTCTTGGCGATCATCTGCTCCTGCACCTGGCGGGGAAGATGATCCCAGACGCTCGTCGGTCCGTAGGGGCTGTTGAGCAAGAAGGTGGCTCCCCGACCAGCATTTGCCAGCACATTGTAGCGTTCCAGGAAGCCAAACTGATGCACAGCCACGAAGTTAGCCTTTTGGAGGAGATAGGCACTATGAATGGCCTGCGGGCCAAAACGCAAGTGAGAGGTGGTACGCGCCCCAGATTTCTTGGAGTCATAGACGAAATAGCCTTGGGCATAGTGGGAGGTTTCCTCACCGATGATCTTGATGGAGTTCTTGTTTGCGCTCACTGTGCCGTCGGCGCCCAACCCCCAAAACATTGCCCGCACCATGTCGGCCGATTCGATGTCAAAGTCCGGATCGTACTCCAGGCTGGTGTGTGTCACATCGTCAACGATACCGATGGTAAAATGATTCTTGGGCACGGGCTTAACCATCTCGTCCAAGACACCCTTAACCATGGCCGGCGTGAACTCCTTGGACGACAGACCATAGCGGCCGCCGATCACACGCGGGAAACTGGCGAAAGGAGCCGTGCCATCGGCAAGACCTTCACTCACCGCAGTTACCACATCCTGGTAGAGAGGTTCGCCCGTAGCACCTGGTTCTTTGGTCCGGTCCAGGACAGCAATCACCTTAACCGTAGATGGCAAGGCGGCCAGGAAATGTCGGACCGAGAAGGGACGGTAGAGGCGCACTTTAACCACGCCCACCTTCTCTCCCTGAGACACCAAGTAGCGGGCAGTCTCCTCAGCCGTCTCAGCTGCCGAGCCCATAAGGACAACCACCCGCTCGGCGTCGGGTGCGCCGACGTAATCAAAGAGATGGTACTGGCGCCCCACCAGAGCAGCGAACTTGTCCATAGCCTTTTGCACGATATCTGGAGTCGCCAGATAATAAGGATTCACTGTCTCCCGTGCCTGGAAGAAGACGTCCGGGTTTTGGGCGGTACCCCGGACAACTGGCCGATCTGGCGATAGGCCTCGGCCACGATGAGCCTGCACCAGATCATCATCAATCATAGCCCGCAGATCACCTTCAGTCAGCTTCTCGACTTTCATCTCCTCGTGGGAGGTTCGGAACCCGTCAAAGGCGTGCAAGAAGGGCACGCGCGCCTCCAAGGTGCTGGCTTGGGCGATAAGCGCGAAGTCCATCACTTCTTGTACCGAGTTGGAGAAAAGTATGGCCCAGCCTGTGGACCGAGTTGCCATCACATCGCTGTGGTCGCCAAAGATCGAAAGGGCCTGAGCCGCAACCGATCGGGCGGCAATGTGGAAGACAGTGCTGGTCAATTCGCCCGCAATCTTGTACATGTTAGGGATCATCAGCAGCAGACCCTGGCTGGCGGTGAAGGTAGTGGTGAGAGACCCCGTCTGCAACGCCCCGTGAACGGCACCGGCTGCCCCTCCTTCCGACTGCATCTCCACCACTAGAGGGACCGTGCCCCAGATGTTCGGTTCGTGGCGGGCACTCCATGCATCCGCATGTTCGCCCATGGGCGAGGAGGGGGTGATGGGGTATATGGCAATTACCTCGTTGGTTTTGTGGGCAACATAGGCGGCGGCCTCATTGCCGTCTATGGTTACCTGGCTACGCGTCATTGTATTGCCTCCTTCGGTCAATATGATCTATCTGCACAGATAAAGTCCATTCTTAGGACCATCGGGAAGCGCTTACAGAGCGCTACCCGGGCTGGAAATCCTCACCAGATAGGATCCACTCACATCCAAGGCCGAGCATAGCACGGCCCAGCTATCAATTATAGACCCGCTAACACGTTTGTCCAAGTGTAGTTTGTCGGTTTTGCCTCCGACTTTTGACACCTTTCAATTTTGACGAACGCCCCACCTGTCACTACAATAAGCTTTCTGCTCAGCTGCAATTTTTTGGAGCATCCTCTCAGGTAAACCGGTGTAGCATGTCTCCCATTTTCTGGATCAACGCAAGGCTTCGGCTGGCAGTACGCCACTGGTTACAGATTGATGAACCCGTGCCGCCACGCCGCGATGAAGAAATCACGGCCGAAGTGGAGCGCAATTACCGCTGGAATTTCACAGTCAATGTAATTGATGGTGCCGGCTACTTTTTCGGGGCCAGTTTCATCTCTTCGAGCACCATCGTGCCCCTCTTCATCAGCAAACTCACCGCCAGCCCGCTACCAATTGGCATCGCGTCGGTCATCGCCCAAGGCGGGTGGTTTCTGCCGCAGCTCTTCACGGCCAACTTGGTGGAACGGCTACCTCGCAAAAAGCCATTTGTTGTCAGCCTGGGTTTCTGGCTGGAGCGGGTGCCGATCATGCTACTGGTGATTGTTGCCGTCACGGCTGGTCAGTCCGCATCCCTATCGCTGGTGCTCTTCTTGATCTGCTTCGCCGGGCACCACCTGGGAGCCGGGGTGGTGGCGACAGCCTGGCAAGACCTGATCGCCCGCTGTTTCCCCGTGAACCGGCGCGGGCGCTTCTGGGGCACCGCCACCTTTGTCGGCACCGGCACCGGTATACTGGGCGCAGCCCTAAGTGCACACATCCTAAAAACCTTTTCCTTCCCCATCAATTTCGCCTACATCTTTGCCCTAGCATCCGCCAGCGTCACCGTTAGCTGGCTGTCTCTTTCCTTGACCCGAGAGCCTGTGCAACCCATCACTGCGCCCCATCAGAGCAGCCGCCAGTTCTATGCTGGGCTGCTGAACATCCTGCGTGTTGACCATAACTTCCGCCGTTTTCTGGCGGCACGGCTGACACTGGCTATGGGAAATATGGGTTTGGGCTTTGTTACCGTGGCTGCGGTACAGCGTTGGCAGGTGCCAGATAGCACGGTGGGGGTCTACACGGCGGCGCTATTGCTGGGCCAGACACTGGGTAACGTGGCCTTCGGATTCCTAGCGGACCGGTTTGGGCACAAGCTATCCCTGGAGCTAAGTGCACTGGCTTCTTTTCTGGCGTTCGCCCTGGCCTGGCTGGCCCCTTCCGCAGACTGGTACTTGGTGGTGTTCGCCCTGCAAGGGGTCGCCCTGGGGGCAATCATCGTTTCAGGTATTTTGGTCGCGATGGAATTCTGCGGACCCTCACGGCGCCCCACCTACGTGGGCATGGCCAATACGGGAGTGGGCCTAGCCAGCGTGATAGCGCCCTTGATAGGTGCCTGGCTGGCAAGCGTCAGCTACAGCTGGCTCTTCGCTCTGAGCGCCGTGATTAACTTGGTGGCGTTGGCCATGATTCGCTGGTGGGTGCAGGAGCCACGCCGGGCAAGGGCGGAAGTTCCGGTAATCGAGAGATAGGGTAGCGGGGAGCCATATCGAGCCGCTATCTGTTTTCGTAGATTATTGATGACAGTATACAAAACCTGTTTACATCCGGCAAGCTTGATTCACGATTGCTCAATCTCCATTATTTCCAGTGTATAGATCGTGCAGAGGAAGCTGTTCCATCTCTCACAACGAGTGCTAACTACCTGACTCATCCTTCTGAACCAAAATCAGCTCTAACCCCAGATCACGTATCCGATTGATAACGCCGAACAAACGGGCCTGATCGACAACTGTCACTGTGATCAGTGTTCTTCCACCATCAAGATAATCGACTGTGTAATCGTCAAACGCATCCAACCAGCGTTCATCAAGATGGCCGTTTACACAAATGTGATAACAGGCATTCGTATCCACGAGAAATTTGCTCCACATAATCAGGCAAGGCTCTCAGAGACAACGCCAGGTATAGTATTGTCTCGAGATTCAATATTCATTACGTCAGGGATAAACAGCCCGGAAAAGGCCATAAGAACACACAGCAGCCCGCCAAATAAGAACCAGACCTGAATACCAAACTGATCGGACACCGGCCCTGCCACCATCAATCCGACAGGCACCATCCCCGCACCGACACTGTTCAGAAGCGAGAATATCCGTGCCTGTATATCAGGCTCGACGGTAGTCTGTATCATGGCGAAAAATGGTCCCATCGTCATAGGTGTCATGATCCCAACGCACAGTGAACCACCGATAGCCATCCACAGAGCAGATGCTGGAGTTACTGCGAAAACCAGAGTCCCCAGTCCCATACCCATCAATCCAAGCATAGATGTGATGATCTTGCGTTCGAAACCACCCCACACCCCCAGGACTGCGCCACCAGCAAACATGCCGATTCCCATAGCTGCCTCAACCCAACCTAGATGGATAGCACTGCCACCGAAGTAATCCTTCACCAGCAATGGCATTAGTGAAAAGGCAGGGATAATCGTAAAGTTAATGCCGACGGTCATCAGGCTGACAATCAACAAGCCCGGCCAGCTTATCACATACCGCAGCCCGGATTTGACACCCTGCCATACGGTTTCCTGAGTGCCATCGTTTGCTGTGCTACTATGATGTTCCGGCTGCGGAACCTGCGTAAACAACAGAGGTACGATGGCAAACAGGGCTGAGACGACATCAATTGTCAAAATGCCCTGAATGGGCAGCAGTCCGAGAAGCAGTGCCCCCAGGGGAGCCGCAATCACATTTAAGCCGCCGTTGAGCATCTGGTTGATTCCCTGGATGCGTGTCAGATGTTCGACAGGCACCATTAGCGACGTTGACGCAGCCATGGCATTGGTGTGGAAACAGCCAAACAATGCGCGGAGGAACATAATCAGGTAAATATGCCATAGAGCGACGGCATCCAGCGCGAACAAGATCGCCAACCCGATCGTTGCCAGTGTGATGACGCTGTCAGAAACCATCATGATCCGGCGGCGGTCCCAGCGATCCACCAGTGTGCCAATAAAGGGACCCAATATTACATTAGGCAGCAGCCCAATCAAGGCAGCCGTCGCGAGTACTGTCGCTGATCCTGTTCGAACGGTCAGATACCAGATGAGCGCAAACTGGACAAGCTGGCTTCCGATGATTGAGACCGCCTGACCACCCCAGATGGTAAAGAAGTGGGATTTCCAGGGTATGTTGTCGTCTACAGAAAATTGTATTGCCATGTCAAAACCTTCCTGGTTCAGATATGTAGAGCGAGAAGCGTTGAACAAACACGATGTACTCTTCGCTCTTTGCTATGGTTCGTCTGAGTTAGAACCCCATTTCGGTGAGCCACTTCGACAAGCTCTCTTCTCTTGCTTTGCTGTCTGTCCCATTCTCGGAAGGTTTCCCCAGGTATTTTTCAGAGACTATTTGTCCAT
>CP070811.1:1841081-1862756 GCA_020343875.1 Anaerolineales bacterium | reverse complement strand
GGAAGACTGCCCGGCAAGGCGCACCGCTTACCCCTTCCACCCGAAGCGGAAACACCATCAATTCCCCTCGAGGGGCCTGCACCTTGTCCAAATTGATCAAGGGTGCCAGCAACAGGACGCCCCTCTCAAAGACAGGAAGCAGCATATTTCCATCATACTGCGCCCCATCAGGCAGGGGCCAGGGGGACTGAATGCACGGCACATCCACACCCAGCAAGGAGAAGGATTGCTCCAGCAACCAGGGCAGGCAATCCGGGTGGAAGCTCGGCCCATCAGTCACATAGCCAGGCGACCGCCATTTAGCGCCCCAGCCACACTCAATGAGCAGCGCATCACCCGCCTGGACTGGTGGGCAATGCGCTTCCAGCTCTGCTCCCCGGATGAGCTGCCGGGCCTCCTTATGTGGCACGTGACACACGACGGCGGGCCGGAAAAAATCCGCAGGCGTCAGGTCGTCCAGCAGGGGGAGGACAGTTCCCGGAGATGAGCCACGGGCAATCACATGGGCGCTGGTTTCCAAATAGGTTCCCGAGGTACTACTCATCACAAATCGGAACGACTCGAAGCCAGTTTGGTCCACCCAGGTGACTTGTTCAAGCACATACTCCGGCAGGCGTGTATCCAGACCAGGCAATGCATTGTAGGTCCACATGCCTTCGAAAAGAGGACCCGACAAGTCAATCAAAGTACTCATCGTCTACCCCACACCATTCCATGATGAACAGTAGCAGGCTTTCGGCGAAGGCAAAGGTACTTTCCAGGTCGATATACTCATCTGCAGCGTGGCTGTTTCCTCCGGCAGGGCCAAATACAACAGCCGGCATGTTGAAGTTTCGGTGAAACGCCCACATATCGCATTGATACGGGGCGCCATTCACACCAGGCGCTGCCCCACGCACCTGGGTAATGCAGTCAGAAAGAGTAGTGACCAGGGGATGCGCCGGGTCGATTTGGGTGGGGTACATCCAACGCAGCCCCATCTCCATTTCAGGCCGCATGGGGAAGGCATCTTCGTGTCGCTCAATCACGCTATCCAGCCATCCTTCGAGCTCTTTCCAGACGTCAGCTTCTTCTTCACCAGGCAATGTCTCAATGATGAGTTGAATACGGCCCACCGGCGGTACGGCGATGGGCACCTCACTCCCCCAGCCTCCAGCATATACCTTGGTGACGGTCACAGGAAAAGGATCAGCATAGCTCCGATAAATGTCAGGCACGGGATGGTTGCGCCTGGACGCGCGCAATTCGTCCAGATGCGCCAAGAAGATGCCGATCTGCTCAACAGCGTTGGCCTGCTTGGTTTTGCTGCCCGTCTCAAGCCAGGTGCCCTCTGACTTAAACGTGAAGTGGACAATTAACGCCCCGCGAATGGCTGGATAAATACTCAGTCCGGTGGCTTCGGCGACGATGGCAGCATCCATCGGGCCATCCCGCAACCGCCCGGCAAGGGTGGCATTAACGCCTGCCTCTTCCTCGTCAACCACACACTCGTAGGTCAGGCTACCATGTAACGGGACTTTGTGCTCGGCCAGGGCCTTGAAGACGACCAGCATAGCCCCCATCTGGCCTTTCATATCCGATGCTCCCAGCCCGTACATCTTGCCGTCGTGAATTTCTGCCGCGAAGGGTGCTTTGGACCACTCGCTTTCACCCAATGCGACAGTATCGGCATGTCCGGTCAACAGCAAAGACCGGCCGGCTCCCGTGCCCTCCAGCGTTGAGCACAAATTGGGTCGATTGGCGTAATCACGTCCCGGCCAGAAATCAGGATGCTCAAGCAGGCCCTCCACCTCATCAATTTGGTAAAGGTCCACCTTCAGACCCGCTCGCGTGAGGAAACCGGCTATATACTCCTGGGCAGCCTTCTCGTATCCAATCGGAGGCTTGTTCTCCGAAGGAATGCGTATCAAATCCGTCATTACCTGGACGATTTCATCCCGGTAGCGGGCTATCGTATCTTTTGCGAATGCACGTCGATTCATCTGAACTTTCTCCTTAACGACCGGTCAATTCGATAATTAAGTTGCAAACGTCATCCTAGAGTACGATTATCTCGCGACGAAACGAGGTGAGTTCTTCGATACCATCCTCGGTTACCAGGATACCATCTTCGTAGCGCAACCCATACTCCCCATCGCTCAGCCAGACATCGACGTTGAACTGCATTCCGGGTTGAATGACGGTATCGCTACCGGCTCCTAGCCACAAGCCCTCCACCTCTGAGGTACCCGTGCCGTGTGCCGGCCCATAGAGCGTGAATTCTTCATAGCCATACCGCGCCAGCGTCTGGTGGTAGTTCTTAAACACGTCGCGCGCCGCCACGCCGGGGCGGATGTCGCGCAACGCGCCTTCGAACCCTTCCAAAGCCACGCTCACCAGCTGGTGAGCTTTCTCCGGCGGTTTGCCAATTGAAAAGGGGCGACACATATTGCCGCAATATCCCATATAGCGGGCCCCAAAGGTCAATTGCACCAGCTCGTTACGCCGGATGCGCCGGTTGGTAGAACGGCACAGGCTCTGACGGGTGTTGGGCCCTGAGCATACCCAGATTGGGTAGGAGGTGCCCTCCGCCCCCAAGCGGCGCATCGTGATGTGGGCCTGAGCCTCTATCTCCCACTCCGTCTGCCCCTCGCTGGCCCCACTCAGCGCGTCGATCATGGCCTGTTCGGTGATGTAATAAGCCTTGCGGATGACTGCCATCTCATGCTCGGATTTGATGGCACGCACTCTTAATAGAACATCGTCTGCGGGAACTATCTCAGCCTCTGGGGCCGCTTTTTGCAGATCCACGAAGATGGGATAGGGGAAGATGTTCCAATCTGTCACACCGATCCGGCTGGGTGTTGCCTGGCAGACAGCAGCCAAGATGGAGCCAAAATCCTCATACTCGACCTCGGGCACCCAGTCGGGCGCCGAGCTCTCAACGAAGAGAGGATGAATATGCAAATTTTTGATGCGTGAGAATTGCTGGGCGAACTCAAATGATTCCGGCCCGCCGGTAACCAAGGCCGCAGGCCCCTCGCGAGGGACTACGACACCCGCAAAGTCGAAGAAAGGCCAGAAGTCGGCCAGATAGCGACTGCTGGCAGGCTCAGATTCTGAGGAGTAGGTGACCAGAACATCCAGGGCAGCCTGGGCCATCTCCTCTTGTAGTCGTACGACTCGGCGTTCGTAGTCAGAGTCCGGTATGATCGGGGTACGCATGGCTGTAGACCTCCTATCAAAGAATGTTTGAAATAATCCTAATCCTTCACTAAGCTTTTTACAGCGTCACATAAGGGCGCCTTGATTCTGGCAGCAAAGGCCCGCATGGATTTCCTATCAACTTCCTTGTTGATAGTATGAGGCGAAGTGACCGAAAGGGCGGCCGTCAACGTGCCCAGTTCCTGTGCCTGGGGCATCGTCAGGCCCGCCACCAGGCCGGCAATAATACCGGCCAGATGCGCATCGCCAGCGCCCGCAGTGCTGATCACCTCAGTTTGAAAGGCGGGGACGTGACTTAGCGACTCCCCATCCCAAGACCAACTTCCTGTCTTGCCGGCCGTGATTGAAATGAGAATGGCAGGATTGATTTCCCACACTTTTCCGACAGCAGCCTGCACAATCTCCACGGTAGGAACCGGCCCAAGCCCTGCCTCAGAAGTCAATCCTGCCATTGCTGCCGCCTCATCCACATTGAGGGCCAGCAAGTCGACATGGCGCAACATGCCCATTTCAACCACGGAGCTCATCTCCTCGGCCACAAAAGACGCGACGCGAAAGAAACGATAGTCTGTGCCAAGGTGAAGCAGCTTTTGCCTGGCTTCTAATGGGACCTCAGGCGCTGCCAGGGCGATGCCCCTGCCTGCAAGCCGGGCAAATTCGGGCTCGGCTTGTGCAACAAAGGCAGCATCGACCCTGGCGCAAGCAGAATCATCGGTAGTCAGATTCCCACCACTGCCATCGGGGTAGACGAAGCAAAAGGAAAAGAGGGTCTGATCGCCCGGGGAGCACTTCACGTATTGCATGTCCAACCCGGCAGCTTCCATCTCGTTCAGGAGCCTATGCCCCACTTCGTCATCACCTACTTGACCAATCGGAATAGTCACGAATTCTGGACCCAACAAGGTTTTGACATAGTGGGAAATAATGTGGAGCTTGCAATAGTCGCGGCGATCCATAAAACGCCCGCCGCGACTCTCTTCCCTGCCCAAAGTGTGATCACCGCTCAAGGCGAAGAACGCCCCCGACCCGATGCCGCCGACGCCGATCATGGCCTGATAGGCGCAATTGCCAATATTTATCTGCAAAGGGAGAGGCTTGGAAAATGTTGACATCTAGTTCAGGTTTGCTGGCCGACACAAGTTAAGCCGTCTGTCCAGATTCTGAAAAGCCCAACCGCGCGCAGGAGCGCCTGCCACAGGGCAAGTAACCACACGTTTCCTTCGCTAAACCCCCAAATCCCATTCAGGGTGCTGGCTGATAGGATGAGATGCAGTAGCAATGGTCGCAGTGATCAGGGCGTCGGGATGCTCCTGCAATAAGGTCAAGGGATACTCCGCGGTCAGAGGGCCAAACAGCGCCACGCGAAGCGCTGTCTGCTTCCACGCGCCCGTATCACTAAACACCCGCACCTTCTTGGCCGAAAGGCATTCCTTCACCCCCAAGGTAACCGACATAGGCGGCACAAACTGATACGCTGTACCAAAACTGCGTTGGGCCAGTGCCAGGATGGTGTCAATGTTGTTCTCCTGGATGCGGACGGTGGAATTGCGAACATCATCCACACTCACGTGACTGAATGGATGCCGCCGGGCCTGGTTATAAGCGATGTGTCCATCCTGCCCCCAACCGCCATAAGTGATGTCGATTGGAGCAGACCAGATCTTTTGGCGTATCTCCTCAACGTTGTTTGGGGTCAACCAGTTCCGGTTCTCCTCTGGAACCGCTAGTTCAGGGGCGATGGGTCCATAAAAGACTTCCTCCATGGTCCCCCGGAAGTTGTAGGGATGTTTGCGGGGCAGTTCCTGGCCCTGCCAATCCAGACATTCATCCATATGAAAGACTTCCAAGTTCTTCAAACTCACCCTTTCTTGGTTAACCAAATTGGCAAAGGGCTGGTACCAACAGCTCGGGCCGCACGGAATGATAGCTCGCGTCACCTCACGCCCGTGGTTATGGGCCTGGATCTCATCCACCAATTCACGGGCCATGATCTGGCCCATCTCATCAGAGTCACTGCACAAGCGGAAAGGCACCCTTGACTGTGGATGATTCTCTAGTTCCCGATACGGGATCTTGCACCAAGCATACAGCGCTTTGGGGGTGATTGTAGTCATGGGTTGCTCCTCATAGTATTGACAAACCGGTGTTTTTTAGAACTGGCGTGCTGGCAACAAGAAGTATTTAAGCGTCATACCGGCGTAGAGCCCCACTCGGCACTCAAAGTGGCTTTGACCAGCATAGACTTCTGGGCCAGCAATGGCTATGTGGAGAAGTGATAACAGAAACTGAGGCTTCTGACATTCACATTATACCACAAGACTGCGGTGAGGATGAAATGGGTTGGAAAGAGGGGCAAATCCCTCGGCCCAGAATCGAAAACGCTAAAGCCAATGGGCGTTGTTAGCCAAACAAGTATTGGCACACCGCGAAAGCCGTGATAGAATGGTAATTGAAATCTCTGCCTGGTAGGAGCAATCAAAAATGAGCCGACTTTATTACTCCGAGACGGGCCACGTGGTACCCACCCTGTGCGAGGAATTGACCGACTACCGGCACGCTAGGAAGATCTTGCACCTGCCCGCTACAAGTGGGCCAGCGACCCTCTTTTTCTTGGCCCGCTCCTACCCGGGCCATGACCTGCCTCTCAGGCTATCTGTGAACGGGGCGGAGTTACCCAGCCTCCAGCCTAATTCATCCAGCGCGTATATGTGGCACGAGGTACAGATTTCCCCTTCCCTGCTGCTAACCGGCGCAAATATGTTCGAGTTCTGGACGGATGCGCCTGCGATGGACGCCTGGTCCTTAGCCATCGAAAACGGGCACCAAGACCCGCGCAGCTTCGTTAGCACGGACAGTGGGCTGACATGGCGCAACCACAAGATGGGATACCTGAACACCTCACGCGGAGAGTACCTGGTCCGGATTCGCCTGGCTGAAGGGACGGATCCCCCCCCTCCCTCAATAGTATGGGAAGACATGGATAACCCCAGGTTAGGTAGGCTTCGTCAGGCGATCCCCAACTATATCCTCCAGGCTGGGACAACCATGGCCCGCGTGCGCGCTCTGACCAGTTGGGTGTGCACGAGTTGGGAGTACCGCAATTCAGGCGATGCGGCTCAGTACGCTCCCTGGGATGTGGAGACGGTTGTGGCCTGGGGTCAGGCAAGCCGGGGTCACGATGGCCGAAAACCGATTGTCATGTGCGTGCATTACGGCGTCGCCCTGGTCAGCTATTGCATTGCGGCTGGTATCCCTGCCCGCTGCGCCGCCTTCACAGGCAGCATAAACGGATTCAACGGGCACTTCACGGCAGAAGTCTGGTTCGAAGAGTTCGACAAGTGGGTAATGGTTGATCCGACCTTAGATGCCATTCTCTTTAAGGATGATGTGCCTCTGTCTGTGAAGGAGATACAGGAAATCGGGCCAGACATGGCAGACATGGTTGAATGGGGCCCGGGTTACAAGTTCCAGTTGAAAAACCCGGTGATGGCTGAGTGGACTCCCAACATCTTCCTGACCGGGATTTGCTTTGGCCATCGGGGTCTATGGCCCCGCACGGACTTCCTCTCACATCCCGAATTGTCTCCCCCAGGACATGGCTCGACCTCTTACTGCGAGACCAGCCTGGTCTGGGAAACAGAGGATCTAGAGAAGGGCTTCGGCATGTTCCCCTACTTTGGAGAACCAGATTATTTTAACGCTCCTCCCCAGGATTTTCCGAGGTGATGTGTTAGTGCTGTATCAGGGCAATGCTCAGGGGAGAATATGCCTGACCAAACCCATGCCATCGTTCACCTGGATCTAGACGCTTTCTTCGCTGCCGTCGAGGCACTCGAGAACCCTGACCTGGCCGACAAGCCTGTGCTCATCGGCGGTCGCCCGGAGGCGCGGGGTGTGGTCGCCACTGCATCCTACGCAGCCCGAGCCTTTGGCGTCCACTCAGCCATGCCGATGGCCCGCGCCCTGACCCTGTGCCCTCAAGCTGTCGTGCTGCCGATCCGCCATCATCTCTACCGAGAGTATTCGCGGCGGGTGATGGCCATTTGCCATGAGACATCGCCCCTGGTGGAACAGGTCAGCATCGACGAAGCATATATCGATTTGACTGACCAGGTAACAACCTGGGAACAGGCCATCAGCGTAGCTGAACAGCTCCAGGGTCGGATCAAGGCGGAGATTGGCCTGTCTGCCTCACTGGGTGTGGCCACCAACAAGCTGGTAGCCAAGGTGGCCTCAGACCGAGACAAGCCCGGCGGCCTGACGGTGGTACTGCCGGGTGAAGAAGCAGCCTTCCTGGCCCCGCTCTCAGTGCGCGCCCTATGGGGCGTAGGACCGGTCACGGCGGAGAAGCTGGCTGAGATGGGCGTGACCACGGTCGGCGATCTGGCCCAGCTACCACAGCAAGAACTGCAAGACCGCTTCGGCCGCCACGGAGCATCAATGGCCCGTATGGCGCAGGGGATTGACGAGCGGAATGTGGTGACTGAGCACGAGCCCAAGTCGTTCAGCCAGGAGCTAACATTCAGCCAAGATATCACTGATTTCAATGCGCTACGCCAGCAATTGTGGCAGCTAAGTCAAGGGGTTGGGCGCCGCCTGAAAAGGAAAGGCCTGGCAGCCGAGACGGTAGCTGTCAAATTGCGCTATTCAGATTTCACCACATTGAGCCGACAAATGCGGCTAAGCATGCCCACAGACGACGAGCAGGAGATTTACCAGGCTGCGCTCGTCCTTCTGCGCCGGGCCTGGCAGCGGGGGCGAGCGGTGCGTCTGCTAGGTGTCACCGGGCGAGGGCTATCGCCACCTGTGGGGCAGCTGTCACTTTGGGAAGATAGAAGCCAGGCCAGTCGTTGAGTCCGGCTGATAAGCTTGGACATGGCCAACCAGCAGAGAGCAGATTCTTCTGGCCCCGGTGAGAGGAACACGGCAGGGAGAATAAACCACAGCATGGGAAGAGTTATTGTGTTCATGCAGCCAAGAACCATCGGCTTTGATGACTATGAAGAGAGGCCCTTGAACACCAAGGAGATTCGCCTGCGCACTCTGTACTCAGGCATCAGCGCCGGAACGGAACTGACCGCTTATCGGGGTAGCAACCCTTATCTGCACAAACATTGGGAGCCGGAGCGCAGACTCTTTGTCCCGGCCGCCGAACCCACCATGGCGTATCCACTGAGCGGGTGGGGGTATGAGGAAGTGGGTGAGGTCGTTGAAACAGGCAGCGAAGTAGGTAACGTCCAGGTGGGTGATTTGGTCTACGGCACATGGGGCCATCGCACACACCACATTGTCGATGAAGATTACGCCGCCCAGCGCCTCAAACCCGCCAACTTGGACCCCATCCTGGGCATCTTCTCGCATATCGGGGCCATCGCGCTCAACGGTGTGCACGATGCTTGCCTTCGACTTGGCGAAACTGTTGCCATTTTTGGCCTGGGCGTTCCTGGGCAAATCGTGGCCCAGCTTGCCAAGAAATCGGGGACGCGCGTGATCGGCATCGACCTATTGGACAGCCGCATCGCCAAAGCCAAAGAGATGGGAGCAATCGATATCGCTCTCAATGCTAAAGAAGGCAGCGTCGCCGAAAAAATCAGAGAAATGACGGGCAACCAGGGGGCAGACGTGGCTCTTGAAGTGTCCGGTTCGACCGTGGCCCTGAATGAGGCCATTCGCTCGGTAGCTTATTCCGCTCGAGTCGTTGCCCTGGGATTCTTCCAGGAAGGCGCCCAAGGGCTTTTCCTGGGGGAAGAGTTTCACCACAACCGGGTGAACCTGGTCTGCTCCCAAATTTCTGGTGTGTCCCCGGAACTCTCGTACCGATGGAACAGACTCCGCCTGGCTCAAACATTTATGCAACTGCAGGCGGACGACGTTATTGACCTCAAACCCATTATCACCCACGTCTATCCCTTCCAAGAAGCCGCCCAAGCTTTTCGCCTTCTTGACGAAAAGCCGGGAGAGGCACTGCAAGTTGTTCTGGACTTTCAGCCGGAAGGAGCACGCGCATGAAGCCTTTACGAACTGCCATCCTCGGCTGCGGTAGATTTGCGCACGTACATGCCAGAAACTTGGCTTCCTTAAATGACGAGATCGAGTTGGTAGCTTTCTGCAGCAGAACCCCTGAAAAAGCACAGGCCTGCGCCGAAACCTATACCGGGGGTCGTGCGGCGGTCTTCACCAACCATCGAGACATGTTCGAACAGGCCGAGCTGGACCTAACGGTCATTTGCCTGCCTCCGTACGCCCACACCGACGAGGTGGAACTGGCCGCTGCCTATGGTGTTCACCTATTGATCGAAAAGCCCATTGCCCTGAGCTCCGAACACGGCTGGCAGATGGTCGAAGCCGCCGAAAGGGCCGGGATCAAAACTCAAGTCGGCTTCATGCTCCGTTTTGGTGAAGCCATCATGCAGCTCAAAGCGATGATTGACTCCGGCGAAACCGGGCCTGCCGGGTTGATGAGCGCCCGCTACTTCTGCAACTCGCTGCACGCGCCCTGGTGGCGGGTGCGCGAAAAGTCAGGCGGGCAGTTGCTGGAACAGGTGATCCACATGGTCGATTTGGTGCGCTACCTGATGGGCGAGCCAGCCACCGTCTACAGCCGCCAGGCCAACCTCTTTCACCAGCACATCCCAGACTACACCGTTGAAGATGTTAGCGCTACCATCTTCAGCTTCGAGAGCGGGGCGCTGGGGGTGATTTACGCTACCAACAACGCAATACCCACCCGCTGGATCAACGATTACCGGTTGGTAACGCAGAAAATCACCGCAGAGTTTGAAGACGCCAACCACGCCGTGTTTCACTTCACCGACACACCCGACCAACCGCCGCGGAAAATCGCGGCCGAAAAGAATTATCACCTGGCCGAACTGCTGGACCTGCTAAATGCCATTCGCACCAACCGTGAAACCCGCACGCCATTACGCGAAGGCGCAAAATCGCTAGACCTGGCCCTGGCTGCCGTCCGCTCCGCGGACTCTGGCTCAATTGTCTACTTATGAATTCAGCTTCAAGGGCTCAGTTGCCGGCTATCAGCCACCAGTTTATTGTCTTCGGAAAGGCTTTCACTGCTTGAAGCTGATGGCTGACGCCCAGAGGCTGAACAGCTCGAAAGGCTCTTGTCTATGGAACTCTGCCTGACCCCTGCCGGAAACCTGACCGTCGACGCGTCCATCCTCTGCCTGCGCAATGCTCGCCCCGTCCTCAACGGCACGATTCTTAAAGACTGGCACCCTGAAATTGCGCAGCATGATGAAGCAGGAATCATACTCCATTATACCGCCCCCGCCCGTGGTCAGGGGAAGTTTGGCCTGAGGGCCAACTATGTCGCCTCAGGCAGGCGACTCGGGCTACGCTATTGGCTCGAGGGCCTTGGCGACGATGTTGAACTTAACAGCTTTGGCCTGCACTTCGAGGCGGTGGAGAATGTGCGAGCCTATCTGCGGAATGGCTACTTAAGCTGGGACGGCAGTTTCTACGTGGAGCCGGAAGCGTTAAACGATTTTGAGGATTACGAATCTCGCCCCGAAACCGGGTACGGTATGACCCAACTCTTGCCACGCCTGGGGTCAGGTAGCGTCGTGCTCGGATTCAACCGCCATGACCGCTTCCAGCACACTTTCACCTTCGACACCCGGCGCCATCCGCCCAGCTTGATGGTGCAGACCTGCTGGGATCAAAAAGAACGTACTGGCTTACCCCGCTGTGAGTCTGAACAGCTGGTAATCTTTGAACGCCCCGCCGTTGAAGAGGCTCTGCGTGATTGGGCACACCTGGTTGCGGCCGCCTCGCCGATCCCGCCACGACTCGAGGGGCCTTCCATCACCGGCTGGTGCTCGTGGTACAATCTCTACAGCTACATCACCGCAGAGAACATCCTGGAGTATCTACGAAGCATGACCGAGGCCGTCAAGCGCGAAGACCTACCCATGCGAATCTACCAGATTGACGACGGCTTTACCCCCGAAATGGGTGACTGGCTGGAAATCAAGCCCCAGTTTCCACGTGGTATGAAGCCTCTTCTGGATAGCATCCGGGCGGCTGGATTTGTGCCAGGCCTGTGGATTGCCCCTTTTATGGTCGGCAACCGCAGCCACCTGTTCCGGGATCATCCCAACTGGGTGGTGACAGATCGCGCCACCGGCGAGCCGTTTGTCCAGTGGCGGCTCTTTGGAGAATATCGCTGGCATAAACGAAGTGAGGAGTACTACATTCTGGATTCCACGCACCCTGAAGCCTTCGAGTATCTGCGCCAGGTATTCAAGGCCTGGCGGCATGAGTGGGGCTGTGAATACTTCAAGACCGACTTTATGCACTTTGGCAGCGAACATGGCCCTGACGAAATCGTCTGGCATACGCCGGGGGAAAGCCGCATCGAAATCTGGCGGCGTGTAGCAGAAATGATCCGCGAGGAAATCGGCGATGCCACCTGGTTGGGCTGCGGCTGCCCGCTATGGGCCAGCGTCGGCCTGGTGGACGGGATTCGAATTGGGCGTGACGTTGGCGTGGCGTGGACGGGAAACCGGTCGGCCCAATCACTGCTGCGTGACCAGGCAACGCGCAACTTCGCTAATCACATCCTGTGGCAAATCGATCCCGACTGCGTCCTGCTGCGAGACCGCTTCCATCACCTCACCGACGCCGAGCTGCGCTCGATGGCCATCTACGCCGGTATGTCCGGCGGCGTGATGATGACCAGCGACGATCTGGGTGGCCTATCCGCAGATCGCCTGCGCTTGTGGAAGTTGATCCTCTCCGAAAAGCGGGGCACTTGCCAGTTCCCCTTTCTGGGGCAGACTCAAGTTACATACGAACGGATGCCTGCTGCTCAGGACTCTCATCGCGTTCGCCACGAACCCCGCGCTATTGATCCGGTGCTAGTGCAGGTTCGTCCGCCAGCATCGGAAAATGAGATTGCAGCCGTCTTCATCTTCAACACTGGGGAGCAACCGGTGGCGCGCACTTACTCACTCGTGTCGCTCGGCTTGAGCAGCCCACAGCACGTCTTTGACTGGACGGCCGACCGTGTCTGGCCTGACGCGGTCGAAAGCCTTTCGGTGGTACTTCCGGCGCACGATAGCGCCCTGCTTTTCCTGAGTCCAGAGCCAATCAACACCGCGCCAGAGAGATTGGCTTAAGGGAAACAGGCTCGATCCCCTGAGCACGAATGGGACTTGTGCGGATCGGAAGCCATGCCTCAGGCACTTCCAAAGAAGCCTTCCAAGTCCTGGAATCCCGACTCATACCAATCCTGCAACTGGCGCCGCCCCCCCTCAACCAGATTCAGCACAGCCTCTTGCTCACCCTTTTCGGGTGACGCTTCGCGCCAAAATGAGCTCAGCAGGGCCCTGATGGGAGGCTCTGCTTCCAGGGTGGAGTGATCGATTGTGGCCAGGGCAGCCGCCGCTCCCAGGGCATACCGCCGGGGTTCCACTCCCTCACGCAGGGCTACCCGCATGGTGCCAATCAAGCGATCATCCCACCCCAATTTGCGCTGGGGATCTCGGCCCACCCGTTCTACCGTATCCCGCAGATACGGATTGGTCATGCGCTCCAGGAGATCGTCGGCGTACTGGCGATAACCTTCCGCGGTGAAAAGGGGATCCATGCCGGCATATTTTCGAACCAGCGCCTGGCCCGATTCCTGTATGAAAGCAGCTCGGAGAAACGGGATAATACCCGCAAGCCCCCGGAGCTCGGCAATACGCTGAACGCCTCTGATCGCTCCTACGTACGCAGCCAACGCGTGAGTCGCATTATGCCCATACAGCTTGGCCTCCTCAAAGGGTAGAAGATCATGCTTCTCCTCGAAAACCTGGATGCCTCGCCGGAAAGGAGGTTCTCCTTCCGCCCCTTCAAAGCGAATTGTCGAGATGAGGATGCGGTTGAAGGCCTCCACCAGAAAGGCCCGCTGCCCCTCAGGCGTGATTGTCGCCAGTTGTTGTGTCCGTATCTCATCCAGGTCGGAAACGACCCCACTCATCTTCCCGATGACTGTATTGAGAAAGCGCACCCGGGACCGCACCGCTGCCCGCTCACCTTCCGGGATCGCATCCATCACGCTCGTTTCCAGAATCTCGGCCGCGTGATTGTGGTTTTCGGCGGCGTAGACCACGGCTCGAGGTCCACCCCGGGCGGCCTTTCTGCATAGCCCTTCGGCCAGGACCCGGTGAAGACTGGCTGGCCTCGGCGACACATAGTACGCCACGCTGGGAATGGCGGTAGCAATTTCCTCCGCCTCAGCGATCGCTTCGATAAGGTGCTGGCGGTCTGATTCTGAGGCTGGATCTTCGATCTGTATCGGCCCTATGCGGGTATGTTCCACCCTATCCGAGTAGGCAACGTTAACGGTGAAATGTCCTTCCGCCCGCCGCAAGGCAGCCACCACATCCGGCAACACCTCCGCAATGACGAAACGGCGAAAGTTGCCAGAGCGAAACGCCTCATACAGAAAAAGGCCTGACTGGATGGGTCCGAAGCCGAACCCGACGTAGGTGCGTGTCCCGGTAAGCGGCATACCTCAACCTCCGCTGGCTGCCAGGAAATCCTGCTCGTCTTCAGCCGTCCAGGCAGGAACAGCCAAAATGTCTGCCGTGCGTCGGTGAGGATAGACGACCGCCTTCCCATCAATCTCCTGAGCCTTCACCATTTCCAGGAATTGGATGGCATGCTCCAGGTCACCAATCCGGGTAATGTGAGCGCCAGCGTCGATTTCGCCGCCAGCCATTAGTTCCAACGTACGCGCCACATCCCAGGGCGAGCCGCCGCTGGAGCCGGTGACGTTGACCTCCTTGTAATGAACGATGCCGGTATCCAAACCGATGATGTCTTCCCCTTTCTTCAGGCCGCCAAAAACATTCAATACTGCACCCCGCGCAGCGTAGTTCTGAGCGATCTCGATAGCCCGACCGGAGCCGACTGCCACAATTACGTCGTCGGCGCCCCGGTGATCCGTCACCTGGTCTATAAGTGCCTGGACATCGATCTTACTGGGATTGACAGCATGCAGAGTCACGCCCAGCTGTTCCGCCCGGGGTCCAAAAAGCTGCTGCACCAAATCCAGTCTCTCGTCGATGAGGTCAGTGGCTATGATGGCCCGCGGTCGATAGCTGAGCGCCAAATCTACGTGCATGCGGCCCATCACGCCACTGCCGACCACCAGCGTAACACCGCCCGGCTTCAACCCTTTCACAACCCCACGCGGGGACAGGGCACTCTCCTGAGTCAAATGCAAATGATGGTCTTGCCCCGAGATAACGCAAGACAGGGGCTCGCCCAACGCCGCATGAGCATACGGAAGCGACGCGTCGGGCAGGGGGATCAGGCAATCTCCTGCCAGAATCTCTTCCACAATGAGAATATACTCCGCCAGGTGCCCCGCCAGCGTATAACTGACAGCGATCTTCTCAATTCCCCTGGCCTCATTTCGATAGCGCTGGCGGTGGTTGATCGGCGGATGATCCACCGCCGGCTGAATTACATAGCGCTCACCAGGGTGATAACGCCCCCGCAATTCCTCCCCCACCTCGACCAGCGTGACCGATCCTTCGTCGCCCAGGATGAGGGGGTAGCGTGTGATATCCCAGCCATAGAGAAGATTGTGTCTCGGCCCCTGCTCGATGAGCTTGATGTTGGAAGTACAGATGCCAGCGGCGTCGACCCGGGCCAGCATTTGGCGCGGCCCCGGCCTGGGTGTCGGCACCTGGCGCATGTGGAGGTGCTCAAAACCGGTGCCATCCAGCACCAACGCCCGCATCTTATCAGGCACGTAGAAGGGGGACCCTCCCGTCTGGGTGGTGGATGGGTTGGAGCCCATGGGGTGATAACAGATCCTATTCTTCAGCATCATCTTCCTCCGTCCGGAAACTGGTAACCTGAACCTGTCTCAACAGTCTTTCGACCAGGGCGCGCCCGCCCACGCCCGTCCCTTCTTGCATGGCGGCAGCTGTCCCACAAGCAACCGCCCGGCGTGCGGTTTCTAGCGCGTCACACCTCTCGGAGACAGCCCACAGCAAGCCAGCCAGCGCCGCGTCACCTGCGCCAACAGGGCTACGAACGGCGACAGATGGCGGCGCAGCGAGCAGGGTTTCTCCAGCCATAGCCAGCACCAACCCATGGGCGCCCCTGGTAACAGCTACCAGCGATACGCCCTGGGCCCGCAAGCGACGGGCGGCGACGCAATGCTCGGCATCGCTACGGAGCGGGCTGTGCAACAGCTCAGCCACTTCTTCGCTGTTGGGCTTGATCCCGAAAGGATGGCCGGTCAACCCCTCGCGAAGCGCCAGGCCACTGCTATCCAGGAAAGCATGCCCGCCTCCTTCTTGCACCTGCCGCATCAACTGGGCATAGAGATCAGGTGACGCCCCAGGCGGCAGGCTGCCACAAAAGGCCCACAAGTCGCCCGGGCGGAGCATTTGATCAAGCTGGGCCTTCAAGGCGGCTACATCCTGTGGGCTGGCGGTGGGGCCGGGTTCGTTGATCTTGGTGTATTTTCCACTGGCTTCGTCCAGCAGGGTGATATTTCGACGGGTTTCGCCCTCTACCTCCACAAAGCGAACCTCAAAACCAGCCGCCAGCAGGCCATTTCTCATTACCTGTCCGGTCGCCCCGCCCATAAAGCCAACCATCTGGCTGGGAACACCCAGGGCGCGCAGCGCTCGGGAGACGTTGATCCCTTTACCGCCCAAGTCCTGGCGCACTACCTGGGCACGATTGAGCTCGCCCAGTTGAAACTTCGGCACGCTGAGCGTTCTATCCAGGGTTGGATTGAGCGTAACCGTGACGATCATGGGGCTGGCCTATGACCTGCCCTGTCCGACCCAAAGTTGACGGGCTTCATCGAAGCGCCAGCCGGGCGCATCGAGATTCTGCCTGTGTCGGGCCCAGCCGCTGGCGACCCGGCGCAACGTCTCATCCCAGGGGCGAACTCCGCTCAATGTATCGGATGCTTCCACGTTGCAAGCACCAACAGCGACCGCAGCGGTGACTGCCTCGCCTGGGGACAAGTCACGCAGCAGGGCACTCAAGAATCCGGCGATGGTGGCATCACCCGAGCCAGCAGTACCCACCACCTCTACCTGGAAGCAAGTGGTCCACAGTTCCTGATCAGCCCAGGCAGCCGGATCGGAAGGACAGGCTTTCCCCATGGCCTCAATCGCTGACTGATCAGCCGTACGCAGGTAAAGCCCTCGGTCCCCTAACTTGAGGGCGACGATTTTTACTCCCATCTCAATCAACTTGTGGCTCATACCCGACAGCAACTCAGGCGTAATCAACGGCAGGAAGCCAGGCCCCTTCGCCGCCCGGTAGAGTTCATCGTATGTCCCTCGATCAAGCATATACAGGATTTCCTCGATGCTGGGCAGAAACACGTCCACGTAAGGCAGCGTCTTCTTCAGAATGGTGACCCAATCGGCGCGCCCCGCCGCCGACGACGGATCGGGCAGTGCCATATCCAAAGAAGTCGTGGCACCCGTCTCTTTGGCCCGCCGAAAGACTTCCACTAACTGATCCCCGTCGTTTCTAAACATCAATCTCATAATGGGAGGATAGCCGAAATGAAACAGGCGCACATCGGATACCAGATCATAGCGCACATCGTCGGCGCTGAACGTATCATTGGCGCCTGGGTAATGCAGAAAGAAACGGTCCACTCCAGGAGGGCTGAACACAATGGTGTAAGAAGTATTGACTTCAGGGTCCACCACCATCCCATCGGCCAGATGGGGGCCATAGGAGCTGACGATTCCACTGACAGCCTGGCCCAACACATCGTCGCCCACCTTGCCCATCAATTGGGTCTGGATGCCCAGCTTGGTCAGCGCCAGTCCTGTGTTAGAAACCGGCCCACCGGTACAAAAGGTAGCCGCTCCTACAATCGACAGGCGGCCTGGCGAGAAAACCTGCTCTATCCGGTCTTGAGTGGTACCGCCCATGTCAGGAATCATGTCCAGGCAAAGATGCCCGGCGACCACAGCATCATAGGCTTCGCTCATATAACCAACTCCTTTCAAGCTACGGCTGGACCTAACTTGCCCAACTGTTATTACCCACGAAACACAGGTAGCCGGACCCTAAGAATAATACGTGGCGTACTTTTCCATTGCGTCCATCAGCGCCCCAGCATTCTCAAGAGGAACGCCTGGATAAAGCCCGTAAATCATCATCAGGCCACCTTGCTGGCTGCCTAACTTCTCCACTTCTTCGCGGATCAAGGCATCAATCTGCGCCGGTGTGCCATGATGGGTGATTCTTTGCCTGTCTATGTCCAGATCTATACAAATCCTGCCAGCCAGATGTTCCGCAATCCAATCTATCCCATTTACCAGATCCTGCAAATTGATCACGTCAACCCCACAGTCGAGAAGATCATCGATAATCGCACGCAGATCACCATCGGCATGGACGTGCACGATACAACCGGCATCACGAGCCATGCGCATCAGTCGCCGGTAGCTGGGTTGGATGTACTCTCTAAAACTCTGGGGAGACAACATCGGGCCGTGCTGCATACCCAGGTCTTCGGCGAACCCCATCCATTCCGCGTGACCATACTTAATATAATTCCGCACCAGGCCCGTGTTGAAGTCTTCAAGCATCTCAAGCAGGCGGAAAAGCCTTGGTTCGCGATCTGCCATATCGAAAAGTACGTTTTGATACCCGCGAATATCGATCAGTTTCAGCCAGGTATGGTTATGCCCGATCTCTCCGTTGGGGAGGCACGTCTGAGAAATAGCGGGGCCAATGTTTTCGGCCTCTGCCTGCCAATCGATAGGGCCCCAGTGAGTGGTTTTGTTGGGGTCAGGCGGGGAATAGTTCTCAAAATCATGCCAGCTTTCGAGAGGGTGCCGGGTGACGACACCCATCAGTCCGCTGTCCGAAGTCTCCCACACGCAGCCCCACGGATCAACAAAGGGTTCACCAGCCCGGGCGTAGGCAGGATAGTTGGGCTCTGCCCATTCAGGCGATCGCTCAAAATCCGGGAAGAGAAAAGGATGGCCTTCCATCAGATCTTGGAGTGCATGCGGCGGATAGTGATGCCAGCAAGCGTCATTTATGTGGAACGTCATGGGAATGTACTCAGGTCTCTCAAAGCGAACGACCCGCAATAGATTCTCTCGTTCATCCATACAGCAGAATTGTCCTCCCTGGCCAGTCTTGTGGTAGTGCTACACTAAGGGGTGGCGAAATTGGCTGGTCCCATTTTGCTCTGAGCGGGTGTGTGCCCCACACAACCACCTCAAGTTACGTCAGAGACACCTGAACTTATGCCAGTTCAGAAGCCAATTCAACTGGCTTTTGACCTGGCAAAGCTCAGCGCAGGTTCAATTACTCATCCACCCAGTTCAGGATTACCTTGCCCGAATTGCCGGAGCGCATTACCTCGAAACCTGTTTCGAATTCCATAAAATGAAACTTATGGGTGATGAGCGGGCTTATGTCCAGGCCCGTTTGTATCATGGATTGCATCAGGTACCAGGTCTCGTACATTTCGCGACCATAGATACCGCGTATGGTAAGTCCATTGAATACGACAATGTTCCAATCTATGGCCAACTCTGCAGTGGGTATTCCCAGCAATGCTATTTTTGCACCGTGGCACATATTAGTCAGCATCTCCTTGAAAGCTTCTCCGCTCCCGGACATCTCAAGGCCGACGTCGAAGCCTTCTTTCATACCCAGTTCCCTCTGGGCCTCAGCGATGCTTTTTTCCTTTATGTTGAGAGCGATAGTTGCCCCCATTCTCTTCGCCAGCTCAAGGCGATAGGGGTTCAAGTCCGTGGTGACAATATAGCGCGCGCCGGCGTGTTTTGCAATGGCGGTGGCCATAATCCCAATGGGTCCTGCACCCGTGATCAGCACATCCTCACCTAGCACCTTGAATGCCAGAGCGGTATGCGTCGCATTGCCGAATGGATCGAAAATACTCAATATGTCCTTGGGGATGCTCGGATCGGCATGCCAGATATTGGTGACCGGGATGCAAACGTACTCAGCAAAAGCGCCCGGCCGGTTTACCCCGACGCCTTTGGTGGCATTACAAAGATGGCGACGGCCCGCCAGGCAATTTCGACACCTGCCACACACAATATGCCCTTCCCCGACGACGATCTCCCCAATTTCAAGGTCACTGACGTTGCTGCCCATGGCAGCCACTGTGCCCACGAACTCGTGGCCAATCACCATAGGAACGGGGATCGTCTTCTGCGCCCAGGCGTCCCAATTCCAAATGTGCACGTCTGTGCCACAGATGGACGTCTTATGAACCTTTATCAGGACATCATTGATCCCAAACTCGGGGATGGGTACCTCCTCCAGCCATAGGCCAGGTTCCCGGTGCTTTTTGACCAGAGCTTTCATTGTCTCTCCCATATCATCACCTCCTCTGCCTACCTGGCTCCTCCTGACATGCTGAACAGTCCCACCAAGCTATCGTACAGCCTGACATATAGTTCATAGCCGTGGTCATAAACTGGCTTGAGCGCCAGGTTAGGCTCCCAGCGATCCTGGCCCATGACTAGCCGCCGGGCAGCCTCGTCTGGAGAGGGGTAAAGGCCAGCCGCCGTCCCGGCCAGGATGGCCGCCCCCAGACAGGCCACTTCTTCCGTGGCCACGGTAAGCACCGGCACTCCCAGGACGTCGGCCTTAATCTGGTTCCAAAGTGGGCTGCGAGCTCCGCCGCCCAAGGCCCGGATCTCACTCACCGCCACCCCTAATTCTTCCAGGGTCTCCACGTTTCGCCGCAGCATATACGCCACCGATTCGAGAATGGCTCGCACAAAATGGGCCTTGGTGTGATGCAAGCCAACCCCGAACCACACGCCTCGCGCGGCAGGGTTAAATTCCGGACAAGCCGCCCCCATCAGATGAGGCAAGGCTACCAGGCCCTGGCAGCCCGGAGGGACTTCAGCCGCAGGAGCGGTCAGCAGATGGTAGGCATCTGCTCCAGTACGCTTGGCAACCTCCTGCTCCTCCCGGCCGAAAACGTCTCGGAACCAGCGCAGGGCCATGCCTGCCGTCTGGCCCCATGGAAGCAGGTAATAGGTGTCCGGCAAGGCATGGCAGTGGCAAGGGATACCGCCCCCTGGATCGAAGATGGGCTCCTCCAGGGTAGCCACGATGGCCAGTGCGCCTCCCGTGTTCTCGGTCACCAGGCCGGGAGCGGTGTTACCGGCGCCCAAGGCGGCCAGCGCCTGATCCATGCCCCCTGTGGCAGCCAGCGTCCCCTCCCACAAACCGGTCTGACCGGCGGCCTGGGCGGTCAGTTCTCCTACCACACGGCCTGACTCCTGCACGTCCGGCAATCGATCGGCCGTGATGCCTGTGAAGTCCAGCATCTCCTTCCACCATATCTTGCGCCGGATGTCGAAGAGGAGGCTCGAGGAAAGCAGGCACGGATTGGCCACAAAACGGCCAGTGAACCGGAACAGCAGGTAGTCTTCCAGCAACAGGAATTTGTGGGCTTTTTCAAAAGTCTCAGGCTGATGCCGGCGCAGCCAAAGGATCTTTGTGGCCGGCCAGGTCGGCGTGATCTCAGGCTGGCCGGTCACCTGGAAAACGGTCTCCACACCAAAATGAGTTCGAACCTGATCCGCTTCAACCTGGGAGCGGTTATCCAGCCAGACGATGGCCGGGCATGAGGGCTGGCCCGCCTCGTCGATGACCACCAGCGTCTCTCCCTGGCTGGAAATGGCTAAGGCAACAATCTGGCGGGGGTCAATTCCTGTCTCCTGCAGCAAGGTCTGTATGCAGCTGCAGCAGGCATGCCAATAACGCTCCGGCTGCATCTCGGCTCGATCTGGAGCGGGTGTCAGCAGCTGATACTCCTGGCTGGCGCTGCCTACAGCTCGCCCCTCCTGGTCGAAGAGGACGACCTTCATAGCTGTAGTGCCGGCATCAACCCCCAGGATATACTTCCCGGTCTTTCCCAACTGTGCCATCGCCCCTCTCGTACGATCCGCAGTCGCTACGGCGCGTATGGATACGCGCCCTACTAATACTGACGCATCAGGCCAGTACGGGGCGGACGCCCAGCATACTACACAACTCCAGCAATGAGTCCCGAACGTCCCCGTAGACGATAGCATAGTGCTGGCTCATAAGGTTCTGCATGAGACTGTCCACGCTCCCGTCCAGTGCTATGCGGATGAAGGGATAGGGAGGGCACTCGACCTCGCGGAAAGGAGGCGGTGGTTTGGCCTGCCCAGCAGTGATGTGCATCTTGTAACCGGGGCCATCATTGGCCAAGCGGGCCAGAGTCACGCTCCCTTCTTTGTAAGGCGAGGTGTTGAGCAGCCCCTCATACAGGGCGGTGTGCTTACCAAGCCGTGGCTGGCTTGCGGCATGGGACATGGGTGCAAAGCCGCAAGCTCCGAAGAGCACCTCGTGGCCTGGATAGACGTCATGGAGGTCTCCATAAGAGGTGACGCCCCCTGCTGTCAAATAATGAAGCATCAATTGACTGACGAT
>CP070811.1:1810613-1840981 GCA_020343875.1 Anaerolineales bacterium | reverse complement strand
ACACAACGCAACAGGGTCGTCTTGCCACACCCGGAAGGACCCAGCAGGGTCAGGAAGGAACCAGGCTGGATGGTCAGGCTGACATTGTCTACTGCAACAACGTGGCCAAAACGCTTGGTGAGATTCTTAATGGTGATGGTTGTTGACATGGTTGCCTCTATTACATTCCAAGACCTTTTTTGAGACTGCCGCCCCGGAACCGGCTGATGATAAAATTGCCAATTGCGACGAGCGTGATCAAGATCAGGATGACGACATTCGCCATCTGCCCGTCTCCATTTTCGATATAGAACATGGTCTGGCTGGCCAGCACCTGGGTTTCCGGCGTGACCAGCAGAATGATCAAAGATAGCTCGCGCATGGTGGTGATGAACGTCAGAAGGAATCCGGAGACAAAACCGCTGCTGGTCAGAGGAAAAATGATGTGCCGGAAACGCCGCCAGATTTTGGCGCCGGATACCTGGGCAGCTTCCTCCAGTTCCCGGCCAACCTGCATCATGGCGGAAACCCCGGAACGCGAGGAGTAGGGGATATGTTTTGCCACCGAGACAACCACCAGCAGAGCGAAGGTCCCATACAATGCCGGGAGAGGCCCCAGCGGTTTTACAAACATAGCTATGTAAACGGCGCCAAAGGCAATGCCCGGGATGACATACGGGATGAAGGCCAACTGCTCAACCAATTTGCTCAGCCGGGTGCCCCGGCCCTTAACAATCGCATAGCCGAGAAGAACACCTATCAGGGCGGTGAAAAAGGCCGTCCATAGTGAAAGCCGGATGGAATTCCAGGCGGTTCTATAGATCTTGGGGTTGCGCAGGACCCCGGGCTCCCCATGGTTGTAAATCGTGCCACGCTCTCCAGTCCAGTGCTGCAAAGAGAGGTTGCTCAAGCTGTAATTCCCATCCTGCAACATCAACGAAGACCAGACTAGAAGGCCTAGCGGAATGACGATGACCAGGATCTGAAAAATGATCACACACACAATCATGACTTTCTTCAGTTTCCCCAGCTTGCTCACCTGTGCTACAAAGCCCCGCCCGCCAATCGTTTCGTAACTCCTGCGTGTCCCGATCAATTTCTGGTTGAGATTGATGATGGTCATGGAGAATAAGATCAACACGATGGCCAGCACAAGAGCATCTGCTCTATCTCCCACGCCGATACTGCCGCGGATCATAGTAGCTACTACATAGTACCTGACCGGTGTTCCCAGGATATTTGGTCCGCCGAAAGTGCCCAAAACCTTGGAAAAGGTCATAATGACACCCGAAAGTATGGCCGGCAGAACAAGGGGGAAGGTAATCTTGCGCAGGATGCGCCAGCGGCTGGCACCTGCCAGCTCGCCGGCTTCCTCAAGGTTAGAATCGATGGACATCAAGGCGGCGGAAACGAACAAGAAAAAGAAGGTGTAGTAATGCAGCGCGCTGCAGATCATGATCGGCACCGGCCCGTACGCCAGCCAGTTGGGAGGGCTGTGTCCCACCAGGTACTCGAAGACTCCCGCCGTGCCACCTGAAAGCCTGTTCTTAAAGAACACGAGCCAGGCCTGAGCCAGGGTCCAGGACGGCATGATGTACGGGACCAGTGCCAGTTGGTTAACGAGCTTCCGGCCAGGCATATCCGTTCGGACGACCAACCATGCCAACGAACCGCCAATAAACAAGGAAAGAAAAGTCGCTCCAGTTGCGATCGTCAACGAGTGCCGCAGCGGGGTATACATATAGATCTTCCCCAACGCCCCCGTCAGCATCCGGGTATAGTGATAAAGCGTGAGTCCACCCACCTCGGCTTCCGGGACGGTGACGACATCGCGAGGCTGCCAGGTCACCGTGGTCATAATCATGCGATACAACGGTATGATGACCATGTAGAACATCAAAAACAGCATGATCAATGCCAGGATGACCTCGGGGCGTGTTAACCAGCGGATGAACCTTCTAGAAGCGGCAAGCATTTGAAGAGAGCGTGGTTGCTGAAAGGCCGCAGGAACTTCCATATCTGTTCTCCCAGGATCATAGAGTCTTACGGGATGAACGAGTTATTAGTTGCCCTGAGACTCTCACGCGATCTATGAGCTCAGGACCAGTTTGGGAATGAAGGACGATACGAGTCCAGGATGAGCTTAGCTCACAGTTAAGCAAGCGTCGGTGCGGGAATCGAAATGCTGCTGGCAACCGTCAGCGATCTCATGGACAATCCTCTGTCAGGCCGCGTTTCGACAAACCTTTAACAGTCACATCCAGATTGTAGGTAGCGCGCATTTGATCCAGCCGATCAAGTGCGGCCAGGCTCTCATTGGGTCTCGCCATCGCCACGGCCAATATGAGGGCATTCAGAATAGACATGGGCACAGTTAGAGAATGAAATGTGGAGACAGGCCCTCGCCGGGCAGCGAGAACGACGTCAACTTTGCTCTGAAGGATAGGCCCCAGCGTGTCGGTTATAAGAATGGAGCGACAACCCAGGGCTCGAGCGTGGTCTAGCACAGCCACCAGCTCAGCTCTGACGTGATGAAATCCATCCACCAGAACCGCATCTCCCTTCTGCAAGAGTTGCAGCTTTTCCAGAAGATGGCGGCCTGATTCGGTCATGCTAATCGTGAGCAGGCCGAGTCGTCTCAGGCGCAACTCGGCCAGCTCGGCCAGGCTGCTCGAAGGGCCACTGCCGAAAACGAAGAGCCTCTGGGCACTCAACAAGATATCCACAGCGTGGTCAAAATCCGCCGTGTCGATGCTGTGAGATGCCTCGGTGAGATACTGTACCTCCATGTCTAGCACCTTGGCCAAGACATGGCCCTGGCTGCTGGCTAACTCGCTGAGCTTGCGTTGGAGACGTGCCCCCGGTGTGAATCTGGTGAGGTAGAGCTCTTGAAGATGACGACGCATTTGGGGGAAACCATCGTAGCCGATGGCTTTGGCAAAGCGTACAACCGTGGCCTCACTAAGATCCAGGCGTTCAGCCAGATCAGCGGCCGCCATGAAAGTAGCTTCGTCGTAACTGACCAGCAGATAAGAGGCGATGCGTTGCTGACTCTTGGTCAGGTGCGGAAGGTGCTCTTCCAGCCCCTGTCTAAAGTCATTCAATTCCTCTGCCATGTAACACCTGGAAACTTTTGTGCCTTACAAAGGTTGCCCACTGTGTAGAGAGGCTTTGTTATGAAGGATTATACATCAAAATTGATTCATTTGCAAGTGAAATTTCATAATTAGCGAAAATCTTAAGGAAAGGAACGCCTAAAGCAGCTGACTGGATCTCCACATTTAAGGTAGGTATCTTTACTGCAACGGAGCCCACGCAATTGCCAAGAAAGGCGGTGGCCATTATACTTGCCTGGTCACCACCCAGAGGGAGTTAGCCAACCGTGTATGGAACATTGAAGGGTGTAATCGCCTGCGGAGATCCGCAGACGGCCGCAGCTGGCGCTGCCATGCTAAAGGTGGGGGGCAACGCCGTGGATGCAGCGATTGCTGCCAGTTTTGCCTCCTTCATCGCAGAGGTGGCCCTCGGGGTAAACGTTGGTGGAGGAGGCATAGCCCTGGTAGTGGACCCCCAGGCCAAGCAAGAGGAGGATCCCTGCTCACCACAAGCCACCGTGTATGATTTCTTCAGCAGCATGCCATCCGGTCGCCTGAGCCGGGATGCGGACTTTAGAAAGACCATGGTTGATTTCGGGCCGGAGCAGCAGCCATTCTACATTGGGCGGGCCAGTGCCGCCGTGCCCGGCGTTGTGGCTGGGCTATGCACGATGGCCCAAGCTCATGGGACACTGCCCCTGGCCAAACTACTGCAGCCAGCGGTGCGCCTGGCGCGCAAGGGTGCCGTGTTGTCCGAGGCATTGGCCTACGTGATGGATATTCTGACCCCTATCTTTACGGATACGCCCCAATCGGCAGCCATGTTTGCACCCACTGGGCGTGTGTACCAGGCAGGGGAGCGCATGATTCTCCCGGCCCTGGCAGAGACACTGGAGCGATTGGGCAGAGAAGGGCCTGACCTGTTCTACACAGGCACTATCGCGCAGGCCATTGTGCAGGACCAAGCATCCCACGGCGGATTGATCACCGCCGACGATTTAGCCTCCTACCAGGTGCGGCAAGTGCCACCCATTCGCTTGAACTACAGAGGCTACACCATCTTGCTGCCCCCCCCAGCCTCCAGCGGAGGGGTGTTGATCGCCTTTGCACTCAAGCTACTGGAAACGGTGGACGTGGCGAGTCTGACGCCCGCTTCGATCGAACACATACGCCTTTTGGCAGAAGTCATGCGCCTGACCAACCTGGCCCGCTCCAGCTGGGAAGCGAGCCAGGGGCCGGACGATCAGCGCATCAGGCAATTTCTCGGCGCGCAACACATCGCCAGTTATCGACACCAGCTGTTGGCCCTGCTTAAGGGCCAGGCACCGCCCGTCAGCCCAGAATTTGAGATGGGGTCCAGCAACACCACCCATATCAGTGTGGTGGACAGCCATGGAATGGTGGTCAGCGTGACCACTTCGGCCGGCGAATATGCCGGGTTTGTGGTGGGTGATACAGGGGTGTGCCTGAACAACATACTGGGCGAAATTGATTTGCACCCTCACGGCTTCCACCGCCAGCCACCTGGCGCCCGCTTGACGACTATGATGAGCCCTGCGGTTGTGCTGCGTGAGGGGAAGCCAGTTCTGGCCTTAGGAAGTGGCGGCAGCAACCGCCTGAGATCGGCCATCTTGCAGGTCATCAGCAACGTGATCGATTTTGGAATGCCGCTGGCGGAGGCCATCGACGCCCCGCGTGCCCACTTTGAATCGGACCTGTTGCAGATCGAAGGAGGGATTCCCAACCCGGTGGCACGCGAATTGGAGAGGAAAGGCTACGCGGTCAATCACTGGCCAGACCGCAACATGTTCTTCGGTGGTACACACGCCGTGGCACAACAGAACGGTAAGCTGATCGCCTCTGGCGACCGACGCAGAGGAGGCTCGGTGGTAGTGGTTGATTGAGCAGGTTCGGCCGATAAGGAAAGAAAAACCCCGCCGCGTCTGGCGGAGTCTGACCAACCAGCAAACTGCCTGTTAAGCCGCCGCTCTACTCTATGCTTACTATTTCTCCCGAGTTCGTAGCAGTATCGTAAACGGCACACGAACTTTTACCCTTCCAACCCATGACATCGCCTGGGTTCAACCACAGACAGTCATTGATTCTTTCTTGGCTGGCTTCGTGGGTATGCCCTGAGAAAACAGCCTGGTAATCACCGGTCCGGGCTAAAGCCCTGGCGTAAAAGGGATAGTGGGTCACAGCTACCTTGACTCCCTCGAATTCTAGCTCAGCGTACTCGCCATGTAGCTTCAGATTGGGGTACTGAGTTTTGGCCACGTGCAACATCAAGAACTTATCTCCATCTCCATTACCGAATACGCAGTGGACATCCCCCTGAAATTCTCCGGCCATCACCCGGGATGGAATAGGAGAGCAAAAATCACCGCAAAATATCAGGGCCTTGACCCCTCGCTCTCTGAAGATTGCAAGTGCTTGG
This sequence comes from Anaerolineales bacterium, assembly GCA_020343875.1. Taxonomy (GTDB): domain Bacteria; phylum Chloroflexota; class Anaerolineae; order 4572-78; family NAK82. The sequence goes on along the minus strand of CP070811.1, from coordinate 1,835,470 downwards.
ATCAAGTTATCAAGATTATCGTGTATATCCGAAAGAACCCCAATCAGCATGGTTCCGCCTCCGCTTTCAACCAGATTATCGGATCGAGCTTAAATCAAATTTCAAGCAGCGCCCCGGGTTGAAGAAATCTGTCGTCATCCTTCGCATGAAGTCGGGCAACTACGTTTGCCGCCTGGATTCAGGGCTGGATCTTCACCGGCGTACCCATCTCAACCCAGTTGAAGAGAGTCTCCGCATTTTCGTCGCTGAGGATAACACATCCATACGACACGCGCTGCCCTAAAAAACCGTCCCAGAGTTTATAACCCGTATCCCTCTTGACGGGCAAGGCGTGGATGCCGTTCTCCAGCGGCCCGGACCAATAGATTCCTAGCCAGTGAGGCATATCCAAGTTCCAAGTGCTGGCGTAGGCCATAGGAATCTTGGATTGAATGGCAAAGTCACCAACGGCTGTATCGCGACCGGGTTCGCCTGTTGAGATGACCCATTCCCAACGCAGTTCTTCGCCTTCATAGACATACATACGCTGCTCGGAAATATCGACCACGATGCGTTGTGGGCCAGGCTCAGGCTCAGGCGTAGGCGTGGGGGTGAGAACCGGTGTGGGGGGCTGTAAGAGCAGGGCGACCTCATCAGCCTTATCGCGGGCAATCGGCTCCTCGGGCAGCAACTTAATGGCAGCCTGATAGGAGGCCTGTGCTCCGATCAGGTCACCAGCCGCCTGCTGCGACAGGCCCAAGTTGTAGTAGGCGCTGTAGAGCACTTCGGTGACGTCCAGGTAGTTGGGATTATCCCGGCGGACGAACGTTAGAGTTCGTATGACCCCCTGCCAGTCCCCACTCTGGTGATATCCCATCCCCTGGCGGTACGTTTCTAGTAGCTGCCATTCCTATTGAATTGATGGGTCATCAGGGATCAAGGCCAGCGATTCTTCCAGGGCAGCGATGGCGCCATCAAGATCGCGCCGGTCCCGGCGGAGCAGGGCCAACTGATGATACACCTGAGCCAACTCGTGCTCCAAGGCAGAGTTCTCCGGGTCGAGGGCACGCATCACCTGCAGCACCGCAATGGCATCTTCCCAACGCGACTCGGTGAGGGCAGCGTTTAGTTCTGGCTGAAGGGCATATATTCGCTCTGAGCTATCAGGCGTGGCGGGGGCCGGTAGCCTGGCCTCAACTGCATCCACCTGAACCCATATGGCACCGGCCAACACACAAACCATCAAAACCACTCCCAAGCTGGCCAGGCCCAGCCACAAGCGTCGCGACCAGTTGGGCGGAGAGGCATTGGCAGGCCTTGGGGCCATTAAGCTGGGCCCGCCTGACCTGTCGGCATCCAACCTTATCTTTGCCGATGGTCGAGTTGGAGAGAGCAGCGCAGCCGCCACTGAGTCCTGGTCTTCTCGTGGCCTGCTTCGAGGCCACGACCGCGTCCATGCCCAGCGGCGGGCTGCCTCCAGCTTTGGATGGCTAGGGTTTAGCTGCTCCACATGATTCAGCGCCCCCAGCGCCTCGTCCAAATCAAGAGTGACTCCCGCCAGCCAGAACCAAGCTACCTCATTTGACGGGTCTTGGGCAACAACCTGCCGCAACAAGTCTTGCGCCTCTGCCCGCCGGCCGGCCTTGGCAGCCTCAAGGGCAGATTTCAATGTGCTCCGAGCGCTCTGATCAGCCTGGGTGCTGTGTTCGTTTGCCATCCGCTCCTGCCAATATCAATTCCACTAGGGCATTCCTTTGACATTATGTCTAATTATAACACAAGCGGATGCTGAATGCAAATAGACGAGAACCGGGGAAACGGAGGCAGGTGGATACGAATATCAGCTTTCAGAAGAGAGATTGAGGTCAAACTGGGCAGCGGCAGCTGAGTGAGCAAACCACCGCACTTGAGGGGGGCTTGGTGCGGTAGCTGTTCATACAGACGATCGATTACGCCAGGTTAGCGACGGACCTGAACGCTTCCTGAGCCAAGTTCAGGTCACTTGCCAAACCAACGCCTCCGGCCAGGGATCTCAGCCAGCACAGGAATGCCCAAGCCCTCTAACTCCTCGCGCCCGCGAATGCTATCGTCCAGATAGTCGAGGAGAAAACAGAGAGCGACGCCGGCCACCAGAGCCAGCAACAAGCGTACAGGCAGGTCAAGGCGTTGGGTGAGGCTGGGGGGGATAGGGCTCACATCCGGCCCGTCGAAGAGGGCGACTTGGGGCTCTTCAAGTCCCAGGCGGCCGAAGTAGGCCGGTGATTCCTGGCGCAACACCTCAACCGCAGCCTTCACGATGGCAAGCGCTCCGTCAGGGTCGCTCCAGGTGGCACGGACGGTAATCACTCGGTGCACCTTCTCCGAAGCCGTAGAGCTTTGAATGATGCCGGGCGGCACCTGGATGCCCTGACCTGCCAGGCGTTGACTGACCGCCTGGGCCACCGTCTGGCTGGAAACAAAGAGACTGAAGTCATCCACCAAGTATTCGGTCGCCTGCGGCGCCGTGAGGCGCGGGTCAAAGCCCATACCCTCCACCGCTTCCAGCGGCGGCACATCCACCAGCACCCGTGCCGAGGCCTGGAAGCTGGGCGGCGATGGGCGGTGTAGGGCCAGGCTGACCACCAGCACTACTCCCAAAAGCAATACCGGGATCCAAATGCGTTTCCACACAATGTGCCAGTATTGACGCAGTTCCATGCTTGCCTCCAGGCTGTACTACCCTAGCCCGATCAGGGTTTTTGCGGAGGTTTTGCTCTGCACGATCAGGAGCATTTGAGCCAACCGTAGTTTAGGCGAAATGCGACAACTCGTCAAGCGCCCGTGAATTCTCGCCACTTCTCCTCGACGAAGGCGCGCAACTCCCGTTTGAAACGGGAAGTGCTGAACCGTTCGGCATTGCGGCGGATAAGAAGGGGGTCGAAGCCGGTTGAGTCCATGCGAAGGATGGCATCGATCAACGATTCAGGCGTTTGCTCGTGGAAGAAAAGGCCAGTTTCGCCATCCACGATGGTATCCAGCGCTCCGCCAGCAGCGTAGGCGATGACAGGTCGGCCCGCAGCCTGGGCCTCGACGGGGGCAATGCCAAAATCCTCATACCCCGGAAAGATGAAGGCCCGGCACTGGGCCATCAGCTCGCCCAATTCGTGGTCCGGTACCCGGCCCACAAACCGAACTGTGGGGCCAGCCATGGCTTCCAGTTCGGCTCGGTCACGCCCCTCGCCACCAACAATCAAGGGCAGGCCCAATTCGCTGCACGCCCGCACGGCCAGGTCTATCCGCTTGTAGGGAACGAGACGAGAGACAACCAGGAAGTAGTCATCCACAGGCTTAGGGCTAGGGCGGTATCGATCAGTGTCTACAGGTGGATAGATGATGGTAGAGTCTCGCTGATAAAAGCGGGCAATGCGTGACTGCACCTCCCGTGAGATGGCGAGGAAATGGTCAACCCCGTCGGCGGCTCGCCGATCCCAATCTTGCAACCAGCGAATGAAGGGCCGCAACAACAAGTCAACAACCCGGCCAAAGCCTTCGCGCGCGGCATAGCTGGCGTAATCCCATACGTAGCGGGTAGGGGTAAGGCAATAGTCAATGTGCAGTTGTTCCTGAGCGGTGCGCACGCCGTGGCAAAAGCCACTCTTGTTGGAAAGGATCAGATCGTAGCCACGCAAATCCATGCTTTGCACAGCCAGGGGGTAAAGAGGCAGATAGGGTTGGTGGTGCCGGTGGATGAAAGGGGCGCGGTCAAGCCAGGTGGCACGGATGTCCCACGCCTGATAAGCGTCGGGCATGCCAAGTCGCCAGTAGATGGTGGTGAAAACGGGCGCGCCAGGAAATATTTCGGTCAGAGCCTCGAGTACGCCCTCGGCTCCACCCATCTGGTTGAGCCAGTCGTGGACGATGGCTACCTTCACCGCGTTAGGGACTCTCTGAAGTCTCTGGTCCGCCCAGGGCCACCGGCCCGCGCACTGTAAACTCCCCACCGCTCAGCAAATCGTCGTTCACATACAGTTCCAGCCGATAATCCCCAGGACCAACCAATTTAGTGAAGACGAAGGAGCGATCGGTGCTGCCCCATTCCCAGCTCCCCTCGTCCCGGCTGAATTCAGCGCCATTGAAGTACCAGACCTGAGTCCAAGCCAGCCCGTTTCGCATCCCGCTGTAGGGGAAGCTGGCGTATACCCGGCTGAGCGTATCAGAAAAGACGGTGGTAGGGCTGATGGGTTCCCGGCGATCAGTGACCTGGGGGGCAAAGGCGATCGGCCCCATTTTCACGCTATCCGGGGCCGAGACCGCGGTACCGCTGGGGGTGGGTGACGGCGGCACGGGCGTGGATGTGACCGACGGTTCCAGAGTAGGGACAGGGGTCGGCGGCACAGGCGTGTTCGTCGCCGGCAGCGGCGAGGCCTCGACGGTCGGCGGCTGGTCGGTCACAAGCGCCAGCTGGTCGCTGGTAGGGACTACCTGTTCATCGGCGGGGGGAAGAGGCGTTTCAGTCGCTGCGGGTGGAGCCTCTATTTCAGCGGTGGGCGTTTCGGCGATGGCAACTACCTCGGACGGCGCCTGTTGAGGCGCAATGACTGGTGAGGGAAGCTGCCCGCTCAGAAAGAACGCTCCAGCCATAATGGCCGCAACCACACCGGTCACGCTGGTCGTTATGCGAGCACGCCGCGCGCGAACAGTTTCCTCTTCACGCACAATAGGGAAGATCGTTGATCGCGCCTCGCGCGCCGAGCGATTGGCTATAGTGATCGAAACAGCCATTATGGCCAGGTTCAGGCCAGCCAGAATCACGAGCAACCACGATAGTAAGGACATAATCAAGCTTACTCCAGGATTTCGATGGCGTCGGGAGTTTCGACAATGATTTCGGGCGCGCCCTGATACATCTCAATCTGCCCTGTCACCCGCACCAGCCGTCCCCGGTACATCTCTTCGGGCGGTTGAGGAAACAAGGGCCAGGCATCAGGGAAAATGACCACCTTGAAGGTGTACCGATAGTCTTCATCAAAATTAAGAAATACCACCTTACCTGAATTGTAGGTGTCTACCACCTGGCCCTCGACGGTGGCAGTCTTTCCAACGAAAGCAGCCGCCTCTTGCCAATTGACAATCCCGGTCGCAGACAAGACCTCTGTCGCGTGAGGGGTCGGTTCGGGCAGCTCACCTATTGTCTCTTCGGGTTCGGTCCTGGCTGGCGGTGTAGCAGTGATGACAACCTGGATCACGACCGGCGTTCCACACTCGCAAGCCTCTTCCTGGCCCAAGGTCAGCGCGACCTCGACTTGCCACGGGTCACGCAGCACAATCTCGGGTGTCCCCTGATATTGCTCGATCAGTCCCTGGACTCGAATCCGCCGGCCGTAGAACAACGTCTCAGGTGGCCCCGGAAACTTGCCCCAGTCTTCAGGAAAGATAGCAACCTGAAAGGTTCCCTGGTAGTCTTCCACGAAATTGAGGAAGACTACCTCGCCCGAGTTGTAAGTACGCACTACAGTCCCCTCGACAATCATCTCTACCCCGATGAAGTCGGCGGCATCAGCCCACGAAACTACGTCATCTCGAGGGCCGTTGGGCCACACGAGTGATTCGAGGTCAGCCGAGGGGGGCAGCGGGGTGCAGGTTGGATTGGGCGTATAGGTGGGGTAAGGTGTGTAAGTCGGTGCGACAGTTGGTGCGACAATCGGTGCGCCAGTCGGTGCACCACCGCCAGGCGAAGGTGATGCTACAGTCTGACCACACCCGCCGGTCAGGCTGGTGAAGAGGACCAGCACCACAGTATGCCTGGCCCAACACACCTTCCGCTCCTTCTTCAGTCCCGGTGCAACAGCGTTCCCCGCACAGCAAATGCAACTACCTAAGTATACCTGTATCGGGCAGATGTGTCAATTACTCCCGCTGCCATACAATTCCAGACATGTGCCTACCAGCCACCAACCGCCACACTGAGAAGTGCTGCCTCTTCCCCAGGATCACAAAGAACTGGTTATGGTGTTGGTGACTGGCTCCGTGGGGGTGAGGGTGTTGGTGGGTGTATTTGTGTGAGTGGGGCTAGGCACAGGCGTAGCGGTAGAGGTAGCTGTGCCAGTCGGCGTAGAGGTAGCCGTGCCAGTAGGTGTAGCGGTAGGGGAAGTGGTGTGAGTTGGTGTTGGGACAGTGGGCGACAGCGTGGGAGAGTTGGTCGAGGTTGGCGTAAGCGTCACACTTGGGGTGGGCGTGAAAGTAGCCGTGGACGGCACCAAAGTGGGCGTATGGGTCCGCGGCAGCGTGCCGGTGGGAGTGACCGTGGGTGTGTCCGTAGGTTCAGGAGTCAGCGTGTCAGTGGGCGTAGGCGTTTCAGTTGGCGTAGCCGATGCAACCACAGTGGGGAAGAACTGGGTAGGCGTCGGTTCCAAGGTAGAAGTCGGCTCACGCGGCGTAAAGGTAGGCGTCGGCAGCGTCAAGGGTTCAACCACAGGGGTATCGGTGGGAGGCGGCACAGTCACCAGGGGGGTCGGCGTGAGCGAGACAGGCGGCGGCGCTGTGGCCAGCGCGATAACCCCCAAGCAATAGCAAGGTATAGTCAGCAAAATGACCGACAAAAGCAGTCCATAGGTGGTGCGTTGGCCCTCGCTAAGTTGATCGTACAGCTCCCGAAAGCCCATCTTAGATCTCAGATCCCAAATATCGCTGCTGGGCAGCTCTGTCGGCCACGCGCCCCAGGCTAAGGACAGCCACCAAGCCACCCACATAGATGATCACGGCCAACCCAATCACCAGGGAAAAGCCGTAACTCTGGGCAATCATCACAGCCAAGATTGAGCCAACCACGGAGCTGAAGCCATTAACGCCCCACGCCCATGGCACCAACTTGGGATTCACCCGGTCCACGAGGCGAATCCCCAAAGGGAAAGGCATGCCCATAAGCAGCCCCAACGGGGCCAACAACAGGATAGACAAGGCCACCCGGTAGGTGAGGTCCATACCCAGCAGCGAGCGGAACAAGGGCGGCAAAACAAAGACGTAGCATATGGTCAGGAGACCCAGTACGGGGATGATCCAGCGCTGGAGCTGACGAGGATCCCTTTCACCCATGTCTTCACGGTCGGACTCTGGTGGCGACGCCAGCAGCCGACCTGACAAAAGGCTTCCTAACCCGGAGAAAGTGAGCACACTGAAAAGAACCACCGACGTCGAGTAAACAGGATGCCCCAAAAAGAGAATAAAGCGTTGCATGAGCCCGATTTCGATGAGTATAAAACCAATGCCCAGCGCAGCAAAGTAGACGATAAAACGCCGCGCGCCACGCGTCGCCAGGCCCCGCCGCTGGAAGCGCCACAAGGGCCACAAGATGAATCCGCCGGCGAGCAACAGGGCCTGGACCAGCAAAATGATCAGCGTCGCCTTGCCAGAGCGGAAGTTACCAAGGTTGCTCCAGCCATAATATTCAAAGAAAAAAGGGCGATCATCTGTAGTTGGGGTGACGTCCAGAGGGTAGTCACGGTAGAATTTGGCCCGGTCGGGAGCGGTAAAAAAGCGGACGAACCAGTTGTTGGGGTCGGTCTCATCAGGAGCATAGAGCATGGTGAAGTCCAGGCTGTCTACCACAGCCCGCAGGCGAGTAATCTCGTCAGCGGTGAAAGGGGACTTCTTCATAATGAAAGTAGAGGTGCCACCAGCGCGCACAACCATAAAGTGCTGCGCCGGGCTGGCAACACCCCGCCGCTCCAGCGCAGTGGTACCAATAGTCACCAACCGAAAGGCCTGGCGTGGCGGCTCAAAGTACCAACGCCCCACGGTCAGCATTCCATCATCGGTCAGGTGGTCATAATAATCCAGGAAGGCCTCAGTGGTGTACAGAAAGTTCTCACTCAGGCTGTAGGCCCCAGCCGCTGCCGCCGCCCAGGTATCCACCTGGGAGAACTGAATCAGGTCATACTTCTCCTTCGAGCGGGAGACGAAATTGCGCCCCTCGGCCAACTCTACCTGGATCTGGGGGTAATCGGTGTAAAGTCCGCCAGCGTAGTCTCGATATAGGGCATCGTCCACCACCAGTTTGATGATGAGGGGATTAATCTCGGCGCCGATGATACGCTGAACACCATTGTAATGGGCGGTGAGCACATCTATGCCGCCGCCGGGGCCGATCAGGAGCGCACTCTCCAGCGGCTCGCCACGTACCTGGTAGGCCAAGCTACTGGGCGCACAGTTTAGAAACCCAATCCGATCCAACTCGCCGTCAAAATGGGTAATCGTGGTGATAGCCGCTGCGTCAATGGTGATGAAAAGTTGCTCGGGGGAGGGCGGCGCAGTACAACGCGAACTCAGCCCCCAGGTCCCCAGGCTGGCCCCCTCCTTATACATCACGTCAACCCGGGCGAAAGGGGTAAAGCCCGTAAAGGCCAGGCTGATGGTCGGGTCGGCATAGGCCTGGGAAAGCGGCTTGCTGGGAGGTATGTAGAGTGGCATAAAACGGTCGACGAAGGGCGACAAAGCAAAGAGCAAGACCGCGCCCGCCGCGGCAAAGGCGGTGCCTCGCCAGGCACCCCGCTCTTTGCCCGACGGTGCCCCACCGCGGTCTACTACCTGCTGCTGCGTATCGCCCGCACCCTGGCGCGAGTCGCGGAGTTCGGACGGGCCAGCGGCTGACTCAGGCGGACGGTGCACCTGTAACACCTCATCCTGACCAAGGCGGCGCTGCCTGCTGAAGAAAACGGCAGCCAATGCCGCCAGCCCTGCCGAAAAGAACACTACCCCTTGACCAGGCAAAACCCACAACGCACCCACAACTACCAGGCAGCCCAGCCCGGCACCCATCAGGTCGGCGAAGTAAAGAGTGCTGATACGTTTAGCTAACGCCGAAAAGGCACTCCCCAGAGTAAGGCCGGCGAAAAAGAAAGGAATAACCACCAAAACGTAATCAGCCAGTAGCAGCAGAACCAGCAACCCTATCTGCCAGTTCTGCTGACCGGGGGTCAGGCCCTCGGCCAATGGAGCCAGTGGGTCGAGGGGGAGGCGGATTATGATGGCAAAGGAAACCACAATCCCCACCGCCGTCAGGCCGGCGAAGCGAGTCAGGTTGCGCTCCAGATTTTTCTCCAACAGATCTCGGCGCACCGAGAGGAAGATACCGCTTGCTCCAAATCCAAGCAAGGCCGTACTAATAACCATAAAGGCAAGGTGATACCAAAGAGAGACAGAAAAAATGCGGGTGAGGGCAATTTCCAGTGTCAAAACCGCCATGCTGATAGTGAAAACGCCCAGGTAAAGAGGCCAAATAGCTTTACGTTCGCTCACGAACTGGAGTGCTCCTTGAAATACAGCCTGGCAAGTGCTTTGCCAAGGCTAGATTGATGAATAATTTTGACTTCCGCAGAGGGTTTTTCGTTGCCCTGAAACTCGTCCCTGGGGCAGGGCGCTACCGGCGGGGCAAGGCACCCACCGGCAAGACCACATGGAAGCTGGTGCCGGGGCAGCGCTCGGGGTCGTAACTCTCACTTTCGACCCATACCCAACCACCATGAGCCTCAGCCACTCCTCGCGTGATAGCCAAGCCCAATCCCGCGCCTCCCCCCATAAAGGCGGTCTTACTGGTGCTATGCAGGCGCGGGTCACGCACTTCGTAGAATTGCTCAAAGATACGATCTTGTTCACCGGGGTCGATACCTACCCCGGTGTCGGCCACGATAAGTTCCACGAAGCTCTTATCCGGTGCGATGTCCGGCGCGGCGAGGTGTGTTTCGCGGCCTGCCAGCCGCCCACTCACGGTGATGCAGCCCCCGTCAGGTGTGAACTTGATGGCATTGGCAATGAGATGGTCCAACATTTGCTGAATCCGGGCACCATCCCCCCAGATGGCAGGCAAGTGTTCCATAGGCTGCAGAGTAAGCACCAGGTTACGTCGTCTGGCACTATCACGGCGCAAATCTACAGCTCTCTCTGCCACTTCGGCCAATCTCACAGGTGCGATCTCCAGGTCAAGGGCATTGGCTTCGATGCGGCTTATATCCAGCATGTCCTCCACAATCTCATGCAATCGCTTCACGCCGTTAAAAACACCCTCAAGCATCGTCCAGGCGCGAGGATCAGACTCCTTCAGCGGTCCGTTCGGTTCCAGCAAAATATCTACGTAGCCGCGAATGATGGTGATAGGCGTATGTAGTTCGTGGGCAGCGATAGAGATGAATCGAGATTTCATCTCATCGGAGCGGGTGAGGGCAGCGATTTTCTCCTCCAGCCTATCCACCAGACGCTCACTGTACTCGCGCAGATAGCCCCGCTCCGCTTCCTCATCCACCCGTTCGCGCCGCCCGCCCAAGAATTCGTTGATCTGGTCAGGTAAGGCATCTACGTTTATGGGCTTGGGTAGATATCCATCACAGCCAGCGGTCAAGGCGCGTTCCCGGTCACCTTCCACCACGTTGGCAGTCACTGCAATGATGGGCGTCTCAGCCAATCCAGGCAAGCTCTTGATTTTGGTGGCCGCTGCATATCCATCCAGGCCAGGCATATTGATGTCCATCAGAATCAAGTCCGGCTTTAACTCTTGAGCCAGACGAATGCCCTCCATGCCGTCCTTGGCCTCCACTACCTCGAAGCCAGCCATATGTAACACCTGAGTAACCAGCAGACGACTGGGCGCGTCATCCTCAACGTAAATGATTCGCCTTTGGTCACTCATCGAGCCCTTTCCACAATTTCTCAGCCGTTGAAGACACAGTCAGCGCCTGGTCATCATTAACGGCTGGCAGCGTAAAATAAAAGGTACTACCGACATCCCATTCGCTCTCTACCCACATTCGCCCACCGTGCAGCTCAGCAAGCCGACGGCTGATGGGCAAGCCCAGACCAGTTCCCTGGGCCCGTCGGGCTGAAGACCTGTCGACCTGGCGAAAAGACTCAAAAACGGTAGGAATATGCTCCTGGCGAATACCAATGCCGGTATCTTCCACCGCGCATAGTATGTATGGCTCGCCCTTCTCGCTGATAGGTTCTACTCGCAGGGAGATGTAACCCTTGTCGGTGAACTTTGCCGCATTTGATACTAAGTTCAGGATAATCTGGCGCACCCGCTTACGATCGGCGTAGACAGGTGGAAGTCGGGCAGCGATTTCCTCCTTGAGCTCGATTGGTTTATCAGATATTAAGGCAATAGCCAACGACATAATCCCAGCGGCAATCTCATGGAAGTCGAGTAGTTCTCTCTCAAGCGTGACCTTACCCGCCTCGATCTTGGACAGATCCAGAATATCGTCGACCAGGCCCAGCAAGTGTTGACCACTGGAGTAGATAGCAGACAGGTCGGTGCGCTGCATATCGGTAAGGGGGCCAGCGCCCTCATTCAGCATAAACTTGGCAAAGCCGATGATTGTATTCAACGGAGTGCGCAGTTCGTGGCTGATGGTAGCCACAAACTCACTCTTCAGCCGATTGGCCTCCTGAATCTCCTGATTGGCCCCACGTAAGCGCTGGTTAACGCGGACCAACTCCCGATTCAAGTCGGCCAAAGTTGCCCGGTCTTCCGCCAGGATAGACAGCACGAACGCAGCCCGCAACTCACCTCCTTTGGGTGCATCGACATACAACACTTCCAGCTCATCCAGCCTGCCCAGGAAATCATCACGGTTGCTGCCTAGCAACTCACCTGCCAAGGCCGAGGTAATTTTGCCTTGCTTGAAAAGAGAGATGACCAGCCAGAGTTCCAGTTGTTGCTGAATCTCCTCGACGTTCACGCCCAGGTCAAGCAATTCGTGTCTGATCTCAATCTGTATGGGCTGTGATGCGGGTGTGGGTAAACGGCTGCTTCGCGACAATGAACTATCACTCATCTGTATGCCCAAAAATCGCCAGCCATTCCTCAACCTCTTCTTCAGGTAAAGGTGACCTGTCGAAGACGTGGTCTTCCTCAGGCAGACGGTTCAGTTCCACAACAAAAGCTGCCGAGTCAATCACCTGGGCCTTGTGCTGTCGTGCCGCCCGTTGGATGGCAAGGTCTGATGACACTACCGTCAACTCGCGCGGGTTATGATGACAACGGACGTCGCGTATTATCAGGTCATCAGCGCGCTGACCAGTACCGGCCAGCCGGACGCTAATGCCCCCTTTCGACTGGCGCGCTGGCGATTGGTAAGCTATCCCAGGATCAAAGTAGACAACGAGGCGCTTGCCGGTTCGGGCCTGATACGCCCGCAGTCGAATCAGCAACTTCGCCTCGTCGTTCGGATCATCCAGCCGCAGGCCAGGTATTTTGCCAATCAGGTTATGTCCATCAATCAGAATCGCCATACTTAATTAAACCTTACGGGTAGCGCGATAGCATTATAGCACACTCGGTCTCTGAGTCCAATGAGAACCCTGCCTGATTCGCCGGTTGCGCGGCTTTGGGCAACGCTCCTGTCCAGCGATGAATTTGTAGAGTTGCACTCAGTATGCGCCTCGCCCGCCGATGCATTGGAAATGCCTGACCATTCCATGTGCCATTCGAAGTTTTCTGCTCTTGACAATAATGCTTGCCTCATTTATAATAAGGTTGTTAGTATTGGCACAAAAGAAAGTGATCGAGTCCTCTGCTTGATTTGTTTGGTGGGATATTTAGGCTATTGGCGGGGCATGACGAGATTGTGCTGGCGTATGTTTGAGAAACAGCGGGTAATGTCGCAGGTTACGTTCCATAGCTTGCTTTGAAAGTCTCGGTATCGACCCGACCACAGACGTCGGACTGCCGGGGCTTTTTGTTGGTACGGTGGAAGAGCGAGGTAGGCACAGTGACAACCACAGGACCTAATCATTGGGAAGCAGCTCCTGACGAATCGTACTGGCATGGATTACTGGACGATGTGGAGCGCCAGTCGTCGTTACCAGAACGCCAGCGGAGCGTCCACCAGGAGTTGATGGAAGCACCTTCACACATATCTTCCGCATTCGATAGACCAGAACCAGACATAGCATCAGGCGATGAAAGAAACTCAGACGAAGCCGGACTTGAAGGAACGACGGAGCTGGCAAACGATTGGGAACAGGCGGCCCACTTGCTCGAAAACAAGGAGCGTGTCGACTTGGAAGTGATCGGCTGTAACCGGGGCGGGCTGCTGGTGGAATTCGGTCAGATCCAAGGGTTTATTCCTGCGTCCCAATTACTCGAATTGCCGCGTGAATTAAACAGCCAGGCACGGCAATCTGAATTGGAATGCCGCATTGGTGATCGACTATGCCTGCGGGTGATCGAACTCGATCGTAGTCGCAACCGACTCATCTTCTCCGAACGAGCAGCCGTCTATGACCAGGAGGCCAGGACGCTTCTCAAGGCGCTGACCGAGGGTGACGTGTGCACCGGTCACGTGACCAGTTTGTGTGGCTTTGGTGCTTTTGTGGACCTGGGGGGCATAGAAGGCCTCATTCATATTTCAGAACTTTCTTGGGGCCGAGTCAACCATCCTGCCGACGTAGTCAAGCCTGGCGACCAAGTCAACGTTTACGTTATGGGGGTTGAGCCAGAGCAGCATCGAGTGGCTCTGAGTCTGAAACGACTTAAGCCCGATCCTTGGACGCTAGTTGACGAGCGATTTGAGGTAGGCCAGATCATCGAGGCCGAGATCACCAACGTTGTCAGCTTTGGTGCGTTTGCCCGGGTGGATGATGGGTTAGAGGGCCTCATTCACATTTCTGAATTGGCCGAAGGAAACTTCCTGCACCCGCGCAACGTGGTCAAAGAGGGCGAGCGAGTCATGGCTTGTATTCTCAATATTGACAGCAGCAATCATCGGTTGGGATTGAGCTTACGGCAACTTCACAATTACAGCGGTGACCACGCCCTTCCATCTCAGCAATTCTGACGATCAGAACTGGTAACTTTTCCGGGCGACCGTTTCTAGACTTGAGCGCTGCATCACGCCAGAGACTCCACTTTTCGAGGCTCTTCAGGAATTGCCTTCAATCACTCTCACCTGAATGTAAACGGGCAAGGTCACCTTTTACCTGCAAGATACAGCGGCCCACTGAGAGGATTCCAAGAGAGCCCTTTTTCAGGCGTCGCGCTGAAGCAAAAGCGAATCAGCGAGTCAGCGAGTCAGCATTCACTGATTCGCTGACTCGCTGACTCTTTTTCCCTGGCGCCACCTTGAGAACGGCAGCATGGCTAAAATACAACGTAAAACGTCACCTGGTGTATTCGAATCCGTGCAACAGCGCCTGGGCCCCATACGCCGCGAGTTGATAGGGCTAGGGCTGCTGGCATTGGTTGCCATCACCCTGCTCAGTCTCTTCTCCATAACATCGGGAGTCCTCAGCGACCGGTGGGCAACTTTGCTGCGCCAACTCTTAGGTTGGGGGACTATCCCTGTCACCCTGGGTTTGGGGTGGCTCGGGGTACTACTGCTATGGGGAAGCCTGCGCGAAGAATCCAAGCCACTTCCTGGTTGGGATGTGATCATCGGCGCCGAGTTGCTCCTTGTGGCCGGCCTGTCACTGTTGCACTTGTTTGTCGGCGGCGATGGAGCGCTGGTCACAGCCCAGACAGGCAAAGGGGGAGGTATCGTGGGCTGGGGTATCAGCGCCTTGCTGATGGACCTGATAGGCAAACCAGCGACAGAAATAGTCCTGATCCTTCTCCTTTTGGCAGGTATAGGGCTCTTGATACGCTTCCCCAACGCCGAGATTCCCAGTTGGCTCCGAGATTCGCGCCGGACAGGAACTCCCCGAGGAGTTTCGGGCAGCCAGGGGGTAGCGCGAGGTCTGCAGGGGATGACAGCCTGGCTAAGTAGCCTGGGCCAGAGGGAAGAGAAGCTCATCCTTGAAGAGGAAGCCCCTCCCAAGCGCAAGACTCCACGACAAAGCAAAACGAAAGTCCGCCCTGAGATTCAGGCACTGCCGCTTCAGGCGCAGGCTGATGAGTCTCCGGCACGCCCTGGTCGCAGAGACCCCAAACTGCCGTCCCTCGAATTGCTTGCCCCGCCGTCCAAAGATCCATCACGTAAGGCCGATGCTCGCTACCAAGCTCAGATCATCGAGGAGACGCTATTTGGGTTTGGCGTGCCGGCCGAGGTAAAAGAGATCAACGTCGGCCCGGCTGTGACCCAGTTTGGGGTTGAGCCGGGCTACATCGAGCGCCCTGGCCCCGACGGCACCACGCGCCGCCATCGGGTACGGGTCAGCAAAATTAGCTCGCTGATCAACGACCTGGCTCTGGCGCTGGCCGCGGCGCCCATCCGCATTGAGGCCCCCGTGCCAGGCCGGCCCATTGTCGGCATCGAAGTTCCCAATAGCCAGGTATCCCTGGTCTCACTGCGCGGCGTGTTGGAGTCGGAGGCATATCATCAAGAAAAGGGTCTGCTGCGCATTCCGCTGGGACGTGATGTGTCTGGATCGTCGGTAGTCGTTGACCTGGCGGCCATGCCACACCTGCTCATCGCCGGTGCTACGGGATCTGGCAAGAGTGTGTGCATCAATGCTGTCATCACCGGTCTCCTGTGTGACCATCCCCCCGAGGAACTGAGATTTCTAATGGTCGACCCGAAAATGGTTGAACTAACCGGCTTCGATGGTATACCTCACTTGCTGGTGCCTGTCATCGTAGATATTGAACAGGTAGTGGGAGCTTTGGCCTGGATCACCCGCATGATGGACGAACGCTACCAGAAATTCTCCGATTTCGGTGCGCGTAACATCGCCGATTACAACAAGAAGATCGCTCGCCGCAAGAGTGAGCAAAAACTGCCGTACATCGTCGTTATCATCGATGAGTTGGCTGACCTGATGATGATGGCTCCCGATGAGATCGAACGCCATATCACCCGCATTGCCCAGATGGCCCGGGCAACGGGTATCCATCTGGTCATTGCCACCCAACGCCCTTCGACAGACGTGGTGACAGGGCTCATCAAGGCCAACTTCCCGGCGCGCATCGCCTTCGCCGTCACCAGCCAGATTGACTCCCGTGTCATCCTCGATACTCCTGGTGCCGAGCGGTTGCTGGGCCGTGGCGACATGCTGCTGATGCTACCTGATTCGCCCAAGTTGCAGCGTTTGCAGGGTTGCTTTGTCTCTGACGGCGAAATGAACCAGATTGTCAATTTCTGGAAGGAGACGGCTGGTGAGCTGACCCCTACCGTCAGCCGCCCCTGGGACGCCCTCATAGCCGAGGCAGCACAGGATGAGCTTCTGGAAGACGCCATTCAGTTGGTGGTGGAGACTGGACGTGCGAGCACCACTTTCCTCCAGCGCCGGTTGGGCATCGGCTATCCGCGTGCCTCGCGGTTGATGGACCAGCTGGAGGAGGAAGGCATTGTCGGGCCAGCCGATGGTAGCCGCCCGCGCGAAGTGCTGGCGGAGGCAAGTGACGATGAATACGCCGACGAAGATGAGACTTGGGATTGGGACACCTAGGAAACCCGCGCCCCTGAATATCGCTTTGGCGTGAATCTGAATGCCTGTGGTATAATTGTGTGCTAGTGGCATAATCCTTCTCGGGTAACCACAAATTTTTTTAGCCAAGCGCGAGGGGATGTAACATGTCTGGACACAGTAAATGGTCAACCATTAAACGCAAAAAATCGGCTGAAGATGCCAAACGGGGCAAAATCTTCACCCGCATAGCCCGCGAAATCACACTGGCAGCCCGCAGCGGTGGCGGCGACCCCGATACCAACCCGTCTTTGCGCCTTTCCATCGAAAAGGCACGCGGTGCAAACATGCCCAAAGACAACATTGAGCGGGCTGTCAAGCGAGGCACCGGCGAGTTGGAGGGGGGCACATTAGAGGAGGTCATCTACGAGGGCTATGCGCCACATGGCGTAGCTCTGTTGGTGAAATGCCTGACCGACAACCGGAACCGCACCCTCTCCGAGGTACGTCGTGTTTTCAACCGAAGCGGCGGTAACCTTGCCGAAGCTGGCGCCGTAGCCTGGATGTTTGACACCAAAGGCTATATCGCCGTCGCCCGGGACGATATGGACCCTGACGACATTTTCATGATGGCCGTGGAGGCTGGCGCAGAAGACGTGGAGATCAGTGAAGACTTTGTGGAAGTGTACACTGAACCAAGCGATCTACATTGGGTACGCGAGGGCCTAGTTGGACGCGGCCTGACTGTCGAAGACGCTGAACTGTCGCAAGTGCCCAAAACAATGATGACATTGGGCGAGAAAGAGACGCTCCAATTGATGACCATGATCGAAAGTCTGGAAGAACTGGACGACGTTCAGCAAGTTTACTCCAACCTGGACATTAGCGAAGAGATTTTGGCAATGGTGTAGCATATTGCGGGTTCTGGGAATTGATCCAGGGACGGCCATCACCGGCTACGGAGTTGTTGAGGGTGAAGGGGACAGTTTGACCCTGACAACCTGCGGGGCCATCACAACGCCCGCCAATCAACCGTTAGCACAGCGCCTGCAACAGATCTACCGCGAGTTGCGGGCGCTGATTGCTGAATGGCGCCCCGAAAGCGCCGCCGTGGAAGAGCTCTTCTTCAGCAAGAATGCCCGCACCGCACTGGCGGTGGGACACGCACGCGGGGTAACCCTTCTGGCTCTCACCGACGCCGGGTTGCCCATCCAAGAATATAAGCCTGCCGAAGTCAAGCAAGCGGTGGCTGGCTATGGCGGCGCACCCAAGGAACAGGTGCAAGGCATGGTCCAACTCCTCCTGGGTCTGGACGAGATCCCCCGACCCGACGATGCCGCCGATGCCCTGGCCGTAGCCATCTGCCACCTTCACTCCGCCCGCTGGCAATCCCTGGTGAAATAGCGCCCTAGCGTTCAGCTATGCGCAACACAAATCACCGCCGCCAGGACGCCAAGGCACTGAGACGCTGCAAATGATTGGAAGCATCCGTGGTGAGATAATTGAAAAGGGAGACGACTACCTGCTGGTGGATGTAAATGGTGTGGGCTACGTAGTCTACATGCCCACCAACCTGCTCGACCGGCTGGATGGCGGCTTTGTGACCCTCTACACCCATCTGCATGTCCGCGAGACGGAGCTGACTCTTTACGGCTTCGCTGACCGAGAGGAATTAGAGCTCTTCCGCACCTTGCTGAAGGTTCAAGGAATCGGCCCCAAGGTAGCCCTGGCCATCCTCTCATATGTACCCCTTGAGACATTGCGGCAAGCAGTTGCCCGCGAAGAAGCGGCTCTGCTAGCCAGAGTACCCGGCATCGGCCCCAAGAAAGCGCGACAGATCCTCTTTGCCTTGCGAGATAAGATCGAGGTCGAAGACGTGTGGGCCGCCGGTCCGACCATCACCGATGCTGACAACGAGGTAATCGCCGCTCTGACCGCACTAGGTTATTCAGTGGCCGAAGCCCAGGCTGCTCTGCGCACTCTATCACAAGAGGCACGTCAGGAATCAGTGGAAGAAAAGGTGCGGCTGGCGCTGAGCAGCCTGGCAAAGCTGTGAGGCTGAAAATCAGAGACTAACTCACTTGCCAATGCAGAAATTAGCAAATATCGCCTCCAACAAGTCTTCGCTGACGGTCTCCCCCGTAATCTCGCCCAATGCATCCACCGCTTCGCGCACATCAATGGCTACCAAATCGGAGCTCAGGCCACCCAGTTGCCCCCCCTCTGCTGCGCCTACGTAATCCAGTGCCCGTTTAAGTGAGGCCTGGTGGCGCGGGTTGCTGACCAGCGGTGTATCAGCTGCGGTGACCGCACCCCCAAACACCAATCCCACCACGGCCTCTTCAAGCGCTTCAATGCCTTCACCCATCAGCGCCGACACGCTCAGGCGTGGCACGGCTGGCAGCAGATCGGTTGGCAACTCGATCTGAGGTAGGTCATTCTTGTTTACGACCACCAACCCTGGTTTTCGACTGATCAAAGCCGAGATACTTCGGTCAGCATCGGTCAGCGGCTGGCTGCCATCAATCACCAGCAAGGCCAGATCGGCCCGGTCCAGGGCAGCCCGGCTGCGTTCCACGCCTATGCGCTCCACCTCGTCACCGGTCTCGGCTCGGATTCCCGCGGTGTCTACCAGCACCAAGGGCACCCCCTGTATGTTGATAGTCTCCTCCAATGTATCACGGGTGGTGCCTGGGATGGGAGTTACGATGGCCCGCTCGCCGCGCAACAGGGCGTTGAGTAGTGAACTTTTACCAACGTTGGGGCGGCCTACAATGGCTGCTCGGATGCCTTGCCGGTAAATGAGTCCCCGATCAGCGGTTGACAAGATGTCTTGAAGTGCATGGCCCACTTGCCGCAGTGGCGCTATCACATCTTGGGATGGAATCTCGTCTTCCACAAAATCTATGCTTGCTTCCAGATAGGCCAGCACCTCTACTAGTTGAGCACGCACCGAACGAACTCGCGCCGAAAGCTTCCCTTCCAGTTGCTCCGTCGCCACGCGCAGGGCAGCCTCAGTGCGAGCCTGAACCACATCCAGGACTGCTTCGGCCTGGGCCAGATCCAGTCTTCCGTTGACAAAGGCGCGCAGCGTCATTTCACCCGGCTCGGCGAGCCGGGCGCCGCTCATCAAGGTCAGTTGCAGGGTTTGGCGTAGCGGCACAATCCCGCCGTGGGCCTGAATCTCCACCACATCTTGCCGCGTATAGCTACGAGGCGCCGGCATGTAAACTGCCAATACCTCGTCCACCATAGCTCCAGTACGCGGATCGCAAATGTGACCAAAGGTGAGGCGGCGCGGCGCCAGATGAACTAAGGATGCAGGGTGTCTGACGGCCGAGGCCGGTACAAAGAGTTGCTCCAGAATCGACCTGGCCTCTGGTCCGCTGATCTTAACGATCCCTACCCCACCTTCTCCCAGGGGCGTTGCGATAGCAGCAATTGTGTCATCGATGCTGAAAGTCTTCATAGATCCCTCCTGCGTGATGCCTGATGCGGACCCCAGGGCTTCCCATGGTGCCTTGTGGGGGGATACTACAGATCTTAATTATGAGAATCCGTGTGCGAAGCCTGCCCCGTGGTGCTATCCCGTGTGAGTCTGTGCCTCAAATAATTCGCCAGGCTCCAACTTGCTGTATGCCCGCAAATCCTTCTAACATAAAACGAACTGAATGCTGGGCAACAGTGAGGTCGTCGGCTCAAATGATAACACACGTTTCTCGACTGGCAAGTGTTTTTCCGGCGGGCATACCTTAATTATATGAAGGGCCTGGAAAATCAGCGAATCCGAAGATTTCCGAGACTTCAAGCGTTGCCTTGGGTAATCTCCAGGTGTAGATTTCGCAAGCTCTAAAACGTATCGCTGACATCCGCTGTCTTTTGTGATATAATTAAACTGTCACTTCTGGCTTGCACTGGCTGGCCAAGCGGGGTAAAGAGATGACAAAAACGGTACTCATTATTGAAGACCGACGTGACAACATCGTCTTCATTGCCAACAAAGTTCTGAAGCCCGAAGGATGGAAGGTGATCACCGCCCGCGATGGTGAGTTGGGGCTCCAAAAGGCAATCGAAGAGAAACCTGATCTGATTATCACCGACCTGAAACTGCCGAAGATGCACGGCCTCGACGTTCTGGAAGAACTGAACAATCGAGGATTTCGCATCCCCACCATTGTGATGACTTTCCATGGCTCCGAAGAGACGGCTATCCGCGCTTTTCGGCTGGGGGCTGCCGATTACCTCATCAAACCCTTCGAAATCGAAGACATAATGAATGCCATTGACCGGGCACTTCGGGGTAAGGTCGACAATCATGCTGCCCCCGCTGGCGTGGATACAGCCATGTCCGAAAAGCTTGCCAGTCAGGAGCGAGAACTCCAGCGCTTGAGATCATTGCTCCAGCAACAAGAGAGCAGCCAGCAGGCGCAGACCGGTACCGCGGACACCGCTCGTTGGCGAGCCATACTCAAAGAAAAGGAAGCAGCCCTGGTCCAACTGAAAAAGCAGACGATCATTCAGCATCGGGCGATGAGCCAGCAGATCAACAATCTCCGGGCACAGTTGGAAGAGAAGGAAGCCATCCTGACCAGCCTAGAGAACCAGGCTGCTTCTGCCAGCCCTGCTCCCGGTCTACACTCGAGCGGCGACGGCGCTTCCGCTGCCCTGGTGGAAAAAGAGAAAGCCCTGGCCCAAGCCAATAAGCTGGTGCAGACGCTCACTCGGACTATTGCCTTGCAGCAGCAGGCCATTAACAAACACCGCGAAGAAGCTGAACGCCTGGCCCGTGAATTGCACGCCCTGGCTACCGGCATCCAGATGTTGGGCCAGAGTCTAGGCGACCAGGGCAATCAAATGTCCTCGATCCTGCCGGGGGAAGAGTAAATGGCAGTCTTCTACGACGTCTCTCTGCCAATTTCCACCGCCATGCCAATCTGGCCAGGTGACCCTGACATACGTATTGAACGAGTCTTTTCTGTTAAGCAGGGGGACGAGTTTAACGTCTCACGCCTGGAGTTGGGCAGTCATACGCTCACCCACGTGGATGCGCCCCGCCATTTCATTGAGCAGGGGGTATCGGTTGACCGTCTTCCGCTGGACGTCCTCATCGGGCCAGCGGTTGTGGCTGAGCTTCGTCCCCAGGGAAGCCTCATCACGGCCATTGACCTGGGACACATAGGCATTCGCAACGTTGAGCGCCTTCTCATTAAGACCCGCAACTCAGACCTTTGGGCGGGAGGCGTGTATGATTTTGAATACGATTTTGTCTCTCTCTCACAAGATGCAGCCCAATGGTTACTCTCCAAGGGAATCAAACTGGTGGGAATAGATTATCTTTCGATAGAAGCCTTTAACGCCCGGGACATGGCAGTGCATCGCATCCTCCTGGAGAAGGGGATTGTCATCCTCGAAGGATTGGACCTGAGCCAGGTTCCTGAAGGTCGCTATCAACTGATCTGCCTCCCTCTCAAGGTGCGCCATGGTGATGGTGCGCCAGCGCGTGTCGTCCTGACGCATTGAACTCATACCTGCATCTCGGGGGGCCACCGCTTTGAACAAGGGCGTCTTTATGCACAGAGGAGCTTTCCTGAAAATAAATACTAGATTTCCTCCCGGAAGCGTGTTATAATAATTGTCGAGTTAGGTTCCTACTAGGCACGATAAGGAGATCAGCCTCATGTCAGAAAAGAAAGCTTTCCTTAAGCAATTGGATATGTTCAACGGCCTATCCGAGCAAGAACTGGCCAGTGTGGCAGCATTGTGCAGCGAAGCGAGCTACAAGACAGGGGATATCATCCTGAACATCAAAGACTCTGCCGATAGCTTTTTCCTCATTCGAAGTGGCACAGTGCAAATCATTACCAATCCTGACGTGCTTGAGGCCAAGCCAGAAATGCTCGATTTGGTGACGGTGAACCTGGGCAAGGGGCAGAGCTTCGGCGAGATGGGATTGGTGGACCGGGGGGCGCGGTCGGCCACAGTGCGCGCAGGATCCGATACTGACGTGTATGTCATTAATTGTAATAAGTTCTTGTCGCTTTGCCAGCAAGATACACACCTGGGATTCCTGGTCATGCGCAACATCGCCGCAGATCTGTCGTTCAAGCTGCGCTACCGCAATCTGATCTGATCATCGCACCCATATGAGAAGGAGATCTGGATTATGATCTACAAAGTCAGTTTTGTGGTACCCGGACGACGGGATACAGGTGGCATCCAAAATATCGATCGGGAGCCCAAGCCGGGGGATCGGGTACGGATTGGCAGCCAGATGTTCGAAGTGGTCGAAGTCACCGAGTTGATGCCCCCCCGGGGTGACTTTGCGTACCTCCACGCTACTTGCAAGCCGGTGCAAGAGTAAGACGATATGGTAGGCCGCCTGTATAATACGGGGAGTCCGCGCCTTTCCACCTTCTCTATCGCGGCTCGCGACCCGCTTACCGGCGACCTGGGCGTGGCGGTGCAATCCAAATTCATGGCCGTAGGATCGGTGGTGCCGTGGGCCCAAGCCAACGTAGGCGCGATTGCCACTCAGTCATATGCCAATACCAGCTATGGACCGCGTGGGCTTGAACTGTTGAGGGGAGGTCTTCCGGCGGCCGAGACACTGGCACGCTTGACGCTTGAGGATGAAGATCGGAGGTTACGTCAGGTAGGGATAGTCAGCGCAACTGGGGAAGCGGCCGCTTTCACCGGCGAGGAATGCTTCTCGTGGGCTGGGCACGTCATCGGAGACGGATACTGCTGTCAGGGGAACATTCTGGTCAGCGCTGACACGGTCCACGCGATGGCACATGCCTTCGAGGGTACGACCGGGGACCTAGCCAATCGGCTGGTGGCAGCGCTGGCTGCCGGCCAGGCTGCCGGTGGTGATCGACGCGGTCAACAGAGTGCAGCACTGCTGGTAGTCCGCGAGGGAGGCGGCTACGCCGGCTACAATGACCGCCTGGTAGATTTGCGGGTGGATGAACACCCGGCACCTATTCAAGAATTGGCTCGATTGCTCGATCTCTACAGGCTCTACTTCTCCAAGAGCGACGAAAGCGAACTATTGCCGATCGATGCGTCGCTTGCGCGTGAGTTGCAGCGTATGCTGACCGATCTGGGATTTCACGCGGCTGATATAACCGGCATCTACGACGAGGCGACGAAAAGCTCCCTGTGGGATTTCATGAGCATTGAGAATCTGGAGGAACGCCAACAGGATGACGCCCACATCGACCCGCGGGTGCTTCAATTTCTCCAAGACAGATGGCAAGGGCAAGCACTTGGCAAGTGATATTGCGGGCCCAGACGTGGCCCACAAAGCTCAATTCGGCATCATCACGCTTGGGGCTTCAAGATCGCCTGTCAGTTTAGCCCTGACAAAATCCTAGAACTCATACACCTTGAACTCTTCCGCCAGTTCCACCCCTCCCTGGAAGATAGTTTTTGCCTCCTCTAGTACTGCCTCTGGATTACCACGCACCGAAGAATAATGGACAAGCACCAGCCGCTGGGCGTTGGCTTCCACAGCATCCCGAGCGGCATCAGCCCCGGTCGAGTGGCCATAGTATTCACCTGTCGCCTCGTGAATGAGAATGTCGGCGTCACGCGCCAGATGCACCACCCTGGAGTCTCGCATGGTATCAGCGGTATAGACCAGCACTTTGCCTGTGCGCCGGTTCGTTATCCGCAGCCCAATGGTGGGTACTGGATGAGCCACTGGCGAAGCAGTGATCGAAATGTCCTGATTGGAGACGACCGGGGTGTCGGGCACCAAGGGTATCTCGTGGAACGCAACCTGCAGAAAGTCGGGCCAGGTGCCCCACTCGTATGCATCCATCATTCTTTGTATGACCTGCAGTGCCTTTTGCGGCCCATAGATAGGGAACCCTCCCCGTCGGCCGAGCAGCCATAGGTTCATCAGCAGAATGGGCACTCCATAGATATGATCTGGGTGATGGTGGGTAACGATCAGCCCGTTCAAGTCTGTAAAGCTAAGCCCGGCTTGCATGACTCGAGAGCTAGGGCTGCCGCCACAATCTATCAACATGCTCAAATCGCCGCTGGTCAGGGCCATGTAGACATTTTCGTGGGCTGAGTCAGCGATTGCCGCGGTGCCTAACATAAACAGTCTGGCGGTTTGATGAGCCATGGTACACATCCTTGCAGTTGGTTACCGCCCACTGTAGAGCGCAAGCACAATCTGGGGGGTAAGGTTTGCCTCGATGAAGGCTCCTACCAGGAGCAGGGGGACCACCAGGAAGAAGAAGACCTTGCAAAAATCGGCCAGTACCAGCAGAAACCCTTGCCCCACATCAAGCCCTTTGGGTGGCGATACCAACGCCGCCCCTATACGCAGCGCAAAGGCAGTGCCAATAATGGCCGCCGGCAACTCAACGATGCCATGGGGCAAGATAAAAGCAAGCACAAAAACCCAAGGGTTGTAGCCCAGCAAGCCCACCTCGACAGCGAAAAAGCCGACTAAGGCCAATGGAATCATCAACAGAATCAATGCCAGCGCACCAAATGAGAAAACCGCCACCACCGCAGCCAACAAGAGAGCGCGCAGGTTGTTGAAG
>CP070811.1:1793082-1810513 GCA_020343875.1 Anaerolineales bacterium | reverse complement strand
GCTGCACGTCCTGCTGCCGCAGCCAGTAGCTCACCGCTCCCCACGTCCCCGATACCACCCCGTACGGGTTGGTGAAAAACGTGGTGTAGAGCACCACGAACAACACCCCGCCCACCAATACGGCCAGCCCCAACTCCCGCCTGGATATGCCCCGCACTGCCTCCCGCATCAGCCCCTTGCCCGACACGCTCAACCCCAGCGTCGACGCCCCAAACACCAGCCCGATCCCCAACGCCAGCAGCTGGATCAGCTTCCACACCAGCCCCACCTGCCCCTCGTGGCTCACCTCCGGGTCCCTTGACAACCGCTCTCCCAGCCCGGCCAGGCTTTGGATCACCTGCCGGGACAGCGACAGATCCCCCTCAGGCTGCGGCCCCGCATTGCCCACCGTCAGCCACAAGATGATGCCCCCCACTACCACCAACAGCCCTAATCCCCATGCCAAACTCGCCCGCCGCCGCCTCGCACTAACCCCCTCAAACACACTCACCATGCCTATGAACGTCAAGCCGATAAACCCATGGATGAAGGCCACTTCCTTGGTCGTCAGCGACAGCGCCACCGCCACCGCCCCCACCACCAGCCAACGCCGCCCTCCCTTCTCATCCCCCGCCGCCCGCGCCCGCAGATACTGAAACAGGGCCATGAACATCAGCACTGTGAACACCGCGTTGAACAGGTCGTGCCGCAGGTGCCGGCTGTAGTGCATGATCGATGGCGAGATCAGCAACATGCTCGAGGCCGCCAACGCCCCCAACCGGCCCAGCCACGGCCGCAGCCCATACGGCAGCATGACCAGCACCACCCCAAACAACGCCACCCCCGCCCGAAAGGTGAAGTTGTTGTCCCCAAACAGAAAGTAGACCAGAGCCGTCACGTGAAACAGCAGCGGCCCGTGCATCAGCGGATCGTGACGATATCCATCCCCATCGTACAGCTTGTACGAATACAGGGCGTGCAGACTCTCATCGTGGCTGACCGCCCGCGCACTCAAATCGTAAAAGCGCGTCCCTACCGCTAACACCAGAATCAGCCCATACAGGACCAACTCCCAGTTGAGCACCACCACTCTCGACAGGGGGCGCTCCCACACGCCCACACGCCTCTCCAAGGTCACAACTTCCGCATCAGAATGAATTGTCATGGTTGTCCTCAAATTACGAAGCTGCGAGTCAGCGGATCGCCTCGCCAGCAGTTTTCTCCTGTGCCTCGATCGCGGGCCCCTGGGGTCCCTCCACCCAAAGCACCAACCGTTCAACACTGACTGGGCTGGTGGCAGTGCGCAAAACGATCCAGCGGATCAGAGATTGGCCCCGCAAGCCAGCCGGCGACCAGAATGCGCGGACGGCAAAGTCCTGCCCGACATAGCCATTTTCCAGCGGCAAAGAAACATCGGCTGGGGCAAGTATCGCCGAGAATTCGCCCAGTTGGCGGGCTGGCTCAGGGGAAGCATCGGAGCGGTCGGCAGAAGCTGGCGGGGGCCAAGAGTTCAAACCATCCGTCCAAGTAACATTCGGAAACCGACGCAGCTGCCATTCGACAGCCGGGCCCAGACGTCGATCGGCGATAATGTCAATCAAATACGGATCACCGGCCTGCCAACTTGACAGCTGTCTCAATGTACTCATCAGGGCAGGCAGCCCCTCGGCAGCCGGGGCGCGCGCCAGTGGCTGGCGAGGGTCTACCACCCGGCTGCCAGCAACAGTAGTGAAAAGGGGGTTATTAAGGCGCGACGCACTGGCAATCGTGAAAACTAGCAGCACGACCAGGGCCGCCAGAGCCGCACCGCGTAGCGAAGAAGCCCACTCATACCAAATGCCAAAGAGAGCCACCAATAGGACAAACAACCCTACACCTGCCACGGGCAGCCAAAAGGTCACCCCACCACTCCGGGTGTAACTCATCAAGCTTATATAAGCATAGCCGCTGATGATAAGCCCGACACCAGCCAGAATACCTTCCTTCTGCCAGTTTCCCTCTTCACGTAAGGAGTCCCAAAGCATGCCCAAAGCCAATCCGGCCAGCAAGGTGAGGGGGACCATTGGAACCAACACTTCGCCATCCGTGCGTCCTGACCGAAGTAGATTCAAGGCGATGCTGCCAAAGAACCACCAGCCCAGGAACAGGTCCATCAATCGTCGCCGCAGCAGGCTGACTGCCATACCAAATAGACCCGGCAACAGGATCAAAGGCTCGTAGAGAGAGAGCAAAAAGACAGCCGGATAGACACCCGGGGTGGCGGCGAACGGCGCAAAGCCCAGGAGCCAAGTGGTTAGCAAGTCAGCGGTAGCCGCCAGCCCTCCCAAGTTAAAGAGCAGGCCGGTGGCAGCTGCCAACAACACACCTACCAAGGCCAGGCCAAAGTTGCCTAAACCCACTAGCCGAGTCCGGAGTGCCGCCAACCCTTCACGCGCAGATGCAGCATATCCCTTGCCGCCCACAGCTGTCGCCAGCGCCAAGAACCCAAGCAACAATACCAGCGTTGAGTAGGCGGAAGGCGCAGCAGTGAGCATCAACGCCAAGCCGCCCGCAGCCAGGTACAATGTAGAGGCTGAAGAGCTGAGTTTAGAGATCCGGGGGCTGAAATGGAGATCGAGCCAGCCGAACAGCCCCACTACCAGCGCCAGTCCCCCGACGGCAACGCCAATATCCCCATTCACAGTCCGGGAGAAATAGAGAGCTGTAGGCGATATTGCCAACAGAACCGACGTGGCCAGAGCCCCAGCCCTGCCCAGGTGGGAGCGTAGCCCATAGGGAAGCAATACCAAGGCCATTCCCAGCACAGCCGGTCCTAACCGGGCGGTGAACTCGCTGCCCCCCAACGCCAAGAAACTGAGCAGGTTCAGCGTGGCCACCAGGGGGCTATATCCAACCTGGTCTACCGCTTGCCCCTGGTAGATACGCCAAGGCACCAATGCCTGACCCGCCTCAGCATCCGAGAGAGGGTGCGCTCCCAGATTTGCCAGCCGGAGGACCAAGGCCAACAGCGCCAGCCCAATGTAAGCCCCCCTCTCTACCGTCAGCCAAGAGTGCAGCGGCAAAAACACCGCCACGGTAGTGCGAGCAGCCCCTTCACCCACCGGAGGTACTAAGATCTCAGATTGTGCAGTCGTAACTGGTTGTTGCATAGTCTCAATCCACTCAGCCATTGGCAGCAGCCAAGGCTACCTCGCTTCGCGTTGATAGATTGTCACCTCACCCTGCTGGTAAACCACGTCCAAGAGTCGCCCAAATTTGGCCAGGCCACTGGGGTTATACAAATCCCGCTCCTGCGGGCCCACGTAGACGTAAGTTATATCATACTTGTCCAGCAGCGTCAAAGTCTGTGCCGGCTCGACCGAGTTGAAGAGGATCTCAATCTCTGGCTTACGGCGGGCGGGCTCATCGTAGCTTCCGCGCCACTGATACTCATGAAAGTCCCAACCCAGTAACGTTGGCAAGCCGGTCAAAGCCGATACCCGGCCCAGATATCTATAGGACTCGCCTGGCGCCTCCAAAATGACGGCTCCGTCAGGGGCGTTGGCCTGCAACCACTGAATTGCGGCGTAGTCGTCAGGGTGAGACGTCTCCAGCCAAGCCATGCCGTCCAGAGTGGGCTCGGCTCTGAAATTGCCTGTTTTGTCGGGGATGGCCAGGGCTGGATAAACCAATCCGCCCAGCACCAGCAGCGTCAGCGCCAGTTGCCAGGCGAGACTGCCCACACCCCGAATCCGGCTCAAGACCACTGACACCCCATAGGCAGCCGCCAGAGCCAGCAGCACCCAGGCCTGGAAGTAGAACTTGAAGACGGTGTTCATGCGAGTACCGAACAGATCACGCAAATAGACAAACTCTACCGCCAGCACCAGTAGCAGTCCCACGCCAATAAGAATCAATGCAAACGCATCGGTGGCCGGAAGCCAGGCAGAGGAGGCCGGGGGTTGGGCATGGGAGACACCCTCCGGTCGAACCCCATTGGCCGGCGGTCGGTCGTCGGCAGCCGGCCAGAAAAGCAACACCCAGGCTAGCAGCCCGCCCAATAAAAGAAAGGTCCAGGGGTTGCTCAGCCGGGTGCGGGCTGCCGCCAACGCCAGGGAGGCCAGGCTGGCATCTCCCAGAATAGCCTGCACATTGGGGTCACGCAACAATCCTTCCAACCAGCCCCGCGCCGGCGAAGAGACCAGCAGCATAGCTCCCACAGCCAGCATGGCCATCACCGGTCCGGCCAGTGTCAAGGTTAGGGCGGATGGCAGTCGTCGCCGCCAAGTGTGGCCGATTGTTTCCCTTGAAAGCACCACCAAGTAACTGACGATGGCAAAGAGAAAAGGCCCAAAGAAGACAAGGAGCTGCTGCAACTTAGTTGGGTTGAGTAAGTTAGGCAAAATCCCCCCTGCCTGCGACTGAAATCCCAGGTAAAATGGCAGGTACAAAACGCCGCCTAGCATACCCAACCCCAAACCAATCATGAGCGCTTCTGCAACCCAGGTGCGCGAGCCGGCCCTGGCCCGCCAGAAGGCGAAGGCGAGAGTTACTACAAACAGGTAAATCGGAAAATCCCAGGTGTTGAGAAAGCCCAGTGCCCCTAAACAGAGGGCGTAGATAAAGAATTGGGGCCATCCTCCAAATGCTGCTTTGATCAGCTTGGGGAGTAGAGATCCAAAGCTGGAAATTGAAGACTGAAGACTGGGCATCGAAAGCCGGGGGTTAGGCCTAATCGATATTTGATTCAGCGCCAGCGCCAGCGCCAGCAGCACGAAGGGCAGGGCCAACACGTGGGGATGCACGTCACCCAGCAGGAAGCTGAAGAAGGGAAACTCGTCGATTACCTCCCAGTTATTGGGAGGATTACAATCCCCAGTCACCAGTCCCTGGAACGAGCAATCATGTATCACCCTTGAAGCGCGCCACCACCAGATGAAGCGAGAGGGAATCCAAGCGCCGGGTGTCGGCGGCTGGTTGATGTCAATTATGTCAAGCCAACGCCAGAAGCTGGCTGGAAGTAGCCCCCGGCTGTGCAATACTTCCAGCAGGCCTTCCAGGTTTCCCAGCACCCCCACAAACATGGAACCCAGCAGCCCGAAGCCAATCGCACGCTCGGCGGCCCATCGCTCCCCTACGACCGGCGTGCGGCGTGTCACCAGGTTGTAGACAAGGCCAAAAGCACCGGTCAGGGTCAGCGCCAAGAGGGTAGGGACGTACAGATTGAAAGCTACTGTAGCTGGCAAACCTGACAGGCGGGTAACCATGGCCATGAGCACATACCCAAAGTAGTAGTAGCTGATGCCGAAGCCAGAGAGCCATGGGTCCTGGGGAGGGAAGCCATCACTGCGCAGAGTAGCATTGATGAAGGCGATTTCCATCCACTTTTCACCGCCGGCCGTTTCCAGGTTCGGATTGTATGACTTGTAAACTGTCCAGCCGACCAAGGCTACGATAAAGAGCAGTTCCACCGCCAGCCAATAGGTGACGTTGGATCGCAGCCAATTCAACAGCGAAGGCTCTTTGTCGGGCCGGTTTAGGTAAAGCCACATGCCTAACCCAGCCACTGCCAGCAAAGCAATCAGCGTTCCCCCGACACTGTTCCGCCAGAAGCCTAAGCTGCCTCCCAGCCAGAGGAGGTAGCCCGTCAACAATAGACCGAGCGGGCGGGCAAAGGCATAGCCTCGGTCGGGCAGATTGCCCAGCAGGCGAAATGCCAGCGGAAGCCCAATCAGGCCGAACAATTGTAGCAACAGCCACCAAACAAGCAGCGGTATATAAATCATCCCCAGTCTCAAGTACTGCTATTCATTAGCTGCTACCTTATAGATACGCACACGCTCATTTTCGTAAGCGACGGCCAGCCGGCCCTGGGCCGCCAATTCACCGAACTTGGAGAAGCCATCAGGCCTTAGAAAAGGCACTCCCCACTGCACCAAGGAGCTGGCCAGATTGGGGTCGTAGAGGGTGCGCTCCAACTGGCCAATATAGATATAGGAGATGTCCAGTTCCTGGATGAGCTCCCAGGCCCGCACCGGGTCGCTGCTGTTCCAAAACTCCATGTAAAGCCCATCGCGTTGGCCAACCTGGGCGGGCCAGCGCTGCTCGTTTTGATGCAACCCGCCCAGCGGCATGGGCAGTCCGGTGTAGCTGGTAACACGCATACCCCCCTCACGGTAGTAGCCGATTTTGGCCTCTGCCAGCACTGGAGTCCCCTTCACGTTTTCCTGTAGCCAGCGAATGGCCTGGTAATCGTATTTCAGCTGAATGGAGTTGCCTTGGGGCCAAACCAATGTGCCGGTGGTCATGTAGGCCATGCCATCCAGTGTGCCGATGGGGGGCGAACGGTCAAAGCGGTCCCGCACGCGAGAAGGGGTGCCCAGGGCCGGGTAAGCCAGCACGGCGACGAAAAGCGCTATGGTCACTGCCCGCCACACCAGGCCCAATGCAACTCCCCGCCAATGCTCTACTGGCGGGACAGTCATAAGCGCCCCATTCTGAGGCGCTCGTTCCTGTAGCGAGCGGGCACTGGTCAGGGCCACCAGCAAGTAAGCGCTGGCCACGCCCAACATCACCCATACCTGAATGTAAAACTTGAAGAGCGTATTCATGCGGTAGTATGAGCTACCCCCCAGGAAATCGCGCAGGAAGAAGAACTCGACACCCAGCAAAATAAGCAGGCCTGTAAAGACGAGGAGGCCGACAAAAGCTTGCCCGGTGTCTGGTTCGGGACGCAGCAAGAACAGAAATGATAGCCAAACCAGAGGCAGCAATAAGCCAGGTACACGGTAGTCCAGTAGCCAAAGGCCAAGCCCCAAACCAGCTACGACCACCAGTGACCAGAGCATAGCCCAGTAAACGGCCCCAGTGGGCCGCACCAGGGCGCTGAAAATACGGGACAGATGGGGAGCCACATTCCAGCGTCGCAGAAAGAGGCTTACCGTCCGCAGCGCACCCAAACGCGAGGCCGGATATGCCAAGACCAGCAACAAATGGCTGATGACAACGAACAGAGGTAATCCCCATATTTTGACGAACTGACCCAAGTCAGTTTTGTCGCGGACCAATCCTAATCCCACATCAAGGGGCTGGTAATGAGCGAAGAAAGGAAGATACAGAAGATAGCTCACCGCCAGCGTCAGTGCACCAAAGAGGAGCGCCTCTAAGGTAAAAACCACCAGGCGTCCGCGACCAGCTCTACCAGCCTGTGATGCCTCCTGAGCGCCACGGCGGTAGCGGACCAACCAGAAGGTAAGGGTGATAACCCCCAGGTAGGTAGGCAAATCCCAGGTGTTGATGGTCGCCAACGCTCCCAGGCAGAAGGGCAGCGCCAGCCAGCGAAACACGGTTCCCCATGAGAGCTCCCGCAAAAAATCGAGGGCCTCCAGCCCTAGCTGTCGCGCTAAGCCCACGGGGAGAGGGCTGGTCTCCGGAGGAAACCCGGAGTCAAGGGGGGATGTCGGCTGTAGGCGCTTTGAGACCTCAGCAGACAGGCCAGGGCGCTGCGAGTTGCGAGTTGGAAATGAGGCTGGGCGCAACCAGGTGTAGGCCAGGGACAAAAACAACACCGTAAATGGGATCCCGATCATATGTGGGTGTAAATCAGCGAAGAGGAAACTCCAATATGGGAACTCGTTAATGGTGTCCGGGATGGCACGTGACGGATCCCAGTAGTTATAGGTAGGCAACTTCGTCCCTTCCAAAAAGATGCTCTTGAGCCCGGCCAGCGCCCGCACTGTCGCCTCCAGGCCAGGGATACCGCTCTCGAAAGCGCTGCCGCTATGCTCGCCCAGCATTCGAATTAGTTGGGTGAAACCGGCCAGGTTGCCTACCAGTATCACCAGCCCCACCGCCAACACGCCCACCAGCAGGGCGCGCGACTCCCGCGCCCGCGGGCGGTGAGCCAGATTGTAGCCCAGGCTGAAGACACCCCCAGCCGTCAGCGCCGCCAGGGTCGGCACCGCCAAGTTGAAAGCGATGGTCGGTTGGATGCCAGTCAACTTGGCGAGCACCCCGACCAGGAAGAGGCCATAGTAATAATAATTGATATGCCCCCCGGCAAAATAGGGGTCGTAAGGGGGCATGTGAGCGCTCTTGACGATGGCGGTGAGGAAGCCAATCTCCAGCATCTTCTCGCCACCATTCCAAGGTTGCCAAAGATCCGGGTTTAGCAAGCGCAGCCCAACGAAGCATAAATAGACCAGGCCGAAAATCACCTCACCTGCCAGGATCAACCGCAGCGAATGAGGAGTAAAAAAGAGGGAAGTGACACGATTGCGTTTTCCGGAGGTTGGGCTGGGGGCGCTCTCATGATAAAGAGCCCCCCTTTCAGGATGGCGACTTAGAAGCCAGAAGGCAACACCCCCCAGCACTACCAGCGCCCCGATGATGGTAGGCAGCGCGTTGCGCAGCAGGCGAAGGCTAGAGGTCAGCCACACCCCATAACCGACCAGCAGCCAGCCCAGACCCTTCGACAGCAGGTATCCTCGATCAGGCAAGCGATAGAAGAGGCGTTGCGCCAGCGGCCAGGCCAGCCAGCCAATCAGCTGTATGGCCAGCCACCAGGTCAGGATGGCAACCAGCGCCGACCGGTTGGCGAGTGAGTTCCAGTGGTAGTCATCCACCACCGGTAACTCATCAACCGGGCGGTCCAAGAGCAACGACTTCTGAGAGTCTGAGTCCGGTGGATTAGAAGTTGGCCCAGAGGCCTCTCGCCCCATGCCGCGCAGTCGCGTCAGCAGCGTCGGCTGCCCGACATAGCCGTGCACCGCCTCCTGCCATCGATTGCCGAGTAACGCTTCCCATTCAGCATCACTCAACTGGCGGGTCTTCTTGAAAATGATAGGTCGGGGATGATCATAGACGGTGAAGCTTTCATCGGCGGCTTGGTCATCTATGGCCAAGACACCCAGGCGAGGCGGCGTATCCAGGTGGTAGACCTCTTCAAAGCCGAGGCTGCCGTCGAAAAGGGCGCGGTAGTAGGCAGTGCTCAAGGGGTAGCGCTGGGGCAGGCGGGGGATAGTGCGCCACAGCCGATTCGAGGCCAGGGCCAGGTAGTCGCAATCCTGCAATGTATCCCTTATGGTCTCAAATTTCTGACGGGTGTCGGGCTCGTACATAGGCAGCAAGGGCTGACGATAGTTGTGTGCGCCAGGATTCATGCCTGGCTCAGCCCATGCGCGAGGAAACCCTTCTTCCCAATGCTCAACAGCAATACATGAGCCATCGGGTACGTGCTCATAAACCCACCGAGAGGCAGTGATCCAGGAGTGGGGTGTGCCATACACACCGTTGACAAAGGCCAGCGACCAGATCATGGCACCCAGCAGGGCCACAAACGCAACGCTGAGTTTGGCATACGATGCAAGGCGTGGTAGGCCAGGAAGCAAGGGCGAGACGCGCTGATTAGACGTTTGATAACTGACACTTGAGGCCAGCCCAGCCCCAAACAGCACAAACAAGGGGACTACTGGCACCATGTAGCGCATGAACTTGGCCAGGAAGAGGCCAGTCGGGCCGAAATAAAGTATCACCCATGAGAGGAGGATCCATTCGCCGGGGCTGGCACGGCCTAAGATGGCCCGCGCCAAAACCCAGGCCAGACCAGCGAATGCCAACAGGCCCAGCGGCCAGCCCATACCCCATCGGATCTGCTGCACGATAAAATATATATACGCCGGTGTGCCCCGATACTGTCGAGTGAAAGGGAAATCGGCCACGCCGCTGACCATATCTCCCTGCTCTCTGACCACTGCTTGCCAGAAACTTTCGAAGTCCAGCAGCACAAAGGGAGAAGTGACAGCAAAAACCACGAAAGAGACCAATCCGACCACAAGCAGGTTGCCAAGAGCAAGGCGCCTGGCAGCCTTTCGCTCGAGGGGGTCCGATCGAGCCACCGCGAACAAAATCGCCACCAGCGGGGCGGCCACAATAGGTAACGCGCTGTACTTGGAGGCAACTGCCAGCCCGATGCCCACGCCGGTAAGTGCAGCCGCACCTGCGCTGGGCCGGTCGTGGATACGTATGGCACCATAGAGAGCCAGCAAGGTGAAGGTGGTCGAAATGGGGTCCACAGCAAAAAAGTGAGCCAGCTGAATTTGAAGGACGGTGAAGGCCGAGAAAGCGGCCGCCAGCAGGCCAGCCCACGCCCCATACAGGCGTCGCCCCAACAGGAAGACCAGGTACACCGTGAACGTA
Source organism: Anaerolineales bacterium (assembly GCA_020343875.1). Lineage (GTDB taxonomy): Bacteria > Chloroflexota > Anaerolineae > 4572-78 > NAK82. Next base: position 1,800,358 of record CP070811.1, on the reverse strand, counting down.
TCGGCCATGGCCACCAAGAAGCGACCTATGTAGGCGTAGCCGACCATTGACCGAGCCTCAGCCATAGTCTGAGACAGCGGCTGTGGCAAGCCCAGGCTGTCGGCCAGAGGGGCCAGCCGTTCGGCAGCACCGGCGGTTAGCACCAGAGTGTACAATGGAAAATGACCGTAAGTGTAGCTGCGCCGGTGATCACTCCTCACATCCCAGAAGGGATTGAGGGATGATTGGCGCGGGTCAAGTGCGGCGCTCAGGCTACCTGGCCAACGGATGGAAGGAGCGTAAAAAGCTACCGTGGAGCGCTCGTCAGGGTGGGGCAAGGTGCCGTCATCCCAGGCGATGTTGTAGAGACGCAAAGATGCTCCTGCGAGCAAGATCGCCACCAGCAAGAGAGTCTGGGCGCGCAATATGGCGGAGCGCCTAGTAGGTGCGACATGACCGGAGGATGCAGAATGATCGGAGGGCAGACTTTCAATCGTCGGCTGCATACGAGGCTATTGTATCACCGGCCTGAAGGGGAGGCAAACGTAACAATAAATGAAGCAGCGAGATTCGTCGCTTTGTCCCCGAATGCCTTCAGCGGCCCTTTCTCCTCTGCCACAACACCCCAAGCACCGTGGCCGCCCCTGCCGCATCGATCAGGGCATCCAGCAAGCGGGCAGACCGGCCGGGTACAAAGCTCTGGTGAAACTCGTCAGACAGGCCATACAAGACTGAGACTGCAAAAGCCAGCCCGAGTGCAGCCCTACCCGCCACAGCACCAGCCGATAGCGCCCGCCACCACCAAAAAGCTAGTATGCCGTAAGCCCCAAAGTGCGCCCCCTTCTTGAGCAGCATATCAAGCCAGGGGCTGGGGGGACTGGGAAGCTTGGGCTGCGCCGACAGAAAGAAAATAATTCCCATCCAGATCAGGGGCGGCAGCCAGTACCAGGCCAAATCTCGGATTCTACTCCGCCTCGTTGTCGTCACGTCGCTCATCGATACGCTCTTTCGACCTCCTCAACCAGTTTACCCCAGCTGAAGTGCTCTCGAACCCGACGTCTGGCATTCTCCCCCAGCCGCGCTCGCAAGCTGGGATCGGCCAGCAGTCGCAGGAGGGCCTCCGCGAAAGCGATGTCGTCCTCAGGGCCTACCAGAAGCCCCGACTCGTCCCCCACAATGTACTCGGCATTCTGACCTACCGCATCAGCCACCACGGGCAGGCCAGCCGCCAGCAGGTCGATCAGTTTGACTGAACACTTGGTGCGGTTAATCAGGGTATCATCGTAGGGAAACATGGCCACGTCAGAGGCAGCGAAATAGCCAGGTAGTTGGTCAGCCGTCACCCAGCCAGTGAAAATCGCATGCCTGGATAGCCTGGCAGCGGTCAGCATTTCATCCAGTTCCGCCTCCTCACCAAAGAGGCCCTCTCCCACAATCAAGAGTTTCGTACTGGGGGACTGCGCCACCACCCGCTGCAGAATCTCGACCACCCGCTCCAGCCTGAACTCAAAGAAGCGGGTGTAGAGCAACACGATTGGCGCATTATGGTCAAGAAGGGGCGGATGAGCGGCCTCATCGGCCGGCGAGGGGCGAACACCGTTAGGCACGTAATGAATGCGGGCTGTTGGAACGCCAGTCTCTTCAACCAAATCAACCAGGGCCTGGCTGGCGACCACGACGGAGTCGGCGTGGGTCAAGCCCCAGGTTTCCTGCCAGGTAAAGACACGCTTTTGGGCGGACGAATAGGATTCCACCAGATTCCACGCCTGTTCCCAGTCGTCTTCGTCAACTACCAGTTGCGTGCTGAGGGAAAGCTTTCGCGGCGCCAGCCGAGCCCGCCTCAACCACCATAGGATAAGGTGCGCCAGGCCAGCGTAGGCTTTGGGCTTGAAGCAGTGAATCACATCTGGATCCAGGCCCAGCGCGCGACGGGCGAGATAGAATGCCAGCAAGCCATGGAAAAGCAGCGGCAGTCGGGGAGGAAGGGGCAAGTTAACGACCTGTACCCCATCTTCATGCCACTCGCGCCCGGCGTCAGTGGGATGGTCCCAAGGGGGAATCAGCAGAGTAACTGAATGTCCGCGCGCAACCAGGGCTTTGGCCATAGGTAACGCGCGGACGCTCAGGGTGCCTTTCGGCCGCAGGCCAAAAGGCCCAATCATTACAACGTTCATAGTCAGTCAGCAGGTAGCAAGTGACCAATACCAAGCAACAGGTAAGTAGGTAGCCAGAAATGAGCAGCGAGTAGCAGTTGACAGGCAGATGTTCTAGGCCTACGAGCTGGCCGAGCGTGACCTGTTACCCGCTATTAAGGGCAAGAAGTGTCGCCAATTTGGCTGTCGAACGCTCCTTGACCCCGGCATGGAGACTATTCCCGTGACTGTCCATAGTGACCACGGCTGGGAAGTCTTCGGTCCGAATAACCCAAAAGGCCTCAGGAACGCCCAGCTCATCCTTTTGGTATACGTCAACCACCTCTTTCACCGAGTTGGCTATGAGCGAGGCAGCGCCACCAATGGCGTGCAGATAGACCGCTCGGTGGTCCTGGCAAGCCTGCAAAGTTCTAGGACCCATACCTCCTTTACCTATGACTGCTCGCAGACCAAAGTGCTCAATAACATCAGCTTCGTAGGGTTCCTCACGGATGCTGGTAGTGGGTCCGGCGGCTACAAAACGCCAGCGGCCATGGTCATCCTGGCTAACTACCGGTCCACAATGATAAATCGCGCCCCCTGCTAGCAGCTGGCTGAGCTGCGCGTAGAGGTCAGGCAGCTCAGCCACCTGGGGAGTGCGGATGAATTTCTCGATCATCAGTTTATGGGCTGCGTCGCGAGCAGTGACGACAACGCCCGACAAATGCACCTGATCACCCACGTGCAAGGCGGTGACGGCCTCCTCGCTGATGGGAATAGTGAGTTTGTGCAACATAGTTTGCTCCTTACTCAAAGGTGACTTCGCCGTCGCGATAGGTCATCGTGCGCCGCCGGTCGGCCCAACACATGTATGAGGCAGTGACGAAGTAGCTGGCCGGCAGCCGGTGCAAGGTATCCACTTTCACACCCAACACGGTGGTCTTACCACCAAAACCCATGGGGCCGATGCCCAGTTGATTGGCTTCCTGGGTGAGGCGCTCCTCCAGTTTAGCCAACTCCGGAACCTGGTGTTGGTCGTCCAGGGGTCGGAAGAACTGCTCCTTGGACCGAATGTAGCTGGCACCCCGGTCCCCGCCAACCGCAACACCGATGACACCGGGCGCGCAGCCCAATCCCTGAGCCTCGTTAACGGCATCCAGTACCGCCCGGCGCACCCCCTCAAGGTCACGGCTGGCGTGCAAAGCGACGTTGGGCAGCTTGTACTGGGCACCCACATTTTCGCATCCCCCGCCTTTGAGCATTAAATCCACCTTCAGATGCGGCTCTTCCCACTCGTGGAAATGGAGCGAAGGGAAGTCGTCACCCAGATTGTCTCCAGTATTGCGACCCGTGAACGAATCTACCGCGTTGGGCCGCAGGTATGCCTGGGCAGTCGCCGTGGCCGTTGCCTCACGAATCTGATCGCGTAGCTTGAGTGTGGACCAGCCAGTAGGGTAGTAGATGTAGAAGATCGGGGTGCCAGTATCTTGGCAAATAGGGGTCGAATCCTGCCGGGCCATCCGAATGTTCTCCAAAATGGTGTCGAGGGCGCCCTGGGCCGCCGAGCCTTCTTCCTCCTGGTCTCGGGCGATGTTCAAGGCGTCCTCTATATCAGACCGTAAGTCAGTAGCCGTCAGGCGTATCAACTCTAGGAACTGATCGGTCAAGTCGGGCTGTTTCATAATCTGCACCCTCCAAGTGAAAAAGGTTTCTTGACTATTGTGTGCAATGCCCCTGAAAACCCTATGCGCAGCAGTTATCTCAGCGGAGCTTCAGATAGCGGAAGGCTTCCCGATACACAGATCGCCCATACTCGTCAACCGCCTCGGCACGCTGACGGACCCGCTCGATGGCGCCCTGCGAGTCTGTCAACTGGCTGGCATGTGATTGGATGGCCTGGATTTTTAGATCCATCACTTCGGTGATATCTACCCACCGGTCTGGCTGCAGCGCGCCAACCAGGAATATCTCGTGGACAGCGTGAGGCATGAGCCCCTCGTCCAGCAATTCAGGGTGATACATCCGGTTGCGAGCTGCCGGGAAGATTGCCTCCAACGCTACCCGGCCGGCCGCTCGATGATCAGGATGGTTGACGTATGTGCTGCCGAAATAGTAGGCAGTTGGATCGGGGCAAACGACGATCTCGGGTCGATGCCGGCGGATCTCCCGCACCACCTGTTGCCGCAGTTGAAGTGTCGCTCGCAGTTCACCATCCGGCTCGTCCAAAAAGATGATCGTTTTCACCCCCAAAAGGTTGGCGGCGCTGAGCTGCTCTTCCCGGCGGAGGTTGATCAGCAATTGCGGGGTCATAGCAGGGTCGTCGCTGCCTTTATTGCCGTTGGTGAGGATAAGGTAGATAATCTCAGCCCCCTCCCGAGCCCAAAGCGCAACTGTGCCTCCGCAGAAGAACTCGGGATCATCAGGATGGGCCATCATGATCATCACCCGTTTCGGGCTGGTCTCCGCCAAGGAAGAAGTACCCCCTAAGCAAAAAGATGGGATAAAAAGGCGGGAGCGCCGTTACACATGACGCCACCCGCCCAATGATTTATAATCCGTAGCCGAAATCTCCGAAAGTCTGCCTGCACTGGGGAAAAGCTGAGCAACAAGCTGCCCGCACAGCTCGGGGCTCTCAGGTGCATTGGGTGTAGCACAGCTCGCGCCGAGGGATGAGCTGCAAGCTCACATGCGGTGGCCTCAGCGCGCGGCTCGCTCCTCCTCCAGATCGAAGTCCCAGTAGCCAGGTCCCTCACCGAAGTAATCGTAGTTCATCTTGATGTCGGCTTCATACTCGGCCGGCACATCTTCTTCGGGGAATATTGCCTCTGGCGGGCAGACAGGAACGCAGGCACCGCAGTCAATACAGGTGTCGGGATCGATGTAGAAGTACTTACCCCAATCTGGATCGTCTTTGGCCCCCGGAACGATGCAGTCCACCGGGCAAACCTCAACGCAGTCGCCCTGGCGGGTACATAGAGCTGTGATGATGTGTGTCATACGATTCTCCCTCCTGCTGTCTAAAGTTTGTATAACCTTGAACCTACATTGGTTCTCTGGCAAACAGAACGCCAGGCACAACCCTCGAATACAGTCAGCATTGTACTACAAAATTCGGCGCCTGACAAGGTTTTTCCTTGATTTTTCTCCCATTGTCTCTTGACCCAATCTATGGTAAACTTATACCCGACGCATCTGACGATTGGCCTTACGGAGTCTTGTGCATGGGTATCGTACGGTGTGGAAGAAGGAAAACAATTGCTAGATTGATCGCCAGGTGATGACTGCGTGGAACCGACCGAAGACCCACAAGAACTGGGAATCAGCAATCTACCCTCAGAGCCAGGCAGCTACGTGCTGGTAATGTATCTGGCTGAACCTACAACGATTGCAGTTGGCAAATTGGGGACCTTTGAATTCGATGCCGGTTGGTATGCGTACGCCGGTAGTGCTCTGGGCCCCGGCGGACTGGCAGCTCGCCTGGCCTATCACCAACGGCCCGACAAGAGCTTTCGCTGGCACGTCGATTACCTGCTGGTTCATGCAACTCTAGTCGAAATTTGGTGGGCCGTGGAGAATAAGCGCAAAGAATGTGTATGGGCGTCCGCACTGCGAGCCATTCCGGGCGCACGCGTGCCGGTGCCCAACTTTGGCGCATCGGATTGCCGATGCCTGGCCCATCTGATCCGCCTCAAACGGCAGCCGACCTTCGCCAACTTTTCCCGCGGCCTGTCAGACCTGGGGTTTTAGATGCGTGGTAGACGATGCTTGACCAACTACCTATCCAACTAATCGGATCGGATGATGGCGACTGCGAAGCCAGAGCAGTTGCATTGGGGCAGATGGGGGAAGATTCTCTGCCACCCCTGAGAGCTGTGCTATCAGAAGGAGATATCGATGCCCGTTTCTGGGCGGTGCGCGCCCTATGGGAGATGGGCACCCAGAGTGCCATCGCCGCCCTCATGGGTGTGCTGGACGACGTCAACGAAATGGTGCGATCTGGCGCAGCACTGGCCTTGGGGGAGTTGAAAGCGGAAGTCGCGATCGCGAAGCTGGCCCGGGTGATGCGAGAAGAACAGGGCAGCAGTGGAGATCACGCCGCCGACGCGCTGAGCAAACTTGGAGATGCTGCAACCAGCCCACTCATCGAAGCATTGGAGAGCGCACGCCCCTGGGTGCGCATCCGCGCCGCCCGTGCCCTGGTTCCCATTCAAAGCCCCGATGCCATCCCTGCTCTCATCCAAGCGCTAGACGATGATAGCTACGTGGTATGTCACTACGCGGAAGAGGCTTTGGCCCGGATGGGAGTAGGAGAGATAATCTATTTCAAGCCCTGAGTTGGGCGTCCTATGGGCACATATCACCTCTTTCCGACCACTTCCTGACACCCCAAACGATTTGCGAGAGATAGCCGGGCAATGTATACTTGCTGAGTCTAGTCACGCTCAAGAGAAACAGCCGGTCAGGAAGATCCCGTACTTGCCCCAAATCACGTGACGTACTTCTGGGAGGAATCGCTTGATGGAATACAAGCTTATGGAACCACACCACGCAGACCAGGTGGCTGAGATCCACACCGAGGGTCAACCTGGCACATTGCTGACGAAGTTGGGCAAGCCATTTCTGACCAGGTTGTATGCGGAGATTTGTCTTTCGGAGTGGGGATTCGGCGTGGTTGCTCTGGATGAGGAGAGGGTGGTCGGCGTAGGCATCCTGACTACCAGCACTGGCAAGTTATTCCGCGACCTAAAGCGTCGCCGCGCCGTCCAGCTGGTACTGCCCATCATCCCACGTCTGTTCTCTCGTCCTCGCCTCGTGCTGGATGTGTACCAATCCTGGCGCTATCCGGCCAAGATGGGAGCCTCCAAGGGCTCAATCCCCAGGGATGGTGCTAGCAATGGTCAGCAGGACGCCCCCCCCAAAGACCAGAAACAGGAAAACGCCGAGTTCCTTTTCTTGGGTGTGCGTAAGGCGTATCGAGGGCAAAAAATTGCCTCGGGCATCTTTGATGCATCGGTGGTCTTCTGCCATGAGCGGGAGATTGGCTACCTGATCGCCATAGTCGAACATGCCAACTGGCGTCTGCATCAAGTGGCCAGCCATCACGTGGCACGCTACGGCTGGCGGCGCATCCGTCAGCTGGAACTTAATGGGCGATTGATGGACGT